>JAUXWO010000034.1 GCA_030680175.1 Vicinamibacterales bacterium
CCGAATAACGACGTGGGAACAGACACTTAACGACGCCTGGGAAAACAGGTGCGCCGGGGTGCGTGTGATCGAAGAAGTCGGGACGCGTCCAAAAGCCAATGGAATCAGGCTTATCCCGGAATCCCGGACAGGGTCGTGGACACCACGCGTTACATTCAGATGTCCACAAATATCGGGCGAAAAGCCCGCTGTTACTGGCTCTCCGGCGTGCGGAGAGCCGGAATCGCAAGGGTAGACATGGAGGGGGACTTCGGCACGGAGTTACGCTGCGCGAGCCGCGGTAGCGGACGAACCTGGAGGTGTCCGGCGCTAGGCCCGCTTCTTGGTCGCTGAACTGCGCGGCAGGTGGCGCGCGAGGTACTGGCCGGTGTAGCTCTCGGCCACCTTCACGATCGCCTCGGGCGGACCCTCGGCCACCAGCCGGCCGCCGCCGGCGCCGCCATCGGGGCCGAGGTCGAGCACCCAGTCGGCGGTCTTGATGACTTCGAGATTGTGCTCGATCACCAGCACCGTGTTGCCGGTCTCGACCAGGCGGTGAAGCACCTCGAGCAGCTTGCGCACATCCTCGAAGTGCAGGCCGGTGGTCGGTTCGTCGAGGATATACAGAGTGCGCCCGGTATCGCGCTTGGACAATTCGAGCGACAGCTTCACGCGCTGCGCCTCGCCGCCGCTGAGCGTCGTGGCCGACTGGCCGAGCTCGATGTAGCCGAGGCCGACACTCTGGAGCGTCCGCAGCTTGTTGGCGATCGGCGGGAAGTTCTCGAGCAGCGGCAGCGCCTGGTCGACGGTGAGGTCGAGCACTTCGGCGATGGACTTGCCGCGGTACTTGATGTCGAGCGTCTCGCGGTTGTAGCGGCGTCCCTTGCACTGCTCGCACGTGACGAAGACATCGGGCAGGAAGTGCATCTCGATGGCGATGACGCCGTCGCCCTGGCACGCCTCGCAGCGGCCGCCCTTGACGTTGAACGAGAACCGGCCCGGCTTGTAGCCGCGCGCCTTGGCCTCGGGCACCATCGCAAACAGCTCGCGAATGAAGGTGAAGAGCCCCGTGTAGGTCGCGGGATTCGACCGGGGCGTCCGGCCGATCGGCGACTGATCGATCTCGATCACCTTGTCGATGAGCTCGGTGCCGTCGATGCGATCGTGCGCGCCGGGCTCGTCGCCGGCGCGGTAGATCTGCTTCGCCAGCGCCTTGTACAGGATCTCGTTGACCAGCGTGCTCTTGCCCGATCCGCTCACCCCCGTGACGGCGACGAACAGGCCGAGCGGGATGCGCACGTCCACGCCCTTCAGGTTGTGCTCCCGCGCGCCGCGAATGACGATCTCGCCCTTCTGCGCGGTGCGGCGCACGGCCGGCGTCTCGACCTTGCGATCGCCGCTCAGGTACGCGCCGGTGAGCGACCCGTGCCCGTCCGCCATCAGCGCATCGGGGGTCCCCTGGAAGATCACCGAGCCGCCGAGGTCACCGGCGCCGGGGCCGAGGTCGATCACGTAGTCCGCCGTGCGGATCGTCTCCTCGTCGTGCTCGACGACCACCACCGTGTTGCCGAGATCGCGCAGGCGCGCGAGCGTGGCGAGCAGCTTGCGGTTGTCGCGCTGGTGCAGCCCGATCGACGGCTCGTCGAGCACGTAGAGCACGCCCGTGAGGTTCGACCCGATCTGCGTCGCCAGGCGGATCCGCTGCCCCTCCCCGCCCGACAGCGTCGTCGCGCCGCGCGCCAGCGTGAGGTAGCCCACGCCGACGTCGTGCAGGAAGTGGAGGCGGTCGCGGATCTCGCGGAGGATGCGCGTGGCGATGATCACCTCGCGGTCTTTCAGCTCGAGCGCATCGAACGCCTCGACCGCCGCGGCGATCGGCATGTTCACGCAGTCGGCGATCGTGCGGCCCTTGACCCGCACCGCCAGGCTCTCGGGCCTGAGGCGGTGGCCGTGGCACGTGGGGCACTCACGGAGGGCGCGATACGGCTCCAGTTCCTCCTGCCGCGTCCACGACCCCTCGTCGAAGCGCCGGCGCAGGTTGGGGATCACGCCTTCGAAGTCGCGCCCGAAGGGCTCGGTGTCCGCCGCCTTCGCCTTCTTCTTGCGGCCCTTGGCCGGGGCCTCCGCGGGCGCCTCGGCCGCCTTCGCGCCGGGGCCGTAGAGGATCAGGTCGCGGTGCTTCTTCGGGAGCTTGCCGAAGGCCACATCGGGCTCGATGCCGAAGTGGGCGCAGACGGCCTGCACCGCTTCGCGCGCCAGCTTCCGGTCGCCCTTCCACCACGGCGCGATCGCGCCGTCGGCCAGCGACCGCGCGTCGTCGGGGACGATGCGCCGCGGGTCGAAGTCCCAGCTCGCGCCCAGGCCCTGGCACGAGGCGCAGGCGCCGTGCGGCGAGTTGAACGAGAAGGCCCGTGGCGACATCTCGGGCACGCTGATGCCGCACACGACGCACGCCAGCTTCCGCGAGAACAGGCGATCCCCCGCATCCAGCGAATTGATCACCACCACATCGTCGGCCAGCCCGAGGGCGACCTCGACGGACTCGGCCAGCCGCCGCTCGATGCCGGAGCGGACGATCAGCCGGTCGATCACGACCTCGATCGAGTGGTTGCGCCGGCGGTCGAGCGCGATGGTGTCCTCGAGCGAGCGGAACTGGCCATCCACCCGCACCTTCGTGAAGCCCCTGGTGCGGAGCGCGAGCAGCTCCTTCTTGAACTCGCCCTTCCGCCCCCGGACGATGGGCGCGAGCACGTTGATGCGCGTGTCCTGCGGATACGTCATCACGAGGTCGACGATGCGGTCGAGTGTCTGGGAGGTGATTTCGATGCCGCACTGCGGGCAGTGGGGGATGCCGATGTTGGCGAAGAGGAGGCGCAGGTAGTCGTAGATCTCGGTGACCGTGCCGACGGTGGAGCGCGGGTTCGAGCCGGTGGTCTTCTGCTCGATGGAGATGGCCGGCGACAGCCCGTCGATCAGGTCGACGTCGGGCTTCTCCATCTGCTCGAGGAACTGGCGGGCGTAGGCCGACAGCGATTCGACGTAGCGGCGCTGGCCCTCGGCGTAGAGGGTATCGAAGGCGAGCGAGGACTTGCCCGAGCCGGAGAGCCCCGTGATGACCACGAGCTGGTCCCGGGGGATGTCCACGTCAATGTTCTTGAGATTGTGGACGCGGGCTCCGCGGACGGCGATCACATCGTGCGGCATGGCTCACTGCGGGGATCCGGCCGTGGATCCCAAACGCCTATTGTACTCTCCGGCCGCTCCGGGGGGCACCTTTGGGGTATCATCGCCCCGCCTGCTGGAGCATCCATGACCGCATCCCCCGGCCGTCAGCCCTCACTTGCGATCTCGTTCATCCCGGTCACCGTGCTGGTGGCCCTGCTGGCCTCCTCCGTCGTCCTGTTCGGCGACGGGTCGTCGGGCGGCCCCAATCAGATCGCGCTGATCCTGGCGGCCGCCACCGGCATCCTCGTCGGCGTCATGCACGGCCACCCGTGGAAGGCGCTGCAGGAGGGCATCGTCCACGGCATCTCGCTGTCGCTCGGGGCCGTGATCATCCTGCTGACGGTCGGGGCGCTGATCGGGTCGTGGATTCTGGCGGGCATCGTGCCGACGATGATCTACTACGGGTTGTCGCTCATCAGCCCGGCGGTCTTCTACCCGAGCGCGTGCATCATCTGCGCGCTGGTCTCCATCTCCACCGGCAGTTCGTGGACGACGGCGGGCACCGTGGGCGTGGCGCTCATCGGGATCGGCGTGGCGCAGGACCTGAATCCGGGCCTCGCGGCGGGGGCGGTGATCTCGGGCGCCTACTTCGGCGACAAGATGTCGCCGCTCTCCGACACGACGAACCTCGCGCCGGCGATGGCGGGCACCGAGCTCTTCACGCACATCCGCCACATGGCGTGGACCACGACGCCCAGCATCCTCATCGCCATCGTCCTCTTCGCCCTTATCGGGATGAACTCGGCGGCGCCGGCCGACACCTCGAGCGTGGCGCAGATCCAGGCGGCCATCGCCGGCAGCTTCAACGTCGGGCTGCACCTGCTCCTGCCGGTGGCCTTCGTCATTGCGTTGGTGGTCGGGAAGATGCCGGCGTTTCCGGCGCTGCTCATCGGATCGCTGGTCGGCTGCGTGTTCGCGGCCGCCTTCCAGCCCCAGGCCGTGCTGACCTACGCCGCGTCCCCGGACCTGCCGGCGTGGGCCGGCATCGTCAAGGGCACGTGGATGTCGCTCTTCGACGGCTTCGTGCTCGAGTCGGGCAACGCGGCGCTCGACGAGCTGCTGTCACGCGGCGGCATGAGCAGCATGCTCACCACGGTGTGGCTGATCCTGTCGGCGATGATGTTCGGCGCCGTGATGGAGACGACGGGCATGCTGCAGCGGATTGCGGCGAGCATCCTGACGGCCGTGCGCGGCACGGGGAGCCTGATTGCCGCGACGGTGCTCACGGCGATCGGCATGAACGTGATCGCGTCGGATCAGTACATCGCGATCGTGCTGCCGGGCCGGATGTTCCGCGCGGAGTTCGCGCGGCGCGGGCTGCACCCGAAGAACCTGTCGCGCGCGCTCGAGGACGGCGGCACGATGACCTCCGCGCTCGTGCCGTGGAACACGTGCGGCGCCTTCATGGCCACCACGCTCGGAGTCGCGACGTTCGCCTACGCGCCCTACGCGTTCTTCAACCTGCTGAACCCGATCATCTCGATGATCTACGGGTTCACGGGGTTCACGATCGCGAAGATCGACGCTGAGTAGAGGGTGCTCGGGGTGCCCAAGGTGCCCGTGGTGCCGGGGTGCTTTCGGCCCGAGCGGCACTTGAGTTGGCGTCGCGGAGGCCGACTTGGGAGGCGCGCGATGGGCGTCAGTACGCAACGTGCGCCGCAGGGAGCGGGCGCTTTCGAGCGCCGGCGCCGTAGGCCCAGCCGCAGGGGGGCCGGGTAGGCGCGGCGCGATGGGCGCCAGTATGAAAGCGCTCGCGCACGGAGGCGCAGGTTGCGAGCGCGCCCTCCCGGAGGCCGGAGCGACGGCAATTCAAGTGCCGGTCGGGGATTGGGTGCCGGGGTACCGAGGTGCCGAAGTGCCGGGGTGCCTCAGGGGGGCCTCCCAGTGCCGCGTATCAGCGAATCGCGAAGAGGTGCTGCGCGCCTCGGATGAACACCATGCCGTTGGCGAGTGCCGGCGACGCCCAGACGGGTTCGTCGAGGCTGTTGGTCCGGAGGATCTCGTGCACCGGGCCGGCGCGCATGACGAAGGTGTCGCCGTCATCGCTCGTCAGCAGGATCGTGTCACCGAACGCGACCGGTGAGGCACGGAAGGTCGCGGGGACCGGGACGCGGCCGCCTTCGTAGACGAGGCGCCCGGTCTTCGCGTCGAGGCACGTCACGATCCCCGCGTCGCTCAACAGGTAGAGGTAGTCGCCATACAGGATCGGCGAGGCGACATACGCGGTCCCCTTGTTGTAGCGCCAGGCCACGCGCGAGCCGTCGATCTCGCCGTCCACACCGGGCCGGATCGCCAGCACGACCTTCGCGGAACTCCCCGCCGTAGCGAACACCAGCCCGTGTCCCGCGACGAAGCTCGGGATCGGATGGCTGCGCGTCCCGTCGGTGCGATAGAGTTCGCGCCCGGTCGCCGGGTCGTACGCGATCACCGCTTCCGCACCGGCCGCCAGCAGTTCGGTGCGCTCCGGCGTCTCGACCAGGAGCGGCGTCGCCCAGCTGCGGCGATTCTCCCGCTCGGCCTTCCACACCTCGGCGCCCGTCTTGCGGTCCAGCCCCACGATGAAGGAGCCGCTCCCCATCTCCAGGTCGCCCTGCAGGATGACGAGGTTGCCGTAGAGGATCGGCGACGTGCCGGGCCCGAGGCCCGCCTTCGCCATCCCGCCGAACGAGACCTGCCACTGCAGGCGCCCCTCGACGTCGAAGGCGAAGAAGCCCTCGGACTCGAACGACGCGTACACCATCGCCCCATCGGTCACGACGCTCGCCGAGGCGTACGTGTTCGACCGGTGGCGGTTGTCGTGCATGGGGCCGTCGTAGACGGTGCGCTCCCACACGAGGGCGCCGGTCGCGGCGTCGAGCGCGAGCACCTTCAGCGCGTGACGATAGTCGACACCGACGCTGTCCGGATGCAGGTAGCCGGGCCTGAAGTCGAATCCGAGATGGTCGGGCGCCGTCCGCCCCGGCAGATGCGCGCCCTCGACCGCGGTCGTCAGGTACACGCGGTCGCCCCACACCACCGGCGACGAGTGCCCACGTCCGGGGATCGCAGTCTTCCACGCGACGCGTTCGCTCGAAGACCACGTGTCGGGATACCGCGCCGCCGCGCCGATCCCGGCCCCGCCGGGTCCGCGCCACTGCGGCCAGTGGTCGCGCATGCCGGTGGGCGGCTGCGCGCCCGCGGCAAGGGCGACGGAGACGGACGCGGCGAACGCGATCAGGGCGAGGGTCTTGGCCACGGCGCATCCTACATCGAGCCGGGAGCTGGAAGCCGAAAGCCGAGCGCTGAGAGCGTCCGCTCAGGCCGTGAAGCGATACACGGTCTCCGGCGCGGCGACCGCCATCGACCCGTCGGGGGCGAAGGCGACCCCCACCAGGCGCGGCCCGGAGACGACGAGCTCGCGCGGGCCCGACGCCGGGAGCCGGTAGATCCCGCTCTCGCCCGCGAGGGCCTCGGCCACATGGAGCCGGCCCTGGGCATCGAACGCCAGGCCCTGCGGACGCCCGAACGTGGCGTCGATGACCTCGACCTTCCCGTCGGCGTCGATCCGGTAGATGTAGTCGTAGGTCGCCAGCGTCGGCACGGTGGCGTAGATCGCGTCGTCCGGCCCCATCGCCAGATGGAACGCGGCGATGCTCGACGGCAGGGCCGCGAAGCGGTCCGCGCGGCCGTCGGAATGCACCTGGAAGATCGTGCCGGTGCGATCGCCGACGAACAGGCTGCCATCGGGCGCAAACGTCAGGCCGCAGGCCGTGCCCAGCTCCGAGGCGAAGACCTCTGACCGGCCGTCCTCGAAGACGCGGTACACGCGGCCCTCGAAGCGGCTCGAGACGTACAGATGTCCATCAGGGCCGCACGCGAGGCTCGTCGCATTCACGATGCCGGTGGCGAACGGTTCGCGCGCGCCGCCGTTGGGCGCGACACGAAAGATCGACACGGGGGCCTCCTGCCCGCGCGCGCCGCTGTACGTCACATAGAGGTGGCCGGCCGCATCGAAGGCGGGGCTGTCCACCTGATGCACGCCGGCCGCCACGGTGAGCCCCATCGACACGAACAGCGTGGCGCCCGGCGCCCACACCACCTTCACGGGCACGAGCCCGCCTTCCACTTCGCGCGGCACGATCACGGCCAGACGATCGGCGGCGGCAAACGAGACGTGCGCGGGCGCGCCGTCGATCGTCACTTCGCTCTCGGTGGTGGATGGGGTGGGAAAGTGCTCGCCCCGCAACCACAGCCGTCCCCCCTCGACGACGCGAGGGGGATGGAGGGCGGTGATCGTCGGCGTGGCGGCGGCGATGGCCATCGGGATGATCCTATCAGCGACGCAGGAGGATCCATCACGTTTCCGTGGCGTCTTCGTGGCCTTCGTGTGCTTCGTGTT
This sequence comes from Vicinamibacterales bacterium, assembly GCA_030680175.1. GTDB lineage: Bacteria > Acidobacteriota > Vicinamibacteria > Vicinamibacterales > UBA2999 > JAUXWO01. The sequence goes on from JAUXWO010000034.1 coordinate 7,583, forward strand.
TGTCGGTGACCCGGTTCCCTTTCGCCGTGCCTCTCGGCCCGCGTCGCGTGCGTGATACGATCCCCAAAACGTCGTCTGTGAGAGGACTTTGTCGATGTCCGAACGATTGCGCGATCTCACGACGCCGCCCGATCTCACGATCAAGCCTGCGCACGGTCCCCAGCGCCTGCGGCGGCCCATCTATTTCGACCTGCGCCCGCCATGTACCCACGCCTGCCCCGCGGGCGAGTCGGTGCAGACGTGGCTCGCGTTCGCCCAGGCCGGCCGTCACCGCGACGCCTGGGACACCATCGTCCAGGCCAACCCCCTGCCCGCGGTCCACGGCCGCGTCTGCTATCACCCGTGCGAGTCGTCCTGTAATCGTGAGCAGCTCGACGGTACCGTGAGCATCCACGCCGTCGAACGCTTCCTCGGCGACCTCGCGATCGAGCAGCGCTGGCCGCTGCCGGCCGGCGCGCCCCCCTCGGGACGCCGCATCCTCGTCGTCGGCGCCGGTCCGAGCGGCCTGTCGGCGGCGCACCACCTGCGGCGCCTCGGCCACACGGTCGTCGTGCGCGACGCGGGGCCGGTCGCGGGCGGCATGATGCACTTCGGCATCCCGGCCTACCGGCTGCCGCGTGCGATCCTCGACGCCGAGACCGCGCGGCTGGCCGACGCCGGCGTGACCTTCGAGTGCAATCACCTCGTCGAGGACCTCGAGCGCGAGTGGCGCGACGGGGCGTTCGACGCCGTGTTCGTGGCCGTCGGCGCGCACCTCTCGAAGCGCACGGCGATCCCGGCGCGCGATGCGGGCCGGATGCTCGATGCCGTGTCGTTCCTCCGGGACGTCGAGGCCGGACGCCCGCCCACGCTCGGACGGCGCGTGGCGGTGTACGGCGGCGGCAACACGGCGATGGACGCCGCACGCACGGCGCTCAGGCTCGGCCACGATCCACTCATCATCTACCGGCGCGACCGCGCCCACATGCCCGCCCATGACTTCGAAGCCGCCGAGGCGATCGAAGAGGGCGTGCAGGTTCACTGGCTGCGAGCCATCACGGGCATCGATGGCGCACGCATCGAGGTCGAGGTGATGGAGCTCGACGAGGCCGGCAAGCCACGCGGCACCGGCCGCACCGAGACGATCGAGGCTGACGACCTGATCCTGGCCCTCGGCCAGGATGCCGACACCGGCTTCCTCGAGCGCGTCGAGGGGGTCGCGCGCGGCGCCGATGGCACCGTGACGGTGGACGATCGCATGATGACGGGCCGCCACGGCCTGTTTGCCGGCGGCGACATGGTCCCGGCCGAACGGAGCGTCACCGTTGCGGTGGGGCATGGACGGCAGGCCGCGGGCTTCATCGACCAGTACCTGCGCGGCGTGCGCGCGGAGGCCGCCCCGCATCCGCCGATCGCGACGTTCGACACGCTGCGGCCGTGGTTCTACGCCGGCGTGCCGCAGGCGTCGCAGTCACACGCCGCTCTGGCCGAGCGCCGCGAGTCGTTCGAGGAGGTCGTGGCGGGGCTCACCGAGGCCGCGGCCGTCCACGAGGCGAAGCGGTGCCTCTCCTGCGGCACGTGCTTCGAATGCGACGGCTGCTACGCGGCCTGCCCGGAGACCGCCGTGATCAAGCTCGGCGAGGGCCTCCGCTACGAGTTCGACTACGCCCGCTGCACGGGCTGCGCGGTCTGCTTCGAGCAGTGCCCCTGTTCCGCCATCTCGATGGTGCCCGAGCCGGGCGCCCGCTGAGGCCACGCCGATGCCCACCGCCCCGTCCCCCGATGCTGCCCGTCCCCTCACTGCCGCGCCCCGCGTCGCCACGGTGGATGGCAACGAGGCGTGCGCGGATGTCGCCTATCGCCTGAACGAAGTCTGCGCCATCTACCCCATCACGCCCTCGTCGACGATGGCCGAACTCGCCGACCAGTGGTCGGGCGAGGGGCGCGCCAACATCTGGGGCGACACCCCCATCGTCGTCGAGATGCAGAGCGAGGCGGGCGCGGCGGGCACCGTGCACGGAGCGCTGCAGGGCGGCGCGCTCACGACCACATTCACGGCGTCGCAGGGCCTGCTGCTGATGATCCCGAACATGTACAAGATCGCGGGCGAGCTGACGCCGGCGGTCTTCCATGTGGCGGCGCGATCGCTGGCCTCGCACGCGCTGTCGATTTTCGGCGACCATCAGGACGTGATGGCCGTGCGCGCGACGGGCTTCGCGCTGCTGTCGTCGGCCTCGGTCCAGGAGGCGCACGACTTCGCGGCCATCGCGCAGATGGCGACGCTCGAGACGCGCATCCCGTTCCTGCACTTCTTCGACGGATTCCGCACGTCGCACGAGATCAACCGGATCGCCACGCTGACGGACGAGGACCTGCGGGCGCTCGTCGATACGCAGCTGCTCCTCGCGCACCGGGCCCGGGCGCTGAACCCGGACCACCCGTTCATCCGGGGCACGGCGCAGAACCCCGACGTGTACTTCCAGGGACGCGAGGCGTCGGCGCCGTTCTACCGCCGCGTGCCGGAGGTGGTGGCGAGTGCGATGGACCGGTTCGCCGCGCGCACGGGCCGCCGGTACGGCCTCTGCGACTACACGGGCGCGCCGGACGCCGAGCGGGTGCTCGTGCTGATGGGATCCGGCGCCGGGGCCGCGGCCGAAGCCGTGGATCACCTGGTGGCGCGAGGCGAGAAGGTCGGCCTCCTGCAGATCCGGCTGTACCGTCCGTTCCCGGCCCCCGAGGTCCTGGCGGCGCTGCCCGCCACCACGCGCGCGATCGCCGTGCTCGACCGCACGAAGGAGCCGGGCGCGCCCGGCGATCCGCTCTTCCTCGATGTCGTCGCCACGCTCGCGGAAGCGGCGGCCACGGGCGCGCGATCCGGCGCGATGCCCCGGGTGATTGGCGGGCGCTACGGGCTGTCGTCGAAGGAGTTCACGCCGGCGATGGCCGCGGCCGCCTTCACGGAACTCGCCTCGGCCGCGCCGCGCAAGCAGTTCACCGTGGGCATTGTCGACGACGTGTCGCATTCGAGCCTGGAGTACGACGCGGACTGGTCCACCGAGGACGCGGGGGTGTTCCGCGCGGTGTTCTACGGGCTGGGCGCCGACGGCACCGTCGGCGCCAACAAGAACACCATCAAGATCCTCGGCGACGACCCCGGCGTCCACGTGCAGGCCTACTTCGTCTACGACTCGAAGAAGTCGGGGTCGCAGACCGTCTCGCACCTGCGCTTCGGCCCGGCGCCGATCCGGTCGACCTACCTCGTCCGGCAGGCGCAGTTCGTGGGCTGCCACCAGTTCCAGTTCATCGATCGGATCGACGTGCTGGCGGTGGCGGCGCCGGGCGGCACGCTGCTGCTGAACAGCCCGTACGGCCCCGCGGAGGTCTGGAACCGGCTGCCGCGCTCCGTGCAGGACACCATCATCGCAAAGCGCCTCGCGATGTGGGTGATCGACGCCGACCGCGTCGCGCGCGACGCGGGCCTCGGCAACCGCACGAACAGCGTGCTCCAGACGTGCTTCTTCGCCGTCTCGGGCGTCCTGCCACGGGCGCGCGCGCTCGACGCCATCAAGGGCGCGATCCGCAAGACCTATCACCGCAAGGGCGACGAGGTCGTGCGCCAGAACATCGAGGCCGTTGACCGGACCATCGAGGCGCTGCACCAGGTCGCGGTCCCCGCGACGGCCACGGGCACGCGCCGGCTGCTGCCGATGGTGCCGGCCGAGGCGCCGGCGTTCGTGCAGGCCCTGGTCGCGCCCATGCTGGCGGGCCGCGGCGACACGCTGCCGGTGAGCGCCATGCCGGTCGACGGCACGTTCCCGAGCGCGACCTCACGCTGGGAGAAGCGCGGCATCTCGTCGATCGTCGCGAAGTGGGAGGCGGACACCTGCATCCAGTGCGGCCACTGCGCCTTCGTCTGCCCGCACGGCGTCATTCGCGCCAAGGCATACTCGGCCGGGGCGCTCGACGGCGCGCCCGACGGCTTCCTCTCCGCGCCCCTCGAGGCGCGCGGGTTTCCCGATACGCGCTTCACGCTGCAGGTCTACGAGGAGGACTGCACCGGCTGTGCGCTCTGCGTGGAGGTGTGTCCCGCGAAGGACCCGTCGGTGAGCGGCCGGAAGGCCATCAACCTCGACGACAAGGGCGACGACCCGGTGCCGGCGCGGGCGCGCGCCGCGTTCTTCGAGTCGCTGCCGCTCCCCGAACGCAGCCACGTCGACTTCGCCACCGTGCGGGGCACGCAGTTGCTCGAGCCGCTGTTCGAGTTCTCCGGCGCGTGCGCGGGCTGCGGCGAGACGCCGTACCTGAAGCTCATCTCGCAGCTCTTCGGCGACCGCATGGTCGTGGCCAACGCCACGGGCTGCTCGTCCATCTACGGCGGCAACCTCCCGACGACGCCCTGGGCCGTCAATGCGGAGGGGCGCGGGCCGGCGTGGTCCAACTCGCTCTTCGAAGACAACGCCGAGTTCGGACTCGGCATGCGGCTGGCCGCCGACCACCAGCTGGCCGCCGCGCGCCGTCTCGTGCGGGCGCTGGCCTCGACCCTCGGGGGCGGCCTTGCGGACGCGATCCTCGCGGCGCCGCAGCGGACGGAGGCCGAGATCCGCGAGCAGCGCGGCCGCGTGCGCCTGCTGCTCGATCGCCTCGCCGGCGTGGACACGGACGAGGCGCGCGCGCTCGTCTCGGTCGCGGGCCAGCTCGTGCGGCGCAGCGTGTGGATCGTGGGCGGCGATGGCTGGGCGTACGACATCGGGTCCGCCGGCCTCGACCACGTGCTCGCCAGCGGGCGCGACGTCAACGTGCTGGTGCTCGACACCGAGGTCTACTCGAACACGGGCGGGCAGGCGTCGAAGGCCACGCCGCTCGCCGCGGTGGCGAAGTTCGCGAGCGCCGGCAAGACGACCGAGAAGAAGGACCTCGCCCTGCAGGCGATGGCGTATGGCAACGTCTACGTGGCGCGGGTGGCGATGGGCGCCAACGCCCAGCAGACGCTCGACGCCCTGCGCGAGGCGGAGGCCTACGAGGGCCCGTCGATCGTGCTCGCCTACTCGCACTGCATCGCCCACGGCATCAACATGCAGCACGGACTCGATCAGCAGGCACGCGCGGTGCACAGCGGGCACTGGCCCCTCGTGCGCTACAACCCGGCGCTCAGCGGCGCCGGCGAGAATCCCTTCACGCTCGACTCGCTGCGGCCGTCGCTGCCGCTCAAATCGTACATGGAGCAGGAACTGCGCTACCGCGTGCTGATGTTGACCGATCCGCCGCGCGCCGAGCGGCTGCTGGCCGACGCGCAGGCGGCCATCGCCCGGCGCTGGCAGCTGTACGAGGACATGGCGTCGCTCGGAGGTTCCCGTGGCTGATCTCGGCACGACGTATCTCGGACTCGATCTGGCGCATCCGGTGGTCGCCTCGGCCTCCCCGCTCGCCGCCACCATCGACGGCCTGCGCCGCCTCGAAGACGCCGGCGCCGCCGCGATCGTCCTCCCGTCGCTCTTCGAGGAGCAGATCCGCCTGGAGAATGCCGCGCTCGAGGCGCTCACCGCGCTCGGCGCCGACAGCGTCGGCGAGGTGCAGTCCTACTTTCCGGTCTCGAGCGACTTCGTCGTGGGTCCGGACGCCTATCTGGATTTCGTGCGCGAAGCGAAGACCGCTGTCGGGGTGCCGGTCATCGCCAGCCTGAATGCGGTCACGCCGACCGGATGGACCGGCTACGCCGAGGCGCTCGCCGATGCCGGCGCCGACGCGATCGAGCTGAATGTGTTCTACATCCCCGCCGACCTCGCCGTCACGGGCCGTGACGTCGAGCAGCGCTACGAGGACATCGTGCGCGAGGTCTGCGGCGCCGTCTCGGTGCCCGTCGCCATCAAGCTGAGCCCGTTCTTCAGCGCCACGGGCGAGATGGCCGCGCGGCTCGTCGCGGCGGGAGCCGAGGGTCTGGTCCTGTTCAACCGGTTCTACCAGCCCGACATGGACCTCGAGCGGCTCGAGGTGGCCCCGACGCTCGAACTCAGCACGCCGGCGGAGATCCGGCTCCCCCTGCTGTGGATCGCCGTCCTGCACGGCCGCATCTCCGCGTCACTCGCGGCGACGACGGGCGTGCAGACGCCGACCGAGGTCGTGAAGTACGTGCTGGCCGGGGCCGATGTCGTGATGACCACCTCGGCGCTGCTCCAGCACGGCCCCGCGCATCTCCGCACGCTCGTCGACGGCCTGGCCTCGTGGCTCGACCGCAGGGGGTACGCCTCGGTGGCGCAGGTCAAGGGTGCCATGAGCCAGCAGCATGTCGCCGACCCATCGGCCTTCGAGCGCGCCAACTACATGAAGGTGCTGCAGAGCTGGAAAACAGGCGGGTGACGCTATTCGCTGTTCGCGAAGGGCGAAGGGCGAAGGGCGCTACTCCTCGTCGAGTTCGAGATTCCAGTACAGGAAGTCGCGCCAGCTCTCGGGCGCCTTGCGCATGCCGATCGTGATGCGCAGCGCCGGCGCCGACTCGGGACGCCTCGGCGGGCGCGCCAGGCGCATGCGCGCCTCCTCGGGCGTGCGTCCGCCCTTCCGCCGGTTGCACGACACGCAGCAGGTGACGATGTTCTCCCAGTCCTTGCGGCCGCCCTGGGACACCGGCACGACGTGATCGAAGGTGAGTTCGGACGTGTGGAAGCCCTGGCTGCAGTACTGGCAGGTGTGCTGATCGCGGGCGTAGATGTTCGCCCGCGAGAACGGCACATAATCGAAGCGCTTGCGGATCTTGACGTAGCGCAGGAGCCGGATGACCGACGGCAGGCGGAACGAGAACGACACGGCCCGCACTTCGCGGTCGTGCACCGCCACGATCTCGACCTTCCCCTGGCACCACAAGGTGACGGCCTTTTGCCAGTGGACGACCTTGAGCGGCTCGTACGTCGCGTTCAAGAGGAGCGTCTGCTCCATCGCCATGCCCAATTCTGCCCATCCCGACAGTGGCTGTCAAGATCGAGGCCGCGTGTAAAGGGCTGGTAACGCGAGGCTTACGTGGGCCGCCTCGAACGTGTGCGCGGGGACTAGCCGAGCCGGCGCGCGCCGACGAAGCGGCGCGACCAGTAGCTGCTGTCGAGCCGCTCCACGCGGACGACGCCGCGCGAGCTGGGTGCGTGGACGAACTCGCCATCCCCGATGACGATGCCGACGTGCGAGGCGCCGGGCGCCACGGTCGTGAAGAAGACGAGATCCCCGGGCCGGAGCCGCGCGCGATCGACGCGCGCCCCGATGCGGAACTGCTCGCGCACCTGGCGTGGCGTCTCGATGCCGTGCCGCCCGAAGACGTAGTGCACGAACCCGCTGCAGTCGAAGCCCGACGGGTCGGTCCCGCCGTTGCGGTAGGGCGCGCCGGTGTACTCGAGCGCCGTGCTGACCAGCGCGCGTTCGCCGCCGGGCCGGAGCGGCGCCGGCGGCCGCGACGACGCCCCCGCCGGGGCTCCTGCGCCGGGAAACGGCCGGGGCGCCACGCCTCCGCCGCTGGCACAGCCGGCCACGACCATCGTCACGCTCACGAGAAGGACCAGCCGTCGCATGTCCCCCTCTATCGGACGATCGTGCCGAAGCGTGCAGTCCTGGAGGGATCGGAGGGGCTACGCGGCCTCGCGCGCTGTCTGCGGCGCGAGCAGCCGCGACCCCGTCGCGAAGAACTGGCGGAGCTGCAGGTCGTCGTCCGTCGCGGACTTGATCGGGTCGCCGCCGACGCAGGAGTGGAGCGGCGCCTCCTCGCCCGTCTCGAGCGGCGCCGGCTGGGGGACGAGCGCCTCGCGGTAACGCCGCGGGTAGGCCGGGAAGCCGCGGAACGTCAGCCCGGCCACCCCGCCGTAGCGCGCGGTCAGCCCGTCGAAGTCGTGCTGCAGGAACTCGAGCACGGCGGGATCGGGATGGCTGTCGAGGTACGCGCGCACCATCGAGACCACTGCGGCGTAGAACTCCGGCGTGTGCGAGCGCGGTGACGGCCGTCCGTCCGGGCGGACGAGCTGACGGATCCCCGGCTGCGCCGGATCGATGTGGTAGAGCTCGTGGACGACGGTGTCTAGCTTGGCGACCCAGGGCGGGACGCCCGGGTACCACGCGCGCTTCGGCGACCGCTCGAGCGACTGGTTACAGAAACGCGGGAGCGCAAACGAGATGAGGTAGTCGACGGCGCGGCCGCCACACGTCACCTCCGGCGAGCGCTCGACGAACCACTCGGTCCGTCGCGTGAGCCGCCCCGTCTGCAGGTCACGCCAGAAGTAATAGCCGGGATCGCTGGCCGGCAGGCCCAGGCAGTGGCACGTCGCGTGCGGCCCGTCGGTGCCCACGCGGCCCGGCCGTGCGAACACGAGCACGCGTCCGAGGTCGATGTATCGGAGTTCGGGCACACGCACCACGAGATCGCGCATCAGCCGGGTCAGATGCCCCGTGTAGTTGATGCCGCCCGCCCAGGTGTGCGCGCTCACGCGCTCCAGTTCATCCACGATGGTCTTCCGTCTCCCCTGACCACGCGTCCGGCGGCCCGCGCGTTCCCGGCACAGGCGGTGTGCGGTTGCCTGGGGGGGCCGGGTCGGGGGGCGCCGGTGCCGGTACGGGATCCTGCACGGACTGTGCCGGGTCTGGCGGCGCCGGCTCAGCCGGCGGCGATGGTGCGTCCTCGTCCTCGTCCACCGGCGGAATGTCGAGCGTCTGCTCGCGCAGATCATCGTCGGACGGCAGCACGGCGGGCGTGGCGTCAGGGGGCGTCACGCCGCCCATGCGTCGCAGGATGATCTGCTGCCGCGCACGGAGGCGCGCGGTGGGCCGCGCCGGGCTGTGCACGCGGGGGTTGATGATGGCGCCGGCGAGCAACGCCGACTCAGCCGCGGTGAGCGCCGAGGCCGGCTTGCCGAAGTAGGCGCGCGCGGCCGCCTCGCATCCGAAGATGCCGTCGCCCCACTCGATCACGTTGAGGTAGATCTCGAAGATGCGCTGCTTGCTGAGCTCGGCCTCGAGCCGGCGAGTGATGGCGACCTCGCGCAGCTTGCGGACCGGATTGCGCGACGGCGACAGGTAGAGGTTCTTGGCCAGCTGTTGCGTGATGGTGCTGGCGCCGCGGACGAAGCGCCGCTCGGCGAGGTTCACCTCCATCGAGGCGCGGATCTCGTCGTAGTCGAGTCCCTCGTGATCCCAGAACGCCGCATCCTCGGTCACAAGGACCGCCCGCTTCAGCTGGCTCGAGATGCGCCGGTAGGGCACCCACTCGTGCCGCAGCCTCAACGTCTCGCCGGCGGCCTCGGCTTCCCGCTGCCTGAGCTGGATGAAGGCGGTGGTCTCGGGGTTCTGGTCGACGAGCGGACGAACATCCGGCAACGTCAGGTAGACGTAGGCCAGGTAGGCAAAGCCGAGCGCCGCCAGGGTGACGCCCCATCTGAGCGCCGTTCGCATGGGGACGATTATGGCCCCAATCCCCGGGCGCCCCAACGTCGAACTTCGCGAAGGCCCGGCTGCTAGCCGACGACCACGATCCGGATGCGCGTGCCCGTGCGGGGCTGCGCGTCGAGCTCGGCGCCGTTCATGATCGCCAGCGTCGGTGCGGTCACGAGCCCGCGCGAGGCGCCCTGGGCGATCGACTGCCAGGTGTCGCCCGCGCGCACGGTGTAGAAGTCCAGGCGGTTCGGGCGAATCTCCTCGGCCTGCTGCCGCGTCAACTGCCGGAACGACTGGATGGAGGCCGTGGCCACCGGATTGACGGCGTCGTACTGCGCCTGCGGCGCGAATCCGGCCACGACGTAGACGGTGCGGTCGGGCATCACGATGTGGCCGGTGCGCATGCCGACCTGGCCGAGGCCCTCGATCGCGCCACGATAGACGCCCAGGTACGCGTCGAGGCCGTTGATGCGGGTGCGCTCGCCGCTCACGCGCTGAAAGCCGCCGGTGGTCATATGGTTGACGGCGATCTGCTCGATGTCGCGTCCATTCGGCTTCTGCACGATCTGCAGCAGCATGTAGCGCTGCTGCCCGGGCGCGCGCGCCATCACCTGCTGCGGGGTGTTCTGCACCTCCCAGCCCTCGGGGAACTCGATCGCGAAGCGCAGCACCGGATGCAGGAACGCGTTGCCGCGGACGATGCCGTCCTTCGGGTTGTCGCCGAAGACGACGCCGTCGATGCGGCGCTCGTACGCCTCGCGGTTGCGGGCGAGCTCGCGCCCGGCGGCCTGCGCCTCGGCCAGCGGCCGGGCCACCTCCACCCGCGACGCGGGCTCAGGGTGCGTGGAAAGCCAGTTCGGCACGCCCCGCTCGCTCATCTCGCTGACGCGCGACAGCGTGCGCAGGAACCGCGGCACGCCGAGCGGGTCCCATCCCGCCGCGGCCCCGTACTCCACCCCCAGCCGGTCCGACTGCAGCTCGTCATCGCGCCCGTACTTGAGGAAGAGCAGCCCGAGGCCCGTCGACGCGAGGTCGCCGAACGGGCGCGCGGCCGGAACGAAGATGCCGAGGGCGATCAGCCCGAGCGTGCCACCCGTGGCCCGCGTGTACTGCTGCGCCGCGTGCCGCGCGGTGACATGGCCGATCTCGTGGCCGAGGACGCCGACAAGTTCCGCCTCGTCCTGCATGTAGGCAAGGATGCCGCGTGTGATGTAGATATAGCCGCCGGGCGCGGCGAACGCGTTGATGGCGGCGTTGTCGACGACCGTGAAGTGCCACGGCAGCTGCGGCCGATGCGAGACCTTCGCGAGGCGCACTCCAAGGTCCGACACGTAGCGCTGCAGTTCGGGATCGTCGTAGACGCCCATCTCGTTGCGGATGTCGACATCCACCTGCTGCCCGATCGAGACCTCCTGCGCCTCGCTCATCAGCGAGACCTCGCGCTGCCCGGTCACGGGATTGGTGGCGCAGGCCGCGGCGATGGCCAGCAGGGCCACGGCGGCCGTCAGGCGGGTCGAGAGAGGGCGCGGCGCATAGGACATGTGGGCCTCGGGATGGCGATTCGCGGTGCCCCCTGCGCGGTCGCGCAGGCCGGGCGGCTTCACCTCCAGTGATACCGCAACCTGCCCGGACCGTCCAGTCTCCTTCCGCACACCTGCGCGGAGGAGGGGCTACGCCAGCGCGGCCGTGGCCGCCGCCGCCCCGGCCCCCGCGGGCGCCCTGAACCCCTGCGCGGCGAGCGCGTCTTCGAGCGCGGTGAGGCACGCGGTGACGAGCTCGGGCGTGGAGCTGGCGCCCATCAGGCCCACGCGGAAGATCTTCCCGGCCAGCGGCCCCAGGCCCGCCCCGATCTCCATGTTGTGCTTCGTCAGCAGGTGCTTCCGCACCGCGGCATCGTCGATGCCCTCGGGCACGCGGATGGCGTTCAGCGTCCAGAGCCGCTCGCCCTCGGGCGGCAGCAGCGACAGCCCCATGGCCTCAAGCCCCGCGGCGAAGGCGCGGTGATGCCGCTCGTGCCGGGCCCAGCGCGCCTCGAGGCCTTCCTCCTCGACGATCGTCAGCGCCTCGCTGAGTGCGTAGATGAGCGAGGCCGACATCGTGTGGTGGTACTTGCGCTTCAGCCAGTAGTCCTCGAGGAGTTCGAGGTCGAAGTAGAAGCCGCGGCACGGCACGAGCCGCTCGAGGGCGAGCGGGCCGAACAGCACGGGCGAGAGCCCCGACGGCGACCCCAGGCACTTCTGGCTGCAGCTGTAGACGGCGTCGAGCCCCCAGCCGTCGGCATCGAGCGGGTGGCCGCCGAGCGAGGTCACCGCGTCGACCAGCACGAGCGCGTCGTGCTCGCGCGCGACGGTCGCGATCGCCTCGAGCGGGTTCAATACGCCGGTGGAGGTCTCGGCGTGCACCACCGTCACCACCTCCGCGCGCGTCTTCCCGAGCATCGTGCGCACGGCGTCGGGGTCCACGGCGCGGCCCCAGTCGACGGCCACCTTCTCCACTTCCCCGCCGTAGCGCACCGACATCTGCGCGAGCCGGTCGCCGAAGTAGCCCGACACGATCGAGAGCACGCGCGTGCCCGGCTGCACGAGGTTCGAGACCGCGACCTCCATGCCGGAGGTGCCGGTGCCGGACATCGCGAAGGCAAACGATCCCTCCGGCGCGCGACAGATGCGCTCGAGCCGCGCGCGCAGGTCGTCCATGATGACGACGAAGTCGGGATCGAGGTGGCTCAGCATCGGGGCGCCAAGGGCGCGCATCACGCGCGGCGCGATCAGGCTGGGGCCAGGACCAAGGAGCAGGCGTTCAGTGGACGGCAGCATGGACTCTCGGGCTCCGGAGCAACGGGACAAGGGAACGGTCAGGACGCGGCGACGGGGCGCGTCGGGGACAACCCGGCGGCCTCGAGTGCGGTCGCCAGCTGGTCGATCACCGCGGGCGGCACCGGACCCAGGGGCGGCCGCGGCAGGCCGCCGCGATAGCCGAGCAGATCGAGCGCGGCCTTCAGACCGGGGACGGCGTACTGGCCGCCGATCAGGCGCGCCAGGGGCACGAGGCGCTGCTGCAGGGCACGGGCCTCGGCCATCCGGCCGGCCTCGACAAGCGCGCGGATCTCGACGCAGGCATCGGTCGCCACGCCCGCCAGCGCCAGCACGGCGCCATGCGCGCCGGCGGCAAGCGCGGAGTAGTACGCCACGCCGCTGCCGGCAAGCACCGTGAAGCCGGGCGCGCTCTGCGCGAGGAAATCGGCGATGAGCGTGACGTCGCTGCCCGAGTCCTTGATGCCCACGATGTTCGGGTGCGCGCTGAGCCGGGCGACCGCCTCCACCTGCAGCGCCACCCCCGTGTACATCGTCACGTTGTAGAGCAGGACGGGGACGGGCGAGGCGTCGGCCACCGCCGTGTAGTGCCGGATGAACACGTCGGCCGACATCAGCTGCTTGAAGAAGGCCGGGGTGCGCACGAGCACGGCATCGGCGCCAAGCGCCGCGGCACGGCGCGTCGCGGCGATGGTCGCACGCGTGGACTCGCGGCCCGTGCCCGCGATCAGCGGACGCCCGGACGGCACCTCGTCGCGCGCGATGGCCACGACGCGGTCGGCCTCGTCCTCGTCGAGCTGCACGGCCTCGCCGTTGGAGCCGAGGGCGACGATGCCGGTGAGGCCCGTGGCCATGTACTTGCGGATGTTGGCGCGAAGCCCGGCCTCATCGACCTCGTCGTCGATGAAGGGAGTGGCGACGGGGGTGAACAGGCCGGACAGGGTCATGGGAGGTGGCTCTCGGTGGTGGCAGTCGGCGATCAGCTCTCGGCTCTCGGCTATCAGCTCGCCGAAAGCCGAAAGCTGAAAGCTGACAAATTCTATCGCGTTCCGCGGTCGATCGGCAGGGGGGTGTGGCCGTGGCGCTCGATGGCGATGTTGGTGGCGAGGACGACGAGGAAGATCGCGACGGCCGGGGCGAGGGTCCAGGGGAACCGGGCGAGGCTCGACACGTTCGCGGCCTCGGCCAGCATCGTGCCCCAGCTCGGGAGCGAGTCCGGGAACCCGAGGCCGATGAACGAGAGCGTGGCCTCGGCCAGGATGAAGCCCGGCAGGAGCAGCGTGGCCTGCACGGCCAGGTAGCCGGCGCATGCCGGCAGCAGGTGCCGCCAGATGACGCGCGCCGGTGAGGCGCCGGCGGCCCTCGCGGCGGCGACGTAGTCGCGCTCCCGCTCGGCGGCCACGATCCCGCGCACGCCGCGTGCGGCCCACGGCCACGCCACCAGGGTGAAGATGCCGGCCATCACGAGGAAGACGGTGGTGCCGGGCAGCACGAGCGGCAGCACCGCGCGGAGTGCCAGCACGACGTAGACGAGCGGCAGAACGAGGACGAACTCCGACACGCGCATCAGCACTTCGTCGGGCCATCCGCCGCGGTAGCCGGCCCACGCGCCGAGAAGCGCGCCGACGAGGAGCGCGCCCAGGGTGGAGACCAGCGCGAGGCCGAGGGAGGCGCGGGCGCCGTGCAGCACGCGCGAGAGCACGTCACGGCCCAGACGGTCGCTGCCGAGCAGGAACACGGGATCGCTCCCGGCCGGCGCGCCCCACGGCAGCGGCAGCGCGCGGCCTTCGTCGACCTCGTAGCGCTGGTCGAGCCGGTCGGCGAGCACGACAGGGCGGGCGAACGGGGCGCGCAGGCCTCCCTCGTCGATCACGCGCGGGGGCATGGGCGGCGCGTGCATGAAATCGCGATGCTGCGCCTGCGGCGCGTACGGCGCGATCCACGGACCGGCCATGGCCAGCGCGCCAAGCGTGGCGGCCAGGAGGAGCGCGGTACGCGTCATCGTGACACGCCTCCCCCGCCCAGCCGCGGGTCCGCCCAGCGCAGCAGCAGATCCGAGACGAGCGTGCCCACGGCGAGGAACGCCGCGCCCGTCGCAGCGCATCCGGCGACCAGATAGAGATCGCGCGCGCGGAGCGCGTCGTACATCAGCCGCCCGAGGCCCGGCCACGCCGTGACGACCTCGACGATGAAGGAGCCGCTGAAGAGGGCGCCGATGATGAGCCCGTAGACGCTGAGCACCGCGCGCAGCGACGCGGGCCAGGCATGCGCCGCCACGGCCCGGTCCCACGAGAGCCCTCGGGCGACGGCCGCCGCCACGAACGGCTCGCGCGAGGCCTCGGCGAGCGCCTGCGACTGGAGCCGCTCGAGCGTGGCCGCCACCGGCAGCGCGAGCGCCAGCACGGGGAGCGGCAGGTGCCGCGCCAGGTCCGCGACCCACCCGCTCCACGAGCCGTCGGAGGCGAGCGACGTCATGCCGCCGAGCGGCAGCCAGCCCGTGCGCGCGGCGATCCACACGAGGACGAGGGAGCTGACGAGCGGCGGCACCGAGAGGAGGAGGAGCGAGACGCCCCGCACGACGCGCCGGGTGGCGCCGGCGCGGCGGCCGCTGAGCACCCCGGCCGGCACCCCGAGCACCGTGGCCACGATGAGCGCCGCCAGCGCCAGCACCGCGGTGTTGGCCGCGCGCTCGCCGAGCAGATCGGCCACGGGCCGGGAGTAGAGAAACGAGGGGCCGAAATCGAGCCGGACGGCGCGGCCCAGCCACGCGCCGTACTGCACGGCGAGCGGCCGATCGAGCCCGAGGTCCGCCGCCAGGCGCGCGCGCTCCTCGGCGGTGATCGTGAGCCCCTGCTCTATCGTGAAGTCGCCGGGCGCCAGGCGCGTGAGGAGGAACGCCGCCGACGAGACGAGCAGCACCAGCAGCAGCGCGAACGCCAGCCGCCGCAGCAGGTAGTGCCCGATAGTCATGGTCTTAGCAGCCCGTGGTGCAAGTCGCGACGGCATTCGACGCGCGAGGCATCCCCATGGGCGGCGTTGCTCCTCGTTCAAATATGCCCAATATTCTCGCTCGTCGCGCCTTGCCCACGGGTCGCCTCGCGCCTCTCGGTGCTCGCCGCGACGTGCACCACGGGCTGCTACGGCGTGGCGGCCGGCGCGACCGCGAGTGAGTCGGGGCTCCAGAGCAGCTGCGGCCGGATGGGCCCCGCCGTGTAGTGCGTCACGCGGCTGCTGACCCCGATGAACAGGCGCGGCGCCGCGAAGTAGATCACGGGCAGCTGCTCCGCGAAGATCCGCTGCACGTCGTTGAAGAGGCGCACCCGCTCCTCGTGATCGAGCGAGGCGGCCTGGCGCGTCATGAGGTCGTCGATCGTGCGCTCCCAGTCGGTGGCCGGCGTGGCCTGGCCGATGTGCCACACGTGGGCGCTGCCCGAGCTGAGCCAGAAGTCCTTGCTCATCGCCGGGTCCGTGTCGGTGGCAAAGTAGTTGAAGTAGATCGCGTCGAAGTCGCCCGACAGCATGCGCTGGATGAGCGCGTTCGGCTCGAGCGGCACGATGTCCATCTCGACGCCGATGGCGCGCAGATCCTCGCGCAGCACCTCCGCGCCGCGCATCAGCTGCGTGTTTCCGCTGTACGTCAGCACCGAGAACCGCGCGCGTGTGCCCGCGGCATCCTCGGCGAACCCCGTCGCGGCATTCAGGGTGAGGCCGAGTCCCTCGAGCAACGCGCGCGCCCGCGCCTGATCGTAGCCATACCGAGGCACGTTCGGCGAGAACCACGTCTTGTTACCCGGCGTGATCGGGCCATGCACCGGCACCGCCGCGCCAAGAAACACGGTGTTCGCAAACGCCTCCCGATCCACGGCATGGGAGATCGCGTGGCGGAACTCGGCGCGCGGCATCCAGGCCGCCCGCGGGTCCGAGGCCCACTTCGCGGGGCGCAGGTTGAAGAAGAAGGCGTCGGGATCGAGGCCGACCCCGAGTTCGAGCAGCCGCAGCCGGCCGGCCGTGGCGAGCGTGCGCGCGGCGGACAGGTCCTCGGGCCGCAGGTGCTGCTGCACCATGTCGATCTGGCCCGACTCGAGGCGCAGCAGTTCCGCGTTCTGATCCGGCACGATGTCGAGCACCAGCCGATCCAGGTACGGCAGCGCCTCGCCGCGCCCGTCGGTGCGCCAGTAGCGCGGGTTGCGATCGAACACCAGCCGCTGCCCCGGCTCGTAGCGCACGAGCATGAACGGGCCGAGCCCCGCCATCTCCCCCGGCGGCGTCGATGCCGTCCACGCCTCGGCCAGGGTGCCCGCGGCCGCCGCGTCGCCCAGCAGGTGGCGTGGCGCGATCGTCAGGTTGTCGAGCAGCCGGATCCCCGGTCCAAACGGCGTGGGAAAGGTGACGACCACGGTGCGCGGGTCGGGGGCAGTGACCGCGAGGGGCGCGCCATCGATGCGCATCGAGGTCGCGAGCACGCTCGCGTTACGCGGGTCGTCCACCGCCGCCAGCGTGAACACGACGTCGTCCGACGTGAACGGCGCGCCGTCGGACCAGCGTACGCCCTCGCGCAAAGTGAGGGTATAGGTGAGCCCGTCGGGCGAGACGGTCCACGACTCGGCGAGCCACGGCTCGACCTCTTCAGTGGCACGGTTGACGCGCACGAGGCGGCCCTGCGTGAGCATGGCCACGATCTCGGTCGCATAGTCGCGAGACGTGAGGCGGTTGAAGCTGCGGGGTTCGGCGCGCAGCGAGGCCACGAGCGTGCCGCCGCGCACCGCGGGCGCGGCCGGGCCCTCGTCGAGCGCGAGCGGCGCGGCGGGCGGCGCCACCGCCGTGCGCAGGTAGTAGCCGATGCCGAGAACACCGGCGACGATCAGGATGAACAGCAGAGCGCGTGACTGTCGGTTCACTTGTTGACCTGCTGGCCAATAAATTGGCCGGTCGCCCTCGTCCCTGCCGGGGGCGATTCCGTTGAAATGCGTGCAATCTTCGCCAGGCGCAACACCGTCGACACCGCATGGCCAAGCGCTTGGCCACTCCGCCGGGGCACCCCCGCACGGCAACCGCCTGCATCCTAGTGGATAAACCCCTATAAAGCAACCAGTTAGGGGGTTCCACCGATCCGGCGCCTCCCCTTGGCACCGTCCATGCGAATGGTTGGGGTGGAGGTAGCGATTCATGGATTCGAGGCTTCACGTGTCCGAGTCAGCGACATTCAACCCGCAGCTCGGGCGCAGCGTCACGATCGACCAGGCGGCGCAGCTCATTGGGGTGTCGCGTCGCACGATCTACTACCGCATTCGCGAAGGCCGCCTGCGCACCGTGCGCACGCTCGGTGGATCGCAGCGCGTGCTCGTGGAATCGCTCCAGGAGCTCGGCCAGAGCCACTGACACGCGCGTCCCTTCATCGACCCGCCGCCGCTCCCCCCTGTCCGGAGGATGGTTATGCAGAATCTGCCGCGCTTCGACCCCTCGTCCCGCCACAGCACACGACGCCTGACCGTGGGTCAGGTACTGGCGTATGCCCTGTGCGCGGCGGCGCTGGTGGCGCTTGCAGTCCCCGCCGAGGCGCAAGGGCGCCGCGCGCGGCTCTCGTCGGATCTTGCCGCGCGGCTCGCGGCGCACGATACCTCCCCCGTCGATGTCATCGTCGCCGGCTCGCCGGCGCGGCTGCAGCGCCTCGCGGCGCGTCACGGCCTGCGCGTGAAGAAGTCGCTGGCGGGGAGTGCGGTGTTCGAGGTGCCTGCGGGCGGGCTGGACGCCCTCGCCGCGGATGCCGACGTGGATGCGCTGGCGGAGGACGCCGACGTCCGCTCCCACATGGCCGTGACGACGGCGACGACGGGGGCGGAGGAGGTGTGGGGGGGCCTGGTGGCGGGGCTCGCCGCGTCGAGCGGACGTGGCGTGGGCGTCGCGATCATCGATTCGGGCATCGGCGCGCACAGCGCGGTGGCGCATCGCGTGGTGGCGAGCGTGGACTTCACGGGGCCGCGCGGCCGCGGGATCGATCAGTACGGGCACGGCACGCACGTGGCGGGGATCGTGGCCGGGACGCCGATCGGGCGCGGCCGCGAGGCGGCGGCGGCCGGCATGGCGCCGGGCGCGCACCTCGTGAACCTGAAGGTGCTGGGCGCGGACGGGTCGGGCAAGGCGAGCGGGGTGATCGAGGCGATCGACTGGGCGATTGCCCACCAGGGCGAGTTCGGGATTCGCGTGCTGAACCTGTCGCTCGGCGGCCCGGTGACGCAGGGCTGGCGTGACGATCCGCTGTGCCAGGCGGTGGAGCGCGCCGTGCGGGCCGGGCTCGTCGTCGTGACGTCGGCGGGCAACTACGGGCAGACGGCGGACGGGAAGACGGTGCTCGGCAGCATCACGTCGCCGGGCAACTCGCCGTATGCGATCACGGTCGGCGCGGTGCGCGCGCAGGGCACGGTGGCGCGGGCGGACGATGAGGTGGCGCCGTGGAGTTCGCGGGGCCCGACGCTGTACGACCACGTGATCAAGCCGGACCTGGTGGCGCCGGGGTCGAAGATCGTGTCGGCGATGGCGCCGGGCGCGACGCTGGCGCGTCTCTACCCGCAGCGCGTGGTCTCGGGCGCCGGGGCGCACCAATACTTCGAGATGAGCGGCACGAGCATGGCGGCGGCCACGGTGAGCGGCGCGGCGGCCCTGCTGCTGGACGCGCGGCCGACGCTGACGCCGCTGCAGGTGAAGCTGCTACTGCAGGCCTCGGCGACGTTCATGCCGGAGGCGGGGCTGATTGCGGGAGGAGCCGGCAGCCTGAGCCTGGAGCGGGTGGGCGCACTGAATGCGGAAGCGTTGGTGGATTCACTGGGCAAGCAAGCCGCACCTGACACCGGTGCTTGGTCCGACTCGTTGGCGTGGGGCTATCTCGACTCCGAGTCCATCATCTGGGGTAACTCCATCATCTGGGGCAACTCCATCATCTGGGGCAACTCCATCATCTGGGGCAACTCCA
>JAUXWO010000039.1 GCA_030680175.1 Vicinamibacterales bacterium
TCGGCCGCCGCGGGAGCACAGCTGCCACCTCGAGTCGTTGCGCCCAACACAGCTGGCGAGACTGGGTACGCGACGGGGCTGCGCCTTCCTGAAAACGTCTGCGTAATCCGCGTAATCCGCGGATGATCTACTGGAGCCGCACGGCGCGCAGGCGCAGGCTGTTGGTGACGACGCTGACCGAGCTGAACGCCATGGCGGCGCTGGCGAGCACCGGGCTCAGCAGCAGGCCGAAGCCCGGATACAGAATCCCGGCCGCGATCGGAATCCCCACCACGTTGTAGGCGAACGCCCAGAACAGGTTCTGCTTCATCGTCCGCATCGTCTTCTGCGCGAGGACGAGGGCCTGCAGCACGCCGTTGAGGTCGTCGCGCATGAGCGCCACGTCCGCGGCTTCGCCCGCGATGTCGGTGCCCGAGGCCATGGCCATCCCGATGTCGGCCTGCGCGAGGGCGGGCGCGTCGTTCAGGCCGTCGCCGATCATCGCCACCCGCCGCCCGTCCCGCTGCAACCGGCGGATCGCCTCCACCTTGCCGTCAGGCAGCACCTCCGCGATCACCTCGTCGATACCCGCTTCACGTGCGATGGCCTCGGCGGTCCGTCGCCGGTCGCCGGTGAGCATGACGACATGGATCCCGCGCGCGCGGAGGGCGGCGATGACGGCCGGGACCTCGGGGCGGATGGTGTCGGCGACGGCGAAGGCCCCGGCGGCGTTGGCATCGATGGCCACGAGCACCGGCGTGCGTCCCTCGCCCGCCCAGGTGTCGGCGAGGCCGCTGAACGGCGCGATGTCGATCCCCTCGTCGCGCAGCAGCGATTCGGTGCCGATGAGCAGGTCGCGGCCGTCGACGCGGGCACGGGCGCCGCGGCCCGCCAACGCCTCGAAGGCCTCAACGGTGAGCGTGCGGCCCGCGACCCCGGCGTGCGCCTCGGCGTAGCCGG
The DNA here is from genome assembly GCA_030680175.1 of Vicinamibacterales bacterium. Lineage (GTDB taxonomy): Bacteria > Acidobacteriota > Vicinamibacteria > Vicinamibacterales > UBA2999 > JAUXWO01. The sequence continues at coordinate 940 of JAUXWO010000039.1, forward strand.
CGATGGCCGCGGCAAGCGGGTGTTCCGAGCGGCGTTCCGCCGCGCCGGTGAGGAGCAGCAGATCGGCCTCGTCCGTGCCGGGCACGACGTGCACCGCCACGACCGCGGGCGTGCCGGCGGTGATCGTGCCGGTCTTGTCGAACACCACGGTGTCGACGTGCGCCAGGCGTTCGAGCGGTTCGCCGCCCTTGATGAGCACACCGGCCGCGGCGCCGCGGCCGCTCGCCACCATCACGGCGGTGGGCACCGCCAGCCCCATGGCGCACGGGCACGCGATGATCAGCACGGCGACCGCCGCCGTGAGCGCCTGCACGATGGACGGTTCGTCCGGCACGACCCACCAGACCGCGAACGTCGCAATGGCGATCGACAACACCACCGGCACGAAGATCGCCGAGATGCGATCGGCGAGCCGTTGAATCGGCGCCTGGGACCCCTGCGCCTCGCGCATCAGCCGGACAATCTGCGCCAGCACGCTCGCGGCGCCCACCGCCGTGGCCTCCACCTCGAAGGCGCCGGCCGTGTTCACCGTGGCGCCAATCACCGTGTCCCCGGGCTGCTTGCTCACGGGCATCGACTCCCCCGTCAGCATCGACTCGTCCACGGCGCCGGTGCCGGAGACGACCACGCCGTCCACCGGGAAGCGCTCGCCCGGGCGGACCAGCACGCGGTCGCCCTTGACGACGCTCACGATCGGCACGTCGATCTCCTGGCCGTCGCGCCGGACGCGCGCCGTCGACGGCTGCAGCTTCGCCAGCGAGCGCAGTGCGCGGGTCGTCTGGCTCTTGGCGCGCGCCTCCATGGCGTTGCCGAGCAGCACGAGCGCCACGATGATGATGATGGCCTCGTAGTAGACGTCGGGGAGGGCGCCGCCCGCGACGAAGAGGCCCGGCGCCACCGTGGCGGCGACCGAGTAGAGGAACGCCGCGCCCGTGCCGATGGCGATGAGCGTGTTCATGTCCGCCGATCGGTGGAGGAACGACGACCACGCGCGGGTGTAGAAGTGCCGCCCGGCCCAGCCCATCACGAGGAGCGTCGCGGCGAGCAGGCCGTACTGCAGCACCGGCACCGGGATCGTGTAGAGCCAGGGCAGCGCCGCGCGCAGCGGCGGGTCGATCACCTGCATGCTCCACCGGAGCAGCGGATCCCCGCTGTGCGCCGCGTGGGGCGACATCCCGCCCATGAGCGGCATGGACGCGAGCATCGCGATCGCGCCGAGGCCGAGGCTGGTGAGCGACTTCACGAGCAGCGTCCGGTACTCGTGACGCTGCGACGCCTCGCGTGCATCCTCCTCGACGGAATGATCGGCGGCTGGCGCCGGCAGATGCGAGGCGTACCCCGTGTCGTTGATGGCGTCCACGAGGCCCTGGGCGTCGAGCACGCGCGGGTCGTAGGTGATCGCCGCCTCGTGCAGCATCAGGTTGACGGCGGCCTGCTGCACGCCGCTCGTGCCCTGCAGCGCGCGCTGCACGCTGGCCTGGCAGGCCGCGCACGTCATCCCTTCGACAGGGAGCGTGATGCGGGCGGTCGGGGCGGACGGGTCCGCGACCGGGGTGGTGGCTGGTGGGGTCGCCATCACTTCACCACGATCGTGCCGCGCAGCATGCTCATGCCGCACGTGTACTCGAACCGGCCCGCCTCGGCGGGGGTGAACTCGATGGTCGTCTGCTGGTGCGCCGGGAGGAACCGGCGGATGCCCCAGGGCGCGAGCACCACCTCCTCCGAGCAGGGGTTCTCTTCCTGCCGGTCGAACGTCAGACGCACCAGCCGTCCGCGCTCCACTTCCACCACGGCGGGGGAGTAGCCGCCCGCCACGCGGACCGTCAGCGCCTGCACGCCGCCGTCCGTGGCCTGGGCTCGGACGGCAGGGGCGCCACGCCGGCTGAACAGGAAGTACCAGTTGACGAGAACGATCAGGCCGGCGGCGCCGAGGAGCACGCTACCATCAATGGGAGTCATGGGGTCACCTCTCTGAATGTACCTTCAAAGAGGCTGACGGGCCAGCGAGGGGAATCTTACAGGTGCCCGGGGTGCCCGGGGTGCCCAGAGTGCACGGGGTGCCAACGGTGCACGAGGTGCCCAGGGTGCCCGAAGTGCTCGAGGTGCCCCGGGTGCCCGGGGTGCTCGAGGTGCCGGGGTGCACGGGCTACTGGGACTTACCGCGGGCCGTGACGGGCCACACCGCCTCCACTCGATCGTTGCGGATCGCGTAGATCTGGTCATACAGGTTCACTACCGGGTCGCAGTGCGGCACGATCATCTCGATGCGGTCGCCGATCCGGTAGCTGCGGGCGGCCTCGGTGAACGTGATCACGCCAAACTCGTCAGACCCCGCGTTGTAGTCCATCCCCGGTTCGCCGACGACGCCGGCGCGCGGGATGTTGAGGGTCAGGGCCTTGGCGCCCGCGTCGGTCGTCAGGCGATTGGGAAATCGGTTGTTCATGACCGTGGCGACCACGGTGAGCGAGGGCGTGAAGTCGCCGTAGACCGGCGCGCCATCCTCCTGGCCGATCGCCAGGTACTGCATGTCCATGAAGACGTAGCTGCCGGCCTGAACGTCGGTGAACCCCGGCGTCAGATGGTCCACGCTGTACGTACCCGTCCCGCCGCCGCTGAAGATCTCGGTGTTGAGGCCCGCGCGCACCATCGCCTCACGCGTGGCGGCGGCGGCCGCGAGGCCGCTCAGCGCGCGCGCCTTGCGCGCGGCGAAGCCATCAACGTGCTGCGCGCCGCCGTCGTACGCGAGCAGCCCGCGCAGCCGGAGGTGGGGCAGCGTCTCCACGAGGCGGGCCAGCGCCAGCGCATCGTCGCCCGCCGGGACCCCGGTGCGCGTGCCCACCGCCACGTCGATCACGACATCGGCCGTCACGCCGGCTTCGCGGGCCGCGTCGGAGAGGTCTCGCGCATTTCCCGGCTCGTCCACCGCCTGAATGAAGTGGCGGTTGGCTTTCCGCAGCTGCATGGCGCGGCGGATCTTGCCGGGCGCGAGGTTGCCGGTCGTCATGCAGATCGGCTCGATGCCCTCGCGGAAGAGCGCTTCGGCTTCGCTCAGCTTGGCGGTGCAGATGCCGATGGCCCCGGCCTCGAGTTGCCGCCGGGCGATGGCGGCGGTCTTGTGCGTCTTGGCGTGCGGCCGCGCGGCGATGCCGTTCCTGGTGACGCGCGCCTGCAGGGCGGCGATGTTCCGCTCGAACGCGTCGAGGTCCACGCAGAGGGCCGGCGTGTCGAGATCCCACTTCGAGATGCCCACGTCCGCGATGGCGGCGCGCACCTCCGCGGCGGTGTAGCCGTGGACGGGTTTCGGGACCCAGATGGCGGCGGCACCGGTGAGGCCGGTCGAGAGGAACCTGCGTCGTGAGGCCGGAGCGTGTGCCATTGGTGGATCTCCCTTGGCGTGGATTATCGCCGAAGGCGCCCGGCGCTGCGCGGGAAGATCACCACGCCCGCGGGGCCGGCCGGTCAACGCCGTGCCGTGCCGGAGCGCCGCAGTGGCAGTCGAGGCAGCCGTGGTCGGCGCAGGTGCCGCAGCTCTGCTGAAGCTGGCGGGCGAGGGCCTGGCGGGCACGGTGGACCCGGACGCCGGCGTTGTTGGCGGTGATGCCGGCCTCGGCCGCGAACGTGCCGTGGCTGGCGCCGTCGACGTCGATGCGCTGAATCGCCGCGGCGTACTCGGGCTTGAGCGTGGGGAGGAGGGCGCTGACGCAGCGGCAGATTTCGGCGTACAGCTCAGGGTCCACCGTCGCCGGGTCGGCGACGATGTCGGCTGCCGCCTCCGGCGCCAGGCGTCGCTGCTCCACGCCCTGATGGCGGTAGTGATCCACCAGCGCGTTGCGGAGCACGCGATAGAACCAGGCCACGGCGGCCTCGTCGTCGCGGAGGGCCGGGGCGTGGTGCAGGCCCCGGACGAAGGCCTCCTGCAGGAGGTCCTCGGCGACCTCGCGCGACCGGACGCGCCGCTCGAGGAACGCCAGGAAGCGGCGATGGTTGTCGACGAGGGCCTGGATGACAGCGGGCGCGGACGTCGTCACGTCGGGCTCCATGGGCACGTCGCGCGGAGACTCACAAGCCCCTGACCCTCAACGCTCGCGCCGCGTCTCCCCGGTGAGCGGGGCGGCGGCGGTGCGGACGCGAAGCGAGCCGTTGTCGGACTCGGTCCACGCGAAGACGAGGTCGCCGCCGTGCAGCGCGACGCGCGGGTACCCGCTGGCACGGCTGCCGGCCATGCCCGCCACGGTGATCGGCGCGCCGCGCCGGCCGTCGCGCGTCACCCGCCGCGCGCGGAACTGCGCGCGCTGGTCCGCGAACTCGATCCACGTGGCCACGGCCGACCCGTCCGCCAGCAGTTCCACATCGACGCGGCCGAGCGACCCGCCATCATCGAGCCGCACCGGCGCACCAAACGTCCGGCCGGCATCGCGCGAGAACGCCAGGTACGCCTGGCCGACGTCATCCTTCACCGTGAACCAGGCGACGGCGACGTCGCGGCCGCGCGCGCTCAGCATCGGGCCGTTCACCGGGCACGCGGGGATCTGCCATCCATCGTCGTGCACGGCCGCCGGGGTGGTCCATGTGCCGTTCTCGAAGCGGGACACGTAGATGTCGCGCACTTCCTCGTCGCTGCGGTTGCGGTATGCCACGAGCGGCCCGTCGGCCGTGACGACGGCGGCCGTGGGGCAGCACTCGCAGACGCGCAGGTCGACGGGCATCTCGGCGGTCTGCGTCCATGCGGAGTCAAACGTGCCGAAGCGGACGCTCATGGCGCCCTTCGGATGGCCGTCGTGTCCGCCGCCACCCGTGGCGCGGCCGTCGAGCCAGACGAGGCCGAGGCCGGCGCCCGGCATCTGGAAGAGCGACGCGAACCCGTGCTCGGTCTGCGTCCCGTCATGATGCGGCGTGAACGAGCGCGCCCAGGTCCGCCCATCGTCCTTCGAGTAGGAGAGGCGGACATCGTAGGCGTAGGTATCCGGTCCGCTCTTCTGCAGCCAGTGCGCCACGAGCGTGCCGTCGGCCAGGCGCATCACGGACGGCACATCCGCCCAGTTGACGAACCAGTCGTCTCCGGAGGCGACGGTGCGCGGCGTTGTCCAGCCTGCGGCCGTGCGCTCGGCGAACCGCAGCGTCGCGGTGTCGCCCTTGCGTTCGATCCAGCTCAGGAGCACGCCGCGGTCCGACACCGAGAGCTGGGGCTGCCCGCTGTCGGCGCCCGCGGGGGACGGGACGGCGGCGACCGGCGGCGGCCATGTGGACTGGGCGTCCGTCCCCGAGGTGAGGGTCATGGCCGCGGTCAGGACGATGGCGCCGAGCAGGGGGATTCGCATGGCCCCATTCTACGGCGATCAGAACCTGACGGATCGCAGGTCCGGCAAGTGCACATGGATGCGCCCGAAGCCGCTCGTAACAACCCATGGCAGGGGGGGTGTGACCCGTGATAGCCTCTGGCTATCGAGTCTCTCTCCAAACCGGAGTTCGCGGGTCCGGCGGTGCTCAAGCTGGCGTTGGATCGGCGGGTGCAGGCCTTCGTGGGCGCGCGGAAGACCGTCGACAGCCCCCTGATGTATGCCAAGGCCGCCGTCTTGATCGGCACGGCCGTGTGGTCGTACGTCGTGCTCGTCTTTCACGCCACGACGCCGGCGGGTGTCGCGCTGTCTGCGACCTTGCTCGCCCTCGCGCTCGTCGGCATCGGCTTCAACGTGCAGCACGACGGCAATCACGGGACGTTCTCCAGCCGTCCGTGGGTCAACCGCCTCGCGGGCTTCACGCTCGACCTGATGGGGGCGAGTTCGTACTTCTGGAAAGACAAGCACAACCACAACCATCACGTCTACACGAACATCCCGCACGAGGACGCCGACATCAACCTCGGGCCTCTGGCGCGGTTGAGCGGCGATCACGAGTGGCGCTGGTGGCATCGCTACCAGCACCTCTATCTGTGGGTGCTGTACATGTTCGTGCACCTGCGGTATCTCTACAGCGACATCCAGCGCCTGGCGCTCGGCAAGAACGACGGGTTGTCGGCCGGCTATCCGAAGGGCGCGGATCTCGCCTGGCTGCTCGGCGGCAAGGCGTTCTTCCTGACGGTGGCCTTCGTCATTCCGCTGACCCAGCATTCGGTCGGCCGCGTCGCCGGCATCTACGTGCTGGTGTCGATGACGATGGGGCTCATCTTCAGCGTCGTGTTTCAGCTGGCGCACACCGTGGACGTGGTCGAGCACCCGGCGGCCGGCGAGTCCCATCCAGAGTGGGTGATCCACCAGATCGAGACGACCGCGAACTTCGCGCCGCAGAGCCGGCTGCTGACGTTCCTGCTGGGCGGCCTGAACTACCAGCGCGAGCATCACCTGTATCCGCGGATGGCGCACGTGCACTACCCGGCCATCGCGCGTGTCGTGCGGGAGGTGTGCGCGGAACACGGCGTGCCCTGCCGCGAGAACGTTACGCTGATGGACGCCCTGCGCTCGCACTACCGGTTCGTGAAGCGGATGGGCGCCCGCCCCGTCTAGTCGCGGCTCGACGGAGAGGCAGGTAGTTACCCCTTCGGTTGAGACACGCCACTAGTCGCCTCCGCAGCCGTCGCAGGCCGTGCCGGCGCGCCGCTCGTAGCTCACGATGCTGCCGCGCCGGTCCATCTCGACCCGGCAGCAGGTGTCGACGACCCCCTTCAGGCGGCGGCGCGCGCGCTGCACCCGGCTCTTCATGCCGGATAGCGAGAGCCCGAGGAGCGCGGCGGCCTCCGCCTGGGTCCGCCCGTCGATCTCGGTCAACTGCAGCGCCTCCCGGTCGGCCGCCGGCAGGGTCGCCAGCAGGGGAGGCATGCACCCGGCCAGTTCCTGCAACGCGGCGTTCTCCTGCCCTGGCGGTTCGACGGCGAGCGCATCCATGTCGCCGGCGACCCCGGCCGGCCACTCCCGCTGTCGCGCCGACGCGCGGTAGTGGTCGGTGATGACGTTGCGGGCCGTGGCGTGAATCCAGGCGTGCAGCCGTTCATCGTCGCGCAGCGTGCCCAGGCCCTGGTGCAGGCGCATGAACACGCGCTGTACCACGTCGTCCACATCCGCCGGATTGCGGATGCGCCGCCGGACGAAGGCCCGGACGGTGCGCTGCAGGTCCTCCCACGCCGGTTCGGTCGTGCCCGTCATGCTCCCGGCATCCTAACCTCGCCCCTTTCATGTGTATAGACGCCGACCCCGAAAGAAGGACGCACCCCCCCACTACCCACTACCCACTACCCACCACCCACTACCCACCACCCCCCCCTCCTCCTCCCCCCGATGTATGATGCCGCGGGCCGGGACGACGCCCGGCCGTGCCATCCAACTCGTCCAGGGGGATTTCCGTGAGACAGATCGTCCTCGTCGCTCTCGTCGTGGCGCTCGCCGGCTGCAGCCGCGAGGCGCCGGTGTCGCCCGAGGTCGCCGCCTGGCAGCAGCAGGCCGCCAACGTGGAGATCATCCGCGACACGTGGGGCATCCCGCACGTCTACGGCAAGACCGACGCCGACACGGTCTTCGGCGTCATGTACGCGCAGGCCGAGGACGACTTCAACCGCGTGGAGACGAACTACCTCTACGCGATGGGGCGGCTCGCCGAGGCCGAGGGCGAGGCGGAGATCTGGCGCGACCTGCGGATGAAGCTCTTCATCGATCCCGAGGAGATGAAGGGGATGTACGACGAGAGCCCCGAGTGGCTGAAGGCGCTGATGAACGCCTGGGCCGACGGGCTCAATTACTACCTGCACACGCACCCCGAGGTGACGCCCCGCGTCATCACGCGGTTCGAGCCGTGGATGGCGCTCACCTTCAGCGAGGGCAGCATCGGCGGCGACATCGAACGCGTGAGCCTGGCGCAGCTCGAGGCGTTCTATGGCGATGGCGCGACGCCCGTGGCCGACGCGGACCTGTCACTGCCGCCGGCCGAGCCCACCGGGTCCAACGGGATCGCCATCGCGCCGGCCAACACCGTCAACGGCCACGCGCTGCTCCTCATCAACCCGCACACGTCGTTCTACTTCCGCGCCGAGGCCAAGATGGTGAGCGAGGAGGGGCTGAACGCCTACGGTGCGATGACGTGGGGCCAGTTCTTCATCTATCAGGGCTTCAACGACAAGGCCGGCTGGATGCACACGTCGAGCTCGGTCGACAACATCGACGAGTACCTCGAGACGATCGTCCGCAAGGACGACGGCGTGTACTACACGGTCGGCGGCGAGGAGCGGAAGCTGGCCGAGCGCACGGTGACCGTGCCCTACAAGACGGCGACCGGCACGGCGGAGCGCACCTTCACCGTCTATCGCTCGCACCGCGGCCCGATCGTGCGCCAGGTGGACGGCCGGTGGGTGAGTGTGCGGCTGATGGAGAAGCCGCTCGTCGCCCTGCAGCAGTCGTTCGGCCGCACCAAGGCTGCCGGGATCGACGACTACAAGAAGACGATGGCGCTCTACTCGAACTCGTCGAACAACACGATCTACGCCGACGCGGATGGGAACATCGCGTACTTCCATTCGAACTTCGTCCCGCGCCGCGATCCGTCGTTCGACTGGAGCCGCCCGGTGGATGGCACCAACCCCGCCACCGAATGGGGGCCGCTCTACACGTTCGATGAGAGCCCCAACACCGTGAACCCGCCGAACGGCTGGATTCAGAACACGAACAACTGGCCGTACTCCGCCGCCGGCCCGCACAGCCCGAAGGCCGCGGATTACCCGCGGTATGTCGATGCCGGCAGCGAGAACCCGCGCGGCATCAACGCCATGCGCCTGCTCGACGGCCGTAAGGATTTCACGCTGGACGGGCTCATCGCCACGGCGTACGGCAACGACCTCCCGGCCTTCGACGCCCTGATTCCGGCGCTCGGCCGTGCCTGGGATCGCGCGCCGGCCTCCGATCCCTTCAAGGCCGGCCTGCGCGAGCAGGTGGACCTGCTGCGCAAGTGGGATCGCAAGTGGGGCGTGGCTTCGGTCGAGACCTCGCTGGCTGTGTTCTGGGGGGAGGAGCTGTGGGTGATGGTGGCCGCGGCGGCCCGCGACGCGGGCGTCTCGGTCTACGAGTACATGGAGCGCCGTGCCACACCGCAGCAGCTGCTGCAGGCGCTGACCGACGCCTCCGCGAAGCTCGACGCCGGCTTCGGCACCTGGCGCACGCCGTGGGGCGAGATCAACCGCTTCCAGCGGCTCACCTCGAACATCGCGCAGACGTATGACGATGCGCAACCGAGCCTGCCGGTGGGGTTCACGTCGGGACGGTGGGGGTCGCTCGCGTCGTTCGGCGCGCGCGCGGCCGAGAATACGAACCGCATCTATGGGTCGAGTGGCAACAGCTTCGTCGCGGTGGTCGAGTTCGGCGACCGCGTGACGGCCAAGGCCATTACGGCCGGAGGCCAGAGCGGCCACATGGACTCGCCGCACTTCAGCGATCAGGCCGAGCGGTACACGACGGGGAACCTCCGCGACGTGTGGTTCTACCGGGAGGATCTGGACGGCCACATCGAGCGGCAGTACCGGCCCGGGCAGCGGTGATCGGGACGGACGACGTACTCGGGGATCCGCGCCGCCACCGCCATCGCCGCACGGCCGTGGGCCGCACGCGTCGTCATGCGGCAGCGGCCACCAGTGCCACGCGCCCTTTGTCGCGCGCGCCGTCCGGGTCATTGAGAGAGGCCTGGTGCACAACGCGGAACCCGGCGGTCTCGAGCAATGCGACCACCTGCCCCGGTGGAAAGGAGTCGTAGAAGAACGTGTGCCCCAACATCACATCTGTGAACGCGGGATGCTCCGACCCTCCGACGGTGAGGGCGAAGCGCCCACCAGCCGGAAGCGTCTGGCGCACGCGCCGAAAGATGTCTGCGTGCCGGTCGCGGGGAACGTGAAAGAGCGAGTCCCACGCGACGACGGCCGCGACGTTGTCGATGGGCGGGAAGTCCTCGAGTGTGCCGAGCAACCACTGGTGGGTGGGAAGGCGCCGCCTCGCGAGTGCGAGCATCGCAGGCGACTGGTCGACGCCCACGATCCGGAATCCCCCTGCCGCGAAGAACGCGGCAACCGGCCGCCCCGTGCCACAGCCGAGGTCGAGCAGCGTGGACTGCGGCGCGAGACCGTCCGTGACGAGGGGCAACACCTGCGCTTCACGCGGGGAGAGCTGCACGCGGTGATGCTCCCATTGCTGGGCGATCGCGTTGTACGAGTCCAGGTTCATGTCGGCATCACGGCTGCGGTTCAGCCGCGGCGGCCTATGATTGCACTGGCCGCCGTCTGGTGCAACGCAAGTCAGGCCCGCTCTCGCCGGACGACATTAAAGCGTTCATCGTCGGCCGGCGCCTGAAAGTGAGCCGTAATCACATCGAAGTCCGCATCCGTTGTCCACGCCGAGCCGGCTGGGAGCGCCGCGCTGCGCTGTCGCAGTTGACGTCTACAGAGGTCGTCCGAGGCGTCGATGTAGTGCAGTTCGTGCTCGACGTGGGCGCGTTCGAGCAGATCCCGAAACCACTGGCGCTGATTCCGAGTGTTCCCAGGGAAGTCGAGCACAACGGATATGCCGTGCGATAAGAGATCGCAAATGTGGTTAGACAGCGCGTGCTTCAACCGGCCCGAGTACTTCACGAAACTCGGAATATCCTGAATCTCGCCCGGGAAAAGCGCGGCCACGAATTCGTCTTGAACCAGGAGCAGCGCGTTTCGGTCCCGAGCCAGCTCCCTGGCGTAAGTGGACTTCCCAGCCGCCATCTTGCCGCACATGAAGTAGAGCTTTGCGGTTCCTCTCACTTCTCACCCTCAGGGCCTAGACAGTATGACTTCTGGAAGAGGCTGACCTCCGGTGGTCTCGCGGGTTAGCCTGCCGGCCGTTCATGGACCAGCGTGCGGTCGTCCGGGGTCGTCGTACCCCGTGTTGTGTCCTCCCCAAGAGTCACGGCTCCGGCGAATCGGCGTCTGCGTCGTAGCCGAACTGCGCGAGCCGTCTTCGTGCTTCAGCCGTGTGCTCGGGCTCGAAGAGGAGCGGAAACCGCAGAGCCGCGACCTCGGCGCTCCAGTGAAGGCGCTGCGTATCCCACAACTGCGTCAGCACTGGAACCCATGTGCTCTCCGGCCATTCCGGGCTGAGGATACGCCTGATGGCGCCCTCTGTCCCCGACTCCGCTTCCATCTGCAGCCATCGTCCTGGAGCCACACCGAATGTTCGTGTGAAATCGGCGGTAGCATCGAGTGACCATTGATGAAGCTGCGCTCGCTGGGCCGCTACACCTTTACCATCGGTCGCCATTCGCGTGTTCCTGTCTTTCCGGACGCAGAATGATTCGTCGAACAATCATCCCACGCCACGCCACGCCACGGCCGACGCCACCGACGAGCGGCGAACGTCCGGCGACCGGACGACACACCTCGTGGCGGCTGTCCTCATGATTCCGATCTCGCTAACGCTGCGGTAGCCGCGGCGGCCCATGATGGCACCAGCCGCCGTCGGCTGCAACCGCTTGTTGGGCGGCCGGTCGGTATGGTCCGGGGAGAAGGGTAACAGAACAGTCCGGGGACATGGGTAACACATTCAGCCAGACTCGAGCCGAGGTGCTCGATGCCGTGGCAGGAGACGTTACTCATGGATCAACGTGTGCAATTCACCGCGGACTACCAGCGCGGAGTCTTCGACCTGTCGGACTTGGCGCGCCGCTACGGCATCAGCCGCAAGACCGCGTACAAATGGATCGACCGGTACGAGGCCGAGGGACCGCCCGGACTGCTGGACCGCTCGCGCCGGCCGGCGCACTGCCCGCACGCCACACCGGCACCGGTGACCGATGCCCTCCTTGACTTGCGACGTCGGCATCCGACGTGGGGCGCGAAGAAGCTGCTGAAGGTGCTCAGCAAGAGGCAGCCATCCTGGCGCCTGCCCGCGCGCAGCACCGTCTGTGACCTGCTCGATCGCGCGGGCCTGATCACGCCGAAGCGACGACACACCACGCCGGGGCATCCGGGCCGGCCGCTGACACCAATGACGGCCCCCAATGGAATCTGGACGGCTGACTTCAAAGGCCAATTCAAGACCCGCAATGGCGTCTACTGCTATCCGCTGACGATCGTAGACGGCTTCAGTCGGTACCTGCTCGCGTGCCAGGGCTTGCTCTCCACAGCCGTCGCGCCGGCCCGTCCGACGTTCCTGCGGCTCTTCCGCGAGTACGGCCTCCCCGACATGATTCGCACCGACAACGGCGTGCCCTTTGCGACCACCGCGCTGGGCCGCTTGTCCACGTTGTCGGTCTGGTGGATTCGCCTCGGCATCCGCCCCGAATTGATCGAACCGGCCTCACCACAACAGAACGGGCGCCATGAACGGATGCACCGGACACTCAAGGCCGAAGCCACGCGACCGCCGAGCGCCAATCTTCAGGCACAACAAGTCCGCTTCAACCGGTTTCGTCAGGAGTACAACGACGAGCGGCCGCACGAAGCGCTGGATCAGGAGACGCCCGCTTCGCAGTATCGACCGTCAACACGCGAGCTGCCGCGGCGCCTCGCGCCTCTGGAATACCCGGGACACTTCGAAGTCCGACTCGTCAGCCGCAACAGCGGTATTCGCTGGAAGAAGCACTGGGTGTGCGTCACCCACACGCTCGCGGGTGAATACGTCGGTCTCGAAGAGATCGACGATGGGCTCTGGGACGTATACTTCGGACCGATCAAGCTCGGGCGCATGGATGAGCGGATCCTCCGCATTGAGGATCACAAGGGGCGCACCGTCCGCAAACAAGTGTCACCCATGTCCCCGGACTGATCTGTTACCTATCTTGCCGGCCGTTCA
>JAUXWO010000042.1 GCA_030680175.1 Vicinamibacterales bacterium
CCGAAGCGTGCCAGCCGGCGCGAGCCGGCGGGCGCGCGGAGGCGGCGGTGAGGACGCCGGCTTCGGCGCTCTCGCTGCTGCGCCCGCGCCGTCTCCGCGAGGCCTTGCGCATGCTGCGCGATGAGGGGCCGCTCGTGCCCCTGGCCGGCGGCACCGATCTCTATGTCGGCTTGAATGCCGGGACGGTCGCCGACCGCCGTTTCCTGGATCTCTGGCCGCTCGACGAACTGCGCGGCATCGAGGTGCGCGGCCACCGGCTGCGGATCGGCGCGCTCACGACCTACACCGACCTGATCGCGTCGCGCGTGGTGGCCACGCGCGTGCCGATGCTCGCGGCGGCCGCACGTGATGTGGGAGGGCGGCAGATCCAGCATCGCGGCACGATCGGCGGCAACGTCGCCAACGCCTCGCCCGCGGGCGACACGCTGCCGGTGCTGGCGGCCTCCGATGCCGAGGTCGTGCTTGCGAGTGCGAGCCACGAACGCACGGTGCCGCTCACGCGGTTCTTCACGGGGTATCGCGCGACCGTCCGGCAGCCCGGCGAGATCATCGCGGGCATCGAGATCCCCGTCATCCTCGGCCGCCAGTGGTGGTGCAAGGTCGGCACGCGCCGCGCGCAGGCCATCTCGAAGGTCTCGCTGGCCGGCACCTACCTGCCGGGCGGCGGGCATGGGGCGCCGCTCGTCCGGCTGGCGTTCGGCAGCATCGCCCCCACGGTCATCCGCGTCCCGGCCACCGAAGCCGCGCTCGGGGAGGGCGCCAGCCTCGAAGAGGCGCAGGCCGTGCTGGCGGGGGAAATCCACCCGATCGACGACCTCCGCTCGACGGCGGACTACCGCCGGGCGGTCTGCCTGAACCTGATCAGGGCCTTCCTGCAGGCCGTGTGAACTTCCGTCTCCCTCCTCCGTCCAACCCTGTAGGGCCGATGGAGACCGGCCCGGGCGGCCAGGCATGACGCCGGTGGCGCCCGGGGCCCGGTCGCGGCCGGAGGTAGTGCGATGTTCAGGATCTACGACTGGAATTTCTCGAGTCTCGCCGAGCCCGTGGTGGCCGGCCTGCTCGCCTTCACGATCGTCGTCTTCATGCTGGCGGTGTAGCTTCGAGGGCAGGGCTGGCGCCCTGCCCCCCGCCACTCCTCTTGGAGTGGTTCGACTGACGCGCGACTGACGAGACCGCCCCTAGTCGACCGCCACGTAGCTGCGCCGCGCCCGCACGGTCATCCCCGGCTTCTTCACCCGCACTTCCAGCTTATGGACCTTCCCGTCCAGCGACTCGGGGGCGAACCCCAGCAGGTACTGGCTGCGGAGTTCCTGTGAGACGCGCGTGAAGGTGGGCGCCAGATCGTCAGACTTCTTCAGCTCGAAATACCCGCCCCCGGTTTCATCGGCGATGCGGCGCAGGTTGCGGTCGGGACGCGACCGCACGCGGCGCATGCCGTTGAAGTAGTCCACCTCCAGCCCGATCGCGTAGACCATCACCTCTTCGTTGCGTGCCCGGTCGAGCACGGGGCCGAAGCGCAACTTGCTGAACGTGTCCTCGCCGTCGCTGAACACCAGCACGACACGCCGGCCTTCGACGCCCTTGAGCGCGTCCAGGCTGAAGGCGATGGCGTCGTTCAGCCGCGTCGGGTTGCCGAACTGCAGATCGTCCAGCGCCGCGATGAGCTCGTCGCGATCGTTGGTGAACGTGCCGCTCAGCTGCAGCTTGTCGTTGAAGGCGCCGACCTGCGCGCGGTCCACAGGCAGCAGCCGGATCAGGAACTGCTCGGAGGCGGCCTTCAGCAGGCCGAGGTGCTCGGTCATGCTGGCGCTCGTGTCCATCATCACGACGGCCGTGAACGGCTGCGACTCGTTCGAGAACAGCGTTACCGGCGCCGGCCTGCCGTTGTCGAGGATCTCGAAGTCCTCCGCGGTCAGGTCGGGGACGAGGCGGCCGCCCTGATCGACGACGGTGGCGTAGATCGGCACCGTCCGGACCGCGGCCCGGAAGATGGGCGTCTGCGGCTCCTGCGCGCCCGCCGCCGAGGGGCCGCCGATGACGAAGGCCACGGCCAGGATGACGGGGAGGGGGAACGCATGCTTCATAGCCTTTGAGACTAGCAAGGCGCATTCCAGGGTGCAAACCGCCTCATCCCCGCATCCGCGTCCCCGGAAGCGGCCGCGCTGTCCCCCGCGCCGCACTCCTTGGGGTACGATACCGGACTGCGGGGGCCGGGAGTCACGAGTTCGTCGTGCGTCCTTCGTTTCTTCCCGCCTCCGCTCGCCTCAGGGATCAGGCGAGCTTCGGCGAGGTCACGCCGTAGCGGCCTCCGGCCGCGGAGGCGGACGTGAGCTTCGTGTTTGTACGTGGCAACCCCGGTTTAATCAGGAGGAGCGATGCGCGTGCGGATGATCCAGGCTTTGGCGATTGTGTTGGTGTGGGCGGGTGGGGTGTCGGCCCAGACCGCCGAACTCTGGCCCGGGACGACGTACGACCCCAAGATCCCCACCATCCGGCAGGTGCTTGGCTACGACTTCGGCGAGCGGATCACGCCGCCCGAGGACGTGCCGCGGTATCTGCGTGCGCTGGCCGAGGCCGCGCCCGACCGCACGCGGCTCGTCGAGTATGCGCGCTCGTGGCAGGACCGCCCCCTCTGGCTCTTCGTCGTCGGCAACCGTGAGCGCATGGCGCGGCTTGACGAGATCCGGACGGCCCGCCGCCGCCTGGCGGACCCGCGCGCGCTGTCGGCGGGCGACATCGAGTCGCTCGTGGCCGGGCAGCCGGTGATCACGGCGCTCCTGCACAGCGTGCACGGCAACGAGATCTCGGGCGTCGATGCCGCACTGGCCGAGGCGTACCACCTGCTCGCCGCCCAGGGCGAGGCCACCGTCGACCTGATCCTGCGGGAGTCGATCGTCCTCATCGACCCGATGCAGAACCCGGACGGCCGCGCGCGGTTCATCGCGAGCAACACGCACGGCCACGCGATGGCCCCCGATCAGGAGCCCGCCGCCGCCGAGCGCGACGAGCCGTGGCCCGGCGGGCGCTCGAACCACTACCTGTTCGACCTCAACCGCGACTGGTTCCCGCTGAACCACCCCGAGACGCAGGGCAAGGTGGCGTTCCTGCTCGACTGGCTGCCGCAGGTCGTGGTGGACCTGCACGAGATGGGCGGCGAGTCCCAGTACTACTTCCCGCCGGCCGCCGTGCCGAACGCCGCCAACACCACGGAGGCGCAGCGCGCGTGGATGGAGACGTTCGGCCGCGCGAATGCGGCGCGCTTCGACGCGCGCGGCTTCCAGTACTTCAACCGCGAGGTGTTCGACTCGTTCTACCCTGGCTACGGCGCGTCCTGGCCCTTCTACATGGGCGCGCTCGGCAAGACGTTCGAGATGGCCTCGTCGCGCGGCCTGGTCTACCAGCGTCGCGACGGGTCCGTGCTCACGTACCGGGACGGCGTGGTGCGCCACTTCACGGCGGCCATCGAGACGGCGGCCACGGCGGCACGCAACCGCGAGCGCATGCTGCGCGACTTCATCGAGGACCGTCGCGCGGCCGTCGCCGACGGCGGCCAGACCGAGTACGTGCTGCTGCCGGGCGTGGACGCGTCGAAGCTCGCGCGGCTCGGCGAGGTGCTGACGCGCAACGGCCTCGACGTGCGGCGCGTCGAGACGGCCACGAAGGCGGGGGCGCGCGAGATTCCCGCCGGGGCGCTGATCGTGCCGCTCGGCCAGCCGATGGGCCGGCTCGTGCGCACGCTGCTCGACCCGCAGACGGGCATGGGCGAGGAGTTCATCGCCGAGCAGGATCGGCGCCGCAAGCTGCGCCTCCCCGATCAGATCTACGACATCACCGCGTGGAGCCTGCCGCTCACCTTCGACGTCGAGTTGTTCGTCAGCGAGCGCCCGACCGGCGCGCGTACCACGCCGGTGACGGACGCGCGGGCGGTCACGGTGGCCGCGGGCCGCGTGGGCTACCTGATTCCCTGGGGCACGGGCACGGCCGCCGCGACGGTCGAGGCGCTCAAGGCCGGCCTGACCGTGCGGTCCACCGGCGGCGCCTTCACGCACAACGGCCGGCGCTACGGCATCGGCACCGTGCTGCTCCGCAACGAGGAGAACCCCGCGACGCTGCGCGAGACGCTCACGGCGCTCGCGGCCGCGCACCATCTCGAGATCGTGCCGATCGATTCGGCGTGGGTGGAGGAGGGGCTGTCACTCGGCAGCAACTCCGTGCGCGTCCTCAAGCTGCCGCGCGTGCTGATCGCCTGGGACGCGCCGACGCAGAGCCTGTCGGCCGGGTGGGCGCGCTTCACCCTCGAGCGCCGCTTCGGCCAGCCGGTGTCGGCCGTCCGCGTCTCCTCGCTCGGCCGCGTGAACCTGCACCAGTACGACGTCCTCGTCCTGCCGTCGGGCAACTACGGCACGGCGCTCGACGGTGTGCTGCCGCAGCTGCGCCACTGGATTCAGTCGGGGGGCACGCTGGTGACGCTCGCAGAAGCGTCGCGGTGGGCGCAGAGCGACCGCGTCAACCTGCTCGGCACCTACACAGAGCTGCGCGACGGCCGGCCGGATCGTCCGGCCAGAGACGATGAGGCCGCCCGCGGCACCCCGCCCGAGAAGTTCGATCTCGACGCGGCGCTCACGCCCGCGCGTGAGCGCCCCGAGCAGACGACCGGCATCCTGGCGCGGGTGCTGATGAACATGGAGCACTGGATGTCGTCGGGCACCGATGGCGAGATCCAGGGGATGGTGGAAGGCGACCGCGTCTTCGCGCCGCTCACGCTCGACCGTGGCACCAACGTCGGCCTCTACGCCGATCGCGAGCGGCTGCTGGCGAGCGGCCTGATGTGGAACGAGGCGCGCACGCAGCTCGCCCAGAAGGCGTTTCTGCTGCACCAGCCGATGGGACAGGGCAAGATCGTCGCGTTTGCCGAGGACCCGAACTTCCGCGGCTTCGCCGAGCAGACGCAGCTGCTCTTCATGAACGCGGTGCTCCTCGGCCCCGTCCGATGACGCTGATACGTACAAACACGAAGGCCACGAAGGCCACGAAGGGCTTCATGGGTAGGGATCGAACACGCTGCTGGGCGGGGTCCGATGATGCGGCCACGTACAGACAGGAAGATCGCGATGGCCACAAGGTCTTTGTGAGTAGGGATTGAGAGCTTCTGCGTCTCTTCGTGGCCTCCGTGTCCTTCGTGTTTGTACGTAGATGTCCTTTTCCACTGGACCGCATCCGGGGCTGTGCGCGACGTGCCGGTACTGCCGGGTGGTTGAGACCGGACGGTCGGTGTTCTACCTCTGCGAGCGGTCCCTCGAGGACCCGCGGTACCGCAAGTACCCGGTCTTGCCGGTCGTGGCGTGTCCGGGGTATGAAGGGGAGAGCACTCCAGCGCCCGGGAGTCGAAGGGAGCCGGCATGACGCGCACGCTGAGATCGTTGATGGCGGCCGTGGCCGGCGTGGTGGCGGTGGCCGGGGCCGGGGCCAGAGCGCAGGAACCCGCGCTCGCCGACGTGCTGCTGCGCGCGGAGCAGTACGTGGCCGACTACGAGCGGCGGTTCTCGCTGCTCGTGGCCGAAGAACACTACGTGCAGGAGATCCGGCGGCCGGACACCGCGGCGGTGGGCGGTGGCAACCTGACGCGCGCCAATCCGGGCGGCGGGTTCGCGCCCGGCGGCGGGGGCGGCGTCACGCAGAGGCGCGCCCTGCGTTCCGACTACCTCCTCGTCCGGCTCGACGCCGGCAGCGGCTGGATGCCGTTCCGTGACGTGTTCGAGGTGAACGGCAAGGCCGTGCGCGACCGCGAGGATCGGCTCGTGAAGCTCTTCATCGAGCGCGCGAGCGACGCCAGCTTCGATCAGGCCGATCAGATCATGGCCGACAGCACGCGCCACAACATCGGCGCCGTGGCGCGGACCATCAACATCCCGACGCTTGCTCTCCTCTTCCTGCACCCGGATCTCCAGTCACGCTTCGAGTTCACCCGGGACGGCACCGAGACCGTGTCGGGCCGCGAGGCCTGGGTCCTCCAGTACAAGGAGACCCGTCGTCCCACGCTCATCAAGACCAGCAACGGGCGCGACCTCGCCCTGGCGGGCCGCCTGTGGGTCGATCCGTCCACCGGCGTCATCCTGCGCACCAACATGACGGCGGCCGATCCCATCGTGCGCGCGACGGTCACCGTGACGTTCCGTGAGGACGCGGACCTGGACTTCTGGGTGCCGGCGCAGATGGACGAGCACTACAAGGCGTCGCGCGACATCAACGACATCCATGGGCTGGCCACCTACACGAACTACCGCAAGTTCTCGGTCAGCACAGACGAGAACCTCCGCAAGCCCCCGGGTGGGGGCGCCGGGCGGTGAATCGCGCGCTCGCGGCGGCCCTGATCGTGGCCGCCGTCCCGGTCGTGGCCGCGCGGCAGCCGCTGTCCGAGGACGATGTGCTCGCGTGGGCACGGGAGCACGCCGTGACGCTGCACGGCCAGGCCGCCGTGATCGTCGCCGAGGAGCACAGCCGGCAGGAGGCCATCGCCTTCCGCCTCCCGAGCCGCAGCCGCGCCGCGCCGCCACCCGGCCCCATGCGCCTGGCGCGCCTCATCACCGGCGATCTGATCCTGATGCGCCTGCCAGGCGCGCCCGGCTGGCTCACGCTCCGCGACATCTACGAGGTGGACGAGGAGGTCGTCGGCGAGCGCACCGACCGCGTCCTGAACCTCGTGATCGAGTCGCGCGAGGCGGCGCTGGCCGAGGCGCCCTTCATCTACGACGATGCGGGACGGCATACGCTGGGGAACATGCCGCGGGTGATCAGCATGCCGACGCTGGCGCTCGTCGCGCTGCACCCGGGCTACGCGGCGCGCTTCCGCATCCGCCCGCGCGGCGTCGAGCGCATCGACGGGCGCACGGCACGCGTCTTCGAGTTCGAGGAGACCGGCCGTCCGACCCTCATCCCGGGCCCGCGCGAGGCTCCCTTCCCGTTGAGCGGACGCGTGTCCGTGGATCAGGCCGACGGCGTGATCCTGAAGACGGTGACCCGCGCCTCGGCGGGCCGTCTGATGACGGGGACGGTGACCGTCACCTATGCCCGCGACCCGCGCCTCGAGGCGTGGCTGCCCGTACGGATGCAGGACCAGTACCGCCAGAGCGGCAATCCGTGGAACTACCGCGGCGAGACGACCTATACGAACTACAGGTGCTACCCAGAAGGCGCCGATGAGCCGGCGCCTGGGAAGTGCTAGGGCCGCGCCGGTTCACAGTTTGACCTTTGAACTTGGCGCGGCGGGCTGTCTAATGGAATGTTGTTGCCGATCTACGACCGGGCCGTCCAACGGGCGGCCCGAAGAGTCGCGGTTGAACGGCGATGCAGGGAGTACCTCTTCAGTCGAGACACACGACGAATAGAGTGGCGTGAGGAGATGAGTTGATGAGTCGAGTGAGCGGGTCCATCGTGGCGGTGTTGGTCGTCGGGCTGTCGGTGTCGGCGTGTGCGGAGTCGCCGACGGCGTCCGCGCAGGGGCAGGCGCCCGCGGCGGGGCAGGACCAGGTCGTGGCCGAGGTGGGCGGTCGCAAGATCACGCTCAAGGAGGTCGAAGACCGCTGGCAGCAGGACGATCCCGCCGAGCGCCAGCGCGTGACGCAGCTCCTCTATCAGCACCGGCGCAACCACCTCGACCAGGTCGTGGGTGACCTGCTCATCGAGGAGGCGGCCAAGGCCGCCGGCGCGTCGGTCGACGACTACACGCAAGCCGAGATCGACAAGCGGCTGACGCCCATCACCGATGCCGAGATTCAGAGCGTCTACGACGCGAACCGCGACCGCGTGCAGGGCCGTCCGATCGAGGAGCTGCGCGATTCGATTCGCGAGTTCATCGCCGGCAACCGCCTCGCCCAGGCCCGCGCGCAGCTTGTCGAGGATCTGAAGGCGAAGGGCGCCACCGTCCGTGTGCTGCTCGATGCCCCGCGCCTCGAGGTGGGCATCGCGCCGTACAACGCCTCGAAGGGGCCGGCCGACGCCCCGATCACAATCGTCGAGTTCTCGGACTACCAGTGCCCGTTCTGCGCGCGCGTGAACCCCACGCTCGATCAGGTGATGAAGGAGTACGCCGGCAAGGTGAGAATCGTGTTCCGCGACTTCCCGCTGCCGAACCACGCGGAGGCGCCGAAGGCGGCCGAGGCGGCCTACTGCGCGGGCGAGCAGGGCAAGTACTGGGAGATGCACGACCGCATGTTCGCCAACCAGCAGGCGCTCGGTGTGCCGTCGCTCAAGCAGTACGCGGCCGCCCTGTCGCTCGACACGGCGAAGTTCGACCAGTGCCTCGATTCCGGGAAGTTCGCGTCGAACGTGTCGTCGGACCTCGACGCGGGCCGCGCCCTGGGCGTCAACTCCACGCCGATGCTCTTCATCAACGGCCGCCCCGTGGCCGGCGCGCAGCCCTTCGAGTACTTCAAGGGCGTGATCGACGAAGAGCTCGCCCGCATGTCACGCTGAGGCGACGTACAAAACACGAAGGACACGAAGGCCACGAAGCCAACCGAGGTTCAACCCCTGCCCACCCCCAAGAACCTTCGTGGCCTTCGTGTCCTTCGTGTTTGTACGTAGATCAGGGGATCAGTACGATTTTGCCTTTGGCGCCCGGGGCCATCACCTGGGTGTGGGCCTTGGGGGCGTCGGACAGCGGCAGTTCCGTGCCGACGACGGGCGTGAGGGCGCCGGAGGCGAAGCCGGGCGCCAGCCCGCAGTGGGCGCGCGTGATCTCGTCGGCCGCGACGTTCCACAGGGCGAAGCCGACCACCGTCAATCCCTTACCCATGATCTGCCGTGCGTCGATCTCGGTGCGCCCGCGGTTGCCGATGATCACGATGCGGCCGCCCGCGGCGACGAGGCCCAGGTCGCGGTCGAGGTTCTCGTTGGCCAGCATCTCGATGATGGCGTTGGGGCCGAGGCCGCCGGTGATCTCGGTCACCCGCGCCGTGTAGCCCTCGTGGCGGTGATTCACCGTGTGGTGCGCGCCCTGCGCGGCCACGAGCGCCACCCCTTCGTCGGTGCCCGCGCTGCCAATCACCGTAAGTCCGGCGGCGACGGCGATCTGCACCGCGGCCAGTCCGACGGCGCCGCTGGCGCCGTGGATGAAGATCGTATCGCCCGGGCGCGCCTGCGCCATCGTGCGCACGGCGTGCCAGGCGGTGACGTACGGCACGTTGATCGCGGCGCCCTGCGCGAACGAGAGCCGCTCCGGGAGCGCGTGGACCTGGCAGGGCTCACAGACGGCCATCTCGGCATAGGCGCCGATGGACCGATCGACGACGGTGCCGCCGATGTAGACGCGGTCGCCCACCTTGCGGCTCGTCACGCCCTCGCCCACCATGTCGATCACGCCGGCGCCGTCGGCGCCGGGCACGTAGGGGAGTTTCGGCTTGCGCGCGTAGTTGCCGGTGAGTTGGTAGGTGTCGTATGGATTGACGCCGCACGCGTGCAGCCGCACGCGCACCTGGCCGGGCCCCGGCATCGGGTCCGGCGTCTCGCGCAGGACCAGGACATCGGGGCCGCCGAACGCTTCAACAAGGATGGCTTTCATGGGGGGAATTGTAGTTCAGGACTGCGGGGTGCCCGAAGTGCCCAGGGTGCCCACGGTGCCCACGGTGCGCGGGTGTTTCAGGTGCTGGGTGTGCTGCGGGTCTCGTGACGTCTGCGGCCCTGCTAGACTCTGATCATGGACTGGTTTTCCGGGCTGCAGACGCCGGCCACCGCGCTGGCGGTGCTGACGGCGATGATTACGCCGGCCGTGCTGATCTCGGCCTGCGGTGCGCTCATCTTCTCGACCAGCTCACGCCTGGGCCGCGTCGTGGACCGTGTGCGTGCGCTGACGGCCAGGTTCGAGGAACTGGCCCGGCATCCCGAGGCCGACGACATGGCCGAGGAGCGGCGCGTCCTGATCTTCGGGCAGCTCTCGCGGCAGACGACGAGGGCGCGGCTCATCCAGCGGGCGATGGTCTCGTTCTACACGGCGCTCGGCATCTTCGTCGCGACGAGCATCGCCGTCGCCGTCATCGGCGTCGTGGCGCAGCCCTACACGTGGGTGTCGGTGATCCTGGGCCTGCTCGGGGCGTCGTTCATGCTGTACGGCAGCTTCCTGCTCATCCTCGAGTCGCGCCTCGCGCTCGGCGCGATCACGAGCGAGATGGACTTCGTGCAGAAGGTGAGCCAGAAGCACGGCCAGGGCATCGCGGAGCTGACCGAGGGGCCGATGTCGTGGCTCGGCCGCAAGATAGGCTAGGGCGATGGCTCCCTGAGCGCCGCCAGCGGCGCACCTGGGTCGCCACATGCATCTGGTGATCTTGTGATGTGGTGATCTGGTGAGGGGATGTGCGATGTGGCGATCGACCGATCTAGCTGGCGATCGACCGATCTATCTGGTGATCGACCGATCTATCTGGTGATGTGGTGACCGACTCACCAGCGTTGAAGTTGGTGACGAAGGGCGAGGCCTCGCCGATTCCCCACAAAGCGGCGGTGAGTTCGCTTACGGCTCCCTGAGCGCCGTCAGCGGGCTCACCTGGGTTGCACGCCTCGCCGGGATCCGCGCCGCGGCCAGCGCCACGGCCGACAGCGTGACGGCCACCGCCACGAAGACCCGCGGGTCGCGGGCGCCCACCTCGAAGAGCAGGCCCGACAGCAGTCCACGGCCGCGCGCGCGGGCGCCACGGCGTACCTCGTGCATGAGTCGCCGCGCACACCCGCGGGTACAAGGGTGCTCCTGCCCGGCGTTCACGCCGTGTCGTGGCCGGCGCTCCTCGGGGGACGTGGCGGCACCCTGCCTTTCTGACGGGCCGCCGGGAAAAGCCGGCGATGCCCGCACTTCCGGCGTAGAATCCGCGCATGTGCATCCGCCTCCTCCCGGCGCTCACCCTGTCACTCGCGGTGCTGGCCGCGACGGCCGCCACGGCCCAGACGGTCAACCCGCTGGCCGCCGAGGTCGACGCGCGTGTCGAGAAGGCGCTGCCGGACATCGTGGAATGGCGCCGCGACTTCCACCAGCACCCCGAACTCGGGAACCGCGAGTTCCGCACGGCCAAGGTGATTGCCGCGCACCTCGAGCGGCTCGGACTCGAGGTGCAGACCGGGGTTGCGCACACGGGCGTCGTGGGCCTCCTCAAGGGCGGCAAGCCAGGCCCCGTCGTCGCGCTCCGCGCCGACATGGACGGCCTGCCGGTCACCGAACAGGTGGACCTGCCCTTCAAGTCCACGCAGAAGGCGATGTGGGGAGGGCAGGAGGTGGGCGTGATGCACGCCTGCGGGCACGACAACCACATGGCGATCCTGCTCGGCGTGGCGGAGGTGCTGGCGCCGATGCGCGACCGCATCCCCGGCTCGATCAAGTTCATCTTCCAGCCCGCCGAGGAAGGCCCGCCCGAGGGCGAAGAGGGCGGCGCCGCGCTGATGGTGAAGGAGGGCGTGCTCGAGAACCCGGCGGTGGACGCCATCTTCGGCCTGCACGTCTTCCCGATGCACGCGGGCACGATTCAGTATCGCAGCGGGCCGATGATGGCGAGCGCCGACTCGTTCACGATCCGCGTGCGCGGACGGCAGACGCACGGCGCGGTGCCGTGGGGCGGGGTCGATCCCATCGTGATCGGCGCGCAGATCGTCACCTCGCTCCAGACGATCGTGTCGCGCTATGTGAACATCACGGAAGCGCCCGCCGTAGTGACCATCGGCGCCTTCAACGGCGGCAACCGCTTCAACATCGTGCCCGATGAAGTGGTGATGGAAGGCACCGTGCGCGCGTTCAACGAGACGGTGCGCGCCGACATCCACCGGCGCATCCGCGCGATCGCCGGGAGCACGGCCGAGGCGTCGGGCGGCAGCGTCGAGGTGTCGTTCGGCATCGGCTACCCCTCGACGATCAACGACCCGGCGCTGACCGAACGCATGGTGCCCACGCTCCGGCGCGTGGCGGGCGCCGCGGATGTCTCGGTCGGACCGCTCACGGGCACCGCCGAGGACTTCTCGGTCTTCCAACAGCAGGTGCCGGGGATGTTCTTCTTCCTCGGTGTCACGCCGCGCGACCGGGACGCCGCGACGGCGCCCTCGAACCACTCGCCGCTGTTCTTCGCCGACGAGTCGGCGCTGCCGGTCGGCGTGCGCGCGCTGGCGAACCTGGCGCTCGACTACCTCCACGGGCAATAGCACCTTCCCTCCTCGCGCGAGGCCGGCTTGCACGGTCTTTCCTGCCGTCGAGCTTCCCGACCCCGTGGTCGGACGTAGCCTAAGGGCTTCGTCCCTGCGTTCGTCACCCCGGTGGTGACGCTCTGA
The DNA here is from genome assembly GCA_030680175.1 of Vicinamibacterales bacterium. Taxonomy (GTDB): domain Bacteria; phylum Acidobacteriota; class Vicinamibacteria; order Vicinamibacterales; family UBA2999; genus JAUXWO01. The sequence continues at coordinate 12,298 of JAUXWO010000042.1, forward strand.
CGCAGGGGGTTCCCTGGAGGTACGAGACCCATGACTCACAGGCTCACACTGGCCGCCGCCCTTGGCACCCTCCTCCTGACCCCGCTCGCCGCCACGGCGCAGCAGGACTACGTTGTCACCGCTGAGCGTTGGGGCGCGGCCCAGACGGCCGCGGTTGAAGCGGCGGGCGGCACCGTCGTCTTCGGTCACGACAACGCCGGCGTCGCCGTCGTGCGGTCGCAGGCGGGTGACTTCGCCGCGCGGCTCGCCGCGTCCGAGGTCGTCAGCTCCGTCACGGCCGACATGATGGTGCAGTGGCAGCGGCCCTCCGCGGCCGAGCAGCAGATCGAGGCCGACTTCACGAACCCGCTCAACAACGACCGTTTCTTCAACACCGTGCAGTGGGCGCCGCAGGCGATTGACGCGCCGGCCGCGTGGGCGCTCGGGTGCACGGGTGCAGGCGTCCGCGTCGCGGTGCTCGACGGCGGGCTCTTCAACGGCCATCCCGACCTCGCGCCCAACGTGGACGTCGGGGCCTCGCGGTCGTTCGTGCCGGGCCAGCCGTTCAATGCTGACACCGGCACGTTCTGGCACGGCACGCACGTCGCGGGCATCATCGCGGCGATCGATCACGACCCGGCCGTCGACGTCAACAGCGGCGTGATCGGGATCGCGCCGAAGGCGACGCTCGTCGGCGTCAAGGTGTTGCATGGGGGCTCTGGATCGTTCGCGTGGGTGATCGAGGGGATCCTCTACGCGGCGACGCCGCAGGCCCAGGGTGGCGCGGGCGCCGACATCATCAACATGAGCCTCGGCGCGCTGTTCTCGAGGAGCGATGCCGGTGCCGGTGAACTCGTGGCAGCGATGAACAAGGCGGTGAACTTCGCGAACCGCTACGGTGTGCTCGTTGTGTCGGCGGCCGGCAATAATGGCCTCAACCTCGATCACGCGGGCGACCTTTACGTCGCACCGGCAGAGTCGGGGTCGGGCATCGCGGTGTCGTCCACAGGCCCGATGGGCTTTGCCCTTGGCGCGACGGACTTCGAACGCCCCGCGTCCTACTCGAACTACGGCACGTCGGTCGTCCATGTGGCGGCGCCGGGCGGCGACTTCGAATTGCCCGGCAATGATCTGTGCACCCTGCCGACGACCAACGGCGCGCCTGTCATCGTGCCGTGCTGGGCGTTCGACATGGTGCTCTCGACGACCAGGACGGGGTGGGGCTGGGCGGCCGGCACGAGCATGGCGGCGCCGGCGGCCTCGGCCGTGGCCGCGATGATCAAGCAGCAGAACCCCGGGATCTCCCTCGGCAGGCTCAAGACCGCGCTCGCCAACAGCGCCGTCGACCACGGGAAGGAGGGACGCGACCCCTTCTACGGCCGTGGCTGGGTGAACGCCCTGCGCGCCTGCCAATACTGAGGGAGGCGGGGAGTGGGGGTGGATCGTAGGTCGTGGGTAGTGGGTAGTGGGTGGTGGGTAGTGGGGGTGGATGACGCGCCATCCCCACTACCCCCCACGACCTGCTGCCCACTAAACTACGACCCACTAAACTACGACCCACTAAACTACGACCCACTAAACTACTACCCACGACCCACGACCCACGACCCACGACCCACGACCCACGACC
>JAUXWO010000043.1 GCA_030680175.1 Vicinamibacterales bacterium
CCACCAACCCACGACCCAAGACCCACTACCCACGACCCACGACCCACTACCCACTACCCACTTCCCACTACCGTCAATACTTCACCTGCGTGGGGTCGATCTGGTCAACCCAGGCCAGGATGCCGCCGGTGAGGTTGACGACACGCTCGAAGCCGGCGCCGCGGAGGAACGCCGCGGCCTGGGCGCTGCGGCCGCCCATCTTGCACTGGCAGACGATCAGGGCGTCCCGGTCCAGCTCCTGGTGGCGGCGGGGCAGCTCCCCGAGGGGCATGAGGATGGATCCCTCGATCCGGTTGATCTGGTACTCGACCGTCTCCCGGACATCGAGAATCACGAGGGGTTCGCCCGCATCCATCCGTTCCTTGAGTTCTCTGACCGTCATCTCCGTTGCCACGCCTGCCTGCCCTTCCCTGTGCCCTGCCGGCCCCACGCCGCAGAACTGGTCGTAGTCGATGAGCGCGGTGACCGTCGGGGCGTCCCCGCACACCGGGCACTCCGGGTCGCGCCGCAACTTGAGCTCGCGAAAGCGCATCCGGAGCGCGTCATAGATGAGGAACCGCCCGATGAGCGGCTCCCCCGCGCCGAGGATCAGCTTGATCGCCTCGGTGGCCTGGATCACCCCGATGATCCCGGGCAGCACGCCGAGCACCCCCCCTTCCGCGCAGCTTGGCACGAGGCCCGGCGGCGGCGGCTCCGGATACAGGCAGCGGTAGCAGGGGCCGTCCTTGGCCGCGAACACCGACGCCTGTCCCTCGAACCGGAAGATGCTGCCATAGGCGTTCGGCTTGCCGAGCAGCACGCACGCATCGTTGACGAGATAGCGCGTCGGGAAGTTGTCGGTCCCGTCGACGATCACGTCGTAGGGAGCGAACAGCGCGAGCGCGTTCGCCGAGCTGAGCGCCGTCTCGTGCAGCTCCACGCGCACGTGCGGGTTGAGCGCGGCAATGGTGTCGCGCGCCGACGCCAGCTTCGATCGGCCCACATCGGCGGTGCCATGGAGGATCTGGCGCTGCAGATTGCTGAGATCGACGACGTCGAAGTCCACGAGGCCGATCGTCCCGACCCCGGCCGCGGCCAGGTACATCGCGACCGGCGACCCGAGGCCGCCCGCACCGATGCACAGCACCTTCGCGCCCTTGAGCCGTTCCTGCCCCTCGAGGCCCACCTCGGGGAGGATCAGGTGCCGGCTGTAGCGCTGCATCTCGTCGGCCGCGAGCGTCTCGCGCCCGTCGCCCCCGGCCACCGACGGGATGAGCGTGAGCGTGTCGCCGGCCTTCACCGGCGTGGCGTCCTTCTGCAGGTACCGCACGTCCTCGTCGTTCAGGTAGATGTTCACGTAGCTGCGCACGCGGCCGTCCGTCGTGAAGAGCTGCGGACGCAGCGCGGCGTGCGCGGCCGTGAGCGCCTCGAGCAGTTCGCCCACGGTGGCCCCGGCGACCTCGACGCGGTCGAGCGACCCGGTGAACGGGCGCAGCGGTGCAGGGATGTGGACGGTGACCATGGTGTCGTCTAGTGGAGTGTCGTTGACAAAGAACCACCGGGCCGCCCGTTGGGCGGCCCGCACAATCGCGGTTGAGCAGAGGCGCTGGTAGTACCTCTTCAGTCGATACACTCCACTAGTGGAGTGTCGTTGACGATTCACTACCGGGCCGCCCGTGGGGCGGCCCGCAGAGTCGCGGTTGAGCGGAGATGCAGGTAGTACCTCTTCAGTCGATACACGCCACTAGGAGACGCGGCGAGGCGGGACGCGCCCGGTGTCTGAGTGTATCAGCCCGCGCCGCCGTCCGGCCAACCGCGCCCCCGTGTCGGCCGCCCGGCAACACCTCTGCCGAGCCCCCCGAAAAACCGGTGCGATCGGGGTCCGCCGCGGTCGGCACCGGGCTTGCCTCTGCCTCCCGGCGAGCAGGCCTCCATGACCATACGAACCGTTGGCGTCTTCTGCGATCACACCTCCGGCGTGGGCGGCGGGGAGCACTACGCGTTCTCGCTCCTCCGCGCGCTCCTCGCGCGCTACCCGGTGGACCTGATCGTCCGCGACGAGGCATTCGCCCCCGACCCGGTGCTGTTCCAGCAGCGCTTCGGCATCGACCTCCGCCATCCCCGCCTGCGCGTGCGCGTGCTCGAGAGCCCGCACGAGATCCGGCGCTACGACCTCTTCATCAACCTGTCGCACTTCACGATCCTGCCTCCGTGGGCGCGTCGCAACCTGCTCGTCGTCTTCTTCCCGGAAGCCCGCAGCGAGTGGGTGGCTCAGTACGACGCCGTCCTGACGATCTCCCGGTTCTCCGCCTCCTTCATCGAGCGCTACTGGGGCGCCACGCATCACGTGATCGCCGCGCCGCCGGTCGAGGCCGCCCGGTTCGCGCCGGCGCCGAAGGAACACCTGATCGTGAGCGTCGGCCGGTACTTCGACGTGCCGGACGGCAACAACAAGAACCACCTGCTGATGATCCAGGCGCTCGCCGAACTCCACGCGCGCGGCCACGAGGGCTGGCGCCTGGTGCTCGCGGGCAGTACCTCGGAGGCCCATGCGGGGTACCTCGCGCGGGTGCGCGAGGCGGCGGCGGGCCTGCCGGTGGACGTGTGGACGGACGTCTCGTTCGACGCGCTCCGCGACCTCTACGCGCGCGCGTCGATCTACTGGCACGCGGCCGGCTTCCATCGCGACGGCCTCACCCTGGTGCCCGCCGCCGCCGAACACTTCGGCATCACCATCGTCGAGGCCATGGCCGCGGGGGCCGTGCCGGTGATCGCGGATGCCGGCGGCGCCGCCGAGATCGTGGAGGAGCCGGCGGGCGGGCTGAAGGCCGCGACGCTCGACCAGTTCGTCGAGAAGACGGCGTGGCTTATCGGCCATCCGGACGACCGCGCGCGCATGTCGGTGCAGGCGGTGGCGCGGGCGGGGGGCTTCAGCCACGCGCGCTTCACCCGGCGCGTGCACGACGTGATCGACATGGTGTGCGAGGCGGACCCGGCGTCGCAGGCGCGGTTCTTCCTCGCCGACGGCAACCTCGCGCGCGCCGAGGCGCGGCTGCTCGAGGCCATCGACCGGCATCCCGTGTCGGGCGACGCGCATTTCGACCTGGCCGACTGCTGGTTCCGCCTGGGACGGCGCGAGCCGGCACTGGCGATGTGGCGCCGCGCGGTGGAACTGGACCCCGGCCACCCGCGCGCGGCACGGGCGCTGGCCCTGGCCACGCGCATCGACGCGCAGCGGCAGGCGGTGGCGCGCGTCCGCTCGGGCGCCCTGTTCGGGGAGGACTACTTCGAGCACGGCCGCGAGACCGGCCTCAACGACTACGCGGACTACACCGACAGCTTCGCCGGCGTGCAGGCCGGCATCGTCGCCGCCACGTTCCAGCCGGGATCCTGCCTGGAGATTGGCTGCGCCCGGGGGGAGTTCGTGCGCGAGCTGCGGCAGCGCGGGGTGCGCGCGTTCGGCACGGACATCTCCGTGTACTCGGTCGCCTCGGCGGAGGCGCACACCCGCGGCCACCTGACGGCGTCGGCCATCGCCGCCCTGCCGTACGCGGACAACGCCTTCGACCTCGTGACGGCGGTCGAGGTCTTCGAGCACGTCCCACCGGAGCAGGTGGACACGGCGATCCGCGAGCTGTGGCGCGTCGCCCGCACGTTCGTCTGGGTGACGGTGCAGAACACCGACGCGGCGACGCCCGAGCACTTCTTCACGGATCTCACGCACGTCACGATGAAGCCGCTCGCGTGGTGGCAGGACCGCTTCCGCGCGAACGGCTTCGAGGTGCTGCCGTTCGAGCTGCCGTTCGGACAGTTCCGCCAGCACCAGATCCTCGCGCAGCCGCTCGGCAAGCACGCGCACGTGAGCGCCGCCGCGCTCGCGGCGCACGCCCGCGCGCTCGAGGCGCGCGGCGACACGGCGGGGCTGGCCAACTTCGTCGACCTGCTGGCGCAGGAGGGACGGACGGTCGATCTGGCGATGTCAGGCGCCGTGGCCCGTGGCGACGTTGATCGCGCGGGCCAGGCCGTCCGGTGACACCGGCTTGTCCACCGTGAGCGTCACACCGAGGGTGCGGGCGCGCGCCGCCTGCGCCTCCGTCATGAACCCGGACATCATGATGATGGGGATCTCGGTGTTGCCGCCCCGGATCACCTCCGCCACATCGAGCCCCGACAGCAACGGCATGTTGAGGTCCGTGAGCACGACGTCGATGCCGGCCGAGGCGGTCCGCCATATCTCGAGCGCCGCGCCCGGCGTGGTGCACCCGATCACGTCGAACCCGCGCTGGCGCAGCAGCGCGCCGACCATCGTCACGAGCGAGTGCTCGTCGTCCACGTACAGGACCCGCTGGCCGTGACCGCGCGCGGCCTCCGGCGCGGGCGCAGGCTCACTGGCGGAGGTCGCGACGGCAGGCAGGTGCACGCGGAACGTCGTGCCCACGCCCGGCGTGGACTCGACCTCCACCCGTCCCTCGTGCGCGCGGACCACCCGGTCGACGATCGCCAGGCCGAGGCCCGTGCCCGATCCGGCGGGCTTGCTCGTCACGAACGGATCGAAGATTCGCGGCAGGAGCGCCGAATCGATACCGGCGCCGGTATCGATTACCGAGAGGCACAGCGTCCGGCCTTCCACGGGGGCGCCCTCCGCGCCCGCCGCCGCCGGCGCCTCGGTCAGCGTCACCGTAATCGTCCCGCGCCCGTCCGGCAGTGCGTGCCAGGCATTCGTGCAGAGATTGAGCAGCACCTGCTGGATCTGCGAGGGATCCACGGCCGCAGGCGGCAGCGGGTCGTCGAGGCGGCTCCGCAGGTCGACACCGGCGGGCAGCGTGGCCCGCAGGAGTCGCAACGCCTCTCGAACGACGGACCCGAGGTCCAGGACCTGACGCGAGGCGTCCTGCCGGCGCGCGAACGACAGGATCTGGCGCACCAGGCCACTCGCCCGGTCGGCCGCGGCGAGCAGCGCCTGGAGATCGCGCGCCGCCGGGTGGCTCCCACCGATGCGATGGCGCGCCATCTCGGCGTACCCCGTGATCGCGAACAGCAGGTTGTTGAAGTCGTGGGCAATGCCGCCCGCCAGCGTCCCCATCGCCTCCATCTTCTGCGACTGTTGGAGCTGCTCCTCGAGCCGGGCGCGCTCCCCGCGGGCGGCGACCCGCTCCCGGATGTCACGGATCAGCCCGAGCGCGAGCCGCTCGCCATCGAGTTCCACCGGCTGCGCCGCCACCTCGATCGGAATGATCTCTCCTTCAAGCGACCGCAGTTCCGCCTCGAACACACCTCCACGCCCCCTCAGCGTACGCTCGAGCGCGGCGGGGACGTCCACTTCCGCCTGCAGCACGGTCGCGAGCGATCCGCCGACGAGTTCCTGGAGCGGACGGCCCGTCAGGCTGGCGAACCACGGGTTGGCGAGGACGATGGCGCCGTCCCGGCGCACGAGGACCACGCCCTCCCGGGACTGCTCCACGAGCGCGCGCAACAGCGCATCCGATCGCTCCTGCTGCCTCCGGTATCCCCACTCCCGGAGCACGCGGGCGACCACCATGGGCAGCCGGCCGAATGCGTCGGACGACTTCACGACGTAGTCGGCGGCGCCGGCCTTCAACACGTCAACGGCGGCGTGCTCGTTGCCGAACGCCGTCATCACGATCACCGGAGCGCGGTTCGCACACACGCGCCACCAGTCGGGCGCGGCCCCCGGCAGCCGGTAGTCGCTGAGGACCAGCGCGGGGCGCCGCTCGTCGAAGGCCCGCAGCGCCTCGTCCGCCGTCCTGGCCACGTGCAGCTGCACGGGTGGATCGGACCGGTCGAAGGCCCGCCGGACCAGTTCCACATGCGCCGCGTCGTCTTCGACGAGCAGCACGAGGGTCGGCGGGGGGCTCATGCGCGAGGGACCCGGTTCCACCCAAGCCAGTAGTCCCGCACGTCGGCCAGCAGGCGGTCGAGCGCGTCGTAGTTCGCCGGCTTGACGAGGTACGAGTTGACGTGGGCCGCGTAGGCCGCGGTCAGGTCGGGGTCGGCACTCGAGGTCGTCAGCACGACCACGGGGATGTCCCGCAGGCGCTCGCTCCCCTTGATCTCGCGCAGCACATCGAGGCCGGCCACGCGCGGGAGCCGCAGGTCGAGCAGCACCAGGTGCGGGCGGGGGAACGCGCCGCGATCGGAGAAGCGGTGGCGCCCGTGCACGTAGTCGAGCGCCTCGGCGCCGTCCTCGACGTGCACGAGCCGCCCGGCGCCGGCCCGCAGCGCGAGGGCACGCCGCACGAGCTCTGCGTGTTCGGGGTTGTCTTCGACCAGCAGGATCGTCGGCCACCGGGTCACATCACGCCTCCCCCTCGCCGCCGGCCGCCGGAAGGGTGAAGCAGAACGCGGCCCCCTCCCCTTCACCTGCGGATTCCACCCACAACCGTCCGCCGTGTACCTCGACGATCCGCCGCGCGAGTGCGAGGCCCACGCCGCTGCCCTCGGATTTGGCATTGAGCTTGTTGAACAGCCCGAACACGGTCTCGTGGTACCGCGGGTCGATGCCGGACCCGTTGTCCCGCACGAATCCGGTGACCACCGCGTCGTGCCTCGTCGCGCCGATCTCGACGCGGAGGCCGCGCCCCGGCTGCCGGTACTTTCCCGCGTTCTCGACAAGGTTCTGCAGCAACTCCACGACGCGCATCCGATCGGCCTGGACGCGCGGCAGCCCGGGGGCGATCCGCACGTCGGCGTGGCCGAGCGCGCCGGCCGCGAGCGACACCGCCTCGCGCGCCGCCTCGTCCAGCGGCACGGCCTCGGGCGTGCCGGCGGCATGCCCGACCCGCGACAGCTCCAGCAGGTCCGACAGGAGCTCCTCCATGCGTGTGGCCGCGGTCGCGATGCGGCCCAGATCCTCGCGGACGCGGTCGAGGCGCCCCTCCTCGAAGTCCCGCTCGAGCGAGCCCACGAAGCCGCGGATGGTGATGAGCGGGCTCCGGAGGTCGTGCGACACGGTGTAGGTGAAGCGCTCGAGCTCGGCGTTCCGCTGTTCGAGCTCGGCGATCAGGCGCTCGCGCGCGGACTCGGCCGCGACGCGGTCGGTGATGTCCTGCACCGTCCCGATCGAGCGGAGCGGGCGGCCATCCTCCGCGAACACGCTCTCGCACTGCTCTTCGACGTGCTTGATGCGGCCGTCCGGCATCTGCAGGCGGTGAGCCAGGCGATACGGCTGCCGATCCCGGAGGGAGGCGGTGAAGGCGTCATGCACGCGCGCGCGGTCCTCGGGGTGGATCTGCGCCAGGAACGCCTCGTAGGTCGGCGTGAATCCGGCCGGCGCCAGCTCGAAGATCCTGAAGACCTCCTCGGACCAGCCCAGCGTCCCGGTCCCGACGTCCAGGTCCCAGGATCCAATCCGCGCCAGCCGCTGCGCCTCGGCCAGCCGCGCCTGACTCGTCACCAGCGCCCGCTCGGCGCGGCGCTGCTCCGTCGTGTCGGCGATCGTCGCCACGAAGAAGTCGACCCCTCCGTCCGGCCCACGGAGGCACTTGACGTCAACCGTCGCGTACACCGTCGAGCCATCCCGACGAATGTAGCGCTTGTCTATCTTGTAGCCGTCGATCTCGCCGCGCATGACGCGCTCGAACTCGGCCATGGTGGCGTCGAGATCCTCCGGGTGCGTCACCTCCGCCCACGACATCCCGACGAGGGCCTCGCGCGAATACCCGAGGATGTCGCAGAGCGTCTGGTTCACCCGCACCCACCGCTTCGTCACGGGCGAGGTCACCGCCATGCCGATGAACGGCAGGTCGTAGAACAGGCGCAGGATCTCCTCGCTCGGCGGACGTTCGAAGGGATCAGCGGGCTCGGTCATGATGTCCACGGCGGCGGCCGCGTCAGCGCGGGCACGCACGGCTCCGACAATATACGGCAGTCGCCGGTCACTCCTGAGGCGCGCCACGTCCACCTCGGCGGTATCATCACGCGTGCCGTTGCCTCGCCATCTCGCCGCGCGCCGCCACCTGTCACGCGTCGACCCGACCCTTGGTGCGCTCATCCGCCGTGCCGGGCCGTGCCGGCTTGGCCACCACCTCCCGCGCGATCCGTTTCAGGCGCTGCTGCAGTCCATCGTGTCGCAGCAGCTGTCGGTCAAGGCCGCCGACACGATCCTCGGACGACTCGAAGCCCTCTTCCCCAAGGGCCGCCCGGATCCCGCCCGCCTCCTGGTGTTCAGCGACGAGGAACTGCGGGGCGCCGGGTTGAGCGGTCAGAAGCTGCGCTACATGCGCGACCTGTCGGCACGCGTGCTCGACGGCCGGCTCCGCCTGTCGCGGCTCCACACGCTCGCGGACGACGAGGTGCGGCAGGCGCTCGTGGAGGTGAAGGGCATCGGCCGCTGGACGGCCGAGATCTTCCTGATGTTCACGCTCGGACGTCCGGATATCCTGCCCGCCGACGATCTCGGCCTGCAGAACGCGGCGCACCGCCTCTACGGCCTGCGCCGGCGGCCCACGCCCGATCGCCTGCTCACGCTGGGCGAGGCGTGGCGCCCCCACCGGTCCGTCGCCAGCTGGTATCTCTGGCGCAGCCTCGAACTCCCGCGGGCCTCATCCCGCGCGTGATTGCTCAGTGGCGGGCCGTTCGGCGAGCAGGCTGCCCACGGCGCCGGCGAGCACCGACAGGGCGACCGGCTTGTGGAGGAAGCGGGCGCCCGGCACCAGGCTGTCTCCCGACACGCCCTCCGGGGCGTAGCCGGTGAGGTACAGCACCGCGAGGCCCGGGCGCTGGGCCGTCAGTTCCCGCGCCAGCTCGAGGCCCCCCATCCGCGGCATCACCATGTCGGTGACGAGCAGGTCGATGCGACCGCGGTACGCGCCGGCCCGGGCGAGGCCGTCCACGCCGTCGGTGGCGCTCATCACGTCGTAGCCGTACTCCCCAAGCGCCGCCGCAAGCAGCATCCGGACATCGTCATCGTCTTCGACGAGGAGGATCGTGCCGCCCGTGGCCCGCACGGGTGGCGGGTCCGGCACGCGGCTGACGGCGTCCACGCACGCCTCGCAGACGGGCAGGTAGAGGTCGAAGGTGGTGCCCTGCCCGACTTCGGAGCGCACCTGGATGTGGCCTTCGTACTGGCTGACAAGCCCGTAGACGGTGGAGAGCCCGAGCCCGGTCCCCTCGCCGAGGTCTTTGGTGGTGAAGAACGGCTCGAAGACATGCGCCAGCGTGTGCGCATCCATGCCGGAGCCGGTGTCGCTCACCGAGAACAGCACGTACCGTCCGGGCTGGAAGTCCACCGGTTCGGCGTGTCCCGCCTCGTCGAACTGCACGGTCTCGGTGCGCAACACCAGGTGGCCGCCCTCAGGCATGGCGTCCCGCGCGTTCACCGCCAGATTCAGCACGACCTGCTCGACCTGCGCGGGATCCACATTGACGGGCGGCAACGGCTCCTCGAACACGGTGAGGATGTGGACGTCCTCCCCGATCAGCCGCGCGAGGATCGCCTCCATGCCGCCGATCACCTCGTTGAGGTTCACGGAGCGGGGCTCGGTCGCCTGCTGGCGGCTGAAGGCCAGGAGGCGGCGGGTCAGGCTGGCGGCCTTCTCCGCGGCCTTGGCGATCACCTCGAGGGACTCGCGGTCTCCGGAGGTGCGGCTCCAGTGGGTGGCCAGCTTCTCGCAGCCGCCGGAGATCACCATCAACAGGTTGTTGAAGTCGTGCGCGACGCCGCCGGCGAGCCGCCCGATGGCCTCCATCTTGGCCGCCTGATTGAGCTGCGACTCGAGCCGGCGCTGCGCCGTGATGTCGGCCCCGATCGAGACGAAGAACTGGATCGCCCCATCACCGCCGCGCACGGGGCTGATCGTGTGCCGCTCGATGTAGAGCGTGCCGTCCTTGCGGAGGTTGACGAGTTCGCCCTGCCAGACGCCGCCGGCGCGAATCGTCTGCCACAGGTCGCGGTACAAATCCGGGCTGTTGCGTCCCGACGACACGAGCTTCGGCGTCCGGCCCAGTGCCTCGTCGCGCGTGTATCCGCTGACGCGCTCGAACGCGGGGTTGACGTAGACGATCGTCCCGTCGGGCTCGGTGACCATCACGATCTCGGCGGCCTGCTCGCAGGCCTGGTTCAGGCGGTCCCGCTCGGATTCGACCGCCAGGCGCTCCTCGGCCAGCCGATTGAATTGGCGCGCCACCTCAGCGAACTCGCGCGGCCCTGATTCGGGCAGCCGATGCTGCCAGTCACCCGCGGCCATCGCGCCAATCCCCGCCGCCAGCGTCCGGAAGGGCGCCCGGACCGCGCGCAGGAGGCTGACGGCGGCCACGCCGCTGAGGAGCAGGAACCCGGGGAGCAACACCACGAGCTGCGTGCGGGCATGGGCGAGGAGGCTGTTGAGCCGCGCGTGGGCGAGCCACATGTCGTGATCGCCATGGACGCCGGGGTCACTCGCCGCGGGCATCGAGGCCGCGGCCAGCGCCGCAGCCTCGCTGATCGCGGCGTACAACACGTAGATGGACGACGCCCCCATCAGCACGATGAGGGTCAGCCCGAGGGCGATGCGAAGCCGGATCGAGGGAGTCATGGGGGAACCGCCACCTCTCACACCACGCTATCGGCCGCGTCCGCGCACACATAAGCCCCAGTCCGGCGGTTCTCATCACCAGGAGCGGTGGCCCAACGCGCGAGGGCAGAGAGGCACTCTACTTCCCAAGTGGCGCGTGTCAAGACCGCGGGCGCTGATTGCCCGATGCCGGTGAGCAAAACCCACCAGCCCGGGGGCCGTGGCTAGGCGGAGGGGCCGGCGTCCTGGGTGAGGAGGTCGATCAGTTCCGCCTGCGAGTGCACGTTCAGCTTGCGGAAGATCGACTTGAGGTGGGTGCGGACGGTGTGCTGGCTGATGAAGAGCTTGTCGGCGATCTGCGGCACACGGCGATTCGCGAGCAGCTGGCGCAGCACCTCGCGCTCGCGCGAGGAGAGCTGCCGCATCGCCTGCACGCGCTGGCTCGCCCCTTCCACCGCGCCAGGCGAGACCGGTGCGATGCCGGCTTCCACGAGCATCGTCGTCAGACGTCCCAGGCGCGCCTCGATCCCGGCGATGGCCTTCGTCATCGCCTCACCAGGCACGGCGTCCGGCGCCTTCTGGATCAGGGCGAACTCGACCGCCGTGAGGAGCTGGGACTCGGTGAAGGGCTTGACCAGGTACCCCGAGGGGCCGAGGTGGCTGGCGCGGCTGATCGTCTCGCGATCCGCATGCGCCGTCACGAACACGACGCGGACGCCGCGGGCGCGCAGATCCGATGCGAGCTCGATGCCGGCCATGCGGCCTTCGGGCAGGGCGATGTCGACCAGGGCCAGGTCGGGCGTCTCCCGGTCCAGCCAGGCGCGTGCGGCCGCGCAGGTGCCGGCGGCGGCGGTGACGTGGTGTCCCGCCTCGCGCAGCATGCGCTGGATGTCGCGCGAGACAATCGCCTCGTCCTCGACGACCATGACCCGTTCCGCCCGGCGTCCCGCCATTTGTTCGGCCGCGACCATCATCCGTTCCGACCCTCCGGACTCCAAATCACGGGCGATGATTGCACGGGGCGCCCTTGCCGCACAGGCCGTTGCACGAAACCACCCAAACCAAGGTAGCCGATCATCCAACTTCAGCGAATCACGCGATCGGCCGGGAACGACATCCGCACGATCGCGCCGGGGGGTGGCAGGACGTCGACACGCCCCTCCAGCTGCCCCACCATGTCCCGCACCAGTTGCAGTCCGAGGCCGCGCCCCGTGGGCGCCCCGTCTTCGACGAAGCCGATGCCATTGTCGGCGACTTCGAGCGTCACCTCCGGCGACGCGTCGGCCGGCCCGAGGAAGCGGAGACGCACGTGCACCTGTCCTGGACCCCGGCCGGGGAACGCGTGCTTGAAGGCGTTGCTCACCAGTTCGTTGACAATCAGCCCGAAGCGCATGCCGTTGTCGGTGCACAGGCGGACGGGATCCGCCTCCACGGACACCGTGATGTGGCCGGCGTCGTAGGACCGGACGAGCACGTCGACGATCCGCGCCAGGTACTGGTCCGCGCGTGCGGTGGCGAGATCGTCGGACTGATAGAGCAGCGCATGCAGCAGCGCCATCGTCGCGATGCGGTTCTGCGTGTCGCGAATGCGCCCACGCAGGTCCGCCTGCTCGAGGTCGTGGAACTGGAGGTTGAACAGGCTCGAGATGATCTGGAAGTTGTTCCGCACGCGGTGATGCACCTCGCGCAGCAGGGTCTCCCGGTCGGCCAGGGCCTGGCGGACGCGGTGGTCGTGTGCGCGGCGGTCCGTGATGTCCGTCAGCATCGAGAGCCGCCCGATGACCCGGCCGCGCCCATCGCGCATGGGCGCGCCGGTGCCTTCGACCCACACGGCCGCGCCGTCGCGGCGGCGGATGCGGAACTGCGACTTGGCCCGCCAGCCGCGTTTGCGGGCCGCCAGCCGCGTCAGGGCCGCCTCGCGGTCGTCCTCGAAGAAGAGCACCACGCACGGCTGCCCGGCCAGTTCCTCGACCGTGTAGCCGCTGAGCGCCACCATCGCGGGGTTCAGGTAGTCGATGCGGTCCTCGCGGTCGAACGTCAGGATCGCCTGCTCGGCGTGCTCGGCGATGCCCTCGTACCGGCGGGCGGCCAGGTCGCGCTCCTCCCCCTGCCGGCGAAGCGCCTCGCGATCGCGGCGCGACCGCTCCGTGTCCGCACGCTCCTGGGCACGCCGCAGCAGCGCCGCCACGCGAAGCGCGGTGTCGCCGTCGAGCCGTACGAGGTCATCGGCGATGCAGAGCAGGTCGGCGCCGGCCGGCTCACCCGGGTCTGACGCGAGCGCCACGACCGCCGCGGGCGCGGCCCGCCGCAGCAGGCCCACCGCCGCCTCACACGCCTCCCCCTCCGCGCAGACCAGCGACACGAGCGGTGTTCCCGCCGCCACCAGCGGGGCCAGGTGCACCGGCAGGGCGTCCGTTTCGACCGTCATCACCTGCAGGCGAGGCCAGGAGCCGGCGAGCGCCTGGTGCCACGACGCCTGCCACGCGGGGTCGGTTCCGAGCAGCAACACCGTGCCCTGGGCCATCTGTGCGACGCCGGCGGTCACGACGCCGCCCCGAATGCCGGAGGAAACATCACGCGCACCGTCGCGCCGGGACCCGCGGACATCGACAGCGTGCCGCCAAGCTGCACGGCGAGGTCGCGCACGAGCTGCAGGCCAAGGCCAGGCGCCGGCTCCGCCGCCGCCGGCAGCCCCACCCCGTCGTCGGTGACGCTCAACACGAGCGGCCCGCCGCCGCGCGGCCCCGGTTCGGGCGCGAGGGCGACGCGGACGGTCCCGGTGGTCCCCGACGGAAAGGCATGCTTCAGCGCGTTGGTCACGAGCTCGTTGACGATCAGCCCGAAGCGCATGCAGTGATCGATCGACAGCCGGAGGGGCTGCACGTCCAGATCGATGGTGATGCGGGACGCCCGGTCGCCGAACGATCGCCGGAGGGCGCCGAGGACCTCGTCGAGGTAGGCGTCAACCGGCACGGACGAGGCGTCCTCGGACCGGTACAACAGCGAATGCAGCAGGGCCATGGTCATGATGCGGTTCTGCATGTCGCGCACGCGGTCCTGGAGTGCGGCGCTGTCGACATCGTTGAACTGCAGGTTGAGCAGGCTGACGATGATCTGGAAGTTGTTGCGGACCCGGTGGTGGACTTCGCGCAGCAGGGCCTCGCGATCGGACAGGGCCTGCTGCAGCTGCTCCTCGCGCACCACGCGGCCGGTGATGTCGGTGGCCACGGCGAGATGCGCCCGCACGGACCCGTCGGGCCCGAGCACGGGCCGGCCCGACGACTGCACCCAGATGCGCGTTCCATCGCCGCGTGTCGCCGGAAACACCACGCGGTCGGTATTGCCGGCACGGCGGCGCGCGAGCTCCAGCTCGAGACGATCGCCGAAGTCGGCGGGCACGAGGTCGCGGATCGTCATCCCCCGCAGTTCGTCCCAGGAGCGGCCCAGCATCTCCAGGCCCGCGGGGTTCACGAACTCGACCCGCATGTCCGCGTCGTAGAAGAAGATCGCCTCGGTCGCCAGCTCCGCAATCAGACGGTTGCGCTCTCGCACCGCGTCGAGTGCCTCGAGCGTCTCGCGAAACTCGGTGACGTCAATCGACACGCCCAGCATCCGCAGGGGCTGGCCGCCGGCGCTGCGAAAGACATGGCCCCGCGCCATCATCCACTGCACCTCCCCATCGGGACGGCGCACCCGGTACTCGACGCTGTACGGCTCGGTCCCTTCCACGGCACGGCGGATGGCCTCCACGACCACCGGCCGGTCCTCCGGGACCAGCACATCGAAGAACGGCGCCATCGAGCCGCGATAGGACTCGGCGGCCAGCCCGGCCAGCGCCGCCGTATCCTCGGTCCACGACACCGTGTCGCTGGCGATATCCCAGTCCCACGTGCCGGCCTTCACCGCGCGAAGCATCAGGCCGAGCCGCTCCTGGGCGTCGATGCTCCGCGCGGACGCGACCCGGCGCGTCCACCGCTTGAGCAGCAGCGGCAATCGCGCCCACTCACGGTCGCGCAGCCAGAGCAGCTCGTCGACGGCGCTGCCGCGCAGGTCGGGCGCCGGCTGGTCGTCGGGCAGGACCAGGACGAAGATGGGCACCTCCGAGCGGCGCTCGACGCGGCTGGCCGCCTCACGCCAGGCGCCCGAGGCAAACCGGCAGCAGCAGAGCACCAGCGCCGGCGGATCCTCACCGGCGAGCGCCTGCTGCAGCTCGTCGAGCGAGCGCACGCGGTCGATCACGGCCGATGGCACGGCGTCCTGGATGGCCGCGGCCGCCAGGGCCTGCATCGGGGCATCGACGAGGGCGAGGATGACGCGGGGAACCGGGTTCGTCACGGGTATCGACGCGCACGCGACGTGCGGCGCGGCCCCCAGACTACCGCGCCGGTGCCGGTGGAAGGAAGCGGTCGGCATCCGGTGCGCACTGTACGTCGGCCAGCATCTCCTCGACGATGTCCAGCAGCGTGATGAGGGAGACCGGTTTGGTGAGGAAGGCCTGGCGTGCACCTGGCCCGCCCGGGGCGGGCACACCGTCCAGAAGGCAGCCTGAAAAATAGATGATCGGGAGACGGGGATCACCGGCCCGCAGGGCCTCGGCGAGCTCGAGCCCCCCCATCCCGGGCATGCCCAGATCGGTGATGAGGATGTCGATCGCGGGCGCGCGCCGTGCCGCATCGAGCGCGTCGAGGCCATCGCGTGCGACGATCACCTGGTAGCCACGACGCCGGAGCGCCGCGCTCACCAGCGCGCGCACTTCGGCGTGATCTTCGGCCAGCAGGACCGTCGGCTCACGGTTGGGGGCGGGCCGTGACCCGGCGTCTTCGCACATTGTCCCCTGCGATATCGGCGAGTCTCGCCCACCGCTGCAGGGCACGTTGCACAGTGGTTGCCGATCAGCCGTTCAGCGAAGCGTGGCGGTGAGCGTGACGGTCGCGCGGATCTCGATCTCGCCGGCCTCGATCGCCGGCGCCCCGGCGCCCGCCTCCATCGTGCGCGACATCAGCATCGGCTCCGGCCGCGGCATGCCGCCGGCCCCGGTTTCCTCGATGCGCACGATCCGTCCCAGCGCCTGTCCCGCGCCGGAGGCGGCGGCCTCGGCGCGCGCGCGCGCGTCGGCGACCGCGCGGGTGAGCGCCTCGCGTTCGAGCTGCTCCCGCGCTTTCAGGTCGAAGTGCACTCCGTGCACCGACGTCGCGCCCGTGGCGATGGCCGCCTCCAGCAGCGCCCCGACCGCGGTCACATCGTCCACGCGGACTTCGATCCGCGTGCGGGCCACGTAGCCGCGCGGCACCTGGCGTCCGTCGCGGTAGTCGAACTCGAGCTGCAGATCGTAGCTGAGCGTCCGCACGGCGCCCTTCGGCACGAGCGCGGCCAGGCGCGCCTGGACGGCCGTCATCGCCGCGGCATGATCGGCCTGCGCCTGCCTGGCATCGCGCGCGCGATGTTCGCCGCCGACGATGACGCGCGCCATATCGGGCGCGGCCGTGACGCGCCCCTCCCCGTGCACGACCACCACGGGGTCGCCGGGCGGCTGTGCCAGAACGGCGGACGGCATCAGCGCCAGACCAAGAGCAACGGTTCGCATGACAACCAGAGTTCGCATGACGTTCAGACTCCTTGAAGTGCGCCTTCAGCACCTTGGGCACCTTGAGCACCTTGAGCACCTTGGGCACCTTGAGCACCTTGGGCACCTTGGGCACCTTGAGCACCCTGGGCACCTTGAGCACCTTGGGCACCTTGGGCACCCTGGGCACCTTGAGCACCCTGGGCACCTTGAGCACCCTGGGCACCTTGAGCACCCTGGGCACTCTGGGCACCCTGAGCACCCCGAGCACCCCTTACTGTCCTTGATCCGTATAGACGACGCGAAACCCGATGCTGTACGCGTAGGAGTCCTCGGGCACCTGGTGGCGGTGGGCGCAGCGCAGTTGCGACACGTCATGGGTGACCCAGGCGCCCCCGCGGAGCAGGCGCATCGGCCGGACGGGCGGGCCCTCGACGCCGCTGCTGCGGTAGGCGTCGGGGCGGTACCAGTCGTCGATCCACTCCCAGACGTTGCCGGCCATGTCGTACAGGTCGAAGCCGTTCGGCGCATAGCAGCCGACCGGCCGCGTGCTGCGATGCCGCTTCAGTGCGGGGTCGGGCAGGAAGTTGGCACGCGATGGATCGATGTCATCGCCCCACGGGTAGCGGCGGCGATCGAGCCCGCCGCGCGCGGCGCGCTCCCATTCCACCTCGGAGGGCAGCCGGACGGGCCGGCTGATGCGGTGCGTCAGCCACGCGCAGTAGGCGACGGCATCCGCATAGGTGACGAGGGTCACCGGGTGATCGGCGCGGTCGCGCGGGGGCTCGCCGCCGCGCCAGGCATAGGGCGCCGCGATCTCGCGGAACGCGGCCTCATGCGCCGGCAGGACGAAGAGCGGGAGGTCGCGGACGGTCGGGGCCGGGTGGCCGGTCTGGGCCACGAATTCGGCGTACTGGCGGTTGGTGACGGGGTGCACCGACACGTGGACCGTGCCGACGTGGCGCTCGTGGGGCGGGCGCTCGTCTTCCTCGCCGTCCTCGGCCCCCATCGTGAAGTTGCCGGCCGGGATCCGGACGAACCGAGGTAACAGTTCCTCACGCATGGCGGCCTCCGCCAGTATACTGCCGGGCATGCGCGTCGAACAGTTTGCCATGGAGCGGATGCAATCCACCTGGGAGAACCTGGTGGAGTTCAATCTGTCGGAGAGCGGGGTCCGGCCCCTGACCCCACGGGAGCTGCTGGAGGACCCGGCGGCGCTCGAGGGGCTGCTGGACCAGCGCCTGGTCTACACCCAGTCGAACGGGACGCCGGCGCTGCGCCGCGCGGTCGCCGCGCAGCACGCCGGCGCCACCGAAGATCACGTTCAGATCACGAACGGCGGATCCGAGGCCAACTACCTCGTGTTGTGGCGGCTCATCGAGCCGGGCGACGAGGTGGTCATGCTCGTGCCCAACTACATGCAGACGTGGGGGCTCGCCCGCGCCTTCGGCGGCACCGTGCGCGAATGGCGCCTCGAAGAGGATGCCGCGCAGGGACGCTGGACGATCGACGCCGCGGCGCTCGACGCGCTGGTCGGGCCGCGCACGAAGCTCATCATCCTGTGCACGCCGAACAACCCGACCGGCGCGCGCCTCACCGCCGGCGATCTTGACGCCGTGGCCCGTGCGGCGGCGCGCCACGGCGCCTGGGTGCTGTCTGACGAGGTGTACCGCGGCGCGGAGCTCGACGGCGTCGAATCGCCCTCGATGTGGGGCCGCTACGACAAGGTGATCGTCACGGCCGGCCTGTCGAAGGCCTACGGCCTGCCCGGCCTGCGCATCGGCTGGATCGTCGCGCCACCCGAGTTCGTCCAGTCGACCTGGACCTACCACGACTACACGACCATCGCGCCAGGCGCGCTGAGCGACCTGCTCGCGCGGGCCGCGCTCGAACCCGCGCGCCGCGCGCGGCTGCTCGAGCGCACGCGCGGCATCCTGCGCGAGAACCTCCCGCTCCTCGAAGGCTGGCTCCACGACCACGCGCCGGGATTCTCGTGGATGCGCCCCGAGGCCGGCGCCATCGTGTACGTGCGGTATCACTACCAGGTGAACTCGACCGCGCTCGTCACGACGCTGCGGGACACACGCAGCGTGCTGATCGTCCCCGGGGACCACTTCGGGATGGACGGCTACCTGCGGCTCGGCTTCGGGGAGCCGGGCGACTACCTGCGCGCGGGCCTCGACCGGCTGCACGATCTGCTCGCGACCTATCCCCTCGACGGCCCGGCGCCCCAGGCCCGCCCGTGAGACGGCCGGAGCTCGTGCTGGTGCTCATCGGATACGGGCACGTCGGCCGGCGGGTCGTCACACTGCTCGACCAGGTGGCCGATCGCCTCGACTTCACGTACCGCATCGGCGGCATCGCCACCCGGCATCACGGGTCGGCGCTCGCGCCGGGCGGTGTCGACGCGGCACGCGCGACGGCGCTCGTCGGCGAGGGGCTGTCGCTCGACCGGCTCGAGACCGCGCCGCGCGAACGGGACGGCGCCGCGCTCATCAGGCAGGCGCTCGAGACGTTTGCCCCCGAGGCCGCCGACGGCCGCCTCGTGATCGTCGAGACCACGCTGCTCGATGTGATCGCCGGAGAACCGGCCACGACCCACGTCCGCCTGGCCCTCGAGGGCCGCGCGCATGTGGTCACCGCCAACAAGGGCCCCGTCGCCTTCGCGCACCACGCGCTCGAGCGCCTGGCCGAGTCGGTGGATCGGGTGTTCCTCTTCGAGGGCGCCGTCATGGACGGCATCCCCCTCTTCAACCTCGTGCGCGAGACCATGCCCGCCGTGCGCGTCGAGTCGTTCCGCGGCGTCGTCAACACGACATGCAACTACGTGATCGGCGCCATGGAGGCCGGGGGCGAGCGGGCCGAGGCCGTGGCCGAGATGCAGGCGCGCGGCATCGCGGAAGCGGATCCCGCCCTCGATCTCGACGGCTGGGACGCGGCGGCCAAGGCCGCCGCCCTCGCCAACGTGCTGCTCGACGGGCGGCTCACGCCGCGCCAGGTGGAGCGCCAGGGGATCACAGCGCTGACGGGGCGCGAGGTCCGCGAGCACCTGCAGCAGGGACGACGGGTGAAGCTCGTGGCGGGGGGGGCACGGGACCCGCGGGGAGGCGCACGCGCGTGGGTGCGCGTCGAGGCGCTCCCGGCCGGCGATCCCCTGGCCGGGTTGCAGGGCGTCGAGAACGCCATTTACCTGACCACCGACCTGCTCGGCGAGGTCGGCATCGTGCAGCGCACGGGCACGCTGACGCAGACGGCCTATGCGATCGTGGGCGACCTGGCGCGCATCAGCCAGCGGCTGCGGGAACTCTGATTCGCTGGTCGCGGTTCGCGGTTCGCTATTCGCTATTCGCTATTCGCTGTTCGCCGTTCGCGGTTCGCTCGCTCGAGGGGGGGGCGAGCTTCGGCGGGTCTCGCTGTAGCGGCCTGCGGCCTCGGAGGCGGACGCTGTTCGCGATTCGGGGCTGGTTGCGGTACCGTGTCCGGATGGCGGCCCCGATCATCGTCTTTGCCGGCTCGCATTGACGGCCCTGCGAGCAAGTGAAGGAGTTTCTTTCACAGGCCGGCCGTCCATTCACCGTCCTCGTCGTTGACGAGAACCTCGACGCGTACGACCAGTTGATCGCCCTCGGGTTCCGCACCGTACCGGTGACGGTGGCCGGAGACCGGTCGGTCGCCGGCTTCAACCCGGAAGCGCTCGCGACCCTACTGGCGGAGAGCGAGTAGGTGGACGGTGGACGGTGGACAGCTCTCGGCTCTCGGCGAACGGCGAACGGCGAACGGCGAACGGCGAACGGCGAATAGCGAACGGCGAATAGCGAACGGCGAACCGCGAACGGCGAACAGCGAATGATCCCCCCCACCGGCCCGCTCGCGGGCCTCACCGTCCTCGACCTCACGCGCGTGCTGTCGGGTCCCTACTGCACGATGACGCTCGCGGACCTCGGCGCGCGCGTCATCAAGGTCGAGCACCCGTCGCGGGGCGACGACACGCGGGGCTGGGGGCCGCCGTTTCTCGGGAGCGAGAGCGCCTACTTCCTGAGCGTCAACCGCAACAAGGAAAGCGTCACGCTCGACTTCAAGACCGCGGAGGGCCGCGCGATCCTCGATCAGCTCATCGCGCGCGCCGACGTGCTCGTCGAGAACTTCCGCCCCGGCACGCTGGCGGATCTGGGGTACGACGCGGCGACGCTGTGCGACCGCCACCCGCGGCTGATCTACTGCGCCATCTCCGGCTTCGGCCAGACGGGCCCGCGCCGCGAGGAGCCGGGCTACGACGCGGTGATGCAGGCCGAGGGCGGCCTGATGAGCGTGACCGGCGATCAGTCGGGGCCGCCCTTCCGCCTCGGCGTCGCCATCGCCGACATCGTCTCCGGCCTGTGGGCCGCGCAGGGGGTGATGGCGGCGATCATCGCGCGCGAGCGGACGGGCCGCGGCCAGATCGTGGACGTCGGGATGCTCGACGCCACGGCGTCGCTCCTCACCTACCAGGCCGCGATCTACTTCGCGACGGGCCAGGCGCCCACGCGCCTCGGCAACCGGCACCCGACGATCGTGCCGTACGAAGCCTTCCCCACGGCCGATGGCGATCTGGTCGTCGCGGTGGGGAACGATGCCATCTGGCGGCGCTTCTGCGAGGTGGCGGGGATGGCGGCCCTGGCCGACGATCCCCGGTTTGCCACCAACCGCGACCGCGTCGCGCACTACGACGCCTTGAAGCCGGTGCTCGACGGGGTGTTCGGCCGGCGGTCGCGTCAGGCCTGGATCGACGTGCTCACGCCGGCGGGCGTCCCGTGCGGGTCGGTCCGGGACATCGCGGAGGTGTTCGGCGACCCGCAGATCGCGGACCGCGAGATGGTGGTGGCGCTGCCGCACCCGACGATCGGCGAGGTGCGCGTCACCGGAGTGCCGGTCAAGCTCTCGGCCACGCCCGGCGCGGTGCGGACGGCGCCGCCCACCCTGGGACAGCACACCGAGGCGGTCCTCGGCGAACTCGGCTACACGACGGAGGCGATCGCGGGACTGCGGGCCACGGGGACCATCCGGTGACATGCCGTACAATGACGGGATGCCTGACGTCGCCCTGCTCCGCCGAGATCTCCTGCGCGCCATCGAGGCGGCCCGCCGCGAGGCGGCCGAACACCGCGCGGAGCGCGAGGCGGCGCGGCGGGCCTACGACACGTTCCTGACCGAGCAGGCGATCCCCGTCTTCCGCGCCTTCGCGTCGGCGCTGAAGGCCGAAGGCCTGCCGTTCGAGGTGATGACGCCGCAGGGCGGCGTGCGTCTCGTGCCGGATCGGCATCGCGAGGACGTGCTCGAACTCGCGCTCGATGTCGAGGCCGACCGGCCGCAGGTCGTCATCCGGACAACCCGCGGCCGCGGCAGCCGCACCCTGCAGACCGAGCAGCCCCTGCGCCCCGGCATCGCCCTCGACGCCCTCACGGAAGACGACGTGGTGCAGGCGCTGATGACGGCGCTCGTGCCGTGGCTCGCCTAATGGAGTGTATGGTCGATATCGAAAGGGGCCGTTCCGTAGGAACGGCCCGGAATCCCTGTCCGATCGGCAGTTCGGACTGGGAACAAATGGTCGATACACTCCACTAATGGCGTGTATCGACTGAAGAGGTCCTGCCAGCGCCTCGGCTCATCCGCGAGACTGCGGGCCGCCGAACCGGCAGCCCGCAGCCTCTGGTCGTAGAACCGCTCAGTCGTTGAGGCCGGGGCGCGGCGCCTGCGCGCGCTCGGTCGTCGGCGGCACCACCCCGCGCAGGCGCATCAGGATGACCTTCTGGCCGTACTCGTTGTTGTTGTGGGCGATGATGTTCGTCAGCAACTGCACGCGCGGCGCCTGGTTCTGCCCCGCCGCCACCATCTCGGTCAGCGTCTGGTCATTCTGCGCGGCATAGACCGCGCCGCAGTACGCCTGCACGGCCCTGGCCGCCGCGACGAGGGCCGCCTTCGAGGTCTCCTGCTCCAGGTTGGCGGTGTTCGGATTCGCCTCGCCCTTGGCGCGGGAGCAGTTGTTGTAGGCCGAGTTGATCGTGTGGCCCACGAACGCGGCGAACGTCCGCGTCTCCTTCGTCGCCTGGAAGCCGTACTCGGCTTCGGGCATCTTCTCGGCGGACTCGGTGAGGTTGCGGAACGATCCCGCGGCGGATCGCTCGAGCACTTCGGCAATGGCGCGCGACTGCGCGGACGCGGGCAGGGCCGCCACGAGCAGGAACGCACAGGTCGTCATCAGCACACGGGTCATAAAGGGGTCCTCCAGAAAAACCATGAAGATGCTAGCACTCTTGCGGCCGGCGGGCGGGCGCGAGCTGTCGGCTGTCGGCGATCTGCGGTCAGCGATCGGCTTTCGGCTTTCGGCCTCTTCGCAATCTGCAATCTGCAATCTGCAATCTGCAATCTGCAATCTGCAATCTGCAATCTGCAATCTGCAATCGCCTCGCCTCGCCTCGCCGTCGACCAGGCGAGGCGCTCAACTAGGCGAGGCGTTCGACGAAGCTGGTGTCGATGCCCTCGCGCTTGAGCTGCGCCAGCAGGCCCGTCCGATCGGCGGCCTTGCGGTAGGCCTCGCGGACATCGACCGCACCGCTCTGGACAAAGGCGACGAGGGCGTCGTTGAGCGGCACCATCCCGTGCTTGCGGCCGCTGTCGATCGCGCGGGGGAGCTGCGCGATCTGCCCTTCCGCCAGGAGGCCCGCGACGGCCGACGTGCTGAGCAGCAACTCACGCGCGGCCAGCCGGCCGCCGCCGGTCTTGCGCAGGAGCACCTGCGACACCGCGCCTCGCAGTGTCTCGGCCAGCGCCGCCTGCACCGACCCACGGCGCTCGACCGCCACCATGTCCACCAGCCGCTCGATCGCGGCGGTCGTGGCGCTCGCCGTCACCGACACCACGACCAGCAGCCCGGATCCAGCCGCGTCGAGTGCGACCTGCAGGACGTCGGGGGACCGCAGGTCCTCGATGACCAGCACGTCCGGGTTCTCGCGCAGCGCCGCGCGCGCCGCCGCCACCACCTCGTCGCCGTGCCCGCGGACTTCGCGCTGGCTGATGAGCGAGTGCCGGTGCTCGTGCACCAGGCGAATCTGGCGCTCGAGCGTGATCACGTAGTCGGCGCGCTGGCGATTGACGAGATCGACCATCGCCGCCACCAGCGTGGACTTGCCGCTGCCGCGCGGTCCCGACACGAGGACGAGCCCTTCGGGTTCGGTGGCCAGCGCCTGGATCTCGCGTGAGAGCCCCAGCTGCTCGGCCGACGCCGCGCGCGCCGAGATCATCCGCAGCAGCACCCCCGGCCCGCGATGGTCGCGGAAGGTCGTGCAGCGCAGCCGGCCGATGTCCGCGAGGTCCACGATCCACTCGGTGATCACCCCGCGCCGCACCCCGTCCGACGATCCCTCCGGCAGGATCTCCAGCACCGCCGCTTCCACATCGTCGCTCGTCAGCACCGGCTCGCCCGCCAGCAGAAGGACTTCGCCATCCACGCGGAGCGCCGGCGGGGACTGCGACGTGAGATAGAGCGCGGTGGCGCCGCGCGTGGCCGTCAGCCGCAGCAGGCGCTCGAGTCCTCCGGGGCGCGACGTGAGCCGCGGTCCGGCGTCCGGCCGCGCCACGGCACGGATCGGCACCACCGTCGGCGGCGCAAAGTAGTCGCGCGGCGCCTCAGCCACCTCGGGGATCTCGGCCGCCTCGGGCACGTCGAGCGCCGCGGGCACGTCGGCTGCCGCGGGCGCCACGGGCGCCACGGGCGCCGCGGCAACCTCAGGCACCACGGGCGCCTGGGGCACGTCGAGCACCTCGGCAACCTCGAGCACCTCGGCCACCGCAGCCGTCTCGGGCACCGCAGCCGTCTCGAGCTCCGCGGCCATCTCCAGCGCGGCAGCCATCTCGAGCGCGGCGGCCATCTCGGCCATCTCGGTCACCTCGGGCACCTCGAGCATCTCGGGCACCTCGAGGACCTCGGCCATCTCCGGCACGTTGGCCACCTCGGGCACGTCGAGCAGCGCGGCAACCTCGGGGAGGTCGGCTACCTCGGCCACCTCGGGGAGGTCGGCCATCTCGGGCAGCTCGGCCACTTCGGGCAGCTCGGGCAGGTCGGCCACCTGGGGCAGGTCGGCCACCTGGGGCACCTCGGCCACTTCGGCCACTTCGGCCACCTCGGCCACTTCGGGCAACTCGGGCAGGTCGGCCACCTGCGGCACCTCGGCCGCCTGGGGCACCTCGGCCCCCTCGGACCTGACGGACCTGACGGCCCCCTCGGACCTGACGGGCTTCATCCGCCGGTGGCGCCGGATCTCGATCCAGATGTCGTTGCCGCCGCGCGCCGCCACGACCGTGAACCGGTCGCCGCCCATGGCCGGCACGCCCTCGAGTTCGTGTTCGATCGCCCCGAACTCCTGGAGCGCGCGCTGTGTGTCGGCCGGCAGCAGCTGGCCGATCATGCCCTCCATGGCGCCGAGATTCAGGGCATGGGTCGACAGCTCCAGCGGCCGGTCGGACGCCACGACGTAGGGCCGTTCGCCGACGTGCATGACGAGCGCGTCGCCGTCGGCACGGACGATGGCGGTGAGGAGGGAATCAACGAGCGCCATGATGCTGCTGCACGGTTCTGCACGGAGCTGCGCACGCCCGCCGTGCGCAGCCACGCCCTGCACTCCCTGTTCTCGGCCGAGAGGGAGGGGAACAATAGAATCTGGTGATCTTAGATCTGGTGAGCTGACGATCGGGGATGTGACGATCTGAGAATCTCGCGATCTTGGATCTACTGATCTTCGATCTGGCAGCCTCAGCGAACATCCAGCGCAAGTAGCGAACAGCGAACGGCGAACAGCGAACGGCGAACGGCGAACGGCGAACGGCGAACAGCGAACTACGAACGGCGCACTGACGTGACTCCGACGTGCAGCGACATCAACCCGCCCAGCAGCGGCGTGATCTCGACCTCGGCGAAGCCGTTGGCGCGCAGGATCGAGGCGACGTCCTCGGCGCCGGGGTAGCGGCGCAGCGACGCCGGGATGTAGCGATACGTGTCGGGATCGCCATGCAGCGCCCAGCCGAGCACGCCGCCGGTGACGTCGAGGTAGGCGAGGTAGGCCGCGCGAATCACCCGCGAGTCGGGACGATTGAAGTCCAGCGACAGGAGCCGGCCGCCTGGACGGAGCACCCGCGCGATCTCGGCGCAGGCCGCGTCCAGCGCCGGCACGTTTCGCAGGCCGTACCCCGTCGTGACCACATCGAAGGCGCCGTCCTCGAACGGGAGCGCCATCATGTCGCCCGCCAGGAACGCCGGCCGGGCGCCGGACGCCGGCGTGGCCTTCGCCCGCGCCAGCGTGATCATGCGCGGCACGAGATCGAGTCCGGTCACGCGGGCGCCGTGCGCGGCGGCGAGATACGCGAGGTCGCCCGTGCCCGTTGCCAGGTCGAGCACGCGCGCGCCCTCGAGCGGCGCGGCGCGATCCACGAGCGTGCGCTTCCAGCGCCGGTCCTGCCCGTACGACAGCAGCCGCGTGATCAGGTCATAGCGATCGGCGATGGTCGTGAAGAGGCGACGGACATGACGCCGTTTGGCGTCGGGCGTGTCGAAGGCACGGGCGAGCGGCGCGGGCTCCACCCCGCCAGCCTACAGGAACAGCCGCCAGATCGCCGCCACGAAAAACGTGACGAGGAACCCGAGTGCCAGGGGCAGCAGGGCGCTGACCGCCGCCCACTTCGCGCTGAGCGTCTCCTTGTAGATCGTCAGGATGGTCGTGCCGCATGGATTGTGCAGCAGGGCGAAGAGCATCAGGTTCACCGCCGTCAGCATCGTCCACCCGTGCCCGTCCACGAGGAGGCGACGCAGATCCTCGAACGAGGTGACGTCGGTCATCTGGCCCGTGCCCATGTACACCATCAGCATCGTCGGCACGACGATCTCGTTGGCGGGGATCGCGATGATGTAGGCGAGCAGGATGACGCCGTCGAGTCCGAGGAGGTGGCCGAACGGCTGCAGGAATCCGGCGATGTGCTGGTCGAGCGTCGCGCCCCCGGCCGAGATGTTGCCGAGGATCCAGATCACGGCGCCGGCGGGCGCCGCCGTCAGGCACGCGCGCCACAGGACGAAGAGCGTCCGGTCGATCAGCGACGTGTAGAGGATGCGGAGGACGCCGGGACGACGGTACGGCGGCAGCTCCAGCGTGAACGCCGACGCCTCGCCGCGCAGCACGGTCCGCGACAGGGCCCACGACACGGCGAGCGTGAAGACGACGCCGAGCGCGACCACCGCCATCACCGCGCCTGCCGCCGCGGCCGACGCGAGCGCGGGCGGGAACTGCGCGGCGACGAAGATCGTGGCCAGCATGATCAGCGTGGGGTAGCGGCCGTTGCACGGGACGAAGTTGTTCGTGAGGATCGCGATGAGCCGCTCACGGGGTGAGTCGATCACGCGCGTGGCGATCACCCCCGCCGCATTGCACCCGAACCCCATCGCCATCGTCAGCGCCTGCTTGCCGTGCGCGCCCGCGCGGCGGAACAGGAAGTCGAGGTTGAAGGCGACACGCGGCAGGTAGCCGAGGTCCTCGAGCATGGTGAACAGCGGGAAGAAGATCGCCATCGGCGGCAGCATCACGCTGATCACCCAGGCCAGGCCCTTGTAGACGCCGTGCCAGACGAAGCCGGTGGCCCACCAGGGGAGGCCGAGCGCGGTGAAGAGCGCGGCGCCCTGGTCCTCGATCCAGAAGAGGCCCGACGCCAGCCACACCCCGGGCGTGTTCGACCCGACGATCGTGATCCAGAAGACCACGGCCAGCAGCGCGGCCATCAGCGGCAGCCCGAATACCGGGGATGTGACGATGCGGTCGATCCGCTGATCGAAGTCGTAGCGGCGGTCGCCGGCCTGGTGCGCGGCGCGGTCCGCGATGCGCGTGGCCTCGGCGTAGATCGAGCGCACCGCTTCGTCGCGGAAGCTCACCGCGAGGGTGTCGCGCAGCGAAGCGGCGCGGGCGATGGCGGCGTCGGCGGCGGGCGTCGCCACGCTCATTGCGCCCCCGCGAGCGCGATCTTGCGCGAGAAGCGGCCCGGTCCCTGCGTCTGCGACTCCACCACGTCCGCGAGGCGGCCGGAGCGCAGCGCCTCTTCCACCTGCGCGTCGCCATCGAGGAGGCGGATCGCAATCCAGCGCGCGTTCGGCACGCCGGGCACGGCCTCCTCGATGAGCGGCACGAGTTCGCTGACGGCGTGCTGGAACTCCGGGGTGCCCGTCACGCGCAGCGGCGTGGTCGCGACCGCGCCGGACGTGACGCCGTCGATCGCCTCGAGCAGTCCGTGCAGGCCCTCGCCCGTGCGGGCGACCAGCCCGACCGCCGGCACCCCGAGGTCGCGGGAGAGGCTGCGCAGGTCCACGTCGATGCCCTTGCGCCGGGCCTCGTCCAGCAGGTTCACGGCGACCACGACGCGGTCGGTGATCTCGAGGACCTGGAGCACGAGGTTGAGATTGCGCTCGAGCGCGGTCGCATCGGCCACCACGATCGTCGCGTCGGGCCGGCCGAACAGCAGGAAATCGCGCGCGATCTCCTCGTCGTGCGACGCCGACAGCAGCGAGTACGTCCCCGGCAGGTCCACGAGCTTGTAGCGCACCGTGTTGAACTCGAAGCCGCCCTCGGCGCGCGTGACGGTCTTGCCGGGCCAGTTGCCGGTGTGCTGCCGCAGGCCGGTCAGCGCGTTGAACAGCGTCGACTTGCCGGTGTTGGGGTTGCCGGCGAGCGCCACGACACGGTCGAAGCGGTCGAGCGAGAGGCCCATCCGCTCGAGTTCGGCATGGACGACGCAGGTGTCGCAATTGTGAGCGGTCATCTGGAGGCGGCGCCTTTCGCCGCGGGTGGGGTGTCGGCCGCCATCGGCCGGACGAGCACCTGCGCCGCCAGGTCACGGCGCAGCGCGATGAGCGTCCCACGCACTTCATACGCGCGCGGGTCGCTGGCGAAGGTCTCGAGGAACGGCCGCGTCCGCGCGCCCGCCGTGAAGCCCAGATCCATCAGCCGGCGGCGGCTGAAGCCCTGGCAACTCTCGTCGAGGCCCACGACCTCCGCGCGCTCGCCCGTCGGCAGATCCGAGAGGCGGCGCAGGCCGGCCTCGGCCTCGAGGCCGGTGTCCGGGGCGAGAAAGACGTTGGCGGCCACCGCCGGGGCGAGCCGGAACTCGTGCTCGCCGTCGCTCAGCACCAGCCGCTCCGGCGTCGACGCGACAATGCGCACGCGCTGCCCGAGGCGCAGGCCCTCGGCCACGATCTGGGCGAAGGAGATTTCGGGCTCGTCCTCGAGGTGCACGATGCGGCCGAGCGTGTGGGCCGGCCACGCCGTGGCGGGCGTGCCGCTCGGCGGCGCGAGCACCCCGTCACGCGTGGGAATCGGATCCCCATGCGGGTCGACGACAGGATGACCGAGGGCGGCCGACAGCCGATCGACGTCTTCCGGGGTGAGCCCGTGTTCGCGGCGCTCGGCCTCGGCATGCACCTGCCCGAGCGGCAGGCGCGCTTCGTCGGCGAAGTAGCGCTCGAGGAGGCGATGCGCGCGCACGATCTGCAGCGCGAGCGTCTCGCCCTCCGGCGTCAGCGTGAACTCCTGCCCGTGCGCGACGACGAGGCCCTGCGCCTGCATGCGCCCGGCGAGGGTGACGACGGCGTGGCCGCCGAGGCGGAGGACGCCGGCGAGCGAGGACAGGGAGGCACGGCGGCCGCGGTACTCCTGCTCGAACAGGTGCTTGAGCGCGTCCTCGAGGTCGCGCCGCGAGCGCACGTGCGTCTGTCGCTGGTGCCAGCGGTAGGCTGCCCAGGCGAGCGGGATCGCGGCGACAAGGATGAGGAGGGTCGTGTCCACGGGTGGGTTCAATCGGCGTGTCACTTGCGTGAGACGGTTTATTTTGATGACTCAAAATTTATAACAAGTCGACTGAAAACGTCAAGGCCCTCCGGAGATAAATTCTGCTAACATCTTCTGTATCCAATGCTTCCCTCGAGCACTGTCGAAAACTACCTGAAGGCGATCTACCTGGGCGAGAGCGTGCTGCCCGAGGGGCAGCGGCTGCTGCCGATGGGCCAGCTCGCCTCGGCCCTGAGCATCGCGCCCGGCACGGCCACCACGATGGTGAAGGCGTTGGCGGAGTCCGGCCTCGTCGAGTACGAGCCGTACAACGGCGTGCGGCTGACCGCGTCCGGCGAGAAGCTCGCCGCCCTCGTGCTGCGACGCCACCGCCTGGTCGAGCTCTTCCTGGTGCAGGTGATGGGGCTGCGCTGGGACGAGGTGCACGACGAAGCCGAGCAGCTCGAGCACGTCGTCTCGGACCGGTTGATCGAGCGCATGGACGAGATGCTGGGCTACCCGGAAGTGGACCCGCACGGCGACCCGATCCCGGGGCCTGAGGGCACCATCAAGCATCGCGAGCTCGCGACGCTGCTCACCTGCCCGCTCCACACGCCGCTGGTCGTGACGCGCGTCACCGATCAGGATGCGGCGTTTCTCCGCTTCATCGAGAGCCATCACCTGAAGCCCGGGGAGCCGATCGAGGTCGAGGCGCGCGACGAGGTGTCGGACAGCGTGCGGATCAAGGGCCGCGACGATCAGCGCATCACGATCGGGGCGCGCGCGGCCTCGAAGCTGCTCGTCGATCAGCCGTAGCGCGCGGCGGGCCGCGTCCGCCGCTGGCCTACCAGTGGTAGCCGGCCTCGACGCTGGCCGTGCGCGGCGCCACGAGACGCGTCCCCACGAACACCGACTGAAAGTTGAAGAGCGCCGTGCGGTTGGTGACGTTGTTCACCTGCGCGCGGAGGCTCCACACCCGCCGCCCGTCCCGCCGCGCCTCGTAGCCGGCGACGAGGTCGATCACCGTGCGCGGGCGCACGCGCGGCACCCCGGACGTCAGGTTCACGTACGGCAGCAGGTCGAAGAAGTCCGGGTCCGCCGCGACCTCCCCGGGGTCGGAGGGGTTCGCCACGAGCCCGCTGTCGTAGCGCACCGAGGCGCCGAGCCACGGCCCGAGCGGCGTCGTGTACGAGACCGTGCCATGCACGCTCAGCGCCTGGTCGTGGTCGATGCGGAAGGGACCGGCCGACAGCAGATCCACGGCGTCCTGCCCGAGGAACAGCCCCCCCGTGAACGGCGGCGTCGACACGGCGCGCGAGGCCGTCAGGCTGAGCGTGCCCGACACGCCGCGCATTGCCGGCACGGTGAGCCGCGCCTCGGCGCCCGTCGCCTCGAGCGCCTGCAGCGTGGTCGGGAAGATGATGCCGGTGTCGAAGAAGTTGTTGTTGTCCTGCTGATCGCGCGCGCGCTTGTGGTACACGGCGATGTCGAGGCTCACGCGGCCGGCGATCGCCTGCTGCACGCCCGCTTCGAACACGTGCTGCCGCTCGGGCTGAATCGGCGCGTGGCTGTCGCCGAGGGCGCGGCGCACGCTCTCCGGCGCGAGGCGCGCGGCGGCCGCAGACCCCGACAGGAGCAGGTTTTCGTTGGGCGGCGTCTGGTACGTGCGGTTGTACGAGGCACGCAGCACGGTGCGTCCGTCCGCGACCGTCCACGCGAGGCCGGCGCGCGGCTGCCACTGGCGGCCCGTCACGAGGAAGCGGTAGTCATCGAACCGCAGGCCGAGGCTCGCGCTCAGCCCGCCCCACCGCACCTGATCCTGCACGAACGCGCTGGCCATGGTCCCCGTGCGCGCGTCCTCGAACGCGAAGCGCACCCCGCCGCGCGTCAGGTCATGCGCGGCGAGCGCCGGGTTGAAGCCCGGCGACGCCGGGTCGTTCAGGTGGGGGCTCGTGAGCCCGAGCGTGAAGCGCTCGCGCACCGGGAAGCGCTGGAGATCGCCGCCGGCGCGGAGCGTGTGGCGTCCACTGACGCGCGTGTAGCGGGTCGCCAGCGTCACGGTCGTCAGGCGCCGGTCCTGTGACGCCGTCACCGGCGTGTCGCCCGCACTCGGGCTGAGCGTCGCCGTGGACGTCCGGTACGCCGCCGTCGACTCGAGCGTGGCGCGATCGCCGATCGTGCGCAGGTGCGCGGCCCACGCCGACCAGTCGGCGAGCGACTGCCGCTGGTCCTGCCCCGCCGCCTGCTGCGACCGGAGGTTGGCCAGCTCGAATCCGGAGCGGCCGCCCATCACGTACGCGCGCACGAGGTCGCGATCTCCGAACCGGCCATCCACGCGGCCGAACGCGCGCCAGAAGCCGCCCGCGTTGTGGAGGTTGTCGCGCGAGACCTGGTCGAGGAAGCGATCCGTGCGCATGCCCGTCAGCGCGCCGAAGTACCCGAGCCGCCCGCGCTCGCCGCCGAGGCGCGTGGCCGTCTGCTGCGTGTCGAACTGCCCGGCGCGCACCGACGTGTCGCCAACGAAGGCGCGCCGCGTGCCGACGCCGCTGCGCGTCGTCACGAGCGCCACGCCGCTGATCTTGGCGCCGAACTCCGCCGGGATGTTGCCCGTCATGAGCTCCACCGCTTCCACCATGCTCGTGTCGAGCGCATTGGCGAACGCGCCGGTCAGCTGATCGCTGATCGCCAGGCCATCGACGACGAACGTCATCTGGTTGTGCGCGCCGCGCGGGTGGATGGCGCCGTTGGCGTTCTGCGCGAATCCGGGAAAGCTCACGACCACGGCTTCCAGCCCGCGGCTCCCCGTCGCACTCGGCATGCGATCGATCACGGCCTGGCCGATGGCGGCCCGGCTGCCCGTGGCCGTGGGATCGACGAGCTGCCCCGGCGCCCGTGCGGAGACGACCACGGTGTCGGACTGCGAGGCGAGGCCGAGGGTGACGTGCGCTTCGACCGGCACGCTGGTGCGAAGGTCCACGTGCTGCTCGGCCGGGGCGAAGCCGGCCAGCGTGACGCGGAGCCGGTAGGCCTGGGGCGGGATGTTCGTGAAGCGATACGTCGCATCGGGACCGGTCACGACGAACAGGTCGACGCCGGTGACCGGCTGCGAGAGCGACACCGACGCGCCCACGAGCGCGCCCCCCTGCTCGTCGACCACCCGCCCCGTCAGCGTCGCCGTCGACTGCGCCGCCGCCGCGGGTGCACCGAGCAGCGCGAGCGCCAGCCCGCCCGCCGCCCAACTACGCAGCGTCGCCAGTGAGTTCTCGTGGCACATGGTTTGTATTTTGATTCATCAAAATACAAATATACAAGCACGAAAATAACTTATTTGGCTGACAGGGGCCTGCCCCCGGGGTCTGACCCCTGTCAGAGCCCGGACGCGCGGGCGAGGCGATCGACGATGGGGGGGAGATCGGAGGGGAGGGTGAGGACGAAGGGGGTATCGGGAGGGGTGGTGAAGCGGGCGACGCCGAACCCGTACGACGCCAGGGCGAACGCCGCCGGGGCGGCGGCCGCGGTGGCGGCATCCACGGGGGAGTCGCCAACGAGCAACACCGGCTGCCCTGCCGCGAGGGCGGCCAGCGCACGAAGGCCCGCCGGATCGGGCTTGCGCGGGAAGGGTCCATCACCGCCGATCACGTGCGGGAAGTAGCCCGCGAGGCCGAGCCCCTCGAGGATACGACGCGACGGCGCCAGCGGCTTGTTCGTCAGCACCGCCATCGACGCCATGGGCGCCAGCTCGGCCAGCACGTCCGGGATGCCGTCATACGGACGTGTCCGGTCGAGCAGTCGCCGATCGTAGATCGCGAGGAAGCGCGCGAGGGCGTCTGGCGCGTCCGGGGCGACCCCCGCCGCCGTGAGCGCCCGGCGCACGAGCAGCGCCGCGCCCTCCCCCACCATCCCGACCACCTCCGCCACGTCGAGCGACCGCCCGCCCAGACTCGTCGCAAGCTCACTCGCGGACGCGGCAAGGTCCTCGGCCGAGTCGATCAGGGTGCCGTCGAGGTCAAATACGAGGAGCATGTCGGTGGACGGTGGACGGTGGACGGTGGAAAGCTCTCAGCGAACGGCGAACGGCTTTCGGCTCTCGGCGAACGGCGAACGGCGAACGGCGAACGGCGAACGGCGAACGGCGAACGGCGAATAGCGAATAGCGATAATGATACCCGTGACCACCGACTCCGCCGTCCTGCTTTCGGGTGGGCTCGACAGCGCCGTGCTCCTGGCCCACGAGGCGGAGCGTGGCCGCGTGCATCCGGTTTACGTCAGCGTCGGGCTCGCCTGGGAGGCGGCTGAACTCGCGATGCTCACGCGGTTGCTCGCCTGGCGGCGCTTCGAGGGGCGCGTGGCGCCGCTCGCGCGGCTCGAGTTCAACATGCGGGATGTGTACGCACCCACCCACTGGGCGATCCAGGGGCGGCCGCCCGCGTACGACACGCCGGACAAGGCGGTGTACCTCGCCGGTCGCAACGTGGTGCTGCTGGCCAAAGCCGGCGTCTTCTGCGCGGAACGCCAGCTGAGGCGCGTGGCGCTCGGGCCGCTCTCCGGCAACCCCTTCCCCGACGCCACGCCCGCCTTCTTCGAGGCGATGAGCCGCGCGCTCACGCTCGGCCTCGACACACCGCTCGAGGTCGTCACGCCGTTTGTCTCGATGCACAAGATGGAGGTGATCCGGCGCGGGACCGCGCTCGGGGTGCCGTTTGCGTTGACGCTGTCGTGCATGCAGCCGGTCGACGGTGTCGACGCCGGCGCGCCGCGACACTGCGGGCGCTGCAGCAAGTGCCGCGAACGGCGGGACGCGTTTCGGGCCGCCGACACCGCCGACCCCACCGACTACGCACACCCGTCGCCACGGCAGGGGCGGGACACCAGTGGCGCGGCCCGGCCATTCCTGACGCGTCCGACTGACTGATCGGTCCCGATGTCCGGGCCGCTCGTCTGGAGTGGCCCCTTCACGTTTCAGCCGGACACGCCGCTCGCTCTCGACTAGTGGAGTGTCTTCGACAATTCACTACCGGGCCGCCCGTTGGGCGGCCCTCAGTATCGCGTTCGCGCAGAGGGCCTGGTAGTACCACTTCAGTGGATACACGCCACTAGCTCTCGATCCTGATCGATCCGTCGCCCGTCCGCACTCTGATGGTGCGGCCGCCCTGGCCGATCGTCACCCGCGCGCTGTTCGACCGCCGCCCGTCCTCGCCGAGACGCACGCCCGGGTGTGTGCTCCGTACACCGCCATCGCCCGTGCTGGCATCGAGTTCGGCGTCGAGCTCGGCGGGCAGGCGCAGCACGACGCTGCCGTCGCCGGTCTCCACGTCCCAGTCGGTCTCGACCCGGCTCCCCGCATCCAGCGAGACGCGCACCGAGCCGTCGTCGGTCTTCGCCCGCAGCGCCGTCAGGGTCCCGTCGAGGGTGACGCTGCCGTCGCCGGTCTCGAGGTCGAGGCGTCCGTTCACCTTCTCGACCCGAATGGACCCATCGGCGGTCCGCATGTGCAGGTCCCCGGACAGCCGCATCCCGCGGATCGAGCCGTCGTCGGTCTTGAGCGTCACCGCGCCGTCGATGTCCTCGATGGCGAGCGACCCGTCACGGCTGTAGACGTTGAGTGTGGCCCGGCGCGGCATCGCCACGCGCAGCCGCGCGCGCGGCGAGATGTTGACGCCGACCGTGACGCCGCCCATCGACCGCGAGGGACCCGTCACCGTGAGCGTCACGCGCCCGCCCTCGTCGGTGGTCACGACCTTCATCTCGTCGACCAGCGACTGATCCATCGCGCGCTTCTCGACTTCCACCTCGATCTCGGGCCGGTCCCAGGAGTGCACCTCGATGGCGCCCGCGAAGGTCTCGAGCGAGAGATGCGCGTCCCCGGTGACCGTGAAGCGATGCGTTTCGACCGCCGTCACCCCCTCGGTGTTGAGGTTGATCGTGCAGGCCGGCCCCATCAGGGCCACCGCAAGCAGGACGACAGGGCGGGTCATGTTTCGGTCCATCGGAAGTCCTCGGGGGCCCACGGCGCCTCGGGTGCCTATCGGTACCACAGACGACCGCGTGGGCCTCAGTGTTCCAGACAGGGATGGCCGGCCACGAAGGTCTGGCGGACCCGGAGGCGGGCGTCGAGCACGACGAGATCGGCGATGGACCCGCGCGTGATGCGGCCGTGGCCGGTGAACCCCAGCGCATCCGCCGGGGTCGTGGCGCACATCCTGGCCGCCTCGACCACCGACAACCCCACCTGCTGCACCAGCATCCTGAGCGCGCCGTCCATCGTCAGCACACTGCCGGCGAAGGTGCCGTCCTCGAGCTCGGCCGCGCGCTCGGTGACCACGATCGTCCGTCCGCCCAGCTGCGCGCGGGCGCCGACGGGCAGGCCGGCGCCCGCGGTGCCGTCGGTGATCGCCATCAGGCCGCCCGACCGCTTCGCGTCGAGGGCGAGGCGCACCATGGCCGGGTGCACGTGGTGCCCGTCACAGATGATCTCGGCCGTCACGCGCGACGAGGCCAGCACGGCGCCGGCGAGGCCCGGGGCGCGATGGCCGAGCGGGGGCATGCGGTTGAACAGGTGCGTCGCATGACGCGCGCCGGCCTCGATGGCCGTCATGGCCTGCTCGTAGGTCGCCCCCGAATGCCCGAGCGAGACGCGGTGGCCCGCCGCACTCAACTCGCGCACGAGTTCGAGTCCGCCCTCGATCTCGGGCGCCAGCGTCACGATGCCGACTTCGGCACGATGCCCCGCGATCACGCGCAACACGTCACGGCCCGAGTACGTCGAGGCCCCGGAGGCGACGGGGGTGTCGTCGGGCAGGCGCAGACACGACGCGGGCTGCGCGCCGTGGTACGCGGGGTTGAGGAAGTTGCTCTCGAGATGGGCCGGGAGCACCCGGGCGCTCGACGGCGACGGCTCGGCGCGCGCGGCCGCCACGCCGCCGAGCACCTTCGCGAGCGCGTCCGGCGCGCACGCGACGGTGGTCGGGCAGAAGCCGGTGACCCCGAAGCGCGGCAGGCGGGCGGCGATGATCGCGACGGCCTCCGCGGTATCGAGGACGTCCACGCCTTCGACGCCGTGCACGTGCACGTCGATGAACCCCGGGAGCAGCCGGTGCCCGGGATACGCCAGACGCGTGGCAAAGGCGGGACGGGGGGCACCGGCGGGCAGCAGGCCCGTGATGACGCCGCCTTCGATGACGAGCGCGGCGCCGTGGACTTCCCGGTCCGGGAGGACGAGCGTGGCCTCGTCGATCAGGATCATGGCCG
>JAUXWO010000069.1 GCA_030680175.1 Vicinamibacterales bacterium
GGCGCCGGCCAGGGCTTCACCCTCAACCTTCCGCTGACCATGGGCGATCGCGACGATGTGATTGAACGGACTTACGCGGAACAGGCGCTGCCTCGTCTGCGCGAGTTCAGGCCGGAGCTGTTGATGATCTCGGCCGGCTTCGATGCCCACGAGCAGGATCCGCTCGGTCAACTCCGCATGACGACGGCGGGTTTTGCCCGCCTGACCACGGCCCTCCGGCAGGTGGCCGAAGAGGTGTGCGAGGGCCGGGTGGTCCTGGTCACCGAAGGCGGCTACGACCTAAAGGCGCTGTCGGACAGCCTCGATGCGGTGATTGCGGCCTGCGGCTAGGCCGACCACGAAGGACGCGAAGAAGACCTTCGTGCGCTTCGTGGTTGCGTTAAAATCGAAGAATCACCGTGGCTGAATATCATCCTCAAGACTTAGATAAGAAGTGGCAGAAGCACTGGGCCGATACTCAGGCGTTTGAAGTCACTGAAGACCCCTCGAAACCCAAGTTTTACTGTCTCGAGATGTTTGCGTATCCCTCGGGGCACGCGCATGTGGGACACGTCCGCAACTACATCATCGGCGACGTCGTCTCGCGGCTGAAGCGGCTGCAGGGGTTCAACGTGCTGCACCCGTTCGGATGGGACGCCTTTGGCCTGCCGGCCGAGAACGCCGCCATCTAGAGCGGCATCCATCCCGAGACCTCGACGCTCGGCAACATCGCGCACATGAAGGGGCAGCTGCAGCGGCTGGGCATCAGCTATGCCTGGGGCCGCGAACTGGCTACCTGCCTGCCGAACTACTACCGCTGGAACCAGTGGCTGTTCGTGCGGATGGTCGAGCGCAACCTCGCGTACCGGCGCCGGTCGACGGTGAACTGGTGCCCGAGCTGCAACACGGTGCTCGCCAACGAGCAGGTCGTGGAGGGCGCGTGCTGGCGCTGCGGGTCGCTCGTCACGCAGAAGGACCTCGAGCAGTGGTTCTTCCGGATCACCGCCTACGCCGACGACCTGCTGGCGGGGGCTGACGCGCTCACCGAGTGGCCCGAGAAGGTGCTGACGATGCAGCGCAACTGGATCGGGCGATCGGAGGGGGCCCGGATCCGGTTTCCGATCGCCGGGACCGAGGAGGCCATCGAGGTCTTCACGACGCGCATCGACACGATCTACGGCGCCACGTTCGTGCTGCTGGCGCCCGAGCATGCCCTGGTGACGCGATTCGCCGAGGAGTCGCCCGACGGCGCGGCCATGAAGGCGCAGGCGCAGAAGTTCCGGTTGCAGGACCGCGCGGCGCGTGTCAGCGGCGAGGTGGCCAAGGAAGGCTTCTTCACGGGCCGCTATGCCGTGAACCCCTTCACGGGCGAGCAGGTGCCGATCTGGGTCGCGAACTTCGTCCTCGGCGAGTACGGCACGGGGGGCGTGATGGCGGTGCCCGCGCACGATGAGCGCGACTTCGCGTTTGCCCGCGCCTACGACCTGCCGATCCGCGTGGTCGTCCAGCCCGACGGCGGCGCCCCGGTGGACGTGGCCACGATGACGGAGGCCGTCTCGAACGACGGCGTGCTCGTCAACTCCGGCGAGTGGAACGGGCTTGGGTCCGACGAGGCGCGCCGGCGGCTCACCGCCGAGGCGAAGGCCAGGGGGATTGGCGAGGGGACCGTCCAGTTCCGCCTGAAGGACTGGGGGATCTCGCGCCAGCGCTACTGGGGCACCCCGATCCCGATGATCCACTGCGAGACGGACGGCGTCGTGCCCGTCCCCGACGATCAACTGCCCGTGCTGCTGCCGCAGATGGCGCAGTTCACCGGGAAGGGCGAATCGCCCCTCGCGCAGGTGGCCGAGTTCGTGAACGTCACGTGCCCGAAGTGCGGCGGCCCCGCGCGGCGCGAGACCGACACGATGGACACGTTCGTCGACTCGTCGTGGTACTTCTACCGGTTCGCCGACGCGCACAACGACCAGCTGCCGTTCGACCCGAAGAAGGCGGCGTACTGGTGCCCGGTCGACTTCTACTCGGGCGGTGTCGAGCACGCCATCCTGCACCTGATCTACTCGCGGTTCTTCGCGCGGGTGTTCCGCGACCTGGGCATGGTCGAGCATGCCGAGCCCTTCACGCACCTCCTCACGCAGGGCATGGTGTTGAAGGACGGCCAGGTGATGTCGAAGTCGAAGGGCAACGTGGTCGATCCCGACACGATGCTGCAGAAGTTCGGCGCCGACGCCCTGCGCCTCTACGTGATGTTCGTCGCGCCGCCCGAGAAGGAGGTCGAGTGGACCGACTCCGGGCTCGAGGGCAGCTTCCGCTTCCTGGCGCGTGCCTGGCGCATGGCGGAGCAGTGGCGCGAGGCCGCGCGGCAGGCCGGGCCGATGGACGCGGCGTCACTTGCCGCCGCCGAGCGCGCGCTGCGCCGCAAGACGCACGACACCATCCGGCGCGTGACGACCGACATCGACACGCGCAAGCAGATGAACACGGCCGTCTCGGCCATGATGGAGCTCGTCAACGATCTCTACGCCTTCACCGAGGGACAGCGCACGGCGGCGACGCCGCAGGCCGCGACGGTGGCTCGCGAGGCCGTCGAGGCGCTCATTATCATGCTCTCGCCGTTTGCGCCGCACATGGGCGAGGAGATGTGGGCCCGTTATGGGCACGTGGGCGGGCTCGCGAGCGCCTCGTGGCCGGTCTTCGACGAGGCGGCCGCCCGCGCCGAGGAGATCGTGATCCCCGTGCAGGTGAACGGCAAGGTGCGGGGCCGCGTGACCGTGCCGCCCGATGTGTCGGACGAGGACCTGCAGGCGCTCGCCCTCGCCGAGCCGGGCGTCCGGTCGCACACCGACGGCAAGACGGTGAAGAAGGTCGTGATCGCGAAGGGCCGGCTCGTGAGCGTGGTGGTCGCATGAGGACGCGGCGCGAGCTGCTGGCCGTGCTGGCGGGGGCGGGGCTGAGCGCCTCGTGCGGCTATGCGCTGGCCGGCCGTGGCTCGTTCCTGCCCGCCTACATCCGCAACGTCGGCATCCCGATGTTCGGCAACAAGACGCCCTACTTCACGGTGGAGCAGGCCTTCACCGAGAAGGTGCGCGTCGAGTTCCAGAGCCGGGGGCCGTACACGATCGTCCCGAACGACACGGGCGTCGACGGCGTGGTGCGTGGCGACATCCTCGCCATCACCCTCACGCCCGTCGGATTCACCGAGCAGCAGCAGGCCAGCCGCTACCAGTTCACGGTGGCCGTCAGCGTGCGGTTCGATGACGTCACCACGAGCCGCACGTTGTGGGACAACCCCGGCCTGACCTTCTCGGACGAGTACGAGCTGGCCAGCAGTGCGAGCGCGGGCCTCGACGCCGCCTCCTTCCTCGACCAGGAGCGCTCCGCGATCGACCGCCTCTCCACCGACCTGGCGAGGAGCGTCGTCAGCGCGATCCTGGAAGCGTTCTGATGCTGTCACGGACAAACACGAAGGACACGAAGGCCACGAAGGCAGGACTATTGTCAATTCCGGGGCTCTCGCTGACCAGGGGTGGCGCCGATCGCGGTCTGGCCAGTGGCACCACTCAGAACCGGCCGACGAGCGTGTCCGTCCTTTCGTTGATTCATACGTCCTTCGTGTCCTTCGTGTTTGTCCGTCTCAGCGTGGTACCCCAGTGACACCTGCCGAGGCGCGGAAGGCGATTGCCAGCGGGGAGACGGGGCCGCTCTACCTGCTCGAAGGCGACGATCTCCAGTCGCGGCATGATCTCGCCCTGGAGTTCACGACGATCGTGGAGGCGGGCCTCGAGGCGTTCAATGTCGAGGCGTTCCACGCCAACGAGGCCACGTCCGCCTCGCAGCGCGATCAGATGATCTCGGACATCCTCGGCACGGCACGGACCCTGCCGATGATGGGGCCGCGCCGCGTCGTCCTCGTGCACGACGCCGAGCGGCTCCTGTCGCCGAAGAAGGGCCGTGACGAGGAGGCGCCGCCGGCGCTGCCGGGCGTCAAGGGCCGCGCCAAGGCGAGGGCCCTGACGCCGGCCGAAGCCCTCGAGCAGTACTTCGAGGCGCCCGAGCCGATGACGACGCTCGTGTTCGTGGCCGGGCCGCTCGACAGCAACCGCCGGCTGGTGAAGCTGCTGCGCAAGCGGGCGGTCACCGTCGATTCCGGCACCCTCGAGACCGCCGCCGACGCCGCGAAGTGGATTCGCGCCCGGCTCGATCGCGACGAGATGGAGATGGAGCCGGCGGCGATGAGCCTGCTTCTCGAGGCCACGGGTTTGCGCCTCGGGCGGATTCGCGCCGAGATCGAGAAGCTCGTGCTCTATGCGGCGGGGGAGCGCCGGGTCACCACGGCGCACGTGAAGGATCTCGTGATGCCGCAGGAGGAGCCCTCGGAGGGGCCCGCGGTCGGGATGGCGATCAAGGACGGCGATGCGAAGCGCGCGCTGACCGAGCTCGGCGCACTCTTCGAGGCCGGCGTGGTCGCGCCCCTCATCCTCGGCCAGATCCGGTGGGCGGCCACCCAGTTGCGGCCCCCGGCGCGCGTCAAACGCGGGCTGGGCCTCGTGCTCGATACCGACCTCAACATGAAGTCGTCGCGCGGCGAGCCCCGCTTCCTCCTCGAACGCCTCGTCGTCGAGTTGTGCGCCGGCGGCGCCACGCCAGGAGCCGGCACACGGGCGCCATGGAGCCGGCGCTGAGATAGGTCACCAGATCAAGAGATCGATCACGAGATCAAAAGATCGATCACGAGATCAAAAGATAGATCTCCAGATCAAGAGATAGATCGAGAGATCGTCGATCGAACATCCGATCACCACATCACGACGTCACCACATCACCAGATTCTTCCTTACTCCCTCCGCATCGCCTCCGTGGGGGCGGCGCTCGCGGCGTGCCGCGCGGGGGGAGACGGGTGTGAGGAGGGCCAGGCTGCAGGGAACCGCGGAGGGGCCTGAAAACGGCAAACGCACCGGCACGGCCCTGGGGGGCAGCGCGGTGCGTTCGCGAAGACGGACGAGCGGCGGCGTCTAGGCCGTGGCCTGGGGCGTGAGCTTGGCGCCGAGGCGCGACTTGTAGCGGCCGGCCGTGTTCTTGTGGATGATGCCCTTGGCGGCCATCCGGTCGACGAGCGACTGCGCGGTCTTGAGCGCGGCGCGGGCCGCATCCAGGTCGCCGCCGTCGATGGCCGCGCGGATCGCCTTCAGGCCCGTGCGCAGCTGCGACCGGTACTGACGGTTGTTCTCACGGTGCTTGATGTTCTGCCGGTGCGCCTTGAGCGCCGAGGGATTTCTCTTCGCCACGTGTACAGGACCTCAGATGTGCGAGTGGTTCAAAACGCTAAGGATATCACAGAAACAGCAGGAGGCTACCGGCGGCGGCCAAGAATTTCGTAGGCCCCGCTGGCGGGCGGCTGGTTCGAATAGCGGGGCACGGGCCGGCCGTCGACGATCTCGAGCCATTTGTAGATGACCGGGCCCGTGGCCGGCGACGTGGCACCAGACACGCCCGTCACCTTCTCGACGTAGGACTGGGTTTCGCGGAAGGGCGGGACCTGCTGGCCGTAGCGGTCCACGGCGCCCGGGCCGGCGTTGTAGGCGGCCAGGGCCAGCTCGACGTTGCCGTCGTAGCGGTCCAGCAGCCAGCGCAGGTAACGGGCGCCCCCCCGGATGTTCTGGTCGGGCTGAAAGGGGTCGCTGACGCCGAGGTCCCGCGCGGTGGCGGGCATCAGCTGCATCAGCCCCATCGCGCCCTTGGGCGAGATGGCGGCCGGGTTGAAGGCGGATTCGACCTGGATGACGGCGCGCACGAGTTCGGGGGACAGGCCCTGGGCGGAGGCGTGCCGCTCGATCAGGTCGTCGAACCGGCCCGCGGTGCTCGCGGCGGCGGGGCGGGTGGCCCGGACGGTCCTGGCCCCGGGCACCTCGAACGTGCGTGCGGCTGCGGGGCTGCCGGCCTGGGGCACGTTCGACACCACCAGCGTCCCGTTGGCGTCACGCCACGAGTAGATTTGCGCCTCGGAAGGCACGGTCATCGCCCCGAGGGCCATGAGGACGAAGAGGGTCGTTCGCACGGGCACCACGCATTCTAACGTATCGGCCCGGCGCGACCGGCGGAACAGGGGTGGACGGTGACCTCGTGCGGTGACCTGGGGTCAGATCTTGATTCTGAGCGCAGGTGACCTGGGGTCAGATCTTGGAGGTGACCTGGGGTCAGATCTTGATCGTTGCGCTCAGAATCAAGATCTGACCCCAGGTCAGCTTCAGGTCAGCTTAGGAGCTCGCGGACTAGGGTGCGGGCTTCGGCCAGAAGGGCCGGGATCTGTGCCGGGTCCTTGCCGCCCGCCTCGGCGAAGTCGGGCCGTCCGCCCCCGCCGCCGCCCACGATGGGCGCCAATTTCTTGACGATCTGCCCGGCCGGGGCCTTCTTCGTCAGGTCCGGGGTCACCGACGCAATGAGCGCCACCTTGCCGTCTTCAAGGGGGGCGGCCAGCACGATGATGCCGCTCTGAAGCCGCGACTTCAGCGTGTCGGCCAGCGATCGGAGCGACGCCTTGTCCACTCCGTCCACCTGGCGCGCAATCAGCGTCGCCCCGCCGATTTCCATCTGGTCGTCGCCGCCCGACGCCGT
The DNA here is from genome assembly GCA_030680175.1 of Vicinamibacterales bacterium. Taxonomy (GTDB): domain Bacteria; phylum Acidobacteriota; class Vicinamibacteria; order Vicinamibacterales; family UBA2999; genus JAUXWO01. The sequence goes on from JAUXWO010000069.1 coordinate 6,592, forward strand.
CCCGCCGCCCCCGCCGAGGGCCACCTTGGTCTTGAGCTGCTGCACGTCCTTCTGCGCCTTGGTCAGCGCCGCCTGCTGCGCGCGGATCCACTCGGTGAGCGCGCCGGGCCTCGCGTGCGCGGCGGCCGCGGCCTCGCCCACCTCGTCGATCGCGCCGCGCGCGAGCGCGAGCGCGCCGAGCCCCGTGACGGCCTCGATGCGCCGGACGCCCGCCGCGACCCCCGACTCCTCGGTGATCAGGCACAGCCCGATGTCGCCGGTCGCGCGGACGTGCGTGCCGCCGCAGAGCTCCGTGCTGAACTGCCCGTCGCCGATGGCGACGACGCGCACGGTGTCGCCGTACTTCTCGCCGAAGAGCGCCATTGCCCCCGCCGCGATCGCCTCCTGCGTGTTGCGCAGTTCCGTCGCCACCGGCTCGTTCTTCAGGATCGCCGTGTTGACGAGGCGCTCGACCTCGCGACGCTCCTCGACGGTAACCGCGGAGAAGTGGACGAAGTCGAACCGGAGGCGATCCGGCGCGACGAGCGATCCGGCCTGCTTCACGTGCGGGCCGAGCACCTGCCGGAGCGCTGCGTGGAGCAGGTGCGTGGCCGTGTGGTTGCGCCGCGTGGAGTCACGCAGCGGATCGTCCACGGTGGCGGTGACGAGGTCGCGCACCGCGATCCCACCCTCGACCGCGTCGACACGGTGGGCGCGCGGCAGCCCCGGACCGAGCCGCACGACGCCCGTCACCCGGACGCGCGTCCCGGCGGCCGTCTCGATCCAGCCCTGATCCGACACCTGTCCGCCGGCCTCGACGTAGAACGGCGTCCGCGCCAGCACGACGTAGCCCGCCGCGCCCTCGCCGAGCGCCTCGACCTGCCGCAGCGCCTCGTCGAAGAGCGCGACGACCGGCACGCCCTGCGCCGTCGTCGACGTGTAGCCCTCGAAGACATCGCCGGCCGATGCCACCTCGGCGCGCGCGGCGTCGGAGGCGAATGTGACGCCCTCCGGCTTCCTGCCGTCGAACGCACTCCCGGCACGCGCCTTCTCGCGCTGGCCGGCCATGGCCTGTTCGAAGCCGTCGGCGTCGAAACGCAGGCCCTGGGCGGAGGCGAGGTCCTCGATGAAGTCGCGCGGCAGGCCGTAGGTGTCGTACAGCCGGAACGCCTGCTCGCCTGGCACGACGCGGTCGCCCCTGGCGGCCTGCTCGAGCACCTCCTCGAGCCGCGGCAGCCCGCCGGTGAGCACCGCATCGAAGCGCTCCTCCTCGCTGCGCACGACCTGCACGACCGCGTCCCGCCCCGCGGCCAGTTCCGGATAGGCGTGGCCCATCTCGCCGACGACCACGTCCACGAGCGCATGGAGGAAGGGCTCCGTCATGCCGAGCTTGCGTCCGTGGCGCATCGCGCGGCGCATGATCTTGCGGAGCACGTAGCCGCGCCACTCGTTCGACGGCACCACCCCATCGGCGATCAGGAAGGTCATCGCCCGCAGGTGGTCGGCCACGACCCGCATCGACACATCGGCCGGCGCCATCGTTCCCGCGTGCGCGCGGCCGGCCCGGCGGCCGATCGCATCGAGGATCGGCGTGAAGAGCGGCGTGTCGTAGTTCGAGAGCGTGCCCTGCAGCACGGCGCTCACGCGTTCGAGGCCCATGCCCGTGTCGATGGAAGGCGCCGGCAGCGGCGCCAGCACGCCGTGCTCGCCGCGGTTGAACTCCATGAACACGTTGTTCCAGATCTCGACGAAGCGGTCGCTGCCGCTCTCGACGTCGACGACGAAGGCGCCCGTGCCCGGGACGGACGGGCCGCGGTCGTAGTAGATCTCGGAGCAGCGGCCGCACGGTCCGGTCTCGCCCATGGCCCAGAAGTTGTCGGCCGACCCGAGCTCGCCGATGTGATCCGCCGGCACGAAATCACGCCACCGCGCGTACGCCTCATCGTCACGCGGGATGCCTTCCTCGCCCTTGAAGATGGTGACGTAGAGCCGCTCGGGGTCCAGACCCCATTCCCTGGTGAGCAGCTGCCAGGCCAGCTCGATGGCGTCCTGCTTGAAGTAGTCGCCGAACGAGAAGTTGCCCAGCATCTCGAAGAACGTGTGATGCCGGATCGACGGCCCCACGTTGTCGAGGTCGTTGTGCTTGCCGCTGACGCGCATGCACTTCTGCGAGGTCGTGGCCCGGCGGTAGTCGCGCGTCTCGCGGCCGAGGAACACGTCCTTGAACTGGTTCATCCCGGCGTTGGTGAAGAGCAGCGTGGGGTCGTCCTGGGGCACCAGCGGCGCGCTGCGGACGATGCGATGGCCGTGCTGTTGGAAGTAGGACAGGAAGGAGGTGCGAATGTCGTTCGGGTGCATCACCCCCCGATTGTACTTCGGGGATCGGGCGGCCTCGTGGGGTGTCGTTGACAGTCGCCTGCGAGCCGCCCGTGGGGCGGCCGGCAGCCTCGCCGCCGAGCAGAGGCGCCGGTCATGCCTCTGCAGTCGATACACTCCACTAGTCGACCTCGGTGTCGGGCGCGCCCTTGCGGCGCAGGCGCGCCAGGATGCGGTCGAGCGCGAAGCCCTGGCGGACGAGGGCGGCGGCGACCCGGCCCACGCCGGCGCGGTCCAAGCCTGCCACGGACGCGCCGCGGAGGCGGCGGGTGAGGGCCTGTTCGAGCAGGGCCTCCTCGTCCACCTCGGCGAAGACCTCGGCCACCGCCGCGCGGGCGTCCTCGTCGGCGACGCCGAGGGCGCGGACCTTCTGCAGGGTGCGGCGGCGGCCGCGCAGGCGCACGGCCGACTCGAGGCGCGCGGCAGCCTTCGCCACGCGCAGGTCGTCGAGGGCGCGGATGGCCTTCAGGCGGACGATGGCCTCGTCGATCTGGGTCTCGTCGAAGCCGCGGCTGGCGAGCCGTGTGCGGACCTGTGCTTCGGAGAGCTCGCGCCGGCCGAGCAGGATCAGCCCGGCCGTGTAGGCATCGCCCGTCGCGACCGGGGCCTCCTCGTCGCCGGACCGCGCGGGCCCGCGGCCCCGGCGCCTAGCCGCCGAACCGGGTGATCTCGGGCGCACCACCGGCCCCGCCCGGGCGCGTGGCGCCCGCATCGCCGCCCTTGGTTCCGGCGCCGCCGCCGCTGAACATCGTGCTGGCCATCTGGTCGCGCGACATGTCGGCGGTCGTCGAGATGCCCTGGACGCGCAGCTTGAACTCGTCCACGTTCGACGCCCAGCGGAGCGCCTCGTCGTAGGTGATCAGCTGCTGTTCGAACAGCCGGAAGATCGACTGGTCGAACGTCTGCATGCCGTACTGCGACGTGCCCTGCGCGATGGCGCCCTGAATGAGGTGCGTCTTCTCCTTGTCCACGATGCAGTCGCGGATGAAGGCCGTGGCGACGAGGACCTCGACGGCCGGCGCGCGGCCGGTGCCGTCGGCGCGCGGGATCAGGCGCTGCGCGATGGCGGCCTTCAGCACGCTGGCCAGCTGGAGGCGGATCTGCTTCTGCTGGTGCGGCGGGAACACCGAGATGATGCGGTTGATCGTTTCGGTCGCGTCGAGCGTGTGCAGGGTGGAGAAGACGAGATGTCCGGTTTCGGCGGCGTGGAGGGCCGTCTCGATCGTCTCCATGTCGCGCATCTCGCCGACGAGGATGACGTCGGGGTCCTGCCGGAGCGCGCTGCGCAGGGCGTAGGCAAACGAGCGCGTGTCGACGCCGATCTCGCGCTGGTTGATGATCGACTGGTTGTCGCGGTGGAGGTACTCGATCGGGTCTTCGATCGTGATCACGTGCGCGCTGCGCGTGGCATTCACGTAGTCGATCATCCCGGCCAGCGTCGTGCTCTTGCCGCTGCCGGTCGTGCCGGTCACGAGCACGAGCCCGCGCTCCTCCGAGGCGATCGTCTTGAGGACCTCGGGCAGCCCGAGTTCGTCGAGCGACATGATCCGGATCGGGATGACGCGCAGGACCATGCCGATCGTGCCCCGCTGCTGGAACACGTTGCAGCGGAAGCGGCCGAGGCCCGGCACGCTGTAGGCGAGGTCGATCTCCTGCGCGTCCTTGAACCGCTGGCGCTGGGTGTTCGACATGATCGTCGCCGCCATCGACACGAGGTCCTCGTGATCGAGCTTCTGGTCGGTGACGGCCTTGAGATGGCCGTGAATGCGGGCCATCGGGGGACTGCCGGCCTTGAGGTGCAGGTCCGAGGCCCCCTGTTGGACCGCGAGTGTCAGCAGTTCATTGACGTCCATCGTGATGGCTCCGCGCCCTGCGGCAGGTGCGCCGCGTCATGGTTACCGCGCGCCCACCACGGCGGGCACCTGGGTCATCCAGCCGTGCGTGTCGGCGGCCGTGCCGTGCAGGATGCCGAAGAAGCGGTCCTGCAGGGCCTTGGTGACCGGTCCACGGCGTCCCTCGCCGACCGGGATGCGATCGACCGAGCGGATCGGCGTGATCTCGACGGCCGTGCCGCAGAAGAAGGCCTCGTCGCAGAGGTAGAGGAACTCGCGCGGCAGCGCCTGCTCACGCACCTCGTACCCGAGGTCGCGCGCGATCGTGATCACGGAGTCGCGCGTCACGCCCTGGAGAATCGACGAGTTGACCCCCGGGGTGTAGATCACGCCGTCGCGCACCAGGAACAGGTTCTGGCCGCTGCCCTCGCTGAGCAGCCCGGACTCGTCGAGCGCGATGCCCTCGGCGTAGCCGTCCACGGTGGCCTGCATCTTGATGAGGCCCGAGTTCGCGTAGTTGGCCGAGGCCTTGGCCAGCGCCGGGAATGTGTTCGGCGCCATGCGCGTCCACGAACTGACGCCGACGTCCACCCCCGCCTCGACCGCGTCAGCGCCAAGGTAGGCATCCCACTCCCACACGATGATGCTCACCTCCACGGGGCTGGGCATCGGGTTGACGCCGAGCTGCGAGTAGCCGCGGTGGACGAGCGGCCGGATGTAGCACGCCTTGAAGCCGTTGGCCTGGACGGTCTCGACGACCGCCTGGTTGAGGGCGTCGAACGCATAGGGCACGTCCATCCGGTAGACGCGGCAGCTGTCGTAGAGCCGGCGCATGTGGGGCGCGAGCCGGAAGATGCGGGTGCCCTGGGGGCTGTCGTAGGCGCGAATGCCCTCGAAGACGCCCGTGCCGTAGTGCAACGCATGCGTGGCGACGTGCACCGTGGCGTCCTTCCAGGCCACCAGGTTGCCGTTCATCCACACCTTCCCGCTCTCGGAAAACGCCATGACGTCTCTCTCCCTGTCCGTGTCGCGGGGCGCCGCCTCCGGCGTCCCGTCGTTTGAGTGCTCCCCGCAGATTACACCGGCGCCGCGGATTCCGCCGCCCGCAAATGCCGGGCGGCCGCGGGGCTACTGGTTCTCGCCGCAGAACGGGCACTTGCCGCTGCGCGCGGGCAGCGGCTTGCGGCAGTGCCAGCAGAACCGCGACTGCGGCGTCTCCCGGGCGCGGAGGCGCGACTGGATGTCCTGCACGTCCTCGGCCGGCGTGGCGGCGCCGACCTGCGCCGGCCGCCAGGGCCGCCGCGCCCCGGCGGGCGGCGCCGGACGCGCGGCGAGCACGGCATCCAGCAGATCGGAGGCGCGCTGGAAGCGGGCGCTGATGTCGGGCGCCATCGCCTTCAGGACGAGATCGTTCAACGCCTTCGGGATCTTCGGGTTCCGCACGCGCGGCGGCGTGACCAGGTCGCCGCGCATGAGCCGGTCGAGATCGCCTGGGGCCGGCGTGTCATACGGGAGCGTCCCGGTCAGCAGCTGGTACATCGTCACGCCGAGCGAGTAGATGTCGGAGGCGAAGACCGCCTTGCCGTGAAACTGCTCGGGCGCCATGTAGGGCGGGCTGCCGATGACCGTCGTGCCGTGCGCCGCGATCTCGAGGAACCGCGACGTCCCGAAGTCGGCGACCTTCAGCATGCCGGTCTCGGCCACGAGCACGTTGCCCGGCCGGAGGTCGCGGTGGATCACGCCGTGGCGGTGCGCGTGATCCACGGCGTTGCAGATCTGGCACGTGTAGTCGAGCGCCAGCGGCAGATCGAGCGCGCCCTCGCGGTCGACGATCGCCTCGAGCGTCTCGCCGGGCACGTACTCCATCACGATGAAGAAGACGTTGTCCTGCTTCTCCGCCGTCAGGACCGTGACGATGTTCGGGTGGCTCAGGCTGGCGAGGAGCCGCGGCTCGCGGAGCAGCTCACCGAAGTCGAGGTTCTGCCGGTGCGGCACCTTGATTGCGACCTTCTTGTCGATCCAGGTGTCTTCCGCGAGGTACACCGCCCCGAAGCCGCCACTCCCGAGCGGGGAGAGGATCCGATACTTCCCGACCGTCTGACCACGAAAGAACATCGTGCGTGGAGTATAGACGATAGGCGCGCCGGCACCTGCGCATGCGTATACTCCTGTCGATGCCCCCGCGCTTTCACGTCCCCGGCCTCGTCCCGGACGACCCGCTGATCGACCTGCCCGGCGAGGAAGCGCACCACCTCCACAAGGTACTGCGCCTCGGCGCCGGCGCCGCCGTGCGCGTGTTCGACGGACGTGGGGGGGAGTGGGACGCGGAGGTCGTCGAGTCGGGATCGCGCGCCGTGCGCGTGCGGCGGGGCGCGATGGTGGCCGCCGCCCCCGAAGCCGGGGTGGCAATCACGCTGGCCGTCGCCCTGCTCAAGGGCGACAAGCTCGACGAGGTCGTGCGCGATGCCGTGATGCTCGGCGTCCATGCCATCCGCCCGTTCACCTCGGCGCACACCGAGGCGCGCGGCGCCGCGCGCGCCCGCAGCGGACGCGGGCGGTGGGCGCGCATCGCCCTGGCGTCGACGAAGCAGTGCGGACGGGCCGTGCTGCCGGTCGTGCACGAGGTCGCGCCACTCGCGTCGATCCTGGCCGCGCCGGAGGGGCAGGGGATTCTGCTGGCCGAGCCCGCGCACGCCGCGCGCCGGCTGGCCGATCTCGGCGCGGCACCGCCGCCGTCCGCGGCGACGCTGATGGTCGGCCCGGAGGGCGGCTGGCATCCCGGCGAGGTGGCGGACGCCATGCGGCAGGGATGGACGATACTGACGCTCGGCCCCCGCACGCTCCGCGCGGACGCGGCGCCGATCGTGGCGTTGACGGCGGTGATGGCGGTGTGGGGGGAGTTGTAGAAGAATTTCAGAAGGCAGCTTGCAGATTGCAGAAGCCGGAAGCTGATGCCGATCGCCGACAGCCGCGAGCCGAGAGCCGAGAGCCGAGAGCCGAGAGCCGACAGCCGGCAGCCGACAGCCGACAGCCGGCAGCAGATCGCCGAGAGCCGATCGCTGATCGCCGTTCACCATTCAAGGGAGACTGAAATGAAGCGCAGTGTGATGACGGCCGTGCTGGCCGCCGTGGTGGCCGCGTGGGGGGTGTCGGCGCAGGAGCCGGTGGCGACGTTCTCGATTCTCGGGTACGACCCGGCGACCGGCGAGATCGGTGGCGCGGTGCAGTCGCGCGTGTTCTCGCTGAACGGCGTGCTCGTCGGCGAGGCCGGCGTCGGTGTCGTGGCCACCCAGGCCATCGTGGACGTCAGCTACGGCCCGAAGGCGCTCGCCCTGCTGCGCGCCGGCATGACGCCCGAGGCGGTCATCAAGGCCGTCTGGGACAGCGATCCGGATCCCGTGCCCGAGCAGTGGACCAAGCAGGGGCGGCAGTTCGCGGTCGTCGATGCCACCGGCCGGACGGCGGTCTTCACCGGACCCAAGGCGTCCGTGTGGGCCGGCCACCGGCAAGGCACCCACGCCACCGCGCAGGGCAACATCCTCGCCGGCGAGCCGGTGGTGGCCGAGATGGTGCGCGCCTTCGAGTCGACCACCGGGCACCTGTCGGTGCGGCTGATGGCGGCACTCGACGCGGGACAGGCCGCGGGCGGCGACACACGGGGCATGCAGGCCGCGGCGATGCTGATCGTCGGCAAGGGCCAGGGCGTCTGGCTCAACAACGACGAGGTGCTGCGGTTCCAGGTGGACGACAACCCGGAGCCGCTCAAGGAACTGCGGCGCCTCGTGGACGGCTGGAACGAGCGGCGCGTGAAGGGCCAGCTGCGCGCCGTCAAACCGCCGGCGTGACGCCCGGCTGCGCGACGTAGTCGGCGTACGTGCGGTCCATGCCGCGCATGTGGGTCGTCAGCCACGTGCGCAGCGTGGCCGCCACGGCCCGTGACGTGGCCTCGTCGCCACCGGCCACCGCGTCGCGCAGCGTCCGCACTTCGGCCAGCAGTTCGTCGTGCTCGGCGACGTGAGCCTGGTACAGCGGGTATCCGTGCAACCGCATCATCAGCTGCTCGGCGAGGAAGTGGGCGTTCGTGTACTCGATCAGGCGTTCGAGCACTTCGACCACCTCCGCGGCAGGGCGCGCGCGATCCAGCGAGGTGACGACCTCGTCGAGGAGGTCGACCTGCAGGTGGTGTTCACGGTCGATGGCGTCGACGCCGAGTGACAGGTCGTCGGTCCAGGTCGAATCGCTCATGCCGTCCTCCCCTGCGGGGCGCCGCCCGCCTCAGGCCTCAGTATCGAGCACGCGGCGGACTCTGTCCAGCAGCGCCGTGGGCGTGAAGGGCTTCTGCAGGAAATGGAAGGCGTGCCCGTCCATGCCGTGCCGGCTCAGCGCCTCGTCGGGGTAGCCGCTCATGAAGAGCACCCGCAGGCCGGGTTGGAGCGTCGTGAGCCGGCTCGCCAGCTCCGGCCCGCTCATGCCCGGCATGACGACGTCCGTGACCAGCAGGTCGACCGGGCCATTGCCCGCCCGCCGCTCGAGGGCGTGCAGGCCGTCGGGCGAGGTCACGACGCGGTAGCCGCCGCTCCGGAGCACACTCGCCGCCAGCTCGCGCACGCCGTCATCGTCTTCCACGAGGAGGACATGCTCGTGCCCATCGGCCGGCGCCGCCGCCACCGCCTTGGAGGCCGCGGCCGGCTGGTCCGTCTGTTGCGGCAGCCGGATGCGGAAGGTCGTGCCCACCCCGGGCGTGCTGCTGACCGTGACGAGGCCCCTGGACTGCGTGACGATGCCGTGCACCATCGCGAGGCCGAGCCCGGTGCCCTGTCCCTTGGGCTTGGTCGTGAAGAACGGCTCGAAGATCCGCGCCTGCACGCCCGGCGGGATGCCCTCGCCCGTGTCCGACACGCGCAACTCGACCCAGGGCCCGCCGGCCTCCTCGTGCCCGTCTTCCAGTGCGGGTTCGACCACGGTGGTGCCGATCGTCAGCCGGCCGCCCCGCGGCATCGCATCGCGTGCGTTGACGATCAGGTTGAGCAGCACCTGCTCGATCTGCGCCGGGTCGACCTCGACCGTCGCGACCGGGGCATCGAGCCGCAGCTCGAGGTGCACGTCCTCGCCGATCAGGCGGCTCAACATCCCGCTCATGTCCACGATCGTGCGGTTGAGATTCACCAGTTGCGGCTGCAGGATCTGGCGGCGGCTGAAGGCGAGCAGCTGGCGCGTCAGCGAGGCGGCCCGATCGGCGGCCCGGCAGATCTGTTCGATGTGGCCGTGCCGCGGCTCGGCGGCCGTCAGGCCGTCGAGGGCCAGCGTGGCGAACCCGGTGATGGCCGTCAGCAGGTTGTTGAAGTCGTGCGCGATCCCCCCGGCGAGGCGTCCCACCGACTCCATGCGGTACGCGTCGCGCAGCTGCTCCTCGAGGCGCTTCCGCTCCGTGACGTCGGCAGCCGCGACAAACCACGCCGGCCGCCCGTCGAACTCGACGATGCGGCCCATCACCTCGACGTTCAGGTACGCCCCGTCCTTGCGCTGGTAGCGCGTCGCCAGCGGCATCGTCGCCTCTGGCGCGGCCCCGGCCGTCTCCGGCGCCTGGGGGAGGCCCTCGGCGCCGAAGATCGTGGACGCCGGCAGGTCGGCCAGCTCGTCGAGGCTGTAGCCGAGCAGGCGCACGGCTGCCGGGTTGGCGGTGCGAATCAGGCCCGTCTCCTGATCGACGACCCACAGGGCGAACGGCGCCGCGTCGAAGAGGGTGCGGAAGCGCGCCTCGGCCTGGCGCCGCCGCTCGAGCGCGTCCAGGCTCTCCATCGCGAAGCTCAGGTCGTCGCTCAACTGCCGCGCCAGTTCGGTCTCCGCGTCGCGGAAGTACGTGGGCTCGCTGGCACAGAGCGACAGGACCCCCACGACCGCGCCGCCGACGCGGACGGGCACCCCGGCGAGCGAGTGGATGCCCGCGTCCAGGGCCTCGGCACGCCAGTGCGCGGCCTGCGGGTGGAGGGCGATGTCGTTGAGGACGCCGACCCGCCCCGTGTTGGCCGCATCCGAGATCGGACCCCCGTACGGGCTGTTCACCGGAAACTGCTGGCCCTCATAGGTGGAGGCCAGGGGCGTCCCCGACCAGAACCGAACCCGGAGCTGGTGCTCGGCCGGCCGCAGTTCGTTGTACACCGCGAAGGTGAACTGCCCCGACTCGACGGCCGTGCGGCAGACCTGCCGCATCAGGCTGTCGGCGTCCGTGGACCGCGCGATGGCCTGGTTGATCTGGCTGCGCATCGCGAGCAGCGAGTTCAGCCGCAGGATGTGCTGCGCGGTGGCCTGCTGCGCGGTCATGTCGCGCACGATGGCCTGGATCACCCCGTCGCCACTCCCATCGACCAGCCGGACGCTCACATCGACGGGGAAGGGTGTGCCGTCGCGCCGCTGATGCACGGACTCGAAGCGCAGGCCATCGGAGTGGCTGACCGCGCTCAGGCGGCCGACCAGTTCCTCGGCTCCGCCAGGGGGGCGGATATCGCTGAGCGTCAGATGGCGGAACTCTTCCCGGCTGTACCCGTAGGTCTCAACCGCGCGGTCGTTGACGTCCAGGATGGCGCCCTTCCGCGAGACGAGCATCAGGATGTCGTTCGCCATGCTGCTGAGCGCCTCGAACCGTGCATTGAGCGTCTGGCGTTTGCGCGACTCCTCGTAGAGGCGGCGGTACGTCCGGCCCTGCTCGCGGGAGACGAACAGGAGCACCGCGATCGCGGCCACGCCGATCAGCGCCGTGATGGTGGAGGCCAGCAGCCAGAGGCGTGCGAGCACCGGGGCGTTGATCTCGTCGGTGTCGACCTTGGCCACAATCGCCCAGTTCGTACCGGCGACCTCGCGCATCGTCGCGAGCGTCTCGAGGCCTCGCACGTCCACCCCGTCGAACACCCCGGTGACGCCGCGGGCCGCCATGGCGGCCGGCGCGGGCAAGTCGACGGGGATGCCTCCGGGCGGCAGGCGCCGCCTGGGCGCGACGACGAAGCGGACCTCCTCGGGCGAGCGGTGGACGAGCAGCGTCTCGCCGCTCTCTTCGCGCCCCGGCCAGAAGCGGACGATGGGCACGAGCACGGGCGCCACGTCCATACGCATGACCAGGACGGCCTCGACGGTGTCGGCGGCCCCGACCCCGACGACCGGCGCGTAGATGTCAAACAGCGCGTTCGACTCCGTCGCGTCGACGAGCGGCGCGAAGTACGGCTGCCGGCTCGCTGCCGCCTGCGCCACGTAGTCGCCGGCCACCTCGTCAAGGCCGGTGGGCGCGCCCATCTCGAGCAGGCGCTGGCCGGAGGTCCTGAGCAGGACGAACGCGGAGTATTTACCCTGACGCAGCGACGAGCTGAGCGACAGCCGCGCATCGCCGGACGCCGTGGTATCAGACGTGCCGGCGAGCAGCCGCCGGGCCGCGGTCACGAAGAGCTCGTCCTGCGCGATGCCGATGGCATCGTCGAAGCGCTCCTGATGCCAGGCGGCGAGCTGCACGGCCTTGAACTCGGCGACCGTCGTGAGCTGGTTCAGGGCCGCGGTGCGCTGCACGGCCAGCTCCCGTTCGTAGTACACGGCGCCCGCGGCCGAGACGGCGGCGAGCAGCAGCGCGAACAGGAGGCTGATGAGGGAGAGCCGGCGGCGAAGCTCGCGTGGAAGGCTCATGGGGCAGCCGGTCTCGCGATCCTAACCCAGAATGGGAGGGCGGGCGTCATGCGAAGGCGGGGGATGCCGCCGGACTCACCCGCCCGGTGCGGTGCGCTTGAAGGCGAGGGTGCACCACTCGTCTTCCGTGTCGGTGCGGACGAGCGAGAGGGTGCGCATGGCCTCGAAGACGCCGGCGCGCTCCTCTGTCGTGAAGCCGCTCAGGATGAGGTGGCCTCCGGGGCGCACGAGGGCGACGAGCGCCGCCGCGCTCATCAGGATCATGCCGCCCGTGAGGTTCGCGAACACGAGATCGGCCGGCGCGGGCGGCGTGGTGCGGAAGTCCGCCTCCTGAAAGGTGACGAGGCCCGTCAGATCGTTGAGGGCGGCGCCGGCGTGCGCGGACTGAACGGCGTCCGGGTCGAGATCGATGCCCTCCACGTCGGTGGCGCCGCGCCGGGCCGCGGCCATCGCCAGGACGCCCGACCCGGTGCCGATGTCGAGGACGCGCTGGCCGGTGACGTCGAAGGTGGCCAGCAGACGCAGGCACAGCCGCGTGGTCTGGTGATGGCCGGTGCCGAAGCCCATCGACGGCTCGATGATGAGCAGCGTCGTGCCGGCGGGCACCTCGGCGGGCCGATCCCACGGCGGGGCGATGACAAAGGGGCCGACCTCGACGCGTGTCAGGCCGCGCTGCGACCGCGCCGCCCAGTCATCGTCGGCCACGTCCTCGTCGACGAGCGTGAGATCGGGCAGCACCCGCGCCACCTCGGCGCGAGCCGCGGCGCGTGTCGCGGGCCCATCGAAGAAGACGCGCCAGTGCAACGGCGCCGGCGGCGGGGGAGGAATGGGCGGGAACGACGGGTCCCAGAGCCCACCGGGCGGCAGCGGCAGCTCCGCCAGATCTTCGATGGCGGCGGGCGAGAAGTCGTCGAGCACGGCGGCAAGATGCCCCTCGCGATCGCCCGAGAGGTCGACGTCCGGCGCCGAGATGACGAGGGCGGGCCAGGTGCGCGGGTCAGCCAAAGATGTCCTTCACCTTGTCGAACAGCCCGCGGCCGTCGCCGCCCTCCTCGCGTGGCGTCGGCTCGAACTCCTGGGCGGGCAGCACGCGCGCGAGTTCCTCGAGCAGGCGGCGCTGCTCCTTGGAGAGCTTGCGCGGTGTGAGGGCCTTGACGGTGACGAGCAGGTCGCCGCGTCCCCGGCCGCCGACATCCGGCATGCCCTTGCCGCGAAGGCGGAACGTCGTGCCCGTCTCCGTGCCCGTCGGGACCTTCATGGTCTCGGTGCCGTCGACGAGCGGGACCGTGATCTCGCCGCCGAGGGCCAGCGTCGTGAAGTTGAGCGGGATCTCGCAGTGCAGGTCGTTGCCGTCGCGATGGAAGAACGTGTGCTCCTGCACGTGGATGACGACATAGAGGTCGCCGGATGGGCCGCCCTGGGCGCCGGCCTCGCCTTCGCCGTTGAGGCGCATCCGCTGCCCGGTCGCGATGCCGGCCGGGATCTTCACGGTGAGCTTGCGCTGCTGCTCGACCCGGCCGGCGCCGTGGCACGTGGTGCAGGGCTTGCTGACGATCTTGCCGGAGCCGCGGCACTGGCCGCACGTGCGCGCAACGGTGAAGAAGCCCTGCTGGTAGCGCAGCTGGCCGGTGCCGCGGCACTGCGGGCACGGCGTCGGCGCGGACCCGGGGGCGGCGCCCGTGCCGTGACACGGCTCGCACGTCTCCTGTCGCGGGATCTGGATCGCCGTCTCGGTGCCGGTCGCCGACTGCTCGAAGGTGATCTCGAGGTCGTAGCGCAGGTCCGCGCCGCGCTGGGGACCGCGCCGGCGCCCGCCGCCGAAGACGTCCCCGAAGCCGAAGATGTCGCCGAGGCCGCCGAGGATGTCCTCGAAGCCGGTGAACACCGTCGGGTCGAAGCCCCCCGGCCCGGAGGCGGCGCCGCCGACGCCGGCGTGGCCGAACCGGTCGTACCGCGCCCGCTTGTCCGCATCCGCCAGCACGGAGTACGCCTCCGCGGCTTCCTTGAATTTCTCCTCGGCGGCCTTGTCGCCCGGATTGCGATCGGGATGATATTGGAGCGCCAGCTTCCTGTACGCGCTCTTCACTTCCTGATCGCCGGCCGAGCGGCCCACGCCGAGGACCTCGTAGTAGTCGCGCTTGCTCACGACGCCTTCGCCACCTTCACCATCGACGGACGCAGCAGCCGATCGCCGAGCCGGTACCCGCGCCGCAATTCGGCGACGACCTCGCCCTCGCGGGCGCCCGGCGTCTCGTCGTAGGCGACGGCCTGATGGAGGTGCGGGTCGAAGTCGGCGCCGACGGCCTCGATGGGCGTGACGCCGCGCTTCTTGAGCAGGTCCTGCAGCTGGCGGTGAATCAGATCGAGGCCGGCCTTCCACGCCTCGGCCTCCGGCGGCGCCTCGGCCGCCAGGGCGCGCTCGAAGTCGTCGGCGATGGCCAGCACGTCGGCCAGCAGATCGGCGGCGGCCCATTCCGCCTGCTCGCGCCGCTCGCGATCGACCCGCTTCCGGTAGTTGTCGAACTCGGCGGTCTTGCGGAGCAGGCGGTCGAGCAGCTCGTCGCGCTCTCGCTGCAGGGCCGTGACCGGGTCCGCGGCCGGATCGTCCACCACTGGCGTGGGCTCCGGCGCGGGGGCGCCCGTCTCGTCGATGTCTCGTTCCGTCATGTCACTCATAGTCTAGTGGTTTGTATCGACTGCAGAGGGGCTACCAGCGCCTCTGCGCAACCGCGATTCCGCGGGCCGCCCAACGGGCGGCCCTGTAGTAGACCGTCAACGACACCCCACCAGTGGTTTGTGTGGCCCCCGGCGCCCGTGGGACGCGCCACGGCCCTGGTGGGGGCACCGTCAGTGGGGGCCGCCGCGACGGCCGCAGCGGCGGCTAATTCGGGTCGCGCAGGACCCGCGCCACGGCCTGCGCCGCGCCGTCGACCATGTTGATCGCACGGGAGTAGCGCATCCGGGTGGGGCCGATCACGCCCACCGTCCCGGTGCTGTGGCCATCGAAGTACGTCGAGGCGATCAGGCTGAACGGCCGGAACTCCGGCTCGCTGTGTTCGTTGCCGATGACGACCGTCAATCCCGGTCCGTCGATGTATTCATTCAGCAGCCGCACGAGCCGCTGCTTCTCCTCGACCATCCGCATCAAAGCACGGAGGGTCGACGTCGGAAGCCCGCTGGCGCCGATGACCGCTTCGAGCAGCGTCGACGTGCCGTCGATGAAGACCGCCGTCGGCTGATCGAGGCCCTCGAGCGAGGTCGTCGCCAGGCGGAGCGCGAGCCCCAGCAGCTGGTCGTACAACGTCCGTTCCTCGCGCAGCCGTTCGACGACGCCGTCGCGGACCTGTTCGAG
The DNA here is from genome assembly GCA_030680175.1 of Vicinamibacterales bacterium. Classification (GTDB taxonomy): domain Bacteria; phylum Acidobacteriota; class Vicinamibacteria; order Vicinamibacterales; family UBA2999; genus JAUXWO01. Next base: position 21,796 of record JAUXWO010000069.1, read on the forward strand.
GGTGCGGCCGGCAAACTGCGCGTTCAGGTAGTTGGCGGCCTGGACGAGCTCGCTGCTGTCCACGGCCTCCCCGATATCCACCGTCTTCTGCGAGACCTGGTTGCCGCTCGTGACGAGCACGACGAGGATGCGCCCGCCGCCGATCGACACGAACTCGATGCGCTGGAAGAGCGCCTGCGCGTTGGCCGGGCCGATCGCGAAGCCGACGTGGCGCGACGATTCCGAGAGCACGTGCGACACGCTCGACAGCAGCTCATCGATGAGCGGCGTCTGGCCCGCCTCCTGCCGCAGCCGCGCTTCCACACCCGTGACATCGCGCGTGAGGCGCCGGCCCTCGAGCAGCATGTCGACGTAGTAGCGGTAGCCGAGGTCGGTCGGGACGCGGCCGGCGGACGTGTGGGGCTGCGAGACGAAGCCCATCTCCTCGAGCTGCGCCAGTACGTTGCGGATCGTCGCCGACGACACGGCGAGGCCGGATCGGCGCATCACGGTCGCGGAGGCGACCGGTTCCCCCGTTTCGATGTACTCGCGCACCAGCGTGGCGAGGATCCGCCGGGGCCGTTCGGAGAGGGCCGGGGAGCTCATTGGTTAGCAGTCGAACTGGTCGAGTGCCAAGTATAGCATCCCCGGCCCTTGCACTCGAGACACTCACCTGGTGGTGCGTCTCGACGGAAGAGGCGCGGGTAGTACCGCTTCAGTCGAGACACTCCACTAGTGGCGTGTCTCGACTGAAGTGGTACTACCCGCGCCTCTGCGCGAACGCGATACTGAGGGCCGCCCAACGGGCGGCCCGGTAGTGAATTGTCGAAGACCCTCCACTAGATCCCGGCGCGCGCGGCGAGCCGGACCGCCTCGTGGCGGGCCAGGCGGGCGATCTCGAGGGGGTCGACGCGCGTCGGCACGAACTCGTCGACGAGCACCTCGCCATCCACGATCGTCGTGCGCACGTCCGTGCTGCGCGCGGCGTAGACGATCGTCGCATACGGGTCACCCCCGGGCGCCTGGTGCAGGCGGTCGCCTTCGACCACGATCAGGTCGGCCTGCTTGCCGGGCTCGATGGACCCGATCTGGGCCGAGAGCCCGAGCGCGCGCGCCCCCTCGCGCGTGGCCATCCACACCGCGTCGCGGGCGGTCAGGCTGCCAGGGCCGCGGCGCACCGACTGCACGAGGGCGGCGAGCCGCATCTCGTCGAACATGTCGAGGTGGTTGTTGCACGCGGCGCCATCGGCGCCGAGTGACACCGAGATGCCCCGGGCGCGCATCTCGGCGACGGGCGCCAGCCCCGACCCGAGCTTGAGGTTCGATCCAGGGCAATGCAGGACCTTGACGTCACGCTCGGCCAGGAGCGCCTGCTCGGCCTCGGTCACCCAGACGCAGTGCGCCACGCACAACCGCCCGGTGGCGAGGCCCATGTCGGCGAGGTACTGCACGTTGGCGCGGCCCGTGCGCGCCTGGATCAACGCGACCTCGTCGCGGTTCTCCGACGCGTGGGTGTGGACGAGCAGGCCGCGCTCGGCCGAGAGCGCGGCCACGGCCTCGAGCAGCTCCTCAGAGCACGAGACGGCGAAGCGCGGCGCGAACGCCGCGTGCAGGCGGCCGTGCGCCCGTCCGTGCCACCGCGCCGCGATCGCCAGGCTCTCGTCGATCGCCCGCGACGTCTCTTCGATGAGCCGCGACGGCGCGAGGTCATCGGCGTCCATCAGGCACTTGCCGACGACCGCCCGCAGCCCCGTCGGTTCAATCGCCTCGAACACCGCATCCGTATCGTGCACCGTCTCCATCGTCAGCACCGTCGTGGTGCCGCCGAGCAGCAGTTCCGTGGCGGCCAGACGGGCCGAGGCGGCGAGCGACGCGGGCGTGTGCGCGGCTTCGAGCGGCCAGATGCGCGTGCGCAGCCAGTCGAGCAGCGCCAGGTCGTCGGCGTAGCCGCGGAAGATCGTCTGGCAGAGATGCACGTGGGTCTGCACGAATCCCGGCAGGAGATAGCCGCCACCGGCGTCGATCACGCGCTCGGGCCGGATGTCCGGCACCTCGCCCACCGCGACGATGCGGCCCTCGCGGACGAGGACGTCGCCCTCGACGATGTCGCAGGCGTCGTTCATCGTCAGGATGGTGGCGTTGCGGATCAGCAGCGACATGGAGGACCAGTCGATATCTGGTGAGCTCGTGATGTGGTGATCTCTTGATGGAAGTTCAGATGCATCGATCTCGGTGATCTATCTCGTGACCTGATCTCGGAATCTTTGATCTGGGGACCTTGATCTGGGGATCTTGATCTGGGGATCTTTTGATCTGGGGTGCTTTCGAGCCTGGAGGCTACTTGAGCGCGCGTGCTGGCGGCATCCAGCGGAGCGAGGCGCTGGCGAGGGCGTCGGCCTTGCCGCGGCGGACGGCGATGAGTTCGGCGAGGATGGCGACCGCGATTTCCTGGGGCGTGACGGCGCCGAGGTCGAGGCCGATCGGGGCGTGGACACGGCGCAGCATGTCCGCCGGGACCGAGCCTTCCTCAAGCATGGCATCGTAGATGCGCGCAACCTTGGCGCGGCTGCCGATGAGGCCGAGGTAGCGCAGGCCCGTCGGCGCGAGGGCGCGGAGGGCGTCGAGGTCGTGACGATGGCCCCGGGTGACGATCACGGCATACGCCGAGGGGGGCAGGGGCGTGCGGGCGAGCCAGGCGGGGATGTCGTCCACGACCACCTCGGCCGCGTCCGGGAAGCGCTCGCGGTTGGCGAACTTCTCGCGGTCATCGACGAGGTGGATCTCGAAGCCCACCTCGTGCGCCATGCGCGCCAGGTAGTACCCGACATGGCCGCCGCCGAAGATGTAGAGCGCCGGCGCCGGCTCGATGGGCTCGATGAAGACCTCCATCTGGCCGCCGCAGATGAGCCCGGTCTCCTCCGCGAAGTCGTCGGCCAGCTCGTAGCGCTCGGTGACCGCGCGCCGGTGCTGCAGCACCTCGCGCGCCTTCCAGAACGCGTCGTTCTCGTAGCAGCCGCCGCCGATGGTCCCCACCGTCCGGCCGTCCGCGAACACGAGCATCTTGGCCCCCACGCGCTGCGGCGTCGACCCCTGCGCGCTCACGATCGTGACGAGCGCCACGTCCTCGCCCCGCTTGAGCGCCTCGCCGAGTGCCGCAAAGACCTCGTGGTTCACCGCCACAGTATAGCGGCCCCCCGCGGTGGTGGGGAACGGCGGCGGTGGTGGGGGGTGGGGCGTGGGTGGGGGGGAGTGGGGAGTGGGTGGTGGGTAGGGGGTCGTGGGTCGGGGGGAGTGTGG
>JAUXWO010000077.1 GCA_030680175.1 Vicinamibacterales bacterium
CGCCGGCGCCGGGGCGGGCTCGGCGTCCGGCGCGGCGGCGCGCGGCGATTCGGCTACGGCTGGCTCAGCCGGCCGGGCCGGATCGCCCACGCGGCTGAAGATCAGCCAGGCGGCGACGAGGAGCACGAGCGCCACGGCGCCCGCCACCAGAAGCGGTCCGCGCATGGACGAAGAGGATGAGGAGGGTGACGGGTCGGAAAAGACGCTCACGCCCTAAATGCTACTACGGGTGCGTCAGTCCGCCGGCGCGTCGCCCATCGGCAGCGTGGCCGTGAACTCATCCACGAACCGGCGGGCGTACGCGTCGAGGAGCTCGATCACGCGCGCGTGGCGCTCGGACCGGACGATGATGCCGGCATGATGGCGCTTCTCGAGCCGCCAGACGACCTCCGGCGCGTCGAACACCGTCAGATCCGGCCACTCCTGCCGGGCCAGCGAGACGATCAGCCCCGCGTAGTCCGGCCGGAAGCGCGGGGTCTCGTACGGCGTCTTCCCTCCGGCGATCTCGATCTTCGCCCACTCCGCCCACAGGTTCACCCCCGTGGCCGCCTCGACGAGCTCCGCGATGTGCGCGCCGCCCACGCGCGCCGAGGTCTCGAGGAAATACCACGTGCCATCCTCGCCGAGGATGTACTCGCTGTGCGACACGCCGCGCACGAGGCCCAGGGCATCGAGGAGGCGCCGGTTGAAGACCTGGAGCGTCACCTCCTGATCCGTGCCGCGCTCGAGCAGGCACGTCGTGAACACGCCCCCGGAATGCGAGACGTCGAACGGCGGCGTGCCATAGCGGCTGGCCACCGCGCCGCGCAGGTCACGTTCGTAGACGATGGAGTCGACGTGGAAGACGTCGCCCGGGACGAACTGCTCGAGCAGGTAATACGAGCGGCGGTCCCCGAGCGCGCCGACGACGGCCCACAGCTCGTCGGCGCCTGCGATCTTGCGGATGCCGATCGTGCCGGCCTCGTGCCGCGGCTTGAGCACCCACGGCGGTGGGACGCGCGCGCAGAAGTCGCGGATGCGCGCGTCGTTCAGGACGTGCACGAAGGCCGGCACCGGCACACCCGCCTCCTGCGCCTTCATCCGCATCGCCAGCTTGTCGCGGAAGTACCGCATCGTCGTCTCGCCCATGCCGGGCACGCGCAGGTGCTCGCGAAGGGCCGAGGCCTTCTCGAGGTCGAAGTCGTCGAGCGGCACGATGCGGTCGATGGGAAGGCGTTCGGCGAGGTAGCTGGCGCCGAGGATGAAGTCGTCGAGACGCCAGCGCTTCTGCTGGTCCGGCACGTAGAAGATCTCGTCGATGCTGTCCGCGGGCCAGTCGGCGCCGCGCAGGCTCTCTGACGTGACGAGCAGGACCCGTGCGCCTTGCCGTTTGGCCTCCCGCAGGAACTCCCCGCCCTTGTGGTACGACGCGACGCAGAGAATCGTCAACGGCTCCATCAGGAGGATTCTAGCTGCAAGGTGCTCAATGTGCTCAGGGTGCCCGGAGTGCCCAAGGTGCCCGGGGTGCTCAGGGTGCCCACGGTGCCCGGGGTGCCCGGGGTGCCCACGGTGCCCACGGTGCCCAGGGTGCCCACGGTGCCCAGGGTGCCCACGGTGCCCAGGGTGCCCAGGGTGCCCGGCGCAGCCGGGCAAGGCCATCTCGCCCGCGGAACGTCTAATATGCCGAGATGAAGCTGCACTGCCGACGAGCTCAACTGGCCGCCCTGGGGGCGCTGCTGGTGGCGTCCCTCGCGTGGCCTTCGGCTGAGGGGCAGGACTGGCACCAGTGGCGGGGGCCGAACCGCGACGGGGTCTCGGCCGAGACGGGCCTGCTGCAGAGCTGGCCGGCGAACGGGCCGCCTCAGCTCTGGCGTGCGACGGGCGCGGGGGACGGCTACTCCTCGTTCTCCGCCTCGAACGGGCGCCTCTACACGCTGGGCGCGCGGGCCGGCACCGAGTACGTCTCCGCGTTCGACCTCGAGTCCGGCCGCAAGCTCTGGGAGCAGCCGAGCGGCCAGCGCTTTCGGAACGACCGCGGGGACGGCCCCAGGAGCACGCCGACCATCGACGGCGGCCGCCTGTACGCCTTCGGCGGCAGCGGCGAGCTCACCGCCTTCGACGCCGCCACCGGCCAGCGTCACTGGAACGTCAACGTCGTCCGCGAGCATGGCGGCGTCGTGCCCTACTGGGGCTACAGCGAGTCCCCGTTGATCATCGGTGATCGGGTGCTGGTGAACGTGGGCGGCCGCGGCGCCTCGATCGTGGCGTTCGCCAAGGCGGATGGCGCGGTGCTGTGGCGCGCCGAGAGCGACGAGGCGGGCTATTCATCGCCGATGCTCGTGAGGACCGGCAGCCTCTCGCAGGCCGTGTTCTTCACCGGCCGCCGGGCGCTGGCCGTCGATCCGCGAGACGGGCGGCTGCTCTGGAGCTACGACCGCGTGTCGAACCGCACGGCGAACATCGCCACGCCGATCATTCGCGGCACGCAGGTGTTCCTGTCGTCGGACTACGGCACGGGCGCGGCGCTGCTGCAGGTGCGCGCCGCCGGGAACCTCGCCAACGCCGAAGAGGTCTACTTCACGCGCGACATGCGCAATCACCACGCCAGCTCGGTGCTGGTCGGCGAGCATCTCTACGGCTTCTCGGGCAGCATCCTGACGGCGATGCGGTTCGCCAGCGGTGAAGTCGCGTGGCGCGACCGCAGCGTGGGCAAAGGGTCGGTGATCGTCGCCGACAACCGCCTGTACCTCTACAGCGAAGGCGGCGTCGCCGGCCTCGCCGAGGCCACCCCCGACGGCTACCGCGAGCACGGCCGCTTCCGCATCGCGCAGGGGAACCTGCCGACGTGGAGCCACCCGATCATCACGGGCGGACGGTTGATCCTGAGAGATCAGGACATCGTCTATGCGTTTGACGTACGGCGGTAGTGGGGGGAGTGGGTAGTGGGTAGAGGGTGGTGCGGACCTACTACCCACTACCTACTACCTACTACCTACTACCCACTACCCACTACCCACTACCCACTCTTCACCGATGCAGTGAGTACGTCACCTTCATCACGAGCGATCGATTCGCGAGGCCGTCGAAGACGCCCTCCGTGTAGCGCGTTTCGTTGAGGACGAGGTAGACGTTGTCGATCGTCCGGAAGATGTAGTTGAGGCGCACCTGGGTCGCGGCCAGCTGGCCCGCGCTGTTGTACTGCACGAAGGCCGACGTCAGCAGGCTGGTCGAGAACGAGACGTTCGCGCGGAGGCCGAGCAGGTGGGTCCGGAACGCCCCGGCGCCCAGCACGACGTCGTTCACCTGGTAGCTCGGATTCACCGACAGGCGTGCGCTCGGGCGCAGATCTCCCGTCAGCGAGAGCGTCCGTTTGTCACCGTCGTAGAAGTCGCCGACGCTGAGCGACAGCGTGCCGCTGGCCTTGCGCCCGTTGAACGTCCGCACATTCAGCGCCACCGCCTGCCAGTCGTACTCCCCGGCGGGCAGCACCACGCCGGGCCCGATCGGGAAGGGCCGGACGACGCGCTCGTGGCTCACGACCGGCACGACCTCGATGCGGTCGCCCGACTCGAACGCCGTCGCCAGCGTCAGCTGCGCATCCCGGCTCCGCAGCACCCGCGCCTCGTCGTGGTACCAGACCACGCTCGGCGTCAGCTCGAACTGCCGCACCCCCCATCGGCCGGGCCGCGGCCTCATGGATCCACGGACGCCGGTCAGCCGCTCGCGCACGCGGACGAACCCGACGCCCGCCGTGAACTGCGGGTCGACGTCGATGTAGTTGGCGCCCAGCTCGAAGAAGTCGTCGCGCCACTCCGCGCCGATCTGCGTCGCCCACTGCGCCGTGCCGACCCGATCATCGTCGGCCCGCGCCACGAGGCCCATCACGTTCAGGTGATCGAAGAACGTGAACCTCGCGTCGGCGCCGACGACGGTGTTGCGCACGCCGCCGCCCTGCCGGTTGGTGGCGATGGCGCCGATGTAGGAGCGGCCGAGGACCTCCTTGCGGACGCGGCCGACGGTGAAGTTCTCGCCGTCGCGGCCGTCGCTCGAGCCCGTCTGCACGTTGAGCGCGCCGACGTCGAAGCCGGCGGCCTTGCCGGTGAGCTTCACCCCGGCATGGACCGGCACGGGCGTTCCGGCGGGAGACAGGCCGATGTTGCGGCTGTAGAACAGGTCGAGCGGCGGCGGGCCGAAGTGCAGCAGGCCGACGCCCATGCGCAGCGAGTCGGCGCCCTCGATGAAGAACTGCCGCTTCTCGGGGAAGAAGAGGCTGAAGCGCGTGAGGTTGACCTGCTGCGCGTCCACCTCGGTCTGCGCGAAGTCCGGGTTCACGGTGAGCTGCGCGGTCAGGTTCGAGGTGACGGCGACCCGCAGGTCGTCGATGCCCACCTCGCCGATGCCGGTGCGGCCCGTGCCCGTGGCGGCCGCGTCGATGTCCTGCACGCCGGCGACGACATAGGGGCGGATGCGCAGGCGCTCGGCCTGCCGGATTTCGCGGAGTCCGGTGAGCTGTCCGGCCTGCGAGACGTTGTGGAAGCTGTAGTCGCGGCTCCAGCCCGCCCAGTAGACCGACTCGTTCCGGCGCTTGATCACGCGCTCGAAGTTCAGCCCCCACGTCTGATCCGTCGCGCCGGTGAAGCGCAGCGTCTTGAACGGGATCGCCATCTCCACCGTCCACCCGGTCTCGGTGATGGCGGCGGCCGCGGTCCACTGCTCGTCCCAGTCGGCGTAGTAGAACCGCGCTTCGTTGCGCACGAGGGCATCGAAGCGCGTGCCGCGCGGGTTGACGCGGAAGACGAACGCGTTCCGGCTATCGAGGTAGGTGTCGAGCAGCACCGAGAAGGTGTCGTCGCTCTCGAGGGTGTTGTCGCGGCGCAGCTCAGACGCCCGGATCTCCGCGGGCGCGCTGTCGGTGAGCTCGGCGGCGATGTACAGGTGCGTGCTGTCGTAGATGATGCGGACGGCCGTCGGTTCGGAGGCGGCGGCCCCCGCCTGCGGCTCACGCTGGCGGAAGTCTGTCGACGCCTGCACCCCCTGCCACACCGCGTCATCGAGCCGCCCGTCGATGAGCGGGGCGGTGGCCACCTTGACGGCGCCGGCGGTGGGAAACGTGGGGGGGGGCGGGTGGGCCTGCCCGAGCGCCGGGTGGGCGGGCAGGCACAGGCAGAGGAGGGCGAGCCAGGCTCGAGTCACGCGACACGAGGGTAACAGAACTTCCGACGGCGGACTGATACGATTCCTGTATGCGCCTCGGCCGTCTGCTCCCCGCGTGCGCCGCCCTCACGGCCGTCCTGATCGCCTGCGGCGCCCCTCGGTCACGCGCGATCGACCTCCCGCACACCGATCCCGGGGCCTCGCGACCCACGCTGTCGTTCGTCGCCGACGCCGTGGTCCCGTTCGCCGGCCGCGCCACGGGGCTGGAGTTCGGGGGGCTGTCCGGGTTGGTGTTCGATCCGGACACCGGACACTGGATCGGCGTGTCGGACGATCGCCAGAGCCCGCGCTGGTTCACGCTGGACGTGCGGTTCACGCCGGCCGGGCTGGCGATCGATGTCGGCCCCGCGGTGCTCGCCGAGGACGCGTCGTGGAACCGCGAGGCGCCGCCGACACTGGACCTCGAGTCCGTGGGGCTGCTCCCGAACGGCGACCTGCTCGCCGGGTCCGAGGGCGACCTCGTCGACGGCGTCCGTCATCCCCACGCGGTCGTCCGCCTCACACGCGACGGCCGGTTCGTCCACGCGGTGCCGCTCCCCGCCCACTACCTGGGGGATCCCGAGGGCACACCGCCACACGGGCTGCGCGACAACCTGGGCTTCGAGGGGATGGCGATCTCGCCCGACGGCACGCGCGTCTGGCTGGCCGCCGAGAATCCGCTCGGCCAGGACGACGACCAGCCGACCATCACCGCGGGCGCGCGGACGCGGTTGCTCGAGCTCGTCGCCACGGGGGACACGTTCACCGCACGGCGCGAGTTCGTCTACGAGATCACCCCGTCAGGCCGGCCGGTCACGATCGGGGCCGACGCCGTGCTGGCCGACCAGGGGGTGGTGGCCCTCCTCTGGATCAATGACGACGAACTGCTGTCAATGGAGCGCGCGTTCCTGCGCGATGCCACGTCGGGCGTCAACGTCGTGCGGATCTTTCACGTCCGCCTGACGGACGCCGAGGACGTGTCGGCCGTGCCCTCGCTCCGCGCCCGGCCGCCGGCGCGTCCCGTGACCAAGACCCTGCTCCTCGACCTCGCCGATCTCGCGCCCGCGCTGCGCCCGTCCCTGGCGCGCCTCGACAACTTCGAGGCAATGGCCTGGGGACCGCCGCTCCCCGACGGCACGCGCACGATCCTGCTGGCGTCGGACGACAACTTCTCGCGGCGCCAGCAGAATGTATTCCTGCTGTTGAAGTATCAGGAATAGGTGCCGGGGTGCCCAGGGTGCCCAAGGTGCCCAGGGTGCCCAAGGTGCCCAGGGTGCCCAAGGTGCCCAGGGTGCCCACAGTGCCCAGGGTGCCCACAGTGCCCAGGGTGCCCACAGTGCCCAGGGTGCCCAGGGTGCTCAGAGTGCCCAAGGTGCCCAGAGTGCCGAAGGTGCCCAGAGTGCCCAAGGTGCCCACAGTGCCCAGGGTGCCCAAGGTGCCGAGAGCCGATCCCGTCGTCAGTCCGGTTCGGCGACGAATTTGTAGCCGACGCCGCGGACGGTCAGGAGGTGTTTGGGGTTGGCCGGGTCGGTTTCGATGTAGCGGCGCAGGCGGACGATGAAGTTGTCGATGGCGCGGGTGTCGGTGTCCTCGTGCAGGTCCCACACGTCCTCGAGGATCGCCTTGCGTGACACGGCGGTGCCCGCGTGGCGCATCAGGTAGCGCAGGAGTTCGCACTCCATCACCGTCAGATGATGGCGCATGGTCCCCACACGCAGCTCGAGCGCCTTGGGGTCGAGCGTCTTGCCGTCGAAGACGACCGGCTCGTGTTCGGCCTCCGTGTCCGGCGGCACGAGCACGGCGGCGTCCGCGCCGAAGGCTTCGACGGCCTGGCGCATCCACTGATGCCGGCGGAGCAGCCCGCGGACCCGCGCGAGCAGTATGCTCAGCTCGAAGGGCTTCGGCAGGTAGTCGTCGGCCCCCGCCTCGAAGCCGAGCAGCACGTCCTCGGGCCGGCTGCGCGCCGTGAGCATCAGCACCGGCACGAACTCGCCGGCGCGGCGCAGCTCGCCGACGACGTCGAAGCCGTCGCGGCCGGGCAGCATGACATCGAGCACGATCAGGTCGTGCGCACCCGGCGATGCCAGCAGGTGCACCAGCGCCTCGGCGCCGTCGCCGATGACGCGGACCTCGTGCCCTTCCGCTTCGAGGTTGAAGCGGAGGCCCTGCGCCAGGTGCGCCTCGTCTTCGACAATCAGAATCCGGCTCATGACGGCGTGACCTCGCCCGATGTCAGCTGCCGCAGCCGCGGGAGCTCCAGGGTGAACGTGGCGCCGAGGCCCTCGCCGTCGCTCTGCGCGAACACCCGCCCGCCGTGCTGCCTCGCGATCGAGCGGACGATGTAGAGGCCGAGCCCCGTGCCCTTCACCTTGAACCCGCGCGCCTGGAAGCGATGGAAGCGGTTGAAGATGCGCTTCAACTGGCTCCGGGGGATGCCGACGCCGCGGTCGCGCACGCGCAGCCACACGCGGTCGGCCGAGGGCGCCTGCACCTCGAGCGTCACCGTGGCGCCGCCCGGGGAGTACTTCACGGCATTGTCGAGCAGGTTGAGCAGCGCCGACCGCAGATCGTCGGCATCGCCCATCACGAAGAGCGTGGCCGCGGGGTCGGCGGTCACGAACCGGAACGTGCCCGTTGCCAGGTGGTGGCGCAGCTCGGCGGTCTCGAGGCAGTCGCGTGCGAGCGCGACGACGTCCACGGGTGACGGGTGCGCGATCGCGCCGCGATGGCTGGCCGCGCCCGCCTTCAGCACCTGCTCCACCGTGCGCTGCAGCCGCTCGGTGTCGGCCATCATGATCCGGTAGAACTCCGCGCGCTGCGCCTCGGTCAGCTCGCGCGCCTGCAGCGTCTCGAGATACAGGCGGATCGAGGCGATCGGTGTCTTCAGCTCGTGCGTCACCGCGTTGAGGAAGCTGTCCTGTTGATCGTTACGGCGAATCTCGCGCACCAGGAACACGGTGAAGACGATGATGCCCGCGATGATGATGGCGAAGGTGACGATCCCCAGGACGAGGGGGAGGACGCGGGGGGCGTTGACGATGACCCACCCGATGTTGAGCGTGACCGCGGCGGCCACCAGGATCACGCCGAAGGCGATGAAGACGATCGTCGCGGTCTGGCGGCGGGTCACCTGACGATTGTATGGCGGGGAATGGGTGGTGGGTTGTGGGTGGTGGGGGACGCCGGCACGCGACGGACAGAACACGAAGGCCACGAAGGCCACGAAGACGCACAAGACGGACTCTCTTCTGGAACGCTGCAGACGCGCGCACGTCCTCTTAGAGGCTCTGGTTTCGTGTCGTCTTCGAGGCCTTCGTGATCTTCCCGCCTTCGCTCGGCTCCGGCGTGGTCCCGCCGCAGCGGCCACTGGCCGCGGAGGCGGACGTGTTTGTAGGTCGACGACCCACTACCCACTACCCACTACCCACTACCCACTCCGCACTCCCCACTACCCACTCCCCACTACCCACGCCCCTACTCCCCGGCCATCACGGGCTCGGCGACGGTGATGTCCACGGCGTCGGCCGATTCCTGCGGCAGGTGGGCGGCGGCGTGTGCCAGCTGCGCCACCTTCACGTCCCAGGCGAGGCCGAAGAACTCCAGCGTCTTGATGCCGTAGTAGTTGAGGTCGATCTCGTACCACGCCAGGCCGTGCCGGGCCGACACGGGGTGTGCGTGGTGGTTGTTGTGCCAGCCTTCGCCCCACGTGAGGAGCGCGACCCACCAGTTGTTGGTCGAGTCGTCACGCGTCATGAAGCGGCGCGATCCCCAGAGGTGCGTGGCCGAGTTCACGAGCCACGTCGCATGCAGCCCGACGGTGACGCGGAAGAACGTGCCCCACAGCAGATACGGCAGGCCGCCGTACGCCAGCAGCGCGAGCCCGACGACCACCTGCGGCGTCCAGTGCCACGTCGTCAGCCACACATGGAAGCGATCCTTGCTGAGGTCGGGCACGTAGCGGGCCAGGATGTGCGTGTCGTGGTGCATCGCCTTGCCGCTGAAGATCCACCCCATGTGCGCCCAGTACGTGCCCTCGCGCGGCGAGTGCGGGTCGCCTTCCTTGTCGGAGAACTGGTGGTGGATGCGGTGCGTCGCGACCCAGAAGATCGGGCCGCCCTCGAGCGCGAGGGTGCCGCAGATCGTGAGGATGTACTCGATCCACTTCGGCGTCTTGTAGCCGCGATGCGTCAGCAGGCGGTGATACCCCATGCCGATGCCGAGCGAGCCCGAGACCCACCACAGGACCACCGCCGCGAGGATCGCGCCGAGGTCGACGTAGAAGAACGCCACGACGGCGCCGAGGTGAAACAGGGCCATCGCGATGACCGTCACCCAGCTCGTGCCTTCCGAGGCCTTGCGTCCGTACAACTGCGTTACTGGAACCATGTGTGCTGTCGTCTCCCTGGAGGCCGCCGGTCAGCGTCCGGCGGCGGCTGTCACAAGGGCTACGGTAGCAAGCCCGCGAGCGGGCCACTGTAATACTTCTGTAATGGCTGCAACTGGCTTTTTTGCAGCGTGTTAAGGACGTACAAACACGAAGGACACGAAGGCCACGAAGACGTACGAAACACGTTCTTCGTGAACGATTGCGTGCGGAGCCGGAGCCCTGAAGACGGGCGGGCCACGACGCACAAAACACGAAGGACGGTGGCCACGAAGACGTACGTAACACGTTCTTCTTGAACGATTGCGTGCGGAGCCGGAGCCCTGGAGACGGGCGGGCCACGACGCACAAAACACGAAGGACACGAAGGCCACGAAGACGTACGAAACACGTTCTTCGTGAACGATTGCGTGCGGAGCCGGAGCCCTGAAGACGGGCGGGCCACGACGCACAAAACACGAAGGACACGAAGGCCACGAAGACGGTCGAAACGGGTTCATCTCAACGACCCCGTTCGGAACCGGATCCTTGGAGAGAGCCGTACTTCGTGCGTTTCTTCGTGTCCTTCGTGTTTGTACGTGGCAGTTGTACGTGACTGCGCGACGGCCTACTGCGCCCGGATGTACTGCCGCCAGCTGTCGACGAGCACGATCTGGGGGCCGTTGGCGCTTCGGTAGGCGTCGGCCCAGCGCTCGAACTGATCGCGCTGGGCGGCGCTGAGCTCGCCCTCGTCGATGCGCACCCGGTAGAGCACCTGCAGGGCGGTGAAGAGCAGGTCCGAGTCCGCAGGCGCGCGTGCGAGCAGCGTCTGGAGCGCCTCGAGCGCGGCCGCGTACTCGCCGAGCATGGCCTGCACGGTGGCCTTGCGGCGCGCGAGGCCGTCCTGGTCGCGCCACACCTCGGGCGCCTCGTCGATCAGCTCGAGCGCCTGCTCGCCCTCGCCGAGCCGCAGCAAGGCGTCGACGAGCACCGGGTAGACGGCCGGCGCCCCGTCGCTCAGCAGCGCGAGCTGCCAGGCGCCGGCCGCCTCGCGGTCCTGGCCCTGCAGCGCGAGCGCGGCGCCGAGGTAGAAGGCCGCGCCCATGAAGTCCGAGGCGCCACGCTGCACCTGGCGGAACCACGCGAAGGCCTGCTCGGGCTGCGCCTGCTCGAGCGCGGCCAGGCCGCGCACGAAGGCGAGCGCGATCTCGTCGGTGGCGCTCGACTGCGCGTCGGCCTCGGTGACCACGAACGTGCCCCCCCGCGCCTGCGCGAGCACGCCCGCCGCGTCGCCCGTCACGCCGGTGCGCGCCTCGAGTTCGTCGAGAAACGGGCCGATGGTGGCCGGGTCGAGCGCGACCGCGGCGCTGAAGCGCGGCACGGGCGCGATGATGCGCGACGGCGCGGCCGGCACCGGCGCCT
>JAUXWO010000102.1 GCA_030680175.1 Vicinamibacterales bacterium
TGAGCACCGTGGGCACCTTGAGCACCTTGGGCACCGTGAGCACCTTGGGCACCTTGGGCACCTTGGGCACCTTGGGCACCTTGGGCACCTTGGGCACCTTGGGCACCTTGGGCACCTTGGGCACCTTGGGCACCTTGGGCACCTTGAAAGTATGATTCCCTCGGCGCTCTCACCCGGCCGCGTCGGTCGGGCAGACGCGCCTGAGGCGCGGCGATGAAGAAGATTGGCGTCCTCTTCGGCATGGAGAACGTGTTCCCCAAGGCCCTGGTCGACAAGATCGCGGGCCTCGGGCTCGACGATGTGACGGCGGAGTTCGTGCAGATCGGCGGGGTGCGGATGGACCGGCCGTCGGGGTACGACGTCATCGTCGATCGCATCTCGCACGACATCCCGTTCTACCGCGCCTGGCTCAAGACGGCCGCGCTCGACGGCGCCTACGTCATCAACAACCCGTTCTGGTCGAGCGCCGACGACAAGTTCTTCAACTACGCCCTGGCCGAGCGGCTCGGCGTCGCGGTCCCGCGCACCGTCGTCGTGCCCCACAAGGAGCATCCGCCGGGCACGACCGACCGGTCGATGCGGAACCTGGTGTACCCGCTGAACTGGGACGAGGTGTTCGCCTACGTCGGGTTCCCCGCGTTCCTGAAGCCCTTCGACGGCGGCGGGTGGCGCGACGTGTTCGAGGTCCGCTCGCGCGAGGACTTCTTCCGGGCGTACGACCAGACGCGCGACCTCTGCATGACGCTGCAGGCCGCCGTCCGGTTCACCGAGTACTTCCGCTGCTACGTCGTCGGCCAGGAGCGGGTGCACGTGATGCCGTACGACCCGCGTGAGCCGTTCCACGATCGCTACCTGAAAGATCCGCCCGCGTACGACCCGGCCCTGCTGGCCCGCGTGGAGCGCGACGCGCTGACGTTGTGCCGCGCCCTCGGCTATGACCTGAACACGGTGGAGTTCGCGGTCGAGGACGGCGTCCCGTACGCGATCGACTTCATGAATCCCGCGCCTGACGCCGACCCGCACTCGGTCGGACAGGAGAACTTCGACTGGATCGTGGACACGGTGAGCGACTTCGCCGTGCGGAAGGCGCGCGAGGGCGCGGGCACGGCGGAGTACCGCTGGAGCGCGTTCCTCAGGGGCCGGCCATGAACCCGACCTTCTCCATCGGCATCGAGGAGGAGTACCAGACCATCGATCCCGACTCGTTCGATCTGCGGTCGCACATCCATACCGAGATCATGGCCAAGGGCCAGCGGCAGATGAAGGAGAAGGTGAAGTCCGAGATGCACCAGGCGGTGGTCGAGGTCGGCACCGGGGTCTGCCGCACGATCAAGGAGGCGCGCACCGACATGGTGGACCTCCGGCGGCAGATGGTCGATCTGGCGAAGGAGAATGGCCTGCTCCTCGTCGCGGGGGCGACGCACCCCTTCGCCGACTGGCGGGTCCAGGAGATCTCGCCCGACGAGCGGTACCTCCAGGTCGTCGAGGACATGCAGCTGGTCGCACGCGCCAACCTGATCTTCGGGCTGCACGTGCACATCGGCGTCGAGGACCGCGAGACCACGATCCACCTGATGAACCAGATGCGGTACTTCCTGCCGCACCTGCTGGCCATCTCGACCAACTCCCCGTTCTGGCTCGGCATGAACACCGGGCTCAAGTCGTACCGCTGCAAGGTGTTCGACAAGTTCCCGCGCACCAACATCCCCGACACGTTCTCGAGCTGGGCCGACTATGAGAGCTTCGTCAACCTGCTGGTGCGCACGCGGTGCATCGACAACGCGAAGAAGATCTGGTGGGACATCCGGCCGCATCCGTTCTTCTCGACGCTCGAGGTCCGGATCTGCGACCTGCCGATGCGCGTCAGCGAGACGCTGGCGATCGCGGCGCTGATCCAGGCGACCGTCGTGAAGCTGTACCGGCTGCACGCGCGGAACCAGGGCTGGCGGCAGTACGGCCGGGCGCTCATCATGGAGAACAAGTGGCGCGCCTCGCGCTACGGCATCGAGGGGCAGCTCATCGACTTCGGCCGCGAGCGCGAGGTGCCCGAGCGCGAGCTGATCCGCGAGTACCTCGCCTTCGTCGACGACGTCGTCGATGAACTCGACTCGCGCGAGGAGATCGAGTACATCCGCTGGATTCTCGACAACGGCACGGGCGCCGATCGCCAGCTGCGGGTGTTCAAGGACACCGGCGACCTCCGCAAGGTCGTGGAGTACATGGTCGGCGAGACACAAGAGGGACTGTAAAGGCAGATGCGGACCACGTTTGACCCGGAACTCACCCCGGGGGCGCGCAACGCCGTGCGGGTGTGCCTCAACATCCAGCCGCACGAGCGCGTGACGATCATCACCGACCGCGACTGCGAGGAGATCGCGGCGAGCCTCGTCCACGAGGTTGCCGCGGTGGGCGCGCCGTTTGCCGCGTTCGTCCTCGAGGACCTCGGCCCGCGTCCCCTCGTGGATCTGCCGGCGGCGGTTGCGGCCGACATGGAGCAGAGCCAGGTCAGCATCTTCGCCGTGCACGTCCAGGCGCACGAACTCCACTCGCGCATGCAGATGACCGACATCGTGAACCGCCGGCGCATGCGGCACGCGCATATGGTGAACATCAACCACCAGATCATGCTGGAGGGGATGCGGGCCGACTACCAGCGCGTGGACCGCATCAGCCAGAAGGTGATCGATCTGGTGCGCGTCGCCTCCGAGGTGCGCGCGACGACCCCGGCGGGGAGCGACTTCGTCGCGACGCTCAACCCGGCGTACCGCTGGCTGAAGACGAGCGGCCTCATCAGCCCGGACAAGTGGGGCAACCTGCCCGGCGGCGAGGTCTTCACCACGCCCGGCGAGGTGAACGGCACCTTCGTGATCGACGGCGTCGTCGGCGACTACCTGTGCGAGCAGTTCGGCAACCTCAAGGACACGCCGCTCACCGTGCGCATCAAGGGCAACCGGCTCACGGAGGCGTTCAGCGAGCACAAGGCGCTCGAAGAGGCGTTCTGGAAGTACACCCACACGGACGAGAACTCCGATCGCGTCGGTGAGTTCGCCATCGGCACCAACGTCGAGCTGAAGGCGGTGATCGGGCACATCCTGCAGGACGAGAAGTTTCCCGGCATTCACATCGCGTTCGGCAACCCCTACGGGGCGCATACCGGCGCCGACTGGTACTCCTCGACCCACATCGACGTCGTCGGCACGCGATTCGATATCTGGGTCGACGACCAGCAGATCATGCGCGACGGCCGCTTTCTGATCGAGGCGTAACGCGACGGACCAGGCAACGACGTACAAACACGAAGGACACGAAGGCCACGAAGACAACCAAGCCTCTCCTTCTGGGAGGCTCGACTACGGTCGCTTGCCTCGCGGGTAGAAGCGTTTCTGGTCGCTCATACCCGCTGTGTACTTCGTGTTAGCACGTGATCGCAGGCCAGTGGATGTCCGTACGTTCTTCGTGACCTTCGTGTCCTTCGTGTTTGTACGTGTTTCTTGCGTGTTTGCGTGTTTGTACGTGATCAGGGAAGACGATGCTGACTGACCACCGGCGGGCGTTCAATGCGGGGTGGCGGCCCGAGACGTACGCCCGGCTGCGGCAAACCGTGAGCGAACGCGCCGGGGCGGCGCTCGGGTTCAAGGTCTCGGAGACCCCGTGCTTCTTTCCGCGCGCCGTGATGGACGAGATGGCCGAGATCGGCCACACCCTCGTCATGCAGATCTTCGGCAACCCCGAGGCGATGCGCGCCGCCGAGGCCGCCGTGCCCGAGCGCTTCCGGGGCTTCACCCAGGAGGCGATGCCCACCTTCCTGCAGGTGGACTTCGGCCTGGTGCGCACCGCCGAGGGCGTGGCGCCACGGCTCGTGGAACTGCAGGCGTTTCCGTCCCTGTACGGGTTCCAGTCGCTGCTCGGCGAGGCGTACCGCGATGTCTATCACCTCGACGGCGGCCTGGGGGTGTACCTCGGCGGACTCGACGCCGGCGCGTACCGCGCGCTCGTCGGCCGCGCGATCCTCGGAGACCGGGACCCGTCGGAGGTCGTGCTCCTCGAGATTCAGCCGGAGCAGCAGAAGACGCGGCCGGACTTCACCGCGACCGAGCGCCTGTGGGGCGTGCGCACGGTGGACGTCGCCGAGGTCGTGCGTGAGGGGCGGCGGCTGTTTCATCGCCGCGACGGCCGGCTCGAGCAGATTCGCCGCATCTACAACCGCGTGATTCCCGACGAACTCGAGCGCACCGGCCTCGCGCTGCCGTTCGACTACCGCGACGAGCTCGACGTGGAGTGGGCGGGCCATCCGTCGTGGTACTTCCGGATCAGCAAGTTCAACATCCCGTGGCTCGCGCACCCGGCCGTGCCCCCGACGTGGTACCTGCACGAACTCGAGCGGTGGCCCGAGGACCGCGACCGCTATCTGCTGAAGCCGCTCTTCTCCTTTGCCGGCGGCGGCATCCTCTTCGGGCCGGGTGAGGCGGAGCTGGCCGCGATTCCCGCGGGTGCGCGCGATCAGTTCATCGTGCAGGAGCGCATGGACTTCGCGCCGGTCATCGACACCCCCGACGGCCCGACGCAGGCCGAGGTGCGGATCATGTACGTCTGGACGGACCGGCTCCACGCGACGCTGCCGCTCGTGCGGATGGGCCGCGGGCAGATGATGGGCGTGGCGCACAACCGCCATCTCGACTGGGTGGGCGCTTCGGCGGCGCTCATCGCGGAGGGCTGATGGAGACCGCCCGCCACTACGGGATCGCCATCGCGACCATCGTGGTGGCGTTTGCGGCGGGGGTGCCGCTCCGTACCGTGGCGGACATGACGTCGCTGGCGTTCCTGCTCTTCACACCCGCGATCCTCGTGTCGGCCGCGATCGGCGGGTTGGGGCCGGGGCTGCTGGCCACGCTCCTCGGCGGCCTGGCCGGCGAGTACATCTTCCGCGACCCGCTCGGCATCTGGCCCGAGTCCCTGCGGGACGTCGTGCCCCTGGTCATCTTCCTGCTCCTCGGCATCGGCATCAGCCTCCTCAGCGAGAATCTGGCGGTCGCGCGACGCAAGGCGCTCGACATGGCCGAGGACGTGGCGCAGAAGGCCCGCGCGCTCGAGCGCGCCCAGGAGGACGTGGACCGCCTGGCGCGGGACGTCCGCCTGCGTGCCCGCGACTTCGAGACGCTGTTCGATGTGGCCCCGATCGGCATCGGGATCGCCACCGACCCGGAATGCAGGAACATCAACGTGAACCCGGCGTTCGCGGAACTCCTGCAGATCGAGACGGCCGACAACGCCTCGCTCAGCGCGCCGCTCGCCGAGCGGCCGGCGTTCGTCGTCACGCGCGAGGGCGACCCGGTGCCGGCCGAGGATCTGCCGCTGCAGCGGGCCGCGCGCCTCGGCATCGAGATCCGGAACGTCGAGCTCGACGTCGAGCGAAGCGACGGGTCGCGCGTCAGCCTCTACGAGTTCGCCGCGCCGCTGTTCGACGAGGGCGGGCAGGTGCGCGGCGCGATTGGTGCGTTCCTCGACATCACCGAGCGGCGCCGCGCCGAGCGGGCGCAGCAGTTCCTCGACGCGGCGAGCACCATGCTGGCCGCCTCGCTCGACTACGGCGACACGCTGCAGCGCCTCGCCAGCCTGGCCGTGCCCGATTACGCCGACTGGTGCGTCCTCGACATCGTGGGCAGGCAGGGCGGCACCGAGCGCGTCGCGTGGGCGCATCGTGACCCCGGACAGGCGGCGCGGCTGGCGGACCTCGTGCGTGAATATCCGCCGGGCCCGCGCGCCGACGGCACCTCGAGCCCCTTCGATACCGTGCGCGACGGGCAGTCCGCGCTGATCAATGACCTCTCGCCGGAGCGCCTCCGGCGCGCCTCCGTCGACGACCGGCAGGCCGAGACGCTGACGGCCCTGGGCGCCCGGTCGTCGCTCGTCGCGCCGCTCGTGGCGCACGGCCGCGTCATCGGCGCGCTGTCCTGGACGCGCGGGCCGGGACGTCCCGCCTACGATGAGCGCGACCGTGCCGTCGCCGAGGAGCTCGGCCGGCGCGCCGCGACGGCCATCGAGAACGCCCGCCTCTACCAGGAGGCCCAGCAGGCCAACCAGCTGAAGGACGAGTTCCTCGCCACGCTCTCGCACGAGATGCGGACGCCGCTCAATGCGCTGCTCGGCTGGGTGCAGCTGCTCAAGAGCGGCGAGCTCGCCCCGGCCAAGCAGGCGCGGGCGCTCGAGGCCATCGAACGCAGCGCGCAGCTGCAGGCCGGCCTTACCGCCGAGATCCTCGACGTCTCGCGCGCCATCACCGGCAAGCTGCGCCTGGACACCGCGCCCGTGGACCCCGCCGCCCTCGTCACCGGCGTGATCGACACGCTCCGCCCCGCCGCCGACTCGAAGGGGCTGCGGCTCGACGTGCAGGTGCCATCGGACCTGCCGGCCGTGCTGCTCGACGCGCCCCGGATGCAGCAGGTGGTGTGGAACCTGTTGTCGAACGCCATCAAGTTCACCCCCGCGGGCGAGATCCTCGTGCGGCTCACCTTCAACGAGGACCGGCTGCGGCTGGACGTCAGCGACACGGGCATCGGCATCCCCGCCTCCTTCCTGCCGTTCGTCTTCGACCGCTTCCGCCAGGCGGACGCCACGACGACCCGCGCCTTCGGCGGCCTCGGACTCGGCCTGTCCATCGCCCGCCACATCGTGGAACTGCATGGCGGCACCATCGAGGCCCGCAGCGACGGCGAGGGCCAGGGCTCGCAGTTCGCCGTGGTGCTGCCCGCCGTCGTGGCGCCAGCCGCGACCGAACGCGCCGCGGCGCGAGACGACACGCCAGCCGTGGCGCTGAAGGGGCTGTCGGTGCTCGTCGTCGATGACGACCCGGAAGGACGGGAGCTGGTGCGCACGATCCTCGAGGAGCACGGCGCGCTCGTGAGCGTCAGCGCGTCCGTCTCCGAGGCGTTCGAGATCTTCGAGACCGAAGCGCCGCACCTCGTCGTGACCGATGTCGCCATGCCGGACGAGGACGGCTTCGTGCTGCTCGCGCGCATCCGCGCGCGTGGCCCCGCGGCCGGCGGCGGCACCCCGGTGGTGGCGCTCTCGGCGCACGCGCGGCCCGAGGACCGGAGCGCGGCGCTCGCCGCCGGCTTCCAGGCGCACCTCACGAAGCCGATCGACGCCGCGACCCTCGTCCGCGCCCTCGCGGGCCTCCGCGAGCGGCTCTAGTGGGGTGTCGTTGACGATACTACGACCGGGCCGCCCGTTGGGCGGCCCGCAGCGTCGCGGTTGAGCGGGGAGGCAGGTAGTACCTCTTCAGTCGATACACGCCACTCGGCCGTCCTCGAATCGACGAAGATGATGATCGGATGCAAGTCGCGGTAGAATCGGCCCCCTGAACGGCCGGACCCCGTCCATCCCTGGAGGAGCCATGAAGCGTCTGCTCTGCGCGCTTGCCCTCGTCTGTCTTCCGGCGCTCGCCACGGCCCAGGCCCCGGCGCCGTCCGCCGATCGGCTGACGCTCGATCTGTACTGGGACTACGAGACCGTGGCCGATCCCCAGATCTCGCCCGACGGGTCGCAGATCATCTACACGCGCCAGTGGTTCGACAAGATGAACGACCGGCGCGAGTCGTCGCTGTGGGTGATGAACGCCGACGGCACGCGCAACCGCTTCCTCGTGCGCGGCAGCAACGCCCGCTGGTCGCCCTCCGGCGATCGCATCGTCTACACCGCGCAGGGCGAGCCGCGCGGCACGCAGGTGTTCGTCCGCTACATGGATGCCGAGGGCGCGACCTCCCAGGTCACGCGGGTCGAGCAGTCGCCGTCAGCGCCCGCATGGTCGCCCGACGGCGCCCAGATCGCGTTCTCGATGCAGGTGGTGGAGCGCAACACCTGGTCCGTCCCCATGCCGCGCGCGCCCGAGGGCGCCAAGTGGACCGAAGCGCCGCGCATCGTCGAGCGGCTGAACTACCGGCAGGATCGCGAGGGGTTCAACGACGACCGCTACCGGCACATCTTCGTCGTGCCGGCCAGCGGCGGCACGCCGCGCCAGCTGACGAACGGCCAGTGGAATCACAACGGCGTGGAGTGGACGCCTGACGGCCGGTCGATTCTCTTCACGTCGATGCGCGTGGCGGATCCCGACCACCAGTGGCGCGAGACGGACATCTACGCCGTCGCGGTGGCGTCGGGCGAGATCCGGCAGCTCACGCGGCGCAGCGGCCCCGACAGCAACCCGGCCGTCTCGCCCGACGGCACGCGCGTGGCGTACACGGGCTACGACATGACGAAGGACACGTGGGTCGACCAGAAGATCTACGTGATGAACATCGACGGCTCGAACCCGCGCCTCGTGTCGGGCGACTGGGATCGCTCGCCGCAGAACATGCAGTGGAAGGCCGACGGCAGCGGGCTCTACTTCACCGCGCAGAGCGAGGGGTCGCAGAACCTCTACTTCCTGGACGTCCCCGCCTCCGGCGCCGGACGGGTCCAGCCGGTGACGACGGGCACGCACATGCTGACGGTCGGCAGCATGACGCGCGCGGGCCGTGTGGCCGCGGTCCGCACCTCGTTCCACGAGCCGCCGGACGTCTTCACCTTCGACGTCGCCGCCCCGCAGGCGATGCGGCAGCTCACCGAGGTGAATGCCGACATCCTGGCCGGCAAGACGCTGGGCGCCGCCCAGGAGGTCTGGTACACCGCGCCTGACGGCATGAAGGTGCAGGGCTGGTACATCACGCCGCCCGGCTTCGATCCGTCGAAGCGGTACCCGATGCAGCTCCACATTCACGGCGGCCCGCACAGTATGTACGGCGTCGGCTTCAACTTCGGCTGGCAGGAGCAGGCGGCCAACGGCTACGTGATCCTCTACACCAACCCGCGCGGCAGCACCGGCTACGGAAGCGCCTTCGGCAACGCCATCATGCGCGCGTACCCCAGCAAGGACTACGACGACCTGATGGCCGGCGTCGATCACCTGCTCACGAAGGGCTTCGTGGACGAGCGCAACATGTTCGTCACCGGCTGCAGCGGCGGCGGCGTGCTTACGGCGTGGATCGTGGGCAAGACGGATCGGTTCGCGGCCGCCTCGGCCAACTGCCCCGTGGTGGACTGGTACAGCTTCGTCGGCACGACCGACGGGCCCACCTGGTACCGCAACTTCGAGACGCTGCCGTGGGAGGATCCGTCGGAGCATCTGCGCCGCTCGCCGCTCACCTACGTCGGCAACGTCAAGACGCCGACGATGCTGATGACGGGCGTGCTGGACCTGCGGACGCCGATGCCGCAGACCGAGCAGTTCTACAGCGCGCTGGCGCTGCTCAAGGTGCCCACGGCCATGATCCGCTTCAACGACGAATGGCACGGCACCACCACGAACCCGTCGAACTTCATCCGCACGCAGTTGTACCTGCGGCACTGGTTTGAAAAGCACAGCCGGCCGGCGACGACGACGACGACGGCCGGAAGGCAGTAGACGGCGATCGGCGATCGGCTCACAGCTTTCGGCTTTCGGCTCTCGGCGTTCGGCTTTCAGCGGTTCACCTCGAGGACGCCGGAAGCCGGAAGCTGAGAGCGAAAAGCTGACCGCCGAGAGCTGATCGCTGATCGCTGACAGCGTCCGACCGACAACACCCGTCCTGGGAGGCCCCTTCGTGATGCATCGCACGCTCGCCATCGCCGCGCTCACCGTCACCCTTGCGATCACCAGCGCCGCGCAGGGGCCGGTGGATCTCGCCACCGTGGGCCGCATCCGCCAGGAGGCGATCCAGCGGTCGCAGGCGATCGAGCACGTCTGGTGGCTGTCCGAGGTGCACGGCCCGCGCGTGACCGGCACGCCGGGCTTCGCGGCGGCGAGCGAGTGGGCCATGGCGCGCTTCAAGGAATGGGGCCTGTCGAACGTGCGGCAGGAGCGCTTCGCGTTCGGGCAGGGCTGGCAGATCGAGCGCTTCTCGGCCACGATGATCGAGCCGCGCCTCTCGGTGCTCGTCGGCGCGCCGCGCGGATGGTCGCCGTCCACCGACGGCCCCGTCACCGCCGACGTCGTCCGGGTCGATGTGCAGTCGGAAGGCGACCTCGCGAAGCACCGCGGGCAGCTCCGGGGGAAGATCGTCCTGCTGCAGCCCGTGCGCGCCGTGCGGATGCTCGAGGGGCGGCACATCCTTCGCATGACGGAGGCGGAGTGGGCCGAGGCAGCGGCGATGCCGCTCGGTGCGCCCGCGGCGGCGACGGCCGCTGTGCAGCAGCAGATGCAGGCCGCCCAGGCGCTGGCCGGCGCGGTGCAGCGCTTCCTGGTGGCGGAGGGCGCCGCGGCCGTGCTCGACCGTGGCGCCGAGAGTGACACGGTGGCCGGCGGCAGCAACCTGTCGTGGCAGGCCCAGCGGGTGGATGGCGGCACCATCTGGCCGGGCGCCGGCGGCAGCCGCGATCCGAAGGCGCCGGTGCAGGTGCCGTCGGCGACGCTCGCCGTCGAGCACTACAACCGCATGGTGCGGCTGCTCGAGCGCGGGATCCCGGTGCGGATGGAGCTGAACATCCAGACGCGCTTCTTCCCCGAGGGCACGGCGCTGAACGGCATCAACACGATCGCCGAGATCCCCGGGACGGATCTGGCCGACGAGGTCGTCGTGATGGGCGCGCACCTCGACAGCGTGCCTTACGCGATCGGCGCCACCGACAATGCGACGGGATCGGCGGCGATGATGGAGGCGGTGCGCGTCATCCAGGCGCTCGGGCTCAAGCCGCGGCGGACGATCCGCGTGGCGCTGTGGGGCGGCGAGGAGCAGGGCCTGCTCGGCGCGCGTGCGCACGTGGCGCAGCACTACTACGACTTCGAGGCGCGGCAGCCGAAGCCGGGGCACGAGAAGGTCGCGGGCTACTTCAACCTCGACAACGGCACCGGGCGCATCCGCGGCATCTGGAGCCAGGAGAACCTGGCGGCGATGGCGCTCTTCGACCAGTGGGGCGCGACGGTGAAGGACCTCGGCTGGGTCCAGGCCAGCCCGCGCGCCGTGGCGCAGACCGATCACATGCCGTGGGATCAGGCGGGCATCCCCGGGTTCCAGTTCATCCAGGAACGCCTGGAGTACGGCGCCCGGACGCACCATTCCTCGATGGACACGTTCGACCGCGTGCAGCGGGAGGACGTCACCCAGCAGGGGGCCATCGCGGCGGTCTTCGCCTGGCACGCCGCCAACTGGCCGGAGAAGATCCCGCGCAAGGCGCCCTAGGGGCGTCGGGCATTTTGCATTTCGCGGGGTCTTGATCTACGCTAACGGGGTCATGTCGGTCGTCTTTACGCACCATCTGGTTCATCATCACCGCTCCACGAGCGGACCGGCCGGACTGCGCGCGTAAGACAACCCAGCGATTCGAACTTCAGAACCGCGACGCAGGCCCGCCGGACCCCGGCGGGCTTTTTGCGTTTCAGGCCCCCGCCGAAGCGCGTAAGAGGTTCACGGACGCGCGAAGGCGGGCGAATAGCGAACAGCGAAATGGATTTCACAAAACTCGACGGACTCATCCCGGCGGTCGTGCAGGATGCCACGAGCGGCGAAGTGCTGATGGTGGGCTTCATGAACGACGAGGCCTGGCGGATCACCCAGGCGATCGGTTACGTCACCTTCTTCAGCCGGACCCGGAACACGCTCTGGACCAAGGGCGAGACGTCGGGCAACCGCCTGGCCGTGCGCCAGATCCTCGTGGACTGCGACGAGGACACGGTCCTCATCAAGGCGGACCGTGAGGGCGACGGCAACGTCTGTCACACGGGTGAGCGATCCTGCTTCTACACGGACATCACGCCGGGCCGGGCCTGAGGGCCGCCGCCGTTCCGTCACACGGATTGAGAGAGACATGTCAGCCACCACACGACGCTTGAAGCTCGGCATCCCCAAGGGGTCGCTCCAGGATGCCACCGTGCAGCTCTTCGCACGGGCGGGATTCAACATCTACGTCAGCTCGCGCTCCTATTTCCCGGCGATCGACGATCCGGAAATCGAGTGCATGCTGATCCGCGCGCAGGAGATGGCACGCTACGTATCGGACGGCGTCCTCGATGCCGGCCTCACCGGGATGGACTGGATCGCCGAGCACCAGATCGGCCACCCTGAGGAGGCGCCGCTCGTCCCGGTCTGCGACCTCGTGTACTCGAAGCAGAGCTTCGGGAAGGTCCGCTGGGTGCTGGCCGTGCCCGAGGATTCGAAGTATCAGAAGGCCGAGGACCTCGAGGGCGGGCGGATCGCCACGGAGCTGGTCCGGGCGACCAAGCACTACTTCGACACGCGCAAGGTGAACGTCGACGTCGAGTTCTCGTGGGGCGCCACCGAGGTCAAGCCCCCGGTCCTGGCCGACGCCATCGTCGAGGCGACCGAGACCGGGTCGACGCTGCGGGCGAACCGGCTGCGCATCATCGACACGATCATGGAGTCGAACACGCAGCTCGTGGCCAACGGGACGGCGATGGCCGACGAGTGGACGCGCACGAAGATCGCCAACATCGCGCTGCTGCTGAAGGCCGCCATCGAGGCGCAGGGCCGCGTCGGGCTGATGCTGAACGTCAAGCGTGCCGACCTCGACCTGATCCTCGCGCAGCTCCCGGCGCTGCAGCGGCCGACGGTGTCGTCGCTGAGCGATGCCGACTGGGTGGCCGTGAACACGATCATCGAGGAGAAGACCGTGCGTGATCTGATCCCGCGGCTCAAGATGGCCGGCGGGCAGGGCATCGTCGAGTACCCGCTGAACAAGATTGTGCTGTAACCATGATCAGGATTGTGCAGGCCGCCAACCGGCGCGAGGTGGCGTCGCTCCTCTCGCCCGCCGTCATCCGTGACGCCGCCACCGACCGCGCCGCGCGGCGCATCGTCGATCGCGTAAGAAAGGACGGCGAGGCGGCGCTGAAGATGTACGCCCGCAAGCTCGACGGCCTGACCGGGGGGATCGAAGTGACCCGGGCGCAGATGGAGGCCGGCGCCGCCGCGACGCCGGCGGCGGTGCGCGCGGCGATCCGGCGGACCGCTTCGCACATCCGCAAGGTGGCGGCGCGCCAGGTGCCTGGACGCTGGCGCCTGCAGGTCGCGCCCGGGGTGCAGGTCGAGCAGCGCGTCATCCCGCTCGACCGCGTCGGCTGCTACGTGCCCGGCGGACGCTATCCGCTGCCCTCGTCGCTGCTGATGACGGCCATCCCCGCGCGCGTCGCGGGGGTGCGCGAGGTCGTGGCCGTGTGCCCGCGTCCGGAGCCGTCCGTCATGACGGCCGCACTCGAGGCCGGCGTCGATCGCCTGTTCCGGGTCGGCGGCGCGCATGCGGTCGCCGCGCTCGCCTACGGCACGAAGACCGTGCCGCGCGTCGACAAGATCGTCGGCCCTGGCAACCGCTGGGTCTCGGCGGCCAAGGCGCTCGTCGCCGCCGATTGCGCGATCGACTTCTACGCGGGTCCCTCCGAGATTCTGATCGTGAGCGGCACGGCGCCCGCGGCGTGGATCGCCGCGGATCTCATCGCGCAGGCCGAGCACGATCCCGACGCCAGGGCCGTGTTCGTGACCTGGCGTGCGGCGCTGGCCCGCCAGGTGGCCGAGCAGGTCGCGCGGCAGCTCCCCGACGAGGGGCCCGCCGCGAGCGCGCTCTTCACGCACGGGGGCATCATCGTCACGCGCACACGCGCGGAGGCGGTGGCGCTGGCCAACGAGGCGGCCTCCGAGCATCTCGTCGTCGACGACGACCGGATGGCCGGCGAGGTGCGTGCAGCCGGGGCCGTGTTCGTCGGCCCGTGGACGGCGCAGGTGGCCGGCGACTACGCCATCGGCTCGAACCATGTGCTGCCCACCGCGGGCGCCGCGCGCTTCCGCGGCGGCCTGCATGCGGCGGACTTCGTCCGCCTCGTCTCCGTGCAGCGTCTGACGCGCCAGGGGCTCGGCCGTCTTGGCGCCACCATCACGACGCTGGCGCGCGCCGAGGGCCTCACCGCACACGCGGCCTCCGTCGACATCCGTCTCGCCCCCGCGGCTCCCCGTCCCCGCAAGCGAAAGGTATCCCGCACATGAGCATCATTCAGGGCATTCCCGATCCCGGCCCCGGTCTCCGGCTGCATCTCAACGAGCACACCGGCGGCTGCTCCCCCCGCGTCCTCGAGGCCATCCGGTCGCTCGATGCCACGGCCCTGTCCTTCTATCCGGACTACAAGCCGGTGGTGCTCGAGACGGCGGCGTTCCTCGGCGTGGACCCGGATCAGGTGCTGCTGCTGAACGGCCTCGACGAGGGCATCTTCCTCACGGCCACGGCCCTGTTCGGCAGCCGGATGCCGAACGTGGGCAACGCCGTCGTGCCGCTGCCGGCGTTCGAGACGTACCTGACGGCGTGCGGCGCCGTGGCCGCGCGCGTCGTGACGGTGCCGCCGGGGCCGGATCTGACCTTCCCGATCGACGGCGTGATCCGCGCCATCGACCACTCGACGAAGCTCGTGTTCGTCAACAACCCGAACAACCCGAGCGGCCGCCTCGTTCCGCGCGCGGACATCCGCCGCGTCGTCGAGGCCAACCCCACGGCGGTCGTGTTCGTGGACGAAGCGTACTGGGAGTACGGCGGCGAGAGCTTCCTGGACGAGCTGCCGAAGTATCCGAACGTGATCATCGGGCGCACGTTCTCGAAGGCGTACGGAATGGCGGGCATTCGCGCAGGCGTGATGGTGGCGCACCCCAGGTTGCTGGAGCGCATTCGCCCGATCGTGCCGCTCTTCAACCTGAACGTGGCGGCGGTGGCAGCGGTGCGCGCGGCCCTGCAGGACCAGGCGTTCGTGGCGGAGTCGGTGGCGCAGGCCAACGAGTCGAAGGCCCTGCTGTACGCGGCACTCGACCGCCTCGGCCTGCGGTACTGGAAGAGCGC
Source organism: Vicinamibacterales bacterium (assembly GCA_030680175.1). Taxonomy (GTDB): domain Bacteria; phylum Acidobacteriota; class Vicinamibacteria; order Vicinamibacterales; family UBA2999; genus JAUXWO01. Next base: position 14,842 of record JAUXWO010000102.1, read on the forward strand.
CACGAATTTCGTGCTCGTGGACGGCGGCGACCGGGCGCGCGAGATCATCGACGGGCTGTGGGCGAAGCAGATCTTCTTCCGCGATCGCACGAAGGATCAGTGGTGCCCGAACTGCTTCCGCATCACGACCGGCGTCGTCGCGCACACCCGGCAGGCGATTGCCGCGCTGGAGGAACTGTGCGCCGCGCGCTGATCGATCGCAAGACGACGGAAACGCAGATCCGGCTGACGATCGACCTCGATGGCCGTGGACGCTTCGAGAACCGGACCGGCATCCGGTTCCTCGACCACATGCTCGACCTGATGGCCCGCCACGGCGGGTTCGACCTGACCGTGAAGGCCACGGGCGATCTCGACGTCGACCAGCACCACACGGTCGAGGACGTGGGCATCGCGCTCGGCGAGGCGGTGTCGAAGGCGCTCGGCACGCGCAAGGGCATCAATCGCGCGGGCTACTTCGTCATGCCGATGGACGAGACGCTGGCCGTCGTGGCGCTCGACCTCGGGGGGCGGCCGCACACGGTGGTCGACACGAAGGTGCGAACGCGGCTCGTCGGCGATCTGCAGTCGGAGCTCGTGCACGATTTCTTCGAAGGCTTCGCGATGAGCGCGCGGGCCAACGTGCACGTGAAGGTGCTGTACGGCCGCTCGAATCATCACAAGATCGAGGCGGTGTTCAAGGCCTTCGGCCGCGCCCTGCGCGTGGCGACGGCGAAGGACGCGCGCCTGGCGAAGATGCTGCCGAGCACCAAGGGCCTCCTGTGATCGCGCTCGTGGACTACGGCGCCGGCAACCTGACGTCGGTGCGCAAGGCGCTGGCAGCGATCGATGCCGCGGTGTTCACCCCCGACCGGCCGGGCGCCCTCGAGGCCGCCCGCGCGGTCATCGTGCCCGGCGTCGGGCACTTCGCCGCCACGCGCCCGCTCGACGAGGGCTGGCGCGCCGCGATGCACGCGGGGCTCGCCGCCGGCCGGCCGCTCCTCGGCATCTGCGTCGGCCTGCAGTGGTTCTTCGACGGCAGCGCCGAGGAACCCGGCCTGCCCGGCCTCGGCCTCTTCCCCGGCGTGTGCACCCGCCTGGGCACGGGGACGCCCCCCGCGCTCAAGGTACCGCACGTCGGATGGAACAGCCTGACCCTGCCGCGGGCGTCGCGGCTGTTCGACGGCGTGGCAAACGATGCGCAGGTGTACTTCACGCATTCGTACGCGGCGCCGGTCGTCACCGACACCGTCGCCATTTGCGAGTACGGCGTGCCGTTCAGCGCCGCCGTCGAACGCGGACTCGTCTCGGCCGTCCAGTTCCACCCGGAGAAGTCCGGCGACGTCGGCCTCCGGGTCCTGAAGAACTGGGTGCAGGGCTTGACAGATCAGCGAACGACGGCGGGAGCGCGGTAGAGGGTTCCGTCTACCGTTCACCGTTCATCGTCCACCGTTCACCGTCCCGACCACCGTCATGCTGTCCAAGAGAATCATCGCCTGCCTCGACGTCCGCGACGGGCGGGTCGTCAAGGGCGTCAACTTCGAGGGCCTCCGGGAAGCCGGCGACCCGGCCGCCCTCGCACGCCGCTACAACGTCGAAGGGATCGACGAGATCGTTATCCTCGACGTCACCGCCACGCTCGAGGCCCGGCAGGCCCGCGCGCAGACCATCCGCGCCGTCGCCCAGGAGATCTTCCTGCCGCTCGCCGTCGGCGGCGGCATCCGCACGGAAGACGATGCGGCGGCGGCGATCGAGGCGGGGGCGGACAAGGTGAGCCTGAACACGGCGGCGCTGCAGCAGCCGGCGCTCATCACGACGCTCGCCCAGCGCTACGGCAGTCAGGCGGTGGTGGTCGCCATCGATGCGAAGCGGGAGGGCGGCCACTTCGGCGTGTACGTGCGCAGCGGCTCCACGGGCACCGCCCGTGACGCCGTGGACTGGGCGCGGGAGGCCGCCGACCGGGGCGCGGGCGAGATCCTGCTCACCTCGATCGACAAGGACGGCACGCGCAGCGGCTTCGACTGCGAGATGACGGCCGCCGTCTCGACCGCCGTCCCCATCCCCGTGATCGCCTCGGGCGGCGCGGGCACCTTCGAGCACTTCGCCGAGGTCTTCACCACCGGCTGCGCGGACGCAGCGCTGGCGGCCTCGATCTTCCATTTCAATGAGCACAGCGTCGTGGCGCTGAAGCAGTTCCTCGCCGCCCGCGGCGTGCCCGTCCGGCTGTAACGGACGTACAAACACGAAGGACACGAGGGCCACGAAGACGCAGAAGTGTTCGGAATTTCATCATGCTGATTCCATCCATCGATCTCCAGAACGGCCGCGTCGTCCAGCTCGTGCGGGGCGAGAAGCTCGCGCTTGAATCCTTTGACCTCGACGCCTGGATCGCGCGGTTCTCGGCGTTCCCGGTCGTGCAGCTCATCGACCTCGATGCCGCGATGGGCGTGGGCCAGAACGACGCCCTCGTGCGCAAGGTCGCCGCGTCCCTTCCCGTCCGTGTCGGCGGCGGCGTGCGCACCGTGGCGCGGGCCCAGGAACTGCTCGAGGCCGGGGCCCAGGCGGTGATCGTCGGCTCCTCCCTCTTCAGGGACGGACGGGTCGATGTCGACTTCGCCGGCCGCATGGCCGAGGCCGTCGGCATAGACCGCGTCATCGGCGCCGTGGACGCCAAGGGCGGCCAGGTGGCCATCCACGGCTGGAAGACCGTGCTCCCCCTCACGGCCGTCGAGGCGGTCGGCGCGCTCGAGCCGCACTGCGGCGGGTTCCTCTACACGCACGTCGATCGCGAGGGGATGATGCAGGGCACGGACATGGACGCCATCCGCGCCGTGGCCGCCGCGACGATGCGTCGCGTCACCGCCGCGGGCGGTATCACCACGCGCGAGGAGATCGACGCGCTCGACGCGCTCGGCATCGACGCCGTGGTCGGCATGGCCATCTACACGGGCGCGCTGGCCATCGACTGACGGCGCGGCGCTTTCCGCCGCCCCGGCGGATGAAGTATCGTGAAGCGATCGTGACCGCGCCGCTCTCTTCGGCCAGACAGACTGGCGCCGTGCTCGACGCGGCGCGGCGGGCCGATCTGCGCCGCCAGCGGCGGCTGGCACTCCGGGAGGGCCTGACCGCCCTCCTCGTGACCCTCACCATTCTCGCGACCCTCGCCCTGGTGCGCCTCGCGGTGCCCGTCGCCACGCTCGTCTGGTGGCTCGGCTCGGCCCTCGCGCTCGTCCCGCCCGCCGTCGCCGCCGTGCGCGCCGCGCGCCGCCAGACCGACCCGCTGGCCGGCGCCGCGGAACTCGACCGCGCGGCCGCCCTCAACGACACCCTGACCACCGCGACGTGGTTCGCCGACACACCGCCTGACGACTCCATCTGGATCGAGGCGCAGCACGCTCGCGCGGCCGAGGCCGCGGCCGCGCTCGACGTGGACGCGCTCGTCCCCGTGGCGCCGCCGCTCCGCCTCCGCCAGGCCGCCGCCGCGCTCGCCGTCCTCCTGGTCGTGGCGCTGTTGGTGCCGGCCTCCTGGAGCCGGCGCGTCATCGGCATCGACCCCGGCCCGACCTTCGACCTGGCCACCGGCGGCGATCAGACGGCAGACAGCGGAGATCCCGGCACGGAGGCTCCCGGCGCGCCGATGTCGACCGAGGCACTGCTGGCCGCCGCGGAGCAGGGCCTGCGCTCCGGCGCCGGGATGACGGAGGCTGAGTCGGGCGGCGCCGAGGGCGAGGCACGGGCGGGCGCGGGCACCGACGCCGGCGGCGAGGCCGCGTCCGGCGAGGTGCCGGACGTGACCGGCAGCGGCCCGCCCCCTGCCAACGCCGAGCGCGGCGACCTCGAAGAGGGCGAACGCGGCGAGCGCAGCCGCAGC
>JAUXWO010000103.1 GCA_030680175.1 Vicinamibacterales bacterium
GCGCCAGCACGCGCCCTCCACGACCTGCTCGTTGGCGAGCACCGTGTTGCAGCTCGGGCACCAGTTCACCGTCGACCGGCGCCGGTACGCGAGGTTGCGTTCGACCATCCGCACGAACAGCCACTGGTTCCAGCGGTAGTAGTCCGGCAGACACGTCGCCAGCTCGCGGCCCCATGCGTAGCTGATGCCGAGGCGCTGGAGCTGCCCCTTCATGTGGGCGATGTTGCCGAGCGTCGACGTCTCGGGGTGGATGCCGTGCTTGATGGCCGCGTTCTCGGCCGGCAGGCCGAACGCATCCCAGCCGAACGGATGCAGCACGTTGAAGCCCTGCAGGCGCTTCAGGCGCGCAACGACGTCCCCGATGATGTAGTTGCGGACATGGCCGACGTGCGCGTGCCCGGAGGGGTACGCGAACATCTCGAGGCAGTAGAACTTCGGCTTCGAGGGGTCTTCAGTGACCTCGAACGCCTCGGTGTCGGCCCAGTGCTTCTGCCACTTGCGGTCGAGTTCTTGAGGGCGGTAGTCAGACACAGTGATGCAATTAGGCAATTGGCTGTCAGCGATCGGCTATCAGCGATCGGCGATCAGCGATCAGCTCTCGGTGCCACCCGGCGTACCGGCGGAACCACGAAAGCCGAAAGCTGAAAGTCGGAAGGCATGGCGCAAGACCTAAGGATATCGCACCGGGCGGATCTCCGGCCACTCTCCGGCCCCTGACGCTCAGCGCGGCCAGGGGTGGAACGGCAGCCGGACGGCGGCGTGGACCTGCTGCACCGCGGACCGGCCGCGCCGGTCGTCGCCAGGGATGGGCTCGCCCAGGAGCACCCGCTCCTCGCCCGCCGCGACCGCCACCGCCCGGCTGGCACACTCCGCCAGCGCGTCGGCCTGGTAGCCGCCCTCCGACATCAGCACCATCCGCCCCTCGCAGCAGGCGTCGGCCACCGCGCAGAGATGCGCCGTCAGGCGCGCGAAGCCGCCGGCCGACATCCGCATGCCGGCCAGGGGATCGTCGGCATGGGCGTCGAAGCCGGCCGACACCAGCAGCAGGTCGGGCTTGAACGCCATCAGCGCGGGCACCACCGCCTCGCGGAACACGAGGTCGTAGTCCGCATCCGTCGCCCCGGCCTCGAGCGGCACGTTCAGGGTGTAGCCCGCGCCATCGCCCTGCCCTGTCTCGCCCGCCGCGCCCGTGCCGGGATAGAACGGGAACTGGTGGGTCGAGACGAAGAACACGTCCGGGTCGTCGTAGAACATCTGCTGCGTGCCGTTGCCGTGGTGGACGTCGTAGTCCATGACCGCAACCCGCGCCAGCCCGCGCGCGCGGGCGTGCGCCGCACCGACGGCGATGCTGTTGAACAGGCAGAAGCCCATCGCCTTGTCGCGCTCGGCGTGGTGCCCGGGCGGGCGCACGAGCGCGAACGCGCGGCTGCCCGCCGGGCCATCGAGCACCGCGTCGACCGCCGTCAGGGCGGCGCCGGCCGCCAGCCGGCCCACCGTCCACGAGTCCGGCGACGTGAAGGTGTCGGCATCGATCATCGTGGCCTGACCGGCGGTGGCGCGCATCGCGGCGACGTGCGCCGCATCGTGCACCCGCACCAGATCCGGCTCCTCGGCGAGTCGCGGCTCGAGGACGGGCACACCGCGGTCACGCCAGCGGCGCGCCACGCCCGCCAGCGCCTCCGCGCGCGCGGGCCGCTCCGGATGCCCGGGCGGGGTGACGTGATCGACGAAACGGTCGGACGTGATGATGGTCAGAGGCATGTGCAGACAGTAACCCACTGAAACGGGCAAACACGAAGGACACGAAGGCCACGAAGACGCACGATCACAGCAAGGTTCACCACACGTCAGGCGTCAGCACTCTCGGGCCGGTCCCAACCGATCCTGAATCTACTTCTCTTCGTGGCCTTCGTGTCCTTCGTGTTTGTCCGTCGGAGCCCCGCTCAGGACCTGCCGGCAGCGGCGCTCGCAGTCCACCAGCGCCCGCTCGAGCTGCAGGCGGGCCTGCTCCAGTCCCTCGGCATCCGCATCCCGCGGCACGACGAAAGGGGGGCCGAAGACGATCGCCACGCGCGTGAAGGGCCGCGGGACGAGCGTGCGATCCCAGCTCCCGAGCTCCCACCCGCGCGCCGCCTCGATGTGGAACGGCAGCACGGGATTGCCGGTGGCCTTCGACAGCCACACCGCCCCCGGCTGCGCCACGCGCGAGGGGCCGCGCGGCCCATCCACGGTGAACGCCGCCGGCGCCCCCTTCACGTCCCCGAGGAGCTGCCGCAGCGCCCGCGCGCCCCCGCGGGAGGTCGAGCCGCGCGAGGCGCGGTACCCGAACCGGCGCATGAGGCGCGCAATCCACTCGCCATCGTAGTTCTCGCTGGTGATGGCGACGATGCCGCGGTCGCGGAGGAAGTAGACGGCCGGGAGGATGCGGCCGTGCCAGAGCGCCAGGATGGGCTGCTGTCCGGCGGCGGTGACGGCGTCGAGGTGGGCCTGTCCCTCGCACTGCCAGCGATACGAGCGCCCCAGGAGCCCGACGAGCGGCGCAAGAGCGGCCGCAATCAGGGCGACCTCCACGCGCTTGCGTCGCGACGTCCGCCAGTCCGGCTCGTCAGGCATGTAGTGGGTGGTGGGTAGTGGGTGGTGGGTGGTGGGTGGTGGGTAGTGGGTGGTGGGTCGTGGGGAGTGGGTAGTGGGTAGTGGGAGTGGGTGGTGGGTCGTGGGTCGTGCGCGCCGATATTGCGCCTTCACAGCAAG
>JAUXWO010000105.1 GCA_030680175.1 Vicinamibacterales bacterium
TGGTATTCCCCGCACACGCGGGGATGAACCGCAGAACCCAATCGGGGTTAGTGGTTGCAAATGGTATTCCCCGCACACGCGGGGATGAACCGATCACATGAGTCCACATCCACTACAACACAAGGTATTCCCCGCACACGCGGGGATGAACCGAGGCGAACGATGCACTCGACGACACACTGAAAGTATTCCCCGCACACGCGGGGATGAACCGCAAATGAGAATTGGAACATTGGTATCGAAAGAGTATTCCCCGCACACGCGGGGATGAACCGGCTTCAAGAGGACCGGATGCGGGCGTTTCAATGTATTCCCCGCACACGCGGGGATGAACCGGTAAAAACGATTTGGCTCGTTGATGCAACGTAGTATTCCCCGCACACGCGGGGATGAACCGCGTACAGAATGGCCTCCCGCTTCGTCCCGAGCGTATTCCCCGCACACGCGGGGATGAACCGCGGACGATCTCGCTGGACGTGTTGGAGTGGCCGTATTCCCCGCACACGCGGGGATGAACCGTTGATGAAGGAATAAATAATGGAAGCATTTGCGTATTCCCCGCACACGCGGGGATGAACCGACCGACAAGACCGCCGACGAGTTCCTGTGCCCGTATTCCCCGCACACGCGGGGATGAACCGTGATCAAACGCTTTGCCGCCGATCTGTGATCTGGTATTCCCCGCACACGCGGGGATGAACCGATTATCGTCGCGACGAGCACGAGCACAAACACGTATTCCCCGCACACGCGGGGATGAACCGTCTACGGTGTAGAGCTTGATGGACTTGCCGTTGTATTCCCCGCACACGCGGGGATGAACCGAAAATAGTCCAACACATTGCAGGGCAACGTCTGTATTCCCCGCACACGCGGGGATGAACCGTTATCCGCAATATAGTCAGGCCGCAGGAGCAAGTATTCCCCGCACACGCGGGGATGAACCGACGAGACGGCGGTTAAAACAGCGAGGGAGGTTGTATTCCCCGCACACGCGGGGATGAACCGCGTTTAAAGCGATAAAAACGCTATGGCCAGATGTATTCCCCGCACACGCGGGGATGAACCGCTGCTCCACCGTCTCCACCCCAGCGTCCTCCAGTATTCCCCGCACACGCGGGGATGAACCGGGAGATAGGGATGGATGAGATCACGCGGGAGAAGTATTCCCCGCACACGCGGGGATGAACCGTGGATTACGCGGTTACTATCGACTTCGATAGTGTATTCCCCGCACACGCGGGGATGAACCGTATTGAACGACTTCGCAACAATCCCCATTGTAGTATTCCCCGCACACGCGGGGATGAACCGGCGAGATCAAGCGGGTGGACGTGATCCGGTTGGTATTCCCCGCACACGCGGGGATGAACCGTCGCGAGCGATCAATCAGGCATTCCCGGTTCAGTATTCCCCGCACACGCGGGGATGAACCGTTGAAGGGAACTTGGGAAGGGAACTTGGGGACACCCATAGTTTTGTGTGCCGCTGGGTGGGCGATGATGGGCGGCTCAGTTACAGAATTCGGCTTCGTGCTTGCCGAAAATTTAAGCAAGTTTCGATGTGATGGCTGAGCCAATCGTCCAAGATCGT
>JAUXWO010000109.1 GCA_030680175.1 Vicinamibacterales bacterium
TCGAAAACGTGGCAGATTCCGCCATATGGCGGAATCTGCTTCGTTTTCGATGTCACGGTGCCAGACCCCTCCCAGTCGCTTACACTGCCCCGATGTCCGCCCTGCTCCAGGACCTGCGCTTCGCGGCGCGGCTGCTCCTCAAGGCGCCGTCGTTCACGGCGGTGGCCCTGCTCACACTGTCGATCGGCATCGGCGCGAGCGCGGCGATCTTCTCGATCGTCAACACGATGCTGCTCCAGCCGCTCCCCTACCCCAACGCCGATCGCCTGGTGATGCTGTGGCAGGACTTCCGCGACCGTGGCGGCCCGCGGGACGAATGGATGACGCCCGGGAACTACTTCGACTGGCGTACCCGGTCGCAGTCCTTCGAGGACATCGCCGTCTACCGCGGCGGCGGCGCCAGTCTGACCGGGCGCGGCGAGCCGGAACAGGTGAGCGGCTGGGCCGTCACCAGCGGCTTCTTCGGCGTGCTGGGCGTCGCCCCCGCCCTCGGGCGCGACTTCACACCGGGCGACGACGTGCCCGGCGCGGAGGCCGTCGTCATCCTGAGCCACGGGTTCTGGACCCGGCGCTTCGGCGCCGACCCCGCCATCGTCGGCCAGCCCATCGCGCTCAACCGCGAACCGTTCGTCGTCATCGGCGTGATGCCCGAGGGCTTCCGCAACCCGTTCGACAGTCCGGATATCTGGCGGCCCGTGCAGTTGAACGCCGCCAACCCGTCGCGTGGCCAGATCACGCTGCGCAGCTTCGCGCGGCTGAAGGCGGGCACGAGCCTGGCGCAGGCCCAGGCCGAGATGGCAACACTCGGCCAGACGCTCGCCCAGGAGATCCCCGACGCGCAGCAGACGGGCATCCTGGTGACGCCCCTCCACGAGCGGGTGGTCGGCGACGTCCGCACGCCGCTGCTCGCGCTGCTCGGGGCGGTCCTGCTCGTCCTGCTGATCGCCAGCGCGAACATCGCGAACCTGCTGATCGCGCGGAGCGCGGCGCGTGCGCGCGAGGTGGCGATGCGCAAGGCGCTCGGGGCCTCGCCGCTGCGCATCGTGCGGCAACTGCTCACGGAGAGCCTGCTGCTCGGGGCCATCGGCGCCGTCGGCGGACTGCTGATGGCCGGCTGGCTGCTTGACGTGCTGATCGCCAACGCGCCGCCGGGCACACCGGACCTCGACCGCGTCCGCATCGATGGGACGGTGTTCGCCTTCGGCGCGGGCCTGGCGATGCTGACCGCGCTCATCTTCGGCCTCGCGCCGGCCGTGCAGTCAGCCACGCGCCTGATGGTCGCGGTGCTGAAGGAAAGCGGCCGCGGCACCGCCGGTTCGCGGCGCGCGCTGACGCTGCGCAACCTCTTCATGGTGACGGAGCTGGCGCTGGCGCTGATGCTGCTCGTCGGCGCGGGCCTGCTGATGCGCAGCCTGGTGAACCTCCAGTCGGTGGACCCCGGCCTCTCCCCCGACCGCCTGCTGGTCGCCGATGTCCGGCTCCCGCTGAGCGGGTACCCGGAGCCGGCGGCGCGCCGCGCGTTCTTCGCGTCGCTGCTGGAGCGGCTGGAGGCGCTGCCGGGCGTGGAGCAGGCGTCGTTCGCCTCGGTCGTGCCGTTCACCGGCGGCGACACCGACACGGGATTCCGCATCGAAGGCCGGCCGGAGCCCTCGTCGCCATCGGAGGAGCCGGTGGCGTGGGTCCGGACGGTCTCGCCCGGCTACTTCCGCGCGACCGGCATGCGGCTCGAACAAGGCCGCCTCCTCGAGCCCTCCGATCACGAGGAGGCGCCGCGCGCCGTCGTCATCAACCGCGCGCTTGCGACTCGATATTGGCCCGACACCGACCCCGTCGGCACGCGGCTGCGTGCCGGACCGAACGCAGTCACCATCGTGGGCATCGTCGCCGATGTGCGGCACCGCGAGCTCTCGCAGCCGGCGCTGCCGCAGATGTACTTGTCGATGGCGCAGTGGCCACAGGGCGCCATGACGGCGGTGATCAAGACCACGGGCGACCCGGCCGCGCTGGCGCCCGCGGTGCGCGCCGCCGTGGCGGCCATCGATCCGTCGCTTCCCGTGTCGGGCATCGATACGCTCGAGAGCCTGATGGCCGGCACGCTGGCGCTGCCCCGCCTCCTGGCGATGTTGATGCTGACGTTTGCGGGGACGGCCCTGCTGCTCGCCGCCATCGGCATCTACGGGCTGATGGCGTACTCGGTCTCGCAGCGGACGCAGGAGTTCGGGGTCCGTGTGGCGCTCGGCGCCAACGCGCGCGACGTGCTCGGACTCGTGCTTGGTCAGGCCATGCGCCTCACCGCCGCCGGCGTCCTCGTGGGCGCCGCCGCGGCGTTCGGCGTGTCGCGACTCCTCGCGGCGCTCCTCTACGACGTGACCCCGGCGGACGTGCCGACGTTTGCGGCCACGGCGCTCGCCCTCTCGGCGGTTGCGCTGGCGGCCGCCTATCTGCCGGCGCGTCGCGCGATGCGGATCAGCCCGGTCGAGGCGCTCAGGAACGAGTAAGACATGGGGTGCCGGGGTGCCGAGGTGCCGGGGTGCTCGAGGGGCGTCCTCGTCGGGAGACGCGCCCGGAGGACGCTCGACGGAGATGGCCCTGCCGTGTGGTCTGTTCCGGCGGAAGTTGCACCGGTTCCAGATGGTGCGATCCTTGCAACTCTCGGCGCGACCGGCGTGCCTCGTCTCCCCGGGAGGTCATTGATGAGTCGCCTTGCTCGTGGTTCGTGCCTCTGCTGTCTCGTCGCGGGGCTCCTCCTCGCGGCGCCGTCTCTCGCGACCGCGCGCAGTGACGACGAGCAGCGCGCACAGGGGCGCTCGACGCCCGACTTCCTCTTCGGACAGCCGCGCGCCACCCTCGGCGTACGCGGCAGCCTGGGCCTGCCCCGTGCCGGGAGCGATCTCTTCGACTTCCTGACCCGTCAGCTCACGATCGACAAGAGCGACCTTCGCTCGAGCGGATTCGCCACGGACTTCGGCATCCGCCTCACGCCGCGCGTGGATCTCCTCTTCGGGTTCGAGGCCAGCCGCGCCGCGCACGCGTCGGAGTACCGCGACTTCGTCGACAACGACTTCCGCCCCATCGAACAGTCCACCACGCTCAACACGGCGAACCTGACCGCCGGTGTGCGCGTCGCGCTCCTCCCCCGGGGCCGCCAGATCAGCCAGCTCGCCTGGATCCCGCGGGCCGTCACGCCCTACGTCGGCGCCGGGGCCGGCTTCATCCGCCACGAGTTCCGGCAGACCGGCGACTTCGTCGACTTCCAGGACCTGAACGTGTTCCGCGACGTGTTCGAATCCAAGCGCTGGACCCCGAGCGCGTACGTCTCCGGGGGCGTGGATGCGCGCCTCTTCCGGCAGATCTATCTCACGACCGACGCCAGGTATCTCTGGGCGTCGGGCGATCTCGGCGACGACTTCGTCGGCTTCGCGCCGATGGATCTCGCCGGCCTGCGGCTGTCGGCCGGCATCAACTTCGTCTTCTGACGGCGCATGGCTGGAGACCGACCATGAGAATGCTCACCCTGCTCGTCGCCACGCTGTGGATCGCGGCGCCCGTGGCCGCCCAGCCGGACGCACGCGATGCCCGGTGGCAGCCCTGGCTCGGCTGCTGGGAACTCGTCACGGAACGCGCCCAGATGAGCGGCGGCGCCCCCGCGGCCCGTCAGCCCGCGCTGCCCGGCACGCGCGTCTGCGTCGCGCCGGCGCCGGAGGGACCCGGGGTGACGCTCACGACGTGGATCGGCGAGGCCCACGTCATGGACAGCACCATCACGGCCACGGGCGAGGATCGCACGGTGACCGACGACAGCTGCCGGGGCACCGAACGCACGACGTGGTCCCGGAACGGCGACCGCCTCTTCACCTCGGCCGAGATCACGTGCGCCGATCAGGCGCCGCGCCGCGTCTCGGGGCTCGGACTCCTGACGCCCGACGCGCTCTGGCTCGACATCCAGGTGATCGACATCGGCGGGCGCAAGAATGTGCGCGTGCGCCGCTACGGGCGCGTGGACGACCCGCGCGCGCATCCCTCCGCCTCCCCGCTCAGCTGGCGTGGCACGGGGCACGTCGGCACCGCCTTCTCACTCGACGATGTGATGGAAGCGAGCGCCGCGGTGCTGCCCGAAGCCGTGCAGGCGGCGCTCGTCGAACTCGACGCCGCCTACGACCTCGACAGCCGGCGTCTCGTGGCGCTCGACGAGGCGGGCGTCGCCGGCCGCGTCATCGACCTGATGATCGCGCTCTCGTACCCCGAACGCTTCGTCGTGGATCGGCCATCGGGCGGCGGCCCCGCGGGCGGCATGGACGCGCGGGGACTCTGGCCGTGGCTGCAGGACACCGGGTTCTGGTCCTCGTACTACGTGCCGTTCGGCTATCACTACTGGGGGTACTACGATCCCTACCGCTACCCCTCCTCCGGCTTCGTCGTAGTGCAGCCTGTCGAGCCGGATGCACTCGCGCCGAGCGGCCGGGGCCGCGTGGTGAAGGACTTCGGCTACACGCAGGTGCGTCCGCGCCAGGTCGAGCCGGCCGTCACGGCGGGCGGTGGATCGCGCGGGGGCAGCACGACCTCCAGCACCTCCGGCGCCTCGGGCGGGGGCGTCTCCGGCCAGGGCTACTCGGGCGGCGGGACCAGCACCGGCACGACGCGGACGGCGCAGCCACGCCCCCCGGGCGGCCGGTAAACGCCCGCGCGGCCGTGTAGTATCCTCCGATGATCGCTCCCACTCCGGGAGCGTGCAACGACCGGAGGGGCTGCATGGAGCGCAAGACCGCGAACGATTTCGATCAGGACCTGTTGAACCTGTTCGACAAGTACGTCCACGGCGCCATCGATCGCCGCGGCTTCCTCGACGGCGCCTCTCGCTTCGCCGTCGGCGGCCTCACGGCCGCCATGCTGCTCGACCAGCTCAGCCCGAACTTCGCGGCCGCGCAGGTCATCTCCCCCGAAGACAGGCGCCTCGTCACCGAGCGGATTGACGTGCCGTCGCCGCAGGGCTCGGGATCGATCCGCGGCTACATGTGCCGTCCGTCCGCGGCGACGGGCCGGCTCCCCGGCATCCTCGTCATCCACGAGAACCGCGGCCTGAACCCGCACATCGAGGACATCACGCGCCGCCTGGCGCTCGATAACTTCGTCGCCTTCGCGCCGGACGCGCTGACGGCGCTCGGCGGCTACCCCGGCAACGAAGACGACGCGCGCACGCTGTTCGGCAAGCTCGACCAGACGAAGATCCGCGAGGACTTCGTCGCGGCCACCAACTTCCTGAAAGGCCACGCCAGCTGCACGGGCCGCGTCGGGGCGGTCGGCTTCTGCTACGGCGGCGGCATGTGCTACCTGCTGGCGGCGCGCGTGCCCGACCTGGCCGCCTCGGTGCCCTTCTACGGCAACTCGCTGGCGCCGGAAGACGCCGCTCAGATCAAGGCGCCGCTGCTGGTGCACCACGCCGAGAACGACGAACGCATCAATGCGGCGTGGCCGGCGTTTGCCGACGCGCTGACGGCCGCGAAGGTCCCGCACGAGCGGCATCTCTATCCGGGCACACAGCACGGCTTCAACAACGACACGACGCCGCGCTTCGACGAGGCGGCCGCCAAGCTGGCGTGGCAGCGCACGCTGGACTTCTTCAACACCCACGTCCGGGGCTGACCCGGTGAGCGCCCGCGCGACGATCATGCCGTGGACGAGCTCCGTCGTGATCGTCGCGCTGGCCGCCCTTCTCGGCTCGGGGCCGGCCGCGGCGCAACCCAACCCCAAAGCCGCCTGGGAAGCCCTGGACGCGGGCCGGCTCCAGGACGCCGCCGATCGATTCGACGATCTCGTCTATCGGATGCCCCGAGACCCGATGACGCACCTCGGCGCCGGGATCGCCGCGCATCGCCTGGGTCGCGTGCCGAAAGCGCGCGCCGCGCTCGAAGAGGCGCTCCGCCTCGCCCCTGATCTGACGCCCGCGATGGTGCTGCTCGGCGACATCCTCGCGCGCGAGGGTGATCTGCTCGGGGCCATCGCGCACTACGAGCGGCTCCTCGCCCTCGAGCCCGACGACGCCGTCGCGGTCGAGCGCCTCGACCGCTGGCGTACCGAGCAGGCCTTGCACGAGCAGTTCCGGCAGTCGGCCAGCCCCAACTTCACGGTCCTCTTCGAAGGCCCGGCCGAGGAGGCGCTCGCCCAGCGCGCGCTCGAACTGCTCGAGACCGCGTTCTGGCGGATCGGCGGCGCGCTCGGCGTCTACCCCGCCGGGGCCATCACGCTGGTGCTGTACACCGGCCAGCAGTTCCAGGATGTCACGCGGTCGCCGGCGTGGGCGGCGGGGCTCTTCGACGGACGCATCCGCATCCCGGTGCGCGGCGCGCTCGAGAACGAAGAGGAGTTCGCGCGCGTCCTGGCGCACGAGTTCACGCATGCCCTCGTGTACAGCATCGCCCCGCGCCGCGTCCCCCACTGGCTGCACGAGGGGCTGGCGACGGTCTTCGAGCGCGACGACATGACGTGGTCACGCACCCAGGTGCAGGAGACGGGGCGCATCCTGCCGCTCGGCGCGCTCGAGGGATCGTTCCGTGGGTTGTCAGCCGACGACCTCAAGCTGGGCTACGCGGTGAGCGGCCTCGCCACCGAGGCCCTGCTCGCGCAGGCGGGGGCACCCTCGGTCGTGGCGCTGCTGCAGGACCTGGCCAACGGCGAGGACTTCCGCGCCGCCTTCGCCCACCGCATCCTCATCCCGTTCGATGAGTTCGCCGCCACCTGGTGGCGGTGACATTACGTACAAACACGAAGGACACGAAGGCCACGAAGACGTACGAAACGGCTCTTTCGAGATCCGGTATCGAACCTGAGATCCCTGGAGACGTTCGTATTTCTTCGTGTCCTTCGTGTCCTTCGTGTTTGTACGTGATCAGCGGGTACGTACGCGACTACCGCGACCCGGACGCGGGCGGGTCGCTCAGCTTCACCACCCACAGGCCCGAGTTGTAGTCCGAGAAGAAGATGTTGCCCTTGTGCGGCTGCGCGCCCCACACCTGCGGGGCGTTCGGCGTGAAGCCCTTGGGGTCGAACGGCAGGAAGTGCGCGATCTCGCGGCCCTGCCGGTAGAGGTTGCCGAGCAGGTCGCCCGACATGTCGACCACCCGCAGCCCGCCGTTGTAGAAGGCGACGTACATGATGTCGTCCTCCACCCAGATGTTGTGTGACCCCGCCTCGGGCACCTCGTAGCGCGCCACGAGCTCCGGCTCCCCTTCGTCCTTCCACTCGAGAATGTGAATCCACCCGCGCCAGCGGTCGGGCTCGCCGGCGTATCCGGGCGTGCCGCTGCCCCGCTCGGGCGTCGGCGAGAAGCTGCCCGTGCGCGCGGCCTCGTCACCGGCCAGCACGTACTTCTTGCCGGTCGACGCGCTCGTGAACGGGTAGACGGCGTGGTTCCAGCCGGTCGGGAACTTGAACTGGCCCATCTGCACGGGGTTGCGCGGCGATCCGCCCTTGCCGCCGCCGCCCACATCGACGAGCACGACGCCGTCGTTCCAGTTGGCCGAGTACGCGATCCCGTCCTTCACCCACACGTCGTGAATCGATCGGTCGGCATTCGGCAGCTCGAACCGGCCCACCCGCTGCGGCCGCGTCGGGTCCTCGATGTTGATGATGTCGTAGCGCTGCCCGGCGCTGAGCGCGTACACGTGCTTGTCGTGGATGAAGGCGTTGTGGACGCCGCCGTTCAGCTCGTCGTCGAAGCGCCCGACGATGCGCACGCCGCTCATCGGGTCGGAGACGTCCAGCAGCACGATGCCGTTGCGCCGGTTCGACGCACCCTCGCGGGTGATGACCGCCGTCCGGCCATCCTCCGAGATCTTCACGTCGTTGACCGTGCGCGCATCCACGCGCACGAGGTCGATGACGACCGGACTTGCCGGGTTCGTCACGTCCCAGATCAACGCCTGGCCATTCGAGGAGTGCGTGCCGGTGATCGCGTAGTCGCGGCCGTCCACGCCCTCCCAGACCCAGAGGTCGGACGTGCCCTGATCGCTCACGCGGCCGTGGCCGACAAGCGTGATGTCGCGCTGCACGTTCCGCGCCGCCACCGAGATGACCGTCGTGTCCGAGTGCGCCCCGGACGTGGCCACGATCGTGTACTCGCCCGGCAGGTCGGCGACAAAGCGGCCGTCCTGCATGATGAGGCCCGAACTCGGGCCGCCGACGACCAGCGGATCCGTGCGTGCGTGGAAGCTGTAGACGACCGGCACGTCCGTGACGGCGCGCCCGCCCGCATCCGTGGCCGCGGCGCTCAACCGGAGCACGTCGCCCGTCTTCGCCTCGGTCGTGCTCGCCGTCAGCCGCAGCGCGGCCGTCGGGTTCGCGGCCACCGTCACGGGCAGCCGCGCGGTCACGCCGTCGGCGGTGGCCGTGATCTCGGCGCGCCCCTCGCGCCCGAGGCGCAGGTACCCGAGCCGGTCAATCGACGCCACCGCGGGATCGCTCGACGCGAAGGCCGGCGTCACATCCGTCCGCCGATCGCTCGCGCGGTCCGTGATCCGCACGCTGAGCCGCATCATCGTCCCTGACAGAAACCGCGCGGGGATCTCGGTGAACTCGATCGTCGCCACCGCGGCGGCGGCGATCGTCAGCGGCACCTCGATCTCGATGAATCCGTCAGCGCCTGCCGGCGCGGGCGAGCCGTCGGCGGGCACGGTCTTCGGCACGCGGACGCGGACGCCGTAGCGGCCGGCCTTCGACGCCGTCACCACGCCCTCCGGGCTCACCTTGAACAGGTTGAAGCCCCACGTGCGCTGGTCGAGATTCCAGAACTGCCCGTAGTTGGGCACGTAGATCACCGGGACGTCGAGCGTCTGCCCGGCGGCGTCCTTGACGATCGCCTTGATGGTGGCCTGCTCGCCCACGCGCAGCGACAGCGTCTTCGGCTCGACGTCGATCGTCGCGGGTTCGGGCGCCGGCTGAGCCGAGGCGCTCGCGGCGAGGAAGAACGACAGCAGAACGGGGACGAACCGGCGAGCCACGCGCATCACGACATCTCCTGGACAGATGCCGGGGGACAACCGGCCTCCCCTGAGTACTTCGCCCGCGCGCAGGCTGTCAAGCATTGACGCACGCGGCACATCGGCGCGCCCGGACAGCGATCCCGGGCGACACTTGAATTGCCGCTCGGGCCTAGTGGAGTGTCGTTGACAAAGACCTACCGGGCCGCCCGTTGGGCGGCCCGCAGAATCGCGGTTGAGCAGAGGCGCTGGTAGTCGCTCTTCAGTCGATACGCTCCACTAGGACGCGAGGCGCTTGAGCAGGCGGTACCAGAACTCCGCCGCGCGATGGTACGGCTCGACGCCGATCCGCTCGTCGCGCCCGTGCGCGCGGATGTCGTCGAGGGCGCCGAAGACGGCGCTCACGCCATAGGTCGGAATGCCGGCGTTGCGCGTGAACGCGCCGTCGGTGGCCCCGGTCGACATCTCGGGGACGACCACGGCGCCCGGCCACATCTCCGCCACCAGCGCCTCGATCGGACCGACCACATCGGCGCGGAGCGGCGAGGCGGGGCTCGGTACGGGCGGTGCGATGCGCGAGAGCGTGATCGCCGGATCCGCCAGCACGCGAACCAACGCCGCCTCCACCTCGCCGGCCGGATCGTCCGGCAGCATGCGGCAGTTGATCACGGCCCGCGCCAGCTGCGGCAGCGCGTTCTCGGCGTGGCCTCCGCTGAGCCCGGTCGCCACGCACGTCGTCCGCATCGTCGCGTTGTAGAAGGGCGAGGCCGCCGCCAGACGTGAGGCGGCCGCGGCATCGTCCTCGCGCGCGAGGGCCCGCATGTCCCGCGCCAGGTCCGCCGGCTGGTGTTCGGCGGCGCGATCGAAGAACGTGCGCGTGGTCTCGTTCAGCCGTACGGGGAACGCGAACCCGGCCAGCCGCGTGAGGCCGGCCGCGAGGCGGTAGATCGCATTCGACGGGCCCGGCACCGAGCTGTGCCCCCCGTCGTCTCTCACTTCCAGCGCGAAGGAGAGGTAGACCTTTTCGGCCGTCTGGACGCTGAAGGCAATGGGCCGGCCGTCCCGCAGTTCACCACCGCCCGCATCCGTGTTGAGGGCGAACTCCGCGTCCACCAGATCGCGGTGCTGTTCGAGCAGCAGCCGGATGCTGTCGCCGCTCGTCTCCTCGTCGCCTGTCAGGACGATGATCAGGTCGCGGGAGGGCACGAAGCCCTCTTCGCGGTAGCGGATGATGGTGGAGATGAGTGTGGCAATGCCCGCCTTGTTGTCGCTCGAGCCGCGGCCGTAGTAGTACCCGTCACGCTCACGGAACTCGAACGGCGCGAACGACCAGTCCTCGCGCAACGCCTCGACCACATCGAGATGGGCCATCAGCAGGATGGGCCGTCCGCCCGCACCCGTCCCCCGGTAGCGCGCCACGAGGTTGCCGATGCCGGGGACCACGCTGATCACGCGCACGTCGTCGGCCGGGAGTCCGGCAGCCACGAGGTGCCGGGCCATCGCCTCGGCCGCCTCGGTCGTGGCCTTCCCCGTGGGCCCGGTGTCGATCTCGATGAGCTCCGCCAGGATCGCGCGCTCGCGCGCGCGGTGATCGGGCTGCGCCAGGACGGGCATCGCCCCGGCCAGGCTCAGGGTCATGGCCCAGGCGAGGGGCCCGCAGGCGCGCCTGACAAGTCTCAGCATGCGGCCATTCTAGCGGAGTGTCGTGGACGATCCCCAACGGGGCCACCCGTTGGGTGGCCCGCAGAATCCGATGCCATGCCTATCCCGGCGCCAGTGTCAGTCGCGCGCACACCCTCATCATGAGGTGTCATACTGGCACCCGTTCCGCGGTCCCGATCATTCAACCAGAGGTCTTCCCATGAAGCGACTCGCCATCGGCGTCACTCTGGCCCTGCTCGGAGGGTGTTCCCCCATCCCCGCGCCCACCTACGACCTGGTCATTGCCAACGGACGCGTCATGGATCCCGAATCCGGGCTCGACGCCGTACGGCACGTCGGCGTCCGGAACGGCACGATCGAGATGATCTCGGAGACGCCCCTGCAAGGCGTGCGCGTGATCGACGCGTCGGACCACGTGGTATCGCCGGGGTTCATCGACCTCCACGAGCACGGACAACAGGACGAGTCCTACCGCCTGATGGTCCGCGACGGCGTGACCTCCGCCTTTGAACTGGAGGTGGGGACGGCGGACGTCGCCGGTTGGTACGCGGCGCGCGAAGGCGGCCAGCGGGTCAACTACGGCGTCTCGATCGGCCACATCCCGGCGCGGATGAAGGTGCTGGGCGATCCCGGGACGGGGATTCTCCCCGCGGGCATCGGGGGCAGCGGATCCGCGACCGAGGAGCAGCAACAGGAAATGGAGGGCATCCTGCGTGACGGGCTCGCACAGGGCGCCGTGGCCGTGGGGTTCGGCAGCGCCTACACGCCGGGGGCCACCATGGCTGAGATCGAGCGGATGTTCCGCGTCGCCGCCGATGAGGGCGCCTCAGTGCACATCCACATGCGGGGCGGCGTCGCGGGGCTGCACGAGACGATTGCGGCGGCCGCGTCGGCGGGCGCATCGCTCCACGTCGTGCACGTGAACTCGTCCGGGGGCAGCAACCTCGACGCGTTCCTGGCCGCCATCCAGGCCGCGCGCGACGCGGGGCAGGACGTGACGACCGAAGCGTACCCGTACGGCGCGGGGATGACCGAGATCCAGTCCGCCCTGTACGACGACTGGGAGACGTGGCCCGACGACCGCTTCGAACGGAACCAGCTCGTGTCCACAGGCGAACGGCTCACCCGCGAGACGTTCGGCAAGGCACGCGCGGCGGGCGGCACGATCATCACCCACGGCCGCCCGGAAGAGCAGACACGCGCCGCCATCGTCAGTCCGCTGTCGATGATCGCCAGCGACGGCTTCATCGAGGACGGGCGCGGGCACCCGCGCACGTCTGGCACGTACGCGAAGGTGCTGGGCCGCTACGTGCGCGAGGAGCGCGTCGTCGACCTGATGGACGCGTTGCGGCGCATGACGGTCGAGCCGGCCCGGCGTCTCGAGCAGCGGACGCCGGCGATGGCGAACAAGGGCCGCGTCCGCGTGGGCGCCGATGCGGACCTGACCATCTTCGATCCCGCGACCGTCATCGACCGGGCCACCTACGAAGACGCCACGATCCCGTCGGCCGGGATTCCGTACGTGATCGTGGGCGGCGAGGTCGTCGTCGATGGGGGCGCACTCGGCGATGCAAGACCCGGCCGCGCCATCCGCGCGCCGGTCGTGCCGTAGCTGCACTCCCTTAAGGCGCCGTCCGCAGGAATCGCAGGTCGCGCACGCGACCCATGCCGAAGCTCATCTCGTCGACCGTTCCGGACGGTCCGCGTATGAACCGCACGAGGCGTCCGGACGGCGTCGTGAACGCGTCGGCGTAGGCCGGCGCCAGTGGCTGCACGATATGAGGTCGCAGGCGCAGCTCCAGCACACCGCTCGCCACGGTCAAGGTGTAGGTGGCGTCTGCCTCGTCACTGTGGAATCGACCCTCGTACTGACGAAGCTCGCCGGGCGAGGGCGAGACTGCGGGCACCGGCTCGAACGCGATCGCGTCCCCGTCGGCGTCAAGGAGGCGCATGCCGGTGGCCCGCCCCTGGTCATCGACGGCGAAGGCCATCCGATCCCCGCTTCCCGCCCTCGCGAAGACGGTATCCGACACCGGGAGCAGCTCCGTGGTGCCGCCCATCCGGAGAGTGCCACCGGCTGCGTCCAGACGAAGCGGGTCAAGGGTGCGCTGGTTCCGGTAGAGGCCCGACAGCGCGGTCAGCCGATCTGGTGAAGGTCGAACCGTGGGCGGCGGGTCCGGCGCCGGCATCGCGCCGGCGAGGAACACGCCGGCGGTCTGGTGCGCGAGCGCCTCCGCGTTGACGTGGGTCACGTTGCAGAGGACCGCCACGGACACGCGCTCGTCCGGGAAGCGGGTAAGGAACGCCCGATACCCGGCAGTGGCCCCGCCATGGCTGACTTCATGGAGGCCCCTGTACGTGCCGACCCGCAACCCGCTGGCGTAGGCAATCTCCCGACCGTCGTTCAGGCGGGCCTGGCGATGCATCTCCTCGATGAACGCCGGCCCACCAACCCTTCCGTGCTCCAGGTTCTCGGTCCAGCGAAGCAGATCCCCTACCGTGGTGAGGAGCCCGCCATTGCCGTACACGTTCTCGAAGGGCATCAGCATCCTGAAGGATCCCTCCGGTCCGACGGTATAGGCGGTGGCACGACCCTTGACGACACGGGTGAAGTCGTCGCGCCACTGTGTGTGGTTCATGCCCAGAGGCTCGAACAGGTGACGGGTGCTGAACTCGCTGAGGGATTGGCCGCTTACGCGCTCTGCGATGATCGCGAGCAGGGTGTACCCAGAGTTCGTGTAGGAATACTCGTCGCCGGGAGTGTAGTTGAGTGACTTCTGCCGACTGATCACGTCGAGCGCATGGGCGTGAGCATAGATGCGCGTCGTGCGGGGCCAGCCGGCCGCTTCCACCACCGTGCCCCAGTCCCGCAGGCCGCTCGTATGCGTGAAGAGATGCCGGATGGTGATCGGCGTCCCGTAGTCGGGCAGTTCCGGCACGTGCTTCCGCACGTCATCGTCGAGCGAGAGCCGGCCGGACTGCGCGAGGAGCACGATCGCAGCCGCGGTGAACTGCTTGGCGACGGAACCCGCCTCGAAGACCGTGCCAGGCGAGTTCGGAACGTCGTGCTCCAGATCCGCCATGCCGTACGCGCGGGAGACCACCTCTCCGCCCGCCGTGCCAACTGCCACGGCGCACCCCGGGGACTGGGGCGAGTTCCATTGCGCGTAGATCTCATCGACCCGCGCGACGGAATCGTCGGCGACGGCCGCGCCCTGCGCCCCGCTCACAGCGGGAATGACGAGGAGCGCCAGAAGCCCCGCAACCACGCGCGCGTGTGTCAGCGCCACTGACCCGCCCTCCCGCTCGAGGCCGTCGGTGATGCTGACTGAACCGGGTCGCCCGGCGCCGACTCCCAGACGTACGGCCGCCCCATCGCGTGGCGTTCGAACCAGTCCAGTTCGACGTTCATCTTGAAGAGCTGGTGCCTCAGCTCCTGGAACCCGTGCGGCTGGCGCGGCGCGATGTAGAGGTGCGTCGGGACGCCATTGCTTCGCACGGCGCGGAACATCTCCACCGACTGCGCCGGCGGCACGCGCACGTCCTCCCCACCCACGATGAAGATCGTCGGCGTCGAGACGTTGGCCACGTACTTCAGCGGGGAATGCTCCCAGTACACGTCGATGGGCGCCTCCTTCTGCCACGGCGTACCACCGAACCAGGGCGTGCGGTACGTCCGGACGTCGCTCTGGCCGTACATGGAGACCCAGTTCGACGCACCGGCGCCTGACGACGCCGCCTTGAACCGGTCCGTGAACGTGATGATCTTGTTCGTCATGTGGCCGCCCGCGCTCCAGCCCATCTTCACGAGGCGGCCGGGATCGGCGAGACCCATGCCAATCACGTGATCGACACCGCGCATCACATCCACGTGGGCGTTCTTGAAGTAGCTCCCCACCATGTCGCGCAGGAAGTCATCGCCGTACCCCGTGCTGCCCCGGTAGTTGGGCTGCAGGACGGCGTAGCCCTTCGCGGTCAGGACCTGGACGTAATTGCCCCAGCGGCCGAAGCTGAACTTGTCGGACGCCGCGGGGCCGCCGTGGGTCTGGACCACCAGCGGATAGCGCTGACCCTCGCGGTGATCGAGCGGGTAGAAGAGCAGCGCTTCGACCCGCACGCCGTCGGCGCCGGTGTACTCGATGCGCTCCTGGCGAGGCAGGCGAAAGTCCTGCAACACGCGATCGAAGATGCGCGTGACCCGCTGTGGCTCGGCGCCGGCGTCGAGGGCGAGCGTCCACACCTCGCCCGGATTCGCCGGCTGGTCGAGGATGAACACGTGTCGTCCGGCTCGCCCGGTGAGGGTCCAGTCGCCCAGCGTGTGGTTGCCGCTGGTGAGCTGCCGCGGCGCGCCCCCCGACGGATCGAGCTGGAAGATCTGGCTGTGCACGCCCATGTTGGCGACGAAGTAGATCGACCGGCCATCGCTCGCCCATTCGGCGGCTGTCACCTCGTGGGGCAGGTCGCCGGTGAGCAGGCGCGCCGGGCCGCCCGCGGCGGGCACGACGAAGACGTTCCGGTTGTAGTAGAAGTCGAACGCGGCGTTGGCCTGCGCGAGGAAGAGCACGTGCGCGTTGTCCGGAGAGAACGCTGCCGCGTTCTCCGGGACCGCGTTGCGCGTGAGCTGCGTGGCATTGTGGCCCGCCGCATCCATCACCCAGACTTCCGCCTGATCGCCATCGCCGAAGAGCGGACTGGGTCCACGGTGCAACGCGATGCGGCTGCCGTCGGGCGACAGGGTGTACTCGGTGACGGAGAAGTCGCCTGCCGTGATGCGCTCGGTCCGGCCATCGGGCACCGTCACCTTCCACAGGTGCTGCGGCTTGAAGTCCTCGTCGAACGCAATCACGTCGTCGCCGGCCTTCTCCCGCGCGATCGTCTCGGGCGTCTTTGGATCGGACGCCAGGAAGTAGATCGCCGCGCCGTCGGGCGACCACGCAGGGTTCGACACCGAGACAGGGTGGGCCGTGAGCGCGCGTGCTTCGCCACCGTCCACGGGCAGCAGGTGGATCTGCGTCTCGCCCGCCTCGCCGCGGCGGGCCAGGAACGCAATCGACCGCCCGTCGGGCGCCCACCTCGGGCTGCTGGCGCCTTCAGGACCATAGGTGAGCTGGCGCACGTCCGAACCGTCGACTCCGGCCCGCCAGATCTGCTCGACCCGCCGGTTCACCTTCCAGTTGGCTTCGGACTGCACGAAGACCACCTGGCGCCCGTCCGGCGAGAGCTGCGGGGCGCTGAGGCGCGGCACGTTGATCAGATCGACCAGCGTCATCGCCCGCTGAGCCCAGGCCGCGTTCGCGCCGAACAGCAGAACGGCCAGCGTCATTGGTAGCGCGAGGCGTCGTTGGGGCAGAGTCATCTCGGGTACCTCCTGAACGTGCACATGGAGCATGGCCGGCGGCCTTTCGCGTGCCTCTTACTGGTCCTCCCGCGCGGTGCCAGGCGTCCCGCGGATAACGCCCACGCCTTCGATGTATTCGATGGAGGTGTTGTAGGGCTGGGAGAGCCGCTGCAGCGTCTCGATGATCCGCCGTCCCTCCGCGTCGTCGGCCACCATGGGACGGCCACGTTGCGGGCGGTCGAGTCCGAAGCCGAGCGTGAGCGGGTGGAGGCGCACCTCTTCGAGGCTGCCGGCACGGAAGCGGACCACGGCCAGCGCACTGTCCCAGTACGTGGCGTCGGCCGGCCAGCCCCCGCCTGACGCCGCTTCGCGGCCGCTGTAGAAGTCGGACGGCAGCGCGCCCGCCGGCAGTCCGTAGCGCTCGTAGTTGTCGGCCGGCTGGCGCGTGACGGTGTCGTTCTGGAAGATGAAGTCCGCCAGGCTGTAGAAGATCGGCTTCCCACGGTAGATCTCGATGCCGCGCAGGATGTGGGGCCCGTGTCCCGTGACGATGTCGGCGCCGGCGTCGATGACGGCGCGCGCGAAGGTGACCAGAAACTGAGCGGGCACTTCACGGTGGCCGTCAGCTTCGTGGGTATGGCTCGTGACGACGACCCAGTCGGCGAGCTGGCGGGCGTCGCGAACCGCCGCCACCACGTCGGCCAGATCGCCGGCGTGCGGGCTGGTTCGAACCTCGTGGCGGTCTCCGGCGACGAACGTCGCGCCGAACATGGTGAGCCGGTCCCCGTCGTCGCGACCGCCGAGCCTCAGATCCCGGCGAATCCCTCGCAGCGCCTCGAGCTGCGCGGGAGGCACCAGATACGTGGTGTCGTAGCGCAGCGGGCTGAGGCCCGGCCGCCCGCGGAGGTCCTGGCGCTGGTGGCCGGCCCGCATGTGGTCGGCAAAGCTCGACGACACGGAGATGAGCGCGACGCGGCCGCCGGGCGTCTCGAGGTAGGCGGGCGCACGCGCCTCGGCGAGGTTCTCGCCGGCGCCGGCCTGCACCAGTCCCGCCGCCTCTACCGCCCGCGTCGTCGCACGGAGCCCGCCCAGGCCGTAGTCCATCGTGTGGTTGTTGGCGCGGCTCACGAGATCGAAACCCATCCACACCAGCTCCTTCGCCAGATCCGGGTGGGCGGACATGTAGGTGCCGCCGCTCTGGGAGGCGGGAATGATGTCCTCCTCGTAGTTGTGAAAGAGCATCTCGAGATTCGTGAACCCGACGGTCGCGCCGCCGATGATCTCGCGCAACTTCAGGAAGGCGGGCTCGTCGTGGACCGACACCTTGCGCGAGATGATGCTGTCACCCGACAGGGCGAAGGTGATGTGACCCGCGCCGTCCTGATAGACGCGCTGGGTGTCGGCGGGCTGGACCTGGATCAACCAGACACAGATCGCGGCTAGCGCCGTGGGCATCCACGTCAGTCGCTGCTGCAGCATGCGCTCTTCTCCTCGGACGCTCGGCGCTCCGACGGCTGGCCATCCCCGTCGCGACAATACGCCTCCGGCGCCTCGGGGTCAACGCACACGCGCCGGGGCGCACGCGAGGGCGTGCAAGCGGTTCCGCTTGCGGCCGGGCACCGTCGCGGGATATATAGGGCCCATCGACCGGAAGTCGCGCCGGGGTTCCAGCGGGGCGGCCGGCGCCGGGAGGAATCGCAGATGACGCATCCTCGGGTCGCCACCGTCCGGATCGCCGCCACAGTCACCCTGGCGGCCAGCCTCCTGTCACTCCACGCGTTCGCCGCGCAGGACGTCTACCCTGGGTCGAGTTGGGAACACGTCGAGACGGTCGATCGCGCGGGCTGGTCCCAGCCGCAGCTCGACGAGGCCCGACGATACTCGACGACGATCGCGACCGCGGCCGTGATGATCGTTGACGGCGGCCGGGTCGTCGACGCCTGGGGAGAGATCGACCGCCGCTTCAATGTGCATTCGATCCGCAAGAGCTTCCTGAGCGCGCTCTACGGTATCTACGTCGAGGAGGGCGCGATCGACCTGTCGCTGACGCTCGCGGATCTCGGTATCGACGACAACGAGCCGTCGCTCACCGAGGTCGAGAAGCAGGCGATCCTGCACGACGTCCTCAAGGCCCGCTCCGGCGTGTTCCATCCCGCCCTGTACGAGACGCCGGGCATGGCGGCCGCGCGACCCGCGCGTGGCAGCCACGCGCCGGGGACCTTCTGGTACTACAACAACTGGGACTTCAACGTGCTCGGCACGATCTTCGAACGCCTCGCGCGGCGCAACCTCTTTCGCAGCTTCAGGGAACGCATCGCCGAGCCCATCGGCATGGAAGATTTCCGCCTGGCAGACGGCGCCTACGTCACCGGGACCGACTCGGTCCATCCGGCGTATCCCTTCCGCATGACCGCCCGCGACATGGCGCGCTTCGGCCTGCTGTTCCTGCGGGAGGGCCGCTGGAACAACCACCAGGTCGTCCCACGCGACTGGGTGCGGGCCAGCATCACGTCGTACTCCGACGCCGGCGCCGCGGGCGGATACGGCTACATGTGGTGGGTGGCGGCTGACGGCCGCCACTTCCCGGGCGTCTCGCTGCCCGCGGGCGCGTACTCGGCACGCGGCGCGGGCGGTCACTACATCCTCGTCGTGCCGGACTACGACCTGGTGGTCGTGCACCGCGTCAACACCGACGGCCCGGGGCCGCGGGTCAACGGCCAGGAGTTCGGCGAGCTTGTCCGGCTGATCCTGGCAGCCCGAGCGAATCGCTGAACCACGACTGCGGGACCAGCCGCGTCGTCCTGGCGTTCGACAATCTCTTCACACGAGCGGCCCGCGTCAGCGGGCCGGGAGAGGCCGCAGTATGGATCTGAACCGTCGCGAGTTTCTCAGGATGGCCGGCACCGTTGGCGGGGTGGCGATCGCCACGCCAGCCCTGGCCGGTCGTGCGGCCGCCCAGGGCGCGCCTGTCCCGTCCGCAATCGACGCCCTGTTCGACCGCGCGGTGGTCGTCGATGCGCTTTCCGCCGGAGAACAGTGGGATGACCCGGACCCGATCTTCGCCGCCTATGGGCGTTCGGGCCTCACGGCCGTTCACGCGAGCCTCAGCAACCGGAACTTCGAGGTGGCGATGCGCGACTTGGCCGTGTGGCAGGGGCGGTTCGACCGCTGGCCCGACCGGCTGACGAGGATCGTGCGCGGCGACCAGATCGCCGGCGCCAAGGCGAGCGGCCGCCTCGGCGTCGTGCTCGGCTTCCAGAACGCCACGATCGTCGAATCCGATGTGCGGAACCTCGACGCGCTGCATGCGGCAGGCACGCGCTGCATCCAGCTCACGTACAACTCGCGCAACCTCCTGGGCGACGGCTGCACCGAGCGAACCAACGCCGGGCTGTCGGACTTCGGCGTCGCCGTGGTCGAGCGCATGAACGAGCTCGGCATCGCGGTCGATCTGTCCCACTGCGGCGAGGCCACGAGCGTCGACGGGATTGCGGTGAGCCGGCGGCCGCCCGCGTTCACCCACACGATGTGCAAGGGCGTGTACGACCACGTCCGGGCGAAGTCGGATGCGCTCCTGAAGGCTTTGGCCGACAAGGGAGGGGTGACCGGCATCGCGACGCTCGGCTACTTCATCGGGCCGACGCCGGACACCAGCTTCGACGACTACCTGCGCCACGTCGGTCACGCCGTGAAGGTGGCGGGCATCGATCACGTTGCGCTGGCGTCCGACTACTCGATCCGCGGGATTGAGGCGACGCAGACACGCGAGAGCTGGTACGTGCCGCGGCTGACGAGCTTCAAGCCGGTCTACAACGTGCGCTGGCCGCCGTGGATTGCGGAACTGGACCCGCCCGAGCGATTCCGCAACATCGCGCACGGACTGGCGAAGCGCGGGTACACGACGCCGCAGATCGAGAAGATCCTGGGCGGCAACTGGATCAGGTACTTCACCGACGTGCTGGGCTGAAGGGTCCCACGCCATCGCCGATCACGGAGGCGCGCTCGCGCCCGGAGGAGAGTCATGCGACCTGGTCTATGGATTGTCGCGATCGTGGCATTCGCCGCCGGTGCGGCGGTGCACCCCGTGCTCGACGCGCAGCCGCGCGGCCGGCAGGTCGTCCAGCCGGCGAAGTTCCCGGCGACGGGGTTGCCCTACAGTCCGGGCATCCTCGTCAACGACACGCTGTACCTCTCGGGTCAGCTCGGGCGCGACCCGGCGACCGCCCGCCTCGTGCCGGGCGGCATCGAGGCAGAGACGCGGCAGGCGCTCACGAACCTCGGCGAGGTGCTTCGCGCCGCCGGCATGGACTTCGGGGATGTCGTGTCGGTGACGGCGTTTCTCACCGACTTCGCGGAGTTCGACGCCTATAACACGGTCTACCGCGAGTTCTTCTCGAAGGACCCACCCGCTCGCGCCACCGTGGGCGCGTCAGCGCTCAACCTCGGCGCGAAGATCGAAGTGCAGATGATCGCGGCCCGGTAGCGCCGCACGTGAGTCCAGTGCGGACGGCGGACGCGGGGGGCACAGCGTGAGCCGCCGGGGCAGTGCGCGGTCGGACGGCCGGAGAACGGGACCCAACGCGGCCAGTGCGCCTCCGTCTGGGACCCGTGCGCCAGCCACGCCGTCACGCGGCCGGAGCGTCGCGACGGTCGTTGCCGCCGCGCTGGCCGTCAAGGCCACCGTACTGGTCCAGCTCGGCGGACACCCGCTACTCCAGCCCCTGGGAGAACTCGACACCGCCTTCTATGTCGACCTGGCGCGGCAGGTGGCGGACTCGGGCCCTCTGGCCCTGGCCGAGCCGTTCTTCGTGTCACCGTTGTACGTCTACTTCCTGGCCGGCGTGTTCGCGCTGGGCGGGTCGCTGACGGCGGTGCGAACGATCCAGATCGTGCTCGGCGCCATGGCCGTTGGCCTGCTGTTCGTGACGACTCGCCATTGGTTCGGCGACCGCGCGGCCTGGATCGCGGCGGCCCTCGCTATCCTCACCGGACTCTTCACCTTCTACGAGATCCTTATCCTGCAGGCCGCCCTCGACCCGTTCCTGGTCTCGCTGACGCTGGCACTCGTCTCTCGGTCCCTCGCGTCGGCAAGTCACCGGTGGCCTCTTGCCGCGGGGGCGGCTGCCGGTCTGCTCGCCCTCAACCGTCCGAACGCGCTCGCGTATGGCGTTGTCGCCGGGTTGGGGCTCGCGATTCGCGAGTGGCGTGCGGGCACGACGATCCCCCGGGCGTTTGGCCGTGCCCTCGTGTTTCCCGCAGCGCTGCTCCTTGTGCTCGGCGCGAGCGGTCTGCGCAACTACGCCGCCTCCGGCGAGTGGATCGCCATCTCGTCGCACGGCGGCCTCAATTTCTACATCGGAAATCACGCCGGCGCCGACGGCACCTACCGCCCCGTTCCCGGTATCTCTGCGTCGATCGCCGGTCAGGCGCATGACGCGGCGCGGGTGGCGGAGACGGCGCTCGGCCGGCGCCTGTCGGCCGCCCAGGTGTCCGACTACTTCTACGCACAGGCGCTGGACTGGATCGGGCGCAACCCGCTCGATGCAGCGCGGCTGTTCGCCTGGAAGTCAGCGCTGGTCGTGAATCGGGCGAACGTGCCCCTCAACTTCAGCTACGCCTACTACAGCCAGGACGAGTCCTCCCTCCTCCGCGGCCTCATCGTCGGCCCCTGGCTCATCGTGCCGCTCGGACTCGTGGGGCTCTTCGTGCGATCGGCGCGCAGGACCGGATCCGGTTTCTGGATCTGGGCATCGTTCGTTCCCCTCTACGGACTGTCGATCGCCCTGTTCTTCGTGACGTCGCGGTACCGCATGCCCCTGCTGCTCCCCCTGTGCGCGCTGGCGGCCGCGGCGCTGGTGTGGGGATTCGATCAGGTGCGCGCGCGGCGCGGCGCAGTAGTCCTGCGATTCGCGTTGGCGCTGGTTGCCGGGGCCGCGCTGGTCAACTGGCCACTCGGGCTCGACGACGGGCGCTGGTTCGAACAGACGCGGCAGGCCGTCTGGCTGGTCGAGAAGGGCCGGGGCGACGCGGCGCGAGCCTACGTCGCGCAGCTCGCTCCGGGCCACTCGCACCCGGGGCTGCTCCACTACCGCGTCGGCCGAGCGCTCGCCGCCACGAACCGGTTCGACGACGCAATCGAGCAGTTCCGGCTGTCTCTGACCGTCGATCCCGGCGAGCTCGCGACCCGGCTCGAACTCGGCCAGGCGCTCACGGTGATCGGGCTCGCCGCCGACGCGGTGCCCCATCTGGCCGCGGCCCTCGAGGGCAGACACCGAGCGGAAGTCGCAGCGCCGTGGCTCGTACGCGCCCTCGTGGCGGCTGGCGATCGCGAGCGGGCGGTGGCCCTGCTGGCCACCCTTCCGGAAGCCATCGCGGCGCCCAGAGCCGACACCGCTCTGGACCTGGGGACGATGGCCCTCGAACTCGACGCGCCCACGCGGGCCGAGCGCTGGCTCCGCCTGGCGGTGACGACGGAACCGGCGCGTGCCGAAGCGCACGAGAAGCTGGGGGTCGCGCTGCTCCTGCAGGACCGTGTGGGCGACGCCATCGGACCACTCGAGACCGCCTGCCGGCTGGATGCCTCGAGCGCCAGCGCACGCTTGAACCTGGCGGCCACCTACGCACGCGCGGGCCGCGTGGAGGAGGCGCGAAGCGAGGCCCGGGAGGCGCTCCGTCTGGACCCGGGCGAGCCACGGGCCGCGGCGCTGTTGCGGGCGCTGGGCCCTGGGTAGCGTGCCGTCGCGGCGTTCGGGGCTGCGGCCGGCCTTGGCGGATGCGCCCGCCGCGTGAAACGAAAACGCCGCCGGGCTCTCGCAAGCCCGGCGGCGCCTGATCGAACGCGCGCGATTCCCTAGAAACGAACGACCGCGGTCAGCTGGACCTGACGAGCCGGCTGTCGATTGCGCATCTGCAGGAAGTTCGGGCTCCAGCTCTGGTACGCGCTGTTGTAGCTGTACTGCGTGAAGGCGCCGCCGTTGAGCAGGTTGAAGACGTTGCCGGCGATCTCGACGTTGCGGTCCCTCCCGAGGCCGATCCTCTTCCCGATCTTCAGTCCCACGGTGTGAATCGCCGGCGCCTGCACCTGACCCTCACCGCGATCGCCGTAGAGGTACCGGTTGCGCGTGGACAGCGGGTTCGAGAACGTCCGTCCCCCCGGGGACGTGAACGTCGTCGGGCCGTGTCTGGTGATGTCGGGATGACCCGCCGGGAGCTGATAGAGGACCGCCCCCGACCAGGGGCCCGCCTGCGCCGTATAGCTGCCCGCGAAGGTCACGCCCCACGGCCCAAGCCACGAGCCGGCGATGTTGACCCGGTACTTCATCCAGGTCGGCCCGTAGCTCAGCGCGTTGCCAGTCTCGGGCAGGCTGTTCCGGTCGTTGTTGCCGCGCGGCATGTACAGGTTCGCGTTGTTCGCAAAGGCTTCCGGCTGGATGTAGCCCGCCTTGTCTTCCGGGTTCCAGGTGCCGGCCATGTGGTGCCACTGCCGGTTGAACCCCGCCATCAGCTGGAAGTTGTGCGACATGTTCTTCGCCACCGTCACTTCCAACGCGCGGTACTCGAGCGTGGACCACGTGTTGTTGGTCTGCTGCTCGACCTCGCCCCGCTCCGGATCGATCCGCCCGAAGCCGCCAAAGGGCTGGCCCGGCGCTGATGGCCAGAAGCCGTTGATCTCGCGGAGCGCCCACATGTGCTTGTAGCTGCGCGAGATGAACCCGACATCCAGGCTCGTCTGGAACGGGAACTGCCGACGGTAGCCGACGATCCACTCGTCCACCCATGGCTGGTGGTTGTCCGGATCGAACTCCTGGCCGGCGAGCGTCGGCGTGGACGCCGCCGAGAACCGCTCGGTCTCGAAGACGCCGTCCAGGTTGTTGTCGTAGAGGGTCCGGAGGTTGACCGAGCCGCTGCCGCCGAAGCTCGTGATGGCGTCGCGACCCATCATCTGCTCGCCCACGCGCACCCAGGTGCCGCGCAGCACGTTTCGCGCGTCCTCGGTCAGCAGGTACGACATGCCGAAGCGCGGCTGGATGGTCCAGGAGTTCTGGCGGGTGATGTCGAAGATCAGATCCTCGCGCTTGACCCAGTCGGCGCGCACGCCGAGGTTGAGGGTCAGCCGGTTGTTCGGCTTCCAGTTGTCCTGAAGGTAGAACGCCCAGTTCTGATCGCGCGCGGTGCGTGTGGCGATCTGGATCGGGTCCGCGTAGTAGCGACGGAACGGCACGGTCCCGAGCGACGGGTTGCTGTAATCGACCGGCACCCGGTGTTCCTGGTAGAAGCCGTCGTTGGTGTACCGCGTGTTCGTGTCGTACACGTTCCGCGGCTGGATGAAGAAGCCGGTCTGGAACTCGTGCGACCCCCGCCAGCCCGCCCTGAACCAGGTGATGTCGCCGCGGATCAGCGTGACCGATGCCGGCGCGATCCCCTCCGTGGCGCGGTTCCCCCCCTCGAGAATGAGCCCGCTTCCCGTGATGAGGCCGCTGGCGATCCGGGTGTCCTGATAGATCTGGGTGTTCGGCCCCTGCCCCTGGTGGATGGTGTTCAGCCAGTCGAACGTGTCCTGGCTGTTGGACCCCTTGTCGTTGTAGCCCACCAGGAACGTCGTCGTCAGCGCGTTTCCCCAGACGGAGGACAACTTGCTGCTGTAGAGGTTCCCGCCGTTCCCGTAGCCGTTGACCTGATCGTAGAAGTACTCCCAGTTCGACTGTCCGTTGGTCCGGTCGTTCTGGTAGAGGGCCGACAGCTCATGGGCGTTCCCCAGCCGGGAGGTGACCTTCACGTAGGGCTGCGTCCCTTCGATCTTCTGGTTGAAGAGCGTCCGGCCGGGGAAGAACGACTGGATGTCGTCCACCTGCTTGTCGATCCGGCTGATCGCCGTCTCCACGTCCGACCAGCGGTACGCGGCAAAGAACCAGATCTGGTCCCGCTTGATCGGCCCGCCGAACGACCCGTCGAACTGCTTCACGCCGGACAGCACCGGCACGCCGCCGGTCGACACGCACTCGCCGTTCGGGCAGGTGGAGTGCGCGAGAATCTCCGACGGCAGCTTGAACACCGTCCTCGCCGTCGAGTTGTCACCGTTCAGGCCCGAGTCGAGCGGCTGGAATGCGTAGCCCGAGGTGCCCCGGAAGGCGTTGCCGCCGCTCTTCGTGATCACGTTGATGGCCAGACCCGTCCCCATCGGCGTGGACGCATCCACGCCGCCCGTCTTCGTCTGGACGTCCTGGATCATGTCCGAGCCCATCTGCACGTAGGTGAGCTGGAAGTCGTTGTAGTTGCCCGCCTGCATGCCCTCCAGATTCGCCACGTGCGCGAAGTGCTCCGTGGCGTGCCCGAAGTACACCATTCGCCCCGACCCGTCGTCGAAGGGACGGGAGTGCACGCCCGGCGTCATCTCGAGGAAATCGGTCCAGTTCTTCCGCGCCGCGAGCGGCATCTGCTTCTGGAACTCGCCGTCGATGTTCAGCACGTTCGACGGGTTCGTCACCTCGATCATCGGCGAGTCGCCCGACACCGTGATGGTCTCCGTCAGCGTGCCGAGCTCCATCGTGATGTCGACCTGGAATGTCGCGCCGGCGCGAACCAGGAGCCCCTCACGATGAAAGACCGAGAAGCCGGTGAGCTCCGCGGTGAGCGTGTAGGTGCCCGGCCGGACGTTGATCAGACGGTAGGTCCCGTCCACCTCGGTGACGGCCACGACCGGCGCCAGGACGTCCGGACTCGTGGCCGTGACGGTCACGCCGGGCAACGCACCGCCCTGGGCATCCTTCACCGTTCCTCGCAAGCCCCCCGCACCCGTTTGGGCCAGCGCAGCACTCGCGCAGGCCAGCGTTAGTGCAGCCGCAAGCGCGATCCCCCGACGAAGCATGCTGGACATGTTGAGCCTCCCTCACCTGAATGACGCGCACGATGCAGTAGTGCACAACGAACGACGCAACCGGCCGTAGAGACTAGGGCGGGCAAGCAAGGGGGAATGATCTGGCGCATATATACGCCCAGTGCAGAAACGTGTCAACCGAGGGTGCGAGCCGCGCCGCACCCGAGGGCGAAGGTGACGGCTGAGCCCCCCTTCCCGCAGACCTCGTTCCAACCCACAGGCCACTCGGCGCCTTGAGGGAGGATTCCGGCCTTGCGTCGCTCGGGTGCGGCGAGAGGTCAGAACGCCGTCGTTGAAGCCCCTACGGAGTTTTGCCCCCTCAACTCAGGCGCATTCCCTCTGCCGGGTGGGCCACGCGCCCGATTGGCGGAACGCGCCGATGGGCGCATCTTGTATACAGAGAACGAAGGAGGGCGTCATGAGAACCTACACCACCCCAACCAGAGTCAAAGGCGGCTTCTACCTGAACCGCGACGACTGGACGATGTTCGTGGCCCCGACGGAGGGCGCGGACCTGCCGGGCACCCCTGGCGCCCGCCACTTCCGCTTCCCCACGGTCGCCATGCTGGTGGCGGCCCCGGTCCTGAGCCTCGCCTTCGTGGTGTTCCTGCCGTTCATCGGCATCGCGATGGTGACCAAGGCCGGTGTGGACCGCGCCGCCCACGCGCTCGGCGCCGCCCGTGCCACCCGGCGGACCCGCGAAGCCGAAGCCGTCCGCAAGTAAGCGGCTGCCGCCCGGCGGGCCTCCCCTGGGGGAGGCCCGGGCTTGCCTCCCGGGCCCGGGACCGGCATAATGGGCGCTTGTCATTTCTTCCCCAGATCATCGGGGTCCCCCACCGAGTGACGCGTCGTGGCTTCCTGGCGACGCTGGCCGCTGCCGCGCCGGCGCTCGTCCTGCCCACGCCGCTCTCCGCCGAGGCCGCCGGGCCGCGCGCGTTGCGCTTCGCGCACACGCACACCGGTGAACGCCTCGACGTCGAGTACTGCGGCCGCGACGGCTACCTGCCGGACGCCCTCGCTGAGATCAACCGCTTCCTGCGCGACTTCCGCACGGGCGAGGTCCACGCCATCGATCCGGCGCTGCTGGACTTCCTCCATCATCTCCGCCGGACCACGGAGAGCCCGCGGGCGTTCGAGGTGATCTCGGGGTATCGCTCGCCGCACACCAACGCGGCGCTGCGCAGCAAGAGCGAAGGGGTGGCCGCGCGGAGCCTGCACATGGACGGCCGCGCCATCGATATCCGCCTGCCGGGCGTGAAGCTCGTGGCCCTGCGGGATGCGGCGCTCGAGGCCCGCCTCGGCGGCGTCGGGTTCTATCCCGCCTCGAACTTCGTCCACGTCGACACCGGCCGCATCCGCCGCTGGTAGCGGCGTCACCGCCGGGCGGCCAGCGCCTCGTCGAGCCGTCGATCGTGCTCGTAGATGTCGGGCGCGAAGCGCACCGTCTCCTCCCCGGGCCACACCACGGCCGTCACATACGTCAGGATCACCTGCACCGGCTGCGCGAGGTTGACGACACGCGAGTCGGCGCCGCGCGTCATGGCGGCGTCGATGGCCGCCGCGGTCCACCCGGGCTGTCCGGCCAGGACCCAGGCCGCCAGCCCCGCGGGATTCGCGACGCGGACGCAGCCGTGGCTGAAGTCGCGGCGCGCGCGGCTGAAGAGCGACTGCGCCGGCGTGCCGTGCAGGTAGACGTTGTCCTGGTTGGGGAACATGAACTTCACGAGCCCGAGCGCGTTGTGCGTGCCCGGGCGCTGGCGCACGCGAAGCGCGCCCGTCCTGAGCAGCGCCAGGTTCTCGGGGGTCAACTCCACGGGCGTGGCGTTGTCGCCCTGCCCCCAGACGATCTCCATCCGCTCACGCGCCAGGTAGCCTGGATCCCGCGCGAGGCGTGGCAGGATCTCACCGCGGAGGATCGACGGCGGCACATTCCAGTACGGGCGGAAGACGACGTACCGCATGTCCTCGATGAACACCGGCGTCTCCGTGCCGAGCGCGCGCCCGACGATGATGTCGGTGTCGAAGGCGGGCAGGTCGGTGGCCGAGAGCCGGTCCCAGGCCCAGAGGTGGAACATCGGGATGTTGACGAACACCACCCGCCCCTCGGTGAGATGCGGCAGCCACCGCAGCCGCTCGAGGGCCAGCTCGATCTGGCGGACACGCCAGCGGAGCGGCACGGCGAGCGCCGTCAGCGTCCCCGCGCCGAGCACGCCGTCGGACTCGAGTCCGTGCCGGAGCTGAAAACGGCGCACGGCCTCGACGACAGGCCCGTCGTACACGTCTGCCTCTGCGGATGGCATCGTGCCGGCCGCGAGGTCGCCAAGCGCCGCGAGGCGGCGGGCCACCTGCGCCGTGCCGGCGTACGCCTCGCCGGGCTTCACCGGACGCGCGGGTGCGGGGAACACTTCGGCCGCCTCCTCCTGCTGGGCGCGCGCGCGGTAGCCGGCCAGCGCTTCGCGCAGCGGCTCGTACAGCCGCAGCGCGGGACGGAGCTCCGCCACCGCTTCGGCGAGACGATCATCGGCCACGGCGGAGGCGACGACCGCGGCGAAGCCGTGGTCGTCAGGCGGGACGTCCAGACGGAATCCGATCGTGCGTGGGTCGATCCGGCCGACGTGCAGGTGGCGCAGGAACCGGAGGACGCCCAGGCTGAGGTCCACATCGAACCGGGCCAACGCGTCCGCGTCGCCGGCGCCGGCGTCGCGGAGGGTTCGGCCCTGCGCGTCGAGGACGTCGCTGCCGTAGTCGGCTGGCGCCAGGCCCTCGGTCGCGGCATCCGCCAGGAGCGCCATCGCCGCCACCGCCTGGCGGCTGGGATGGCCCCGGCCATCGAGCCACAGCGGCATCTGGCCGGTCGATGTGTAGAGCGCCGCCAGGTCGCCGGCCTCCGCGGCGGCGGCCGGCGCCGCGACCACGCGCGCGGCGATGGCCGCGGTGAGGTCGGCCAGTGGCAGCTGATGCGCGCCCGGCGCCGACAGCACGGCGGGGACAGATCGATCCGACGCCGCCGCCTGATCGGCGGGTGGGGCCCCGCACGCCGCGACGACCGCGGCCACGGCGACTATCGAGAGCACGCGCCACATGGGTTGCCTGACTCCTGTCTGTCGGGGACGGCTCGACAGGGCGCCCGGCGCGACACCGGGACCCATCGGCTGAAGGTGCAAGGCTCGGGCCGATACCCGGGCAGGCCGAATTGGCGCCGCTCACCCATAGTGACACGACAGCCGCCGGAATCCCGCCAGGGCCTGCCGAGCCGCACGGCGCCGCATAGAATGAACGGACCCGATGCTGCGTCCGATCCGCACGTTCGTCCAGCGCCACGAGCGCACCCTCTGGTGGCTGCACAGCGCCTGGGCCCTCGCGTTCGGCATCGGCATCATCTGGGTGGGGGCGCGGCGCTTCGACTACCTGCGCCTGGCGATCTTCCACATCGCCTTCATCTGGCTGGCCAGCCGGGCCGTGCACCACCTCGTGGAGGACCCCGGTCCCGGATCGGTGTGGCGGCGGCGCCTGCTCGTGGCGCTCAACTACTTCAACCGCAACTTCTACCAGCAGATCCTCTTCTTCATCCTGCCCATCTACTACATCAGCGCAACGGTCGGGTCGGCGAATTTCATCTTCGTCGTGGTCGTGGCGGCCTCGGCCGTGCTGTCCACGCTCGATGTCGTGTACGACGAGCAGGTCGCCTCGCGGCGCATCCTGGGCGCGCTGTTCTTCGCGTTCAACCTGTTCGCGACGATCAACCTGATGCTGCCGATTCTGTGGGCGACGGGGCATGTGACCGCGATGCGCGTGAGCGCCGCACTCGCCCTCTTCGCGTTTGCGACGATCTATCACGAGCGGCGGCACCACAGCCTGCGCGAGTCGCTGATCACGATCGCGGTGGCCGCCGTGCTGCTCGTGGCGCTTGTGGAGCGCGGGCGCGGCTTCATCCCGCCGGCGCCGCTGCGCCTCGGCGTGAGCGCGTTCGGCACCGGCGTCCGGGCGGAGCCGCCCCAGATCACCGGCGCGCTCTCGGCGCTCCCCGAGAAGCCAGGCCGCCTCTATCTGCTCACGAGGATCGTCGCGCCGGTTGGACTCCAGGACGCGGTGCGGCACCGCTGGTTCCGTGACGGTGTGCTGTTCTACGAGTCGCCGGCGTACCCCGTGCGCGGCGGGCGCGAGGCGGGCTACCGGCTGTGGACGTATGCGACGCCGGGGCCGGCCGCCGCCAGGGTACACGTGGATGTCGTGACCGCCGGAGGCCAGCTCATCGGCCGCGCGTCGCTGCGCTGACGCGGAAGGGGCGCCCCATGGTTGAGGCGCCCCCCGTCTTCTCTCCGCCTACGCTGGCAGCGGTATCTTCGACGCGTTGTCCTCGAGCCACGCCTCGAGCGTCTGCAGCTCGGGGTTCAGGCGGCGGCTCTCCTCGAGGCTCCGGTGCTGCCGGTAGATCTCGTTGAAGTCCCGCTTGAACTGGAACATGTTGCCCACGTCGTCGGCCCCCGGGAAGCCGAACGAGCGGTACACGTCGGGGGGCACCGCGTTGTACGCGACCGGCTGGCCGAGCGCCTTGGTGAGCGCCGCCGCCATCTCGCCGCCGCTCAGGTGATCGCCGGCCACGCCCACCGTCTTGCCGAGGTAGGCGCTCCCCTGCTTGAAGATCCCGAACGCACACTTGCCGATGTCCTCGACCCCGATCATCGGCATCTTCGCGTCATCCAGACAGAAGACCAGCGCGAGGCCCCCATCGGGCATGCGCTGCGGTCCCCACCCGAAGTGGATGAAGTTCTCGTAGTAGCCCGACGTGAGCAGGAACGTCGTCGGGACGCCGGCCTCGGTGAACGCCGCGTCGGCGTCGGCCTTGGCGTCGAAGTGCGCGACCTTGTATTCGCCCTGCAGCGTCGGCATGCGGTCGTCGGTGAGGGGGACGTACTTGCGCGCGTCCTCGAACGTCGACCAGATGGCGTGCTGCACGCCGGCGGCCCCGGCGGCGGCGGCGAGCGCCCGCCCCTGCTCGGTTTCCTTCTTGCCCGAGAAGTGCTCCCAGAAGTTCGTCAGGCAGAACGCGCCCCAGGCGCCGGTGAACGCGGCGCGGAGCGACGCCGGGTCGTCGAGATCGGCTGCCACGACCTCGGCGCCCGCGGCGGCGAGGGCCTTCGCCTTGTCGGAATCCGGCTTGCGCGTGATCGCGCGCAGGGAGAATTCACCGCTCGGATCCCGCAGGATGGCCCGCGCCAGCCCGCCACCCTGCGCGCCCGTGGCGCCCGTCACCGCGATGATCTTCTTCGACATGACACTCCTTTCAGCTCCCGGCTCTCGGCGATCGGCATCCGGCTCTCGCCCGCCGCACCGCTGGCCTCAGAACCTCGGATCGTAGCATCGGCGATGCCCTCCGCCTATCCGCCGTACGGCTGAGGCGCCGCGGCACGACGGACAAACACGAAGGTCACGAAGAAACGAAGGACGCACGAAGGAACCCTCAGGATCCGGTGTTCGCCACCGGCGCCCGGTCGTTGGGGGACCGTCCCATTGGTGGTAAAACTGAAGGGTGTCGTCCTCACGCCGTTTTCTGAACCGCCGCACGTTTCTCGCCGCCGGCACACTCGGCACCGTCGGCGGCGTCGCGTGGGCCAGCACGTCCTCGTCCTGGTATGCGCGCTTCCTTCGTGAGCGCGCCGCGGAGTTCGGCCGCGAGCTGCCGCCGGCGCCGCATACCCCGGCGCCGCTGTCGTGGTCCGACAGCGAGGTCACGCTGGCCTGGCTCGGCCATGCGACGGTGCTCATCAATTTCTACGGCGTCCGCATCATCACGGACCCCACCCTCTTCCCGCGCATCGGCGTGGACCTCGGGCTCGGCACGCTCGGCCCCCTGCGCCTGGTCGCCTGCGCGCTGACGGCCGACGAGCTGCCCGAGCTGGACCTCGTCCTCGTCTCGCACGCGCACTTCGACCACCTCGACACCCCGTCGCTCGGGTCCGTGCGCGGCCGCCCCGCCGCCGTGATGGCGCCGGAGACCTCGGACCTGCTCCCGCGCCGCCACTACTCGTCCGTGCACGAACTGCGCTGGGACGAGTCAGCCCGGATCGCCACGCCGCGCGGGGAGGTGCTGGTGCGCGCCATCGAGGTGAAGCACTGGGGCGCGCGCATCCGCCGCGACACGCACCGCGGCTGGGCCGGCTTCATCGTGGAACGCGAAGGCCGGCGCCTGCTCATCGGCGGCGACACGGCCGACACGCCCGTGTTCCGCAACTACCGCCGCTATGGCCCGTTCGACGCCGCGGTGATGCCGGTGGGCGCCTACGATCCGTGGATAAGGAATCACTGCACGCCGGAGCAGGCGGTGGCGATGGCGACCGCCGCCAACGCGCGCCTCTTCGTCCCGGTGCACCACCAGTCGTTCGACCTGAGCCGCGAGCCCTTCATGGAGCCCATCGAGCGCACCCAGGAAGCGCTGGCGCAGGAAGCCGACCGGCTCGCCATCAGGGAGCTCGGCCAGACGATCGTGGTGCCGGGCTAGACGGACGGCGGCAATCGGCGACACACGGACAAACACGAAGGCCACGAAGAAACGAAGGACGCACGAAGAACACTCCAAATCACGGATCCGGTTCGGAACCGGATCGTTGAATTGAGAAACGTTCTTCGTGTCGTCTTCGTGGCCTTCCCGCCTCCGCTCGCCTCAGGCTCGAGCGAGCTTCTGCGAGGTCACGCCGTAGCGGCCTCCGGCCGCGGAGGCGGACGTGTTCTTCGTGTTTGTACGTGTCGCGCGGCTAGTCGAAGTCGCCGCGTCCGAGGTGGGTATCCGCGGGGATGTCGCGGCGGGCGGTGCGGCCGAGGATCGCCTCGTAGTCTTCCGCCGGGATCGGTCCGGTCCCCGGGCGCTTCACCCACAGGTTCTCGCGCGTGAACGCCTCCCCCGTCTTCACCGCCGCGATGGTCACCACCGTCGCGAACGCGAAGTCCATCGTCACCTGCTCTTCGGGCACGGGGCCCTTCGTGCCGCCCAGCTCCGCATGGAGCGTGTGCGCGGCGGCGATCAGCTCTCGGCAGCGCGCCTCGTCCATCGAGCAGACGATGTCGGGACCCGGGCGGTCCATCGTGTCGGTGAAGTGGCGTTCGACGATGGAGGCGCCGAGGGCCATGGCGCCGATGCAGGCGATGTTGTCGGTGGTGTGATCGGAGAGCCCGAGCACTGCGCGCGGGAAGGCCTGGCCGAGCTCCACCATTGCGCCGAGGCGCACCAGGTGCGGCGGCGTGGGGTACAGGTTCGTGGTGTGGAGGAGCGCGTAGGCGATGCCGGCGTCCTCGAAGATGTGGACCGCCTTGGCCACGCTCTCGATCGTGTTCATCCCCGTGCTGAGGATGATGGGCTTGCCGAAGGACGCGACGTGGCGCAGCAGCGGGTAGTTATTGCACTCGCCGGAGCCGATCTTGTAGGCGGGCACGTCCATCCGCTGCAGGCGATCCGCCGCCGCGCGCGAGAACGGCGTGCTCATGA
Organism: Vicinamibacterales bacterium; assembly: GCA_030680175.1. Lineage (GTDB taxonomy): Bacteria > Acidobacteriota > Vicinamibacteria > Vicinamibacterales > UBA2999 > JAUXWO01. Next base: position 33,327 of record JAUXWO010000109.1, read on the forward strand.
AGAGCATGCCCTTCGCCACGACGTAGTCCTGCAGCCGGCGCTCGTCGTCTTCCGACAGCGCGCAGCGCTGCATGATCTCGTAGATCGAGACGTCGGCGTTGCCCGGCACGACCGTGCGTGCCGCGCCGCTCATCTCGTCGTCGACGACGTGGGTCTGGTGCTTGACGACCTCGACGCCGGCACGGGCGGCGGCATCGACCATCTGCCGCGCGACATCGAGGCGCCCTTCGTGGTTGATGCCGATCTCGGCGACCACCAGGGGGACATGCGCGCGGCCGACACGGCGGCCTGCAATGGAGAGCTCCGGGGGCACGGAAGAGATTCTAGCCCAGGCCGGAGCGCCGCCCTATCGTCTGCCCGTCAGCAGCATGACGACGAGCACGAGCAGGATGATCCCGCCGAGGCTGCCGCCGATGGCCGGCCCGCCCACGTAGTAGCCCCCGCCCCCAAAGAGGAACAGGAGGATGATGAGGATGAGGATCAGGTTCATACGTGCCGAAGATATCGAACGGCACGGACGGCGGCTGTTCAATAAAGTACACCCGCGGACGCGGGCCGGCAGTCGATGAATCGCTGGCCGTTTGACGGGGGGACGTCACGCTGGCCGCGCTGCGCCGCCTCGCGAACAGCGAATGGCGAATGGCGAATGGCGAATGGCGAATAGCGAATAGCGAATAGCGAATTTGGAGGCGCCGCCCGGATTTGAACCGGGGATGGAGGTTTTGCAGACGTCGTCAGCAGCCCTGAAACACGGGGCACTCTGCGTACTGCTCGGTCTCTTTTCACATTCAGTGTTGCCGAGTGCTGCTGAAGCTGCTCAGCGCTGCTGCGTAAGCTCAAGATAGGCCAAGACCGCCGTCCCCTTCAGTCCGAACCCGTTTCGCTGAGCCATCAATCGGCTACGCCACCAGTACCGAGCGCTGGCTCGTCCTGAAGCTTGACAGATCAGTGATTCTTCGATATAATCAGCTTTCTTTTACGTGTAATTTGCTGATGTGGTGCCCGGCCACAACCAACAGCGCATCGGATGATGCGGCGGCGCCGGGGGAACGTAGGACTGCTTCGCTCTGATGCGCGACCGCGCGTCTGCGGATGCTGTCTGTCGAGCCCCATCCCTGCGCGATCATCCATAAACACGCTTCGGGAGCGTCGAACTCTGGAAGGCCGGAGTGTTTCCGGTCAAGACGACGACGGCCACGGATATCAGCCGTGGCCATCGGGGTCTCTGTCTCGACCTTTGCTTGCGGTCGGTTGGAGAAGCAGTCCCAACTGCATTGTTCTCCAGTATTTGTGCGCCCGTCAAGCTCGTCGCTTGGGGACAGCCGTTGCCTGCGTCGGTTAGTCGCGGCTCAAGTCTTTGACGCCTGGCGTCAAAAGACCTCGTCTGGAGAACATGAAGATGCAGATGAACACTGACACCAACCGCCTCGCTCCGACCAATTCGGTAGCGACCGGCACCAGTGGGGGGCGCTGACATGGCCGCCCGCCCTCGAATCGACCACAAGCTGAACCTGAAGACCATCCCGGTAGTGAAACGGGATGGCCATCAAGAGGAGGCTCGCGCCGAAGGCAACAACGCGGCGTGGACCTGCTCCTGCGGCACCCTCCTCGTAGGGCGCTGCTACTTTCAGTTCGGCGATACCTGCCGCACTGAATGCCCGGAGTGCGGCAAGATCTACCGAGTAACACCCGATCCGAAGAAGCGGGCGATCTCGGTCGTGGAGCAGGCTTCCTCGGCATTGCCCGAACCTGCTGCGCTGCTCTAGCTCGACGAATGGCCGAGCGGACCGGAGAACAGTCTCCGGTCCGACCCGACCTCGACGGGTTACCGCCAGGTCATAAAGCGACCACAAGGGATAGCTCAGAACACCGTGGGACCTATCGAGACGAGTCCCGCGACGGAGTGCTTGCCGACCGTGTTCACCCATCGTCACCCGGGCGGTCGCTCTACAGGACGCAGGGTGCCAACATGTCAGGTAGATCCGGTGCGTTGCCAACACTGACTCGCAGGCTCCGCTTCGTCCCAAAGGCGTCTGTGAATTCGACCAGCATCTCTCTAGACAAAGCTAGTCTCTTCGCAAGCGTAGCAACGTAACCTGCTGCGATTTCAACATGCTGCGGAGTGTAGCCTTCCTTCAGTATCGGAACTGAGATCATGGCGGACGGCTCCTTGTCCTCGACGAACGCGATACGCATCCCTTGGTCTGCCCGCACACCCACGTTCTCAGTTCGTACGGCCCCCATGAATGCAGGCGTAGCGGACTGCACGTTGCAGGCGAGCATGAAGGTGACCGACTCTCCGTCGGCAAGCGTCGGTTGGGCAACGGTCAGCGTAGCCACCATTAGCGCCCCGGCTGTGGAGCTACTCCACTGGTGGTCAGGCACGTCACCGCTATTGGGCTGGGCGGCGCCTACGAGTAATCCGACGGCCAGCAGTGCGCTCCTCATGTGCTGTTTCCTCTCGCCATCGGCGTTGCTGCCGAGACAGGCAAAGTCAGTTGACGCCAAGTGTAAGGTGTATCCACGCGCGCTCATAACGTTTTACGCGGTGAGCAACAGATACTCAAGCGGCGCGATCAGGTTCCTGCTTTGGAGGTCACAGTGAAGTGATCGCCGTCCTTCTCAGTCAGGCTCGACGCGGGCACGACGAAGAACCAGGAGGGGCGCGTGTTCCCGATGACCGACAACCTGCGGACGCTGCTGCAGGCGCAGCACGCCCCGCACGAACGGCTGAAGAAGGCCAGGCACATCTTCCCGCAGGTGTTCCTCCGAGAGGTGGCCGAGGAACGGGGTGGGGACAAGAAGCCGAAGGCGATCACGTCTTTCAACAAGGTCTGGAAGTGGAGATCCCAGGATTCAGTGGACACCCTGTTTCCGGGACCTGTGAGCGGCTTCGAACTGCTCAGGGCTGATGCCACCGAGGTGGCTGTGCCGCCTTGAGCGATTGTAGAACGTCTCGATGTAGTCGGCGATGGTGGCCGTCGCCAGGTCGTGCGACTTGTAGATCTGTTTCTTGATTAGCGCCTTCTTCAGACTGCCGAAGAAGGACTCCGCCACGGCATTGTCCCAGCAGTTGCCCTTGCGACTCATGCTGGGCTCGAGGCGATGCGACCGGCAGAAGCGGCGCCAGGCATCCGACCCGTACTGGGTGCCTTGATCCGAATGAATCAGCGTGCCTCGGGGGCGTCGTGCGCGCACGGCCATCAGCACGGCGTCGAGCACGAGCTCGCGGTGGATGGTGGGACGGGCGGCCCAGCCCACGATCTTTCGCGAGAAGAGATCCATCACGACGGCGAGGTACAGTCACCCCTGCCACGTCCGTACATACGTGATGTCCGTGACCCAGGCCCTATTCGGCCGGCTGACAGTGAATCGACGCTGCAGCAGGTTGGGAATCAAGACCGCGGCCTTCCCGACCGACCACCGCCGCGTGCGATAGCCATGGAGCGCCCGCAGCCGGTTTTCGCGCATGAGCCGCGCGACGCGATGCTTGCTGCACGTCTCCCCGGCCTCGCGCAGATCGAGGAACACACGTGGCGCACCGTAGATGCCCTGGCTCGCGACGAACGACGCGCGAATCAGTCGAAGCAAGCGGGCATCCTCTTGGGCGCGGTTCGACAGCGGCTGCTTCAGCCAGGCGTAGTAGCCACTGGGCGCGACCTCGAGCACGCGGCAGAGCACTTGGACGGGGAACGTCGCGCTCTGCGCCTTGATGAGTTCGTACGTGGCACGGACGCGGCTGGCAGGCATGGACTTGGACATCGGCACAGGCCCTCCCTTGACCTGAAATGCCTACTGTCCACGAAATCCTGGGATCTCCATTGCGCGCGGTTTGGTTTGCCTGCCGGCCAGCCGTTGCCGTAGAGTGAGCGGCGGGGCGAAGCCGCAAATTGCTCGTTAGGCGGTCACCGATCCGCGGTCACTCGAGCGAGGCATGTTGTCTGATGCGAGTATTCATAAGTTGGTCTGGCGATCGGAGCCGCGTCGTTGCCGAGGCCCTTCGCGACTGGTTGCCGTCGGTGATTCAGAGCATTCGGCCCTGGATGTCCGCCCACGACATCGACGCAGGCTCCCGCTGGGGCGATCGAGTCGGCGTGGAGCTGCAGAAGAGCGACTTCGGCGTCTTGTGCGTCACACCAGAGAATGTCCAAGCACCGTGGCTCTTGTTCGAGGCCGGCGCACTGTCGAGAACACTGGACGTCTCAAAGGTGTGCCCATTTCTACTTGAGATTCGCCCAGCAGATCTCGTCGGCCCTCTCGCCCAGTTCCAGGCAATCGAGGCAGACCACGATAGCGTGCTTCGGTTGATCCAAACCATCAATCGTCTCACTGGCGATGACCAACTCGGAGAAGGTCAGCTGGGAGAGGCCTTTGAGCTGTGGTGGCCAAAGCTGCACCCACGGCTCAAAGCTGCCGCTGCCACAAGAATGGCGGGGCCAGTGCTCGAAGCAAGACGCCCAGTGGAGGAGATGATTGCCGAACTGCTGGCCCTCGTGCGCGAACAGCGGGCAGAGCCGGGCAAGCGATACAGCGACGTTGACACTCCCGATGAGTTGCTCGTAGGTGGACCGGCCTACCCAGACCAGACTGCAGTGTTCAGGAAAGGCCAGCGTGTCGAGCATAGGCAGTTCGGTCAAGGCATCGTTGTATCGACAGAACCGATAGATGGTGACCAGAAGGTCGTAGTCAATTTCTCCACGATTGGAGCCAAGACGCTTCGGGCGGCCTATGCAAGACTAAAACTGCTCGGTGACGCGGATCCATAGTAGGAGCGCACAGTGAAACAGGCTGGGCCCGCTTCTGCCGCACAGGTTGCGTAAGCTACCTTTACGCTACCTTGCCCGCCGTGCCGCCCACTAACCGGTTAGCTGAACCCGTTTTTGCAGAGCGAATTTGGAGGCGCCGCCCGGATTTGAACCGGGGATGGAGGTTTTGCAGACCTCTGCCTTACCACTTGGCGACGGCGCCGATCGGAAAACGCGACAGGAGCACACCCGTCCTGCCGCGGCGTGGGGCCGCGGTCAACAGCGAACGAACAGGCCGGACGTGGTGCGCATGGGGCAGGGAGAAAATGGAGCGGGAAACGGGATTCGAACCCGCGACTTCGACCTTGGCAAGGTCGCACTCTACCACTGAGTTATTCCCGCTCGCGTCGACGAAAACTGAGTGTAACAGAACGGCTCGGGTGCGTGCAAGACGGGACACCCCGCGCCCCTGGTGGGGTGTCGTTGACGATTTACTAGCGGGCCGCCCGTTGGGCGGCCCGCAGGACCGCGGCTGAGCAGAGGGCTGGTAGTACCTCTTCAGTCGATACACTCCACTAGACCCATCCGGGGCGGAACGCATCCGGGATCACCTCCACCGCCGGGGCCCCCACCCCCACCAGCACCGACACCACGTCGAACCGGCACGGGGCGTCCTCGCGCCGGTGGTGGTGCAGGTACTCGGTGGCCATGGCGACGAGGCGTTGCTGTTTCCGCAATGTGACCGCCTCGGAGGGGTCGCCATAACTGCCATCCTGCCGGGCCTTCACTTCGACGAACACCAGCGTCTCCCCGTCCTGGGCGACGATGTCGATCTCGCCGAAGCGGGTGCGGTAGCGCCGCTCAATCAGGGCGTAGCCGCGCGATTCGAGGGCCGCGCACGCCAGCTCCTCCCCGAACTTCCCCATCGCCTGCCGCGCCTCGGTCATGCGCGGCAGCGCTGCAAGCGCCACGCCAACGTCACGTCACGCGACGTCACGTCACGACGTCACGTACAAAACACGAAGGACACGAAGGCCACGAAGGGTCTCCAATTGGATACGTCTTCGTGACCTTCGTGTCCTTCGTGTTTGTACGTCTTGACCGTCCCGGCTAGCCGGCTCCTAGGTGGCGCCCGTCACCGCCGACAACGACTCGTCGAAGATGCGGATCGCGGTCTCGGCCTGCGCCTTCGTCAGCACCAGCGGGGGCGAGAAGCGGACGGCGTTGCGGCCGGCGCCGAGGATCAGCATGCCGCGCGCGAAGGCCTCGTCCACGACGCGGTCGCGCTCCTCGCTGGCGCGCTCCTTCGTCTGGCGGTCGCGCACGAGCTCGACGCCGATCATCAGCCCGCGCCCGCGCACGTCGCCGATAATCTGGTGCTTGTCCTTGAGCGCGGTGAGCCCGTCCATCAGGAACGCGCCGACCTCGGCCGAGTTCTTCACGAGCGAGTCCTTGAGCAGCGTGATCGTCGCCATCGCCGCCGCGCACGATACGGGATTGCCCCCGAACGTGCTCGCGTGCGCCCCCGGCGTCCAGTCCATCACCTCCGCCCTTGCGGTCGTCACGCCGAGCGGCATGCCCGAGGCGATGCCCTTGGCCGAGGTGATCATGTCGGGCTCGACGCCGAAGTGCTCCATCGCGAACATCTTCCCCGTCCGCCCCATCCCCGACTGCACTTCATCCGCGATCAGAATCATCCCGTGCTTCTTCGTCAACGCGCGGAGCCGCTCGTGGAACTGCGTGGCGGGGACGATGTAGCCGCCCTCGCCCTGGATCGGCTCGACGAAGACCGCGGCGACTTCGTCGGGGGAGACAAGGTGCATCAGCACCTGGTCCTCGAGGAAGCCCAGGCACTCGGCCTGGCACGTCTCGGGCTTGAGGCCCACCGGGCAGCGATAGCACGTGGCGTACGGCGCGTGGTAGGTGCCGCCCATCGGCGGCCCGAAGCCCTTGCGCTGGAGCGCCTTGCTCGAGGTGAGCGAGAGCGAGCCGAGCGTGCGGCCGTGGAAGCTGCCGAGGAAGGCGATGACGCCGTGGCGCTTCGAGTGGTAGCGCGCCAGCTTCATCGCGGCCTCGTTGGCCTCGGTGCCGGAGTTGCTGAAGAAGGTGCGCTTCGGCCCGGAGAACGGCGCGATGGCGTCCATCTCCTCGGCCAGGCGGACCTGCGGCTCGTAGTAGAAGTCCGTGCCCGACATGTGCAGGAACTTCTGCGCCTGATCGATGATGGCCTGCACCACCGCCGGATGCGCATGCCCGGTGGAGTTGACGGCGATGCCCGCGGCGCAGTCGAGGAACACGTTCCCGTCGACGTCTTCCACGGCCGCGCCGAGCCCGCGCGCAATGACGAACGGGTACCCGCGCGTGTAGGACGGCGAGACCACGCGGTCGTCACGGTCGATCAGGGCCTTGGCCTTGGGACCCGGCAGCGGCGTCTTCAGGTTCGGTGCGTCCATTCCACTCTCCATGCTGAACGCTTGCGCGTCGCAAGCGATCAGCGATCAGCGATCAGCGATCAGCTCTCGGCGCTGGGCGCTTGCCTAACGGAACCGGGTGATTGGTGGCCCGCCCGCCAATCCTTGCTCTGAACCAATCTGCACTCTGCACTCTGCAATCTGAGATCGAATCATTTTCTCTTCCAGCGTGTGCCCTGCGGGCCGTCCTCGAGGAGGATGCCGCGCGCGGCCAGGTCGTCTCGGATGCGGTCGGCGACGGCGAACTCGCGCCGGCTGCGTGCGGCGCGCCGGTCCTCGATGCACTGCAGGATCTCTTCTTCCGGCACCGGCGGCGCCGCCTCTTCGGCACGCCGCAGCGAGAGGACGCCGAGCACCTGGTCGAAGTGCGCGAACGCCTCGTGGAACCGGGCCACATCCGGCGTGCCGATCTCGCCGCGGTCGATCGCCGTGTTGCCCGCGCGGACCAGGTCGAACATGGCGGCCAGGCCGGCGGCGGTGTTGAGGTCGTCGCCGAGCGCCGCGTCGAAGGCGCGGCGCCCCTCGTCGATGCGCGTGGCCAGGGCCTCGTGCGCCGTGTCGTCCATCACGCGGTCGATCCGCGCGAGGAAGTCGGTCACGCGGCGCAGCGCCTCCTCGGCCTGCTCCATGCCCGTCCACGTGAAGTTGAGCTGCTTGCGGTAGTGCGACGACAGCAGCAGGTAGCGCAGCGCCGACGGCCGGTGGCCGCGGTCCTCGACATCCTGCAGGCTGTAGACGTTCCCGAGCGACTTCGACATCTTCTGATCGTCGACGAGCAGGTGCTCGACGTGGACCCAGAACCGGGCGAACGGCTGCCCCGTGGCGCACTCGCTCTGCGCGATCTCGTTCTCGTGATGCGGGAAGATCAGGTCGATGCCGCCGGCGTGGATGTCGATGGGCGGCTCGCCGAGCAGGCGGAGCGCCATGGCCGAGCACTCGATGTGCCAGCCGGGACGGCCCGGCCCGACGCCGTAGTCCCACGTCGGCTCGCCGGGCTTGGTCGCCTTCCACAGCACGAAGTCACGCGCGTCCTCCTTCTCGTAGGAGTCGGAGTCGACGCGGGCCCCCGCCTGGATGCCCTCGTGGTCGAGCCGCGCCAGCCGCCCGTAGTCGGGCATCGAGGCGATCTTGAAGTAGATGGACCCGTCGCTCCGGTACGTGTGGCCGCGCGCTTCGAGCGCCTTGATCACGTCGGCCATCGCCTGCAGGTTGGCCGGATCGGTCGCGCGCGGGTTCTCCTCCACCGGCTCGAGGCCGAGCCGCGCCGAGTCTTCGGCAAACGCCGCCACGTAGCGATCCGTGTACGTCCGGAGGTCCACGCCCTCGCGCTCGGCCCCCGCGATGGTCTTGTCGTCGACGTCCGTGAAGTTGATCGCTTCGCGCACCTCGTGCCCCGCGACGTGGCGCAGCGTGCGGCGGAGAACGTCGAGGCACACGAACGTGCGGAAGTTGCCGATGTGGCCGCGCGCGTAGACCGTGAGGCCGCACGCGTACATGCGGACGGTGTTGGCCTGCGAGGGCGCGAACGGCTCTTCCTGACGGGTGAGGGTGTTGTACAGACGCATGGGTTCGGGGCCGCCCGCCGGCTAGGCGAGGCGCTGGGTGATACGGCAGGTCTCCCGCGTGCCGGCCCGCGAGGCCTCCACGGTGAGCCCGGCCTCGGCGCTCGGCGGCCACGCCGCCGCGGCATCCGCATCGAGGCCAATCGACACGGTCAGGGTCCCCGCCTCGCGCACGAAGCGGACATCCACGGGCGCATCCTGCGCGCCCGAGGCCACGATGGCCGCCTCGGTGGCCGCCGCCACCTGGCGGGCCAGGCCATCGGCCACGCGGGCCTCCAGCTTCGCGTAGGCCGCCGCATGCGCGGCCAGGTCACGCACGGCGCCCACGAGCCGGACGTCGCCCGGCATGCTCAACGAAAACTCAAACGCGCTCGGATCCATCTTCGGTCTCGGCTCTCGGCTCTCGGCTTCCGGCTTTCGGCTCGTTCACACCGATAGACGGTCAAAGAGGCGCGTCGCGCGACGGACATCGGCGTCGATTTGCGCCTTCAGTGCATCGACGTCGGGGAACGCGCGTTCCTCGCGCAGCCGCTGCACGAAACTGAGGCGCAACGGCCGGCCATACACGTCCTCATCCCACCCGAGGATGTGCGTCTCAATCGTCGGCGGCCCCGTCGTCCCGAACGTCGGGCGGACGCCGATGTTGGTCACCGCCGGATGGATCACCCCGTCCAGCGTGGCCGTCGTCGCATACACCCCGTGCGGCGGGAGGAGCTCGTTGTCGGTCGCGAGGTTCGCGGTCGGGAACCCGATGCCCCGCCCCCGTCCCGCGCCTGCCACGACCACGCCATCGATGGCGTAGTGATGCCCGAGCAGCGCGCCCGCCTCGTCCATCCGGCCGTCGCCGACGAGCCGGCGAATCCGCGTGCTCGAGACGACGAAGTCCTTGTAGCGCACGGGGTCGATCTTCTCGACCCGGAACCCATACTGCGCGCCAAGCGTCCTGAGCAGCGAGAAATTGCCCGAGCGGTCGCGGCCGAACAGGAAGTCCGCGCCCACCCAGACCTCGGCGACACGCAGCCAGTCCACGAGGACGGCGCGCACGAACGCCTCCGGTTCCCACCGCGACAGATCCAGCGTGAACCGCACCACCGCCACGCCCTGGATACCCGCGCGCTCCAGCGCCTCGATCTTCTGCGCCTGCGTCATCAGGAGCGGCGGCGCCTTGTCGGGGCGCACCACCCGGGGCGGATGAGGGTCGAACGTCAGGACCACGGGCGTCCCGCCCCGCTCGCCGGCCCCCCGGCGGACGCGCTCGATGATCTTCACGTGCCCGCGATGCAGGCCGTCGAAGTTGCCGAGCGCGAGCACGGTGTGATGCCAGCGCACCGGCCGCGGGTCGTCGGGAAAATGCGCTACTTCCACGGCGTGCCCGCGTCGATGTTCACGACGAGCCCATCATATGCCAGTTCCATCGATTCCGGCAGCGCGCGGCAGGTCGCCTCGTGGGGCAGATCGTGGCAAATGTGGGTGAAATACGTGCGCGCGGCGCCGATGCGCGTGGCCGCTTCGACGGCCGCCTCCACGGTGAAGTGCGTCGGGTGCGGGCGATGACGCAGGGCGTCGAGGACCAGCAGATCGAGGCCCTCGAGCAGCGGCCACGCCTCGTCGGGAATGTAGTTGCAGTCGGTGAGGTACGCGAAGCGGCCGAACCGGAACCCGAGGATGGCACGCGGGCCGTGCATGAGCGGCACCGGCTGCACCGCCAGCGGCCCCACGCCGAACGCGCCATTGATGGCCGTCAAGCTCATCTGGGGGATGCCCCCGCCCTGCTCCGCTGAGGCGTCGAACACGTAGGCGAACATCCGCTGCAGGTCGGCGACGGTGGCCGCATCCGCCCACGCCGGAATCGTGCCGCCCTTCAGCATGTTGAAGCGCCGCACCTCGTCGAGGCCAAGCACGTGATCCGCGTGGCTGTGCGTGTAGAGGATCGCGTCGACGGCGGTGATGCCGAACGTCAGCGCCTGCTGGCGGAGGTCCGTCGAGGTATCCACGAGCACGGCGGGGCCGCCCTCGACCTGCAGATGAATCGACGGGCGCATCCGGCGATCGCGCGGATCATCCGAGCGGCAGACCGCGCACGTGCAGCCGATCATGGGCACGCCGTGCGACGTCCCCGTACCGAGGAAGGTGACGCGGGCCTGCAGGCTCAAGGCTCGACGATGCGTCCCTTGGGCGCCGTGGCGGCGACATACCGCATGCGCAGCTCGTAGAGCACCTGATCGAGGAACTGCCGCTCCTCGGGGGTCAGGTTCCCGCGCGTCTTCTCCTCGAGCATGGCGAGCAGGCCGATCACGTGTTGCGCGGCCGCAAGGTTCGGCGCGCGCGTCTCGGTGGCGCCGGGCTCCGGCACGTCGCCGAAATGGACGGCGGCGTTGCTGGCCAGCGTGTAGATGAAGGTGACGAAGTTGACGGAGGTTTCAGGTGTTGGCGTAGGCACGGCGGCACCGCTGATGACGAACCCTGGAATGGTAGCATAGCGCGCAGAGTCCCCCACCCATGCGCGATCCCGGCCCCGCCTTCGAACGCCTCGTCCAGATCATGCGCGCGCTGCGCGCGCCCGGCGGCTGCCCGTGGGACCGGGAGCAGACGCTCGCGTCGCTGCGGCCGTTCGTGCTCGAGGAAACCTACGAGCTGCTCGAGGCCATCGACCACGACGACATGGCGTCGCTCCGCGAGGAGCTTGGCGACTTCCTGTACGAGGCCGTGTTCCTCGCGCAGATCGCCGAGGAGGCCGGGCACTTCTCCATCAGCGACGCCGTCCACGGCATCGCCGACAAGCTCGTGCGCCGCCACCCGCACGTCTTCACGCCCGACGGCACGCCGCTCGCCGATGCCGCCCCCCGCATCAGCACCGGCGAGGTGGTGCGCAAGTGGGAGGATCTCAAGGCGGACGAGCGCGGCGCGGCCGGCCGCCCGGATCGCACGATCCTCTCCGGCGTCCCCAGGGCGCTGCCGTCGCTGCTGCGCGCCTACGAGCTCAGCGCGCGCGCCGCGGCGGTGGGCTTCGACTGGGTCGAGCCGGCCCAGGTGCTCGACAAGATCGAGGAGGAACTCGCGGAGCTGCGGGAGGCAGTCGCCTTGCACGGCGCCGGCTCCGCGCGCGCCGAAGATGAACTCGGGGACGTCTTCTTCGCGATGGCGAATCTCGCCCGCAAGCTCGGCCAGGAACCGGAAGCCGCGCTGCGGATGGCGAACGACAAGTTCCAGCGGCGATTCGACTGGATGGAACGCACCGCCCGCACCGAAGGCCTGGCGCTCAAGGACCTGACGCTGGACGCACTGGAAGCCCTCTGGGTCAGAGCCAAAGATGCCCTCGCCAGCGATCTCCCCTGATCACGTACAAAACACGAAGGACACGAAGGCCACGAAGGCCACGAAGGCCATGGGTCACAACACAACCCTGCGGATTCCATCCTTCATCCACCGTACGTTGAAGTCCATCAACAGGCCCACCCCGAGGCCCGTTGCCTTCAGGTACGACACCACCTGGCTGACATGCACCGGCTGAAGACGATCGACCGCTTTCAGTTCGAGAAGCACGCACTGCTCGACGACGAGATCCAGCCGCGGGCCCTGAATCGGGTAGTCCTTGTACGTGATCTTCAGGGGCTGCTCACACGCATAGCTCATGCCTCTTAGCTCCAGTTCGATCTGGAAGGCGCGTTGGTACACGCTCTCCAGATACCCGGGGCCGAAGTGCGTGTGTACCTCGATGGCACATCCGATGGCGGCCTGCACGATTCGCTCGGTCGCGGCGGGAAGTGTTGAGATGGTCCTATCAAGCACGGCGCCCTCCCTATTGAGCCTTCGTGGCCTTCCCGCCTCCGCTCGCCTCAATACCAGGCGAGCTTCGGCGAGGTCCCGCCGTAGCGGCCTCCGGCCGCGGAGGCGGACGTGATCTTCGTGTTTGTACGTGACCGCGCGCGCTGCGCGAACGTGGACACCTCCACCGTCTGACCGTCGGTGGTGATGTCGATCTGGCCGTGCAGGTCGGTGCGGTACACGGGGATGCGGCGATCCCGGTAGCGGGACAGGACCGCCGGGGCGGGGTGGCCGTAGTGATTCGTCCGGCCTACGCCGATGAAGGCGGCCGCGGGACGAAGATGGTCCAGCAGCGCGTCGCTGCTCGAGGTGTTGCTGCCGTGGTGCGGCACCTTGAGGACCACCAGCGGGGCGGGGTCGATCCACGGGAGCAGATCGCGCTCCACCTCGCGGCCGATGTCCCCGGTCAGGACGAAGGCCACGTCGCCGTGCCGGATCTCGAGCACCATCGAGTCGTCATTCCTCACCTGCTGCCGCTCCCAGTCCGGGAGCGGCGGATGGAGCACGCGCACCGCGACACCATCGATCGCGATCACGTCACCACGCTGAACCTGCCGCCACGGCGCCCCCGCGCGCACGGCCTCGGCGCCGAGGGCCATCGCCAGGGTGTCGCGCGGGACGGGCACGCCCTCCCACACCTCCCGCGCGCCGAAGTCGCGGAGGATGCGTGCGAGGCCGCCCGCATGGTCCGGATGGCCGTGGCTGATGGCGAGGTAGTCGAGCCGGCCGACGCCGCGCGCCCGCAGCGCCGGCCCGACGATGCGGTCGCCGATGTCGAAGGCGTCGCCGGAGGCGAGGCCGCCGGCGTCCAGGAGCAGGCGCGTCCCGCGCGGGAACGTCACGAGCATGGCGTCCCCCTGCCCCACATCGATCATCGTCACGTGCAGCCGGCCGTCGCCGGTGACACGCCAGAGTCCAGGTGGAAGGACGATGACGACGCCGAGGAGCAGGAGCGCTGGCGGCGCCAGGCGTCGCGCGGGCCACGGACGGCGCCGTGCGAGGCCGGGACGCCAGGACCACACCGAGACGGCCAGCGCCACGTAGTAGGCCGCGATCGTCCACGCGGCCGGCGCCGCGACGCGCCACGAGAGCCAGGGCCAGGCGTCCACGAGGCGCGCGCTGTCGAGCAGCCCCCGCGCGGCCCAGTCGGTGGCCAGCGCCGCGACATCCGCGGCGCCGCCCCAGACGAGGTCGAGCACGACGACCGCCATCGCGCCGAGTTGCACGGCCGTCATGCAGGGGATGGCGATGAAATTGAGTGCGAGGCCCGCGACGGTCACGCGCTCGAACACCGCGGCGCCGATGGGCGTGAGCGCCACCTCCGAGCAGACCGAGGCCAGCCACAGGCCCGCGGGCGCGGCCAGCCACCACCGTGCCGGCCATCGCACCCACGCGGCGCCCAGGACGATCGCGGTCGTCGCGCCGAACGTGAGCCAGAAACCCACATCGAAGACGGTGAGCGGCGCGGCCAGCAGCAGCAGGATGGCCGTGAGCACGATGGCATTCACCGCGGCCGTGCGCTGATCGATGAGCCGCACCGCGAGGTAGATGACGGCCATCACGGTGGCGCGTGTCACCGACGGCCCGCCGCCGGTGAGGAAGGCGTAGCCGACGAGGCCCGCGATCGTCACCACCGTCGCGACCCGCCCACGCAAGCCGGCCAGCCCCAGGACGCCGAAGGCGAGGGCGGCAAGGATCGCGATGTTGCCCCCGCTGATCGCGATGACGTGATACGTCCCGGCCTCCTGCAGGCGGCGCGAGGTCTCGACATCGAGCCCCGCCCGGTCGCCAATCAGGATCGCCGCGGCCACGGCGCGTGTCAGCGGGGGATCGCTGCCCTGCCCGATGCGCATCAGCGCGCGGCGGCTGCGCGCCCGCACCAGGGCGGCGGCTTCGTCGAGCCAGTGGCCACGGGCGTGGACCGTGACGAGGTGCCCGCTCTTGACGCTCCCGACCAGCGTGATGCCGCGTCGCGCCAGCTGTCGCTCCTGATCCGGCACGCCGTCATTCCGGTAGGTCGTGGGACGCCGCAGCAGCGCGGGGACGCGCACGATGCGGCCCGCCGTCCACGCGTGCATCAGCGCCGGCGCCTCGGTGCCCGCGACGGTGAGGGCGACGCCGCCCGCCACCGGCTCCGGGCAGGTGCCGGGCCAGAGCCGGAGCGCCTCGAGCCGGAGCTGCACGCCTGAAGCGCCAGGTGACGCGTCGAAGACGAGCCGGCCCTCGAGCAGCATCGGCTCCGCCACGCGCCGCGGAGGCGTGCCGATCGCAAAGCCGCCGACGCGTGCCTCGAGCAGCGCCCGAATGGGGGGATGAAGCGCGCGCTGTGCCTGGTCCGCGCCGAGCAGCCAGCCGGCGGCCAGCGCGCCGGCCACGACCGCCGCGACGGTCGTCCGGGAATACCGCAGGTGGAAAGCGCCGGCGGCGGCCGCCCAGGCGGCGATCAGCAGGAGCCAGGCGGGAAGCGTGACGCTCGCACCGGAGAGCGCCCCGGCCGCGAGGCCGGCCACCAGCGCCACGAGGACGGGAAGCAGGACGGTGCCCATCCCCTGCCCAGGTGCAAGAGCCGGGACGTGCGGATTGGCGTGGGGTCAGGCCGACTGGGGCTCAGCGGGTACGCAGTCTCCGCGTACCGCCGCAGCCTCACAGTGCTCAGGAACTGCGCTGATCCCGTACAAACACGAAGGTCACGAAGGCCACGAAGACACTCGATTGAACGATCCGGTAGCGGTCAGCGAGGAACATGTGCGCCATGGGCATCCTCGCGCCAACGGTCCGGTGGCGGTTACCGGATCCGTAGCGAATCGTCCTTCGTGGCCTTCCCGCCTGCGCTCGCCTCAATACCAGGCGAGCTTCGGCGAGGTCACGCCGTAGCGGCCTCCGGCCGCGGAGGCGGACGTGACCTTCGTGTTTGTACGTCTCAGCTCGTGGGTGCGCCGACTTCCGCGTGGTAGTCCTGCAGGGCGCGGACGCCGAGGCCTTCGTCGCGGAGGGCACGGATCGCGGCGACCGCGGCGGCGGCGCCGGTGATCGTCGTGATGCACGGCACGCCCGTCATCATCGCGGCGCGGCGCACGGCCTTG
The DNA here is from genome assembly GCA_030680175.1 of Vicinamibacterales bacterium. GTDB lineage: Bacteria > Acidobacteriota > Vicinamibacteria > Vicinamibacterales > UBA2999 > JAUXWO01. The sequence goes on from JAUXWO010000109.1 coordinate 49,013, forward strand.
TCGTCGAAGAACGACTCGCGGCCGAGCGGCGTGTTGATGACCATGGCGATCCGCTTGCTCACGATCTCGTCGGCGAGGCTCGGGCGGCCCTCGTTCACCTTGTAGATCACGTCGCACTCGATGCCGTGCGCACGCAGGTAGGCGGCCGTGCCGCGCGTGCCGACGACCGAGAAGCCGAGCGCCTCGAGATCGCGCGCGATCGGCAGCACGTCCGGCTTGTCGTCGTTGTTGACGCTCAGGCAGACGGCGCCGCTCTCGGGCAGGCGCTGGCCGACGCCGAGCATCGCCTTGGCGAAGGCGTGGCCGAAGCTGCGCGCGCCGCCCATCACCTCGCCCGTCGACTTCATCTCGGGTCCCAGGATCGTGTCCACGCCCGGGAACCGCACGAACGGGAACACCGGGCTCTTGACGAAGACGCCCGCCGGCGTCAGGTCCTCCACCAGGCCGAGGTCGGCCAGCGTCCGTCCCGTCATCACGCGCGCGGCCACCTGCGCCAGCGGCACCCCGGTCGCCTTCGACAGGTAGGGCACGGTGCGCGACGCCCGCGGGTTGACCTCGAGCACGTAGACGGTGTCGTCCTTGATGGCGTACTGCGCGTTCATCAGCCCGACGACGTTCAGGGCGCGCGCGATGCGGCGGGTGTAGTCGCGGATCGTCGCGAGATGGCGTTCGGCGACGCCGGCCGGGGGCACCACGCACGAGCTGTCGCCCGAGTGGATGCCGGCCTCCTCGATGTGCTCCATGATGCCGCCGATCACGACGGCGCCCGTCTCGTCGGCCACGCAATCGACATCGAGCTCCTTGGCGTGCTCGAGGAAGCGATCGATCAGGATCGGCCGGTCGTGCGACACGTCCACGGCGCCGGCCATGTAGCGGTCCAGCGTCGCCATGTCGTACACGATCGCCATCGCGCGGCCGCCGAGCACGTAGGAGGGGCGCACGACGACCGGGAAGCCGACCTTCGCGGCCACCTCGCGCGCCTCGTCACGGGTCACGGCGGTCCCGCTGGCCGGCTGCGGAATACCCAGGTCCCACAGCAGCTGCGCGAACCGCTTGCGGTCCTCGGCGAGGTCGATGGAATCGGGCGACGTGCCGAAGATCCGCACGCCGGCCTCCTGCAGCGGCAGCGCCAGCTTGAGCGGCGTCTGCCCGCCGAACTGCACCACGACGCCGATGTCGGGATTGCCCTGCCGCTCGCGGTCGATGACCGCCATCACGTCCTCGAACGTGAGGGGCTCGAAGTAGAGGCGGTCGGCCGTGTCGTAGTCGGTCGACACGGTCTCGGGGTTGCAGTTCACCATGATCGTCTCGCGCGTCTCCTTCGCGAAGCCGAACACGGCGTGGCAGCAGCAGTAGTCGAACTCGATCCCCTGGCCGATGCGGTTCGGGCCGCTGCCGAGGATGATCACCTTCGGCCGATCGGTCGGCTCGGCCTCGCACACCGTCTCGTAGGTGCTGTACATGTACGGGGTGAACGACTCGAACTCCGCCGCGCAGGTATCGATGCGTTTGTAGACGGGGTGGAGGCCGAACTCCTCGCGCTTCTCGCGCACCGCCGACTCGTTGGTGCCGAGCGTGTGGCCGATCTCGCCGTCGCCGAAGCCCGCGCGCTTCAGCGTGCGCAGCAGGTCGGGCGACATGTCGCGCAGGCCGACGAGGTCCGCCGTGCGGCGCAGCTCGACCAGCTCCGCGAACTGGTTGAGGAACCACGGGTCGATCTTCGTCAGCTCGTGCAGGCGCGCCTCGGTCCACCCGAGGCCGAGCGCCTCGAACACCGCCCACATGCGCCGATCCGTCGGCACCACCAGCGCGCGCCTGAGCGCCGCCTCCGCCTCCTCGGCGTCCGGCGCCTCGTCGTCACGCGCCGCCGCGTGGCCCGACGGGAAGAGCGTGCCCTGCCGGCCGAGTTCGAGCGAGCGCAGCCCCTTGAGGAACGCCTCCTTGAACGTGCGGCCGATGGCCATCGCCTCCCCCACCGACTTCATCTGCGTCGTCAGGGTTGGGTCGGCCTGCGGGAACTTCTCGAAGTTCCAGCGCGGGATCTTGACGACCACGTAGTCGATGGTCGGCTCGAACGAGGCGGGCGTCACGCGCGTGATGTCGTTCGGAATCTCGTCGAGGTGGTAGCCGAGCGCGAGCTTCGCGGCGATCTTCGCGATCGGGAAGCCCGTGGCCTTCGACGCGAGCGCGGAGCTGCGCGAGACGCGCGGGTTCATCTCGATGGCCACCATCCGGCCGTCGGCGGGGTTCACCGCGAACTGGATGTTGGAGCCGCCCGTCTCGACGCCCACGCGGTGGATGATCCGGCGCGCGGCGTCGCGCATGCGCTGGTATTCCTTGTCGGTCAGCGTCTGCGCGGGCGCGACGGTGATGCTGTCGCCGGTGTGGACGCCCATCGGGTCCACGTTCTCGATCGAGCAGATGACGACGAAGTTGTCGGCGACGTCGCGCATCACCTCGAGCTCGAATTCCTTCCAGCCGATGATGGACTCCTCGACGAGCACCTCGTGCACGGGGCTCAGGTCGAGCCCGCGCGTGCAGATCTCCTTGAACTCCTCGAGGTTGTACGCGATGCCGCCGCCGACGCCACCCATGGTGAACGACGGCCGGATGATCGCCGGGAAGCCCGTGCGCTCCACGATCTGCAGGGCCTCGTCGAAGGACTTCGCCACGCCGCTCGGCGGCACGTCGACGCCGATCTCCGCCATGGCGTCGCGGAACATCTGGCGGTCCTCGGCGAGGTTGATGGCGGCGATGGACGCGCCGATCAACTCGACGTTGTACTTCTTCAGCACCCCGGCGCGATCGAGGTCAATCGCCAGGTTGAGCGCCGTCTGCCCGCCGACGGTCGGCAGGATCGCGTCGGGCTTCTCCCGGGCGATGATCTGCTCCACCGCCTCGACGGTGAGCGGCTCGACGTAGGTGCGGTCGGCCAGCTCCGGGTCCGTCATGATCGTGGCCGGATTGCTGTTGACCAGCACGACCTCGAGCCCTTCGGCCTTGAGCGCCTTGATGGCCTGGGTGCCCGAGTAATCGAACTCGCACGCCTGACCGATGACGATCGGCCCCGACCCGATCACCAGAACACGATGGATATCTGTACGCTTGGGCATGAAACGGTAATTCGCTATTCGCTGTTCGCTATTCGCAGTTCGCAGTTCGCAGTTCGCTATTCGCTGTTCGCAACTCGCTATCGACAGGAGCACCCCGGGCACCTTGGGCACCCCGGGCACCTTGGGCACCCCGGGCACCCCGTGCACCTTGGGCACCCCGGGCACCTTGGGCACCTTGGGCACCTTGGGCACCCCGTGCACCTTGGGCACCTTGGGCACCCCGTGCACCTTGGGCACCCCGGGCACCCTGGGCACCCTGGGCACCCTGGGCACCCTGAGCACCTGTTACTTCTTACTTCTCCATCACCTCGAGAAACTGACGGAACAGGTAGTCGGCGTCGTGCGGGCCGGGCGAGGCTTCCGGGTGGTACTGCACCGAGAAGACCGGCCGCGTCTTGTGCCGCAGGCCCTCGACCGTGCCGTCGTACAGATTCCGGTGCGTCACCTCCACGTCGTCCGGCAGCGAGTCCGGGTCCACGGCGAAGCCGTGGTTCTGCGACGTGATCTCGATCTCGCCCGTCGACAGCTGCTTCACCGGATGGTTCGCGCCGCGGTGGCCGAACTTCAGCTTGTAGGTCTTCGCGCCAAGGCCGAGCGCCAGCAACTGGTGGCCGAGGCAGATGCCGAAGACGGGCGTGTCGCTCGCGACGAGCGTGCGGACGTTGTCAATCGCGTAGCCGACGGCCGCGGGGTCGCCGGGGCCGTTGCTCAGGAAGACCCCGTCGGGCTTCCAGTCGAGCAGCGTCGACGCGGGCGTCGACGCCGGGAACACGCGGACCTCGCAGCCGTGCGCCGTCAGCCGGCGCAGGATGTTCAGCTTCATCCCGAAGTCGTAGGCCGCCACGCGCAGCGGGCGCGACGCCCGGCGCTCCGGCGCCGGCGCGAACGAGGCTTCCGCCACCGTGTCGCCCAGGGACAGGACGAAGTCAAACGGCTCGGCGCAGGTCACGTCCTTGACGAGATCCGCCCCCTCCATCATCGGCAGCCGCCGCGCCTTCTCGACGAGGCTCGCCGGATCCACCGCCCCGGTGGCGATGATGCCGCGCATCACGCCCGCCGACCGCAGGATGCGCGTCAGCGCCCGCGTATCGATCTCGGCGATGGCGACGATCTGGTGCTGCACGAGGTAGTCGCGCAGGGTGCCCTGCGCGCGCCAGTTGCTCGCGATGGGCGACTGCTCGCGCATGACGAATCCGGCCACCTGGGGCGCCCCCGACTCGACATCCGCCGCGGCCACGCCGTAGTTGCCGATCTGCGAGGCCGTCATCGTGACGATCTGCCCCGCATACGACGGATCGGTGAGCACCTCCTGATAGCCGGTCATGCTCGTGTTGAACACGACCTCGCCGCCGGTCTCCCCCTGCGCGCCCGCGGCGCTCCCCTGAAACCACGTGCCGTCTTCCAGCGCCAGAACCGCGTTCATTCCTCGAACCTTCCTCCGACAAGCGACGCGGCCACCCGCGCCCGTTCCCCAGCGACGACGCGGACCGTGGTGGTCCAGGTCTGATAGCCCTCGCGCGCGATCGACACGCGGTAGCTGCCCGGCGCGAGTCCGGGGAGCGTCAGCGGCGTCGTGCCCGCCTCGCGGTCATCGATGCGAACCCTGGCGCCCGCCGGGCGCGACTCCACGAGCAAGCTGCCCTCGGCGGCGGCGGCGGGCCGCGTGGCGGCCGGCGCGGCCGG
>JAUXWO010000110.1 GCA_030680175.1 Vicinamibacterales bacterium
CTTGCTCTACAGCCGGTCATTTGATCGGGATGAATCCGTGCCCGCCTCGACGGGCTGGCTAACCACGGCTTGCAGCCGACGGCGGCGGGCTTCTGTGGCACAATCCGCGCGAACGGCCGCCGCGGCTGAAGCCGAACGTTATGCGGCACTACCGTACATGGAGCTGAGCAACGGATACCGGCGAGCGCGCAGGACGACGTCATGGCTGTGCGCTGCAGGACTCGCGTGGTCGACCGCCCAGGTCGAGATCCGTTCAGTTGAAGTGAGTGGTGCAGGGATCGTGGATCTTTCCACAGCGTCGATTCCGATCGTGTTAGGCGTTGGCGTTGCGTACTCGCTCGTCCGAACAACGCTTGAGTATGCAATGCAGTCGGTCCCGGTGAGGCAGTGGGGCTTGGCGCAAGCAGACTACATGCTTACCCTCACGCTTGTCCGGGCCACTCTGTTGATGATCGCCGCATCAGGCCTGTACCGATCGGCCACAACAATGGCAGTTGTTGCGGTTGGCGTCGTTGCGTTCCTGCTCGTGTCCGCGTTCCTTATGACCGTGGCCATGTTCGCAGTAATGCCCGTAGTTATGTGGTTCCGAGAGCGACGAGGCCAATGGTCAGTGGCGACGGCCTCTTTCATCGCCAGCAACTGGGCAGGGGGAATCGTCATCGTGGTAATGGTCGCGGCGCTCGCTCTTGGTGGGGTCCTGAGTGTTACGCATGAACCGATGCGGCAGCTTTGGCCGGTGCCTCCGACCGCAGGTGCTATGGCTACTGCGGTTGCCATGGCGTCGGCGATTGTCATCTCATACGTCTTGTTCGAGGGGCGCTCAATGCGCTATCTGTTTTCGGTTCGATCACACGACGCTCAGTATGGGTGAAGTTGATGGAAACCGCAGTGCTTCACACGCCGCATAACCAGCGGTTGCAGCCGACGCCGCGTGCGATTATGCCGCGGCGCGGCTGAACCGCAGCGTTAGCTGGCCTTACCAACCTGAAAACGCGTGACGGAGAATCGGGCTCGTGACCTTCGACATCGTGGGCGTGATCGAACAGGCGGAAACGATTGCGTCTGGCACGGGCGTCAAGGTCCGGGCGCGACTCCAGAGGATCTATGGTCGCGGGCGGTGGCGAAAGCGGAAGGGCGTCGCCACGGTCCGGCTTCGAAACGGCAAGCTGCGGCGGGTCGAGCTACACTGGTACGAAGCGCACGGCATCGGTAGAAGAGACCTCAAGATCAAGGCCTATCTGGACGAATCATGAAGCGGGTCACCAAGCAATTCGCACTGTGTCTCGACAACGCGGGCAACGAGGCATCGCTGATCCAGGGCAAGGTCTATCGCGTCGTTCCCGATGCCAGGGCGGCCAAGGACGATCTCCTCCGGGTCATCGATGAGAGCGGTGAAGACTATCTCTTTGGTCGCAACCAGTTCGCGCTAGTCGATTTCCCTGCAGACGTCCGACGGAAGATCCTGGCGATGCAACGGGCCAGCTAACAGCGCGTTGGAGCCGACGCCGCGCTCGCTGATATTCTGCCTCGCGCGGCGCGGCTCAACGCGGACGTTAGGCTGAACCACCATGAGTACCAGCGCATTCGGCGAAGTCCGGTACATCGATCGTTGGTTCTGCTACTTTGACCTTCTGGGATTCTCTCGTCTCGCTGAAGATCAAGATGTCGACGAGATCATCCCAACCTACGAGGATGTCGTTCGCCAGGTGGAAGAGCAAACCGGAGCTAAATCCAAGCTCGGGGTGTCGTCCTCTTGGTTCTCGGACACGTTCATCTTCTTCTCCCGCGGCGGAACAGACCGCGAGTTCGCAGCGATCGAGCAAGCCGGCCGTCTATTTTTCCAGGGTCTGTTAGCGAAGAGAATTCCAGTGCGCGGCGCGCTGACGTACGGGAAGCTGTACTCGCGTGTAGACAAGAACATCTTCGTCGGTCCCGCCCTAATTGACGCCTATCAATACGGTGAGTGCCAGAACTGGGTTGGGTTCATCCTTACGCCGAGCGTCCACTCACGGTGCCGCGGTACGGTCCTTGACCTGGATCAGAGGCCACATTACCGCCGCGTTGAATCGGCAAAGATCCTGCGAGGCAAGCCGCACGAGAACGTCTACGCATTCACATTCAGCAACGTCAGTGTCGGTGGGAAGAATCCGTACCTGGGCTACATTCGTGAGATGCGTGGCGCAGCTGGGCCCGAGCATCGCAAGAAATACGACAACACCGAAGCGTTCTTGCTGCGCCATGCTCAGGCCAGTAGAAGGACACGAGCGTCAGCCTAACCAGCGCTTGCAGCCGACGGCGGCGAGCTTCTGTGACACAATCCGCGCGAGTGGCCGCCGCGGCTGAAGCGCGGTCGTTAGCCCGACAAGAAAGGACGATGTTCTACCACGCGCTTGCGCGAATACTCGGCGGTCACCAGACATGGACGAATCTGGATCGGACCGGCGTCATCCGCGACGTGCTCGTGCCGTACGTAAATCGGCAGCTTACGCCGGTTGGGTACGACCACACCCGCGCGCTGATGAACTTCGGTCTTGTGACCTACCTGCGGGTGTTTTGCACATCGGATCCCATTGTGATTGGCGCCGATCCCGTGGCGGTGCTCTCGTCCTCCAGTCTTGCCAGCGCTGAATGCACCGAAGACATTCTTCGCGATGCACGCTTGGATCGCGCGTGGCCTGAGGCTCGATCCGTTCTGCAGGCTGCCATGGCTCCAGCGTCCCATCGCGTGTTTGTCGTGATGAAGTTCGGCGATGTGCTGCTGGACGAGATCTACAAGACCACGATTCGGCCTCTCGTACTTGATTTCGGTTACGAAGTGCTTCGGATCGACGAGGTTCAGACAAGCGAGCGCATCACTGCCGAACTCCTCGAGGCAATCGCGACAAGCGAGCTAGTGCTGTGCGACTTGACCGATGAAAGACCCAACTGCTACTACGAAACGGGCTTTGCTCACGCTCTCGGACGCGAGCTGATCTTGACCGTCCACCGTAGATCTCGGAAACACTTCGACCTAGCTTCTCATCGGTTCATCGAGTGGGAGACACCAGACGAGCTTCACACAGGTCTGCAGATGCGGCTGCAGGCTATCCGAGACAGACGAGCGCCTCCGTATGTCAACGACGGTGAAGAAGCCCAGACTGGACCGTGAGTTCTCCACGTGCGGGCTAACAACGGCTTGCAGCCGACGGCGGCGGACTTCTATGGCACAATCCGCGAGAGTGGCCGCCGCGGCTGAAGCCGGACGTTAGCCGGACGAAGACATGGACGACCTGAAGAAGTTACAGAGTCACCTTCGCACGTGGCTCGGCCGCTACAGGCAGGCTAGCGAGATCGCTCCCGCGGTCCAAGAGGCAGCCGACGAAGTAGATTGGCAGATTGATACTTTGGCCAGTCGCCCACCCGAAGCGCAGAATGTGTCGACGGCTCAACTCGATGAACAGGCGCGACTGGCATTCCTTCGGGTCAGTTCAGTACTCCCACAAATGCCCGAGTACCCGCCCAGCCTTACGTTGGGGGTTAACTCGATTACGACGTCGTCGAGTTCGGCTGCGAACAGTTACATCCTTTGCGTCGCAGACATTGGGACACCGAGCGCAGTCAGTTGGGCAAACCAATCTTTCGACTCGTATCGGACTCTGCAGGAGGCTCACCGTCGCCATGAGCGCGTTCGGGAGTTGATCGCGAGGCGATTTCCGACAGTGCTGAGTCGGTTTGATTCGGCGGTGCGTGCGTACCAACAGAATCGAGTTGATGTCGGCCCTTTGAGCGCTGCCGCATTGGAAATGCGCACCCTTCTTGACGGAGTTCAGGGGGAGTTGCTTGAACGTGCGCGGAAGTCGCCTGGCGAAAGAATGTCGTGGTCGACTATGAGCGAGCGGCTAGCCTCAACAGCGTCCGGTCCAGATGTTCTGCGCAGTCAAGAGACCGTCAGGGCCAGTCTTTATTCGGATCTGTCCGCGGTGGCGAAACAGCGCGGCGTTCGATCTATTGAGAATCTCTGGACTCGGACGCTAGATCATTTGTTCGTAGTCCTCGGTGAAACGGAATGAGACTGCAGCCGGCTAACCAGCGGTTGCAGCCGACGGCGGGCTGGCCGCTGTGGCACAATCCGCGTGGGTGGCCGCCGCGGCTGAACCGCGAACGTTAGACGGTCGCGAATCTCAAATGACGCCGGTTGCCAAGCAGACGCTCCATCGATTCATCGAGAAGGCAAACCGCCTTCAGGAGGTGAGCTTCTTTTCACGATCGATACCGGTGGGGGCGGGGGTCGAGTTTGATAGCGAGACACGTGCCTGGGAGCAGCAGTTCTGGGGACCGGACGATGAGGCCACGGAGGCCGTGGTGCTCACCCTGCGATTCTTCATCCAGGATAATGAGCCGATCTCCCTAAGAAACATGAGGGCCCTCTACGAAAGAGAGTTGCCATCGCACCCGCTCGCCGACAGCGTCGAAGTGGCTTGCGCGGGACTGAACGAATGGCTTGACGACCGAACCAGCCTCTCGATCGCCGAGACGAGGTTCCTCACGTACCGCGACGTACTTGAGATCTTCGTCTACGGGGCATACGCTCACATGAACGAGCGTCGTCGCAAGCAGTTTGAGGACATCCGGGCAACACCCTTCTTCTCGTTGTTTCGCCTGAATCTTCTGTTCACCCTACAACGTCTCGCTCAGGCGGTGTGGGCCGTGCGGGACGCCTCAATCGAAGTCATGGCGGTAGATGCTTCGGAAGGCGCCGTCTAACCAACGCTTGCAGCCGACGGCGGCGCGCTTCTGTGGCAGAATCCGCGCGCGTGGCCGCCGCGGCTGAAGCGCGATCGTTAGGCGCCTCGACTACGAGCCATGGGACGATTGCTAGATCAGCTGCAGCTCCGCGCCCCTGTGGGATCCCTTGCCCGGACATTAGTTGAGTCCGTCGAGCAACTGCCTGATTTGGCCGACTGGTCGCTGCCAGAGCCAGTTGGCGCCCGTTTTCTCGATGTCTTCAAGTGGGGCCAAGCGATCACTTCAACCCGCGTTCTACCAGGCACTGACGAACTTCACGCTACGTTTGGGCGAGAGGTGGCGGCATGTGGAGCACCGGAAGAAGAGACATTCGCCGAGCTGTCTGCTGGCGCACTGTGCATATCGCTTGGCTCGATAGCCGCAGGGCATATTCCTACCGGACCCAGACGAACGGCTGACTGGCGCATGGTGTGGCCCGAAGCGGCGGAGGTTGATGTCGAGGTTACTGTCGCCAAGAGAAAGGAGCTGCACGTCCGACGCCAAGCCGGGGCCACGACGTTAGCGGCAGAACTCTTCGACTCCGCGCGACGGTGCGACTTGGTTGTGAACCTCGTAGACCCCACGAACCCGGCTGACCGGTCGGCTGTCGTGAAGGCAGCCACGGCAATGTCGTGTGGAGAGTCGCAGAGTGTTCCTGGGAGCTGGTCGATTCACGCCGTGCCTGCACACCGCGAGGCCGGTACCGTGTGGACCGCAGGTCAAGATCCTGCTCCCGAATGGTGGTCTCAGGACGGCGCCAGAAGCTGTGCCTTCGTTCAGCAAGTCGGGGATCGGTACTCGCTCGTCGCCAAGTCTCAGGTCCGGGTGTGGTTTGGCGTTCCGTATGTTGCCTACGTCAATCCCGTCATGCGGAAGGCAGATAGCCCGCAAGGTACGGAGGGCCTCCCGTTTGTCGTCGCCGTGGACGTATCGCAGTTGCCAGGGGCGTTCGAGGAGATCCCGCGTGTCGCAATGGGCTACCTACCCTTTTGGACTGCGGTCGGAGGGATATTGCTCTTCGAGAGTTGGGCTGATCCGGAGCGGGTTGGTTGGAGGTGGCGTCTGGTGCGGAATCCCAACGCGGCAATCCCATTGCCGGAGACTCTGTGCGCGGGAAGAGCGGACCTATCAAGAGTAACGGATTCCTACAGGATGCTTCTCGAAACAGTTGGCTCGAGCGCCTAACCAGCGCTTGCAGCCGACGGCGGCGGGCTTCTGTGGCACAATCCGCGCGAGTAGCCGCCGCGGCTGAAGCGCGGTCGTTAGACGGCTCTGACGCCAAGACCTCTTCTCATTCGGCATCGGCGCGCGCGAGCGCTTCTTGCAAATTGTTGCTGCTCGCTCCTGCGAACGTTGTTGTGCGCGAGCGCGGCTGCGTGGCGGGTACACGTCGTGGCGCGCCCCATCACCGGGCGGACGCGAAGAGGGCGCAGCGACCGGGTTCGTCCAGGTGGCCCTGCACGGCCGCCGCGGCGCGATCAGCGCCGTGCCCTGTTTCCACGACGGTCACGCGCGCCGCGACCCCCTGCGGAAGGGCGGCCACGCGCGCACGGCCGCCGGCGATCGTGCTTTCAGTGCCGTCTAACAAGCGACTGCACCTGGCGAGCCGCGCCACGGCCGTCGGGGCTCGAGCCAACATCGTGGTGTTCCCACCGGCCGACGGCGGTATCATTCGCGGCGGGGCTCATGCGACCAGCGAGAGGCGCTGCTCGCAGGTGAGCCGCCAGCGTTAGCCCGACCGAGTCCTTGCCAACCAGTATATACAGGCGTATACTTGGGTCGTGCGCTTCGACTGGGATGCCCGCAAGAGCGATCGCAACCTGGCCGATCGCGGCTTCGATTTCGAATTCGCGACGCAGATCTTCGACGGGCGCACGTTGGAACGGGAAGACACCCGCCGGGACTACGGCGAGCGCCGCGTCATCGCCATAGGAATGGCTCAGGACGTTGCGCTCACTGTCATCTACACCGATCGGGTCGAGACGGGCGGTGGGGTAACGCGACGCATCATCTCGGCTCGAGTGAGTCATCGCCATGAGCGTGAAGTCTACAAAGACGCGATCTCCCAAGAGTAGTCGTCCAGTGCGTGGGCGGGCCGATCTGCCGCGGCTGCGTCGCCTCAGTGAACGACAGATTCGAGCGACGTCACCGCCCGAGCTGGCCGACCTGCCGCCGGAGTTCTGGGCTGACGCGTCGGTGGTCGAACCGGTACCCAAGCAGCCAATCTCGCTCCGTGTGGATGTCGACGTGCTCGACTGGTTCAAAGCACAAGGGCCGCGCTATCAGTCGCGGATCAACGCGGTGCTGCGGTCCTACATGGTGCAGCGGCGACAGGACACGAAACGACGGGCGGGCTAACAAGCGAATGGAGCCGACGCGTCGCGTGAGTTGCGGCGCCGCGCGGCTCATTCGCAGCCGTTATGCCGCACGGACACGCGGAGTTGAGACGTGAAGATACCGGGCGCTGAGCGTGCCGTTCTTGCTCCGGCCAAGGTGCGGGAGTACCTGCTGTCACGGGAACACCCCGTCGGCAGCGCCAAGGCACGCTTCTTTGCGAAGCTCGGATTTAACGAAGACAACTGGACGGCATTGCGGGACAAACTGCACCGCTTCGCCAGCCAGGACGCCGAGCTCGGCGCGGCGACACGCTTTGGACAGAAGTACCTCGTGCGCGGTACCATAGCAGGACCCGAAGGGCATTCGGCGGATGCGATCACGGTGTGGATCATTCTCGCTGGCGAGGACTTCCCGCGATTCGTGACTGCGTACCCAGGAGCGAACCAATGACGACCACCTTCCGAGAGCTCGACACGGTTGTGCTCGTCCGCGATCTGGCGGAATCCGGGCTTCGAGCGGGCGACCTCGGGGCCGTTGTCCTGGTGTACGGGGCTGAGGCGCTCGAGGTCGAGTTCGTGACCGCATCAGGGCGCACGCAGGCCCTCCTGACGTTGCCGCTGAGCGACGTACGCGCGGTTCGCGATGATGATCTGCTTGCTGTTCGGACGTCCCCGTCGGTTCGCGGTGCGGCATAACACGCGAATTGAGCCGACGCGGCGCTGAACCCCGGCCGCCGCGCGGCTCATTCGCCACGTTAGCCAGACGAACTGCGGGCCGAGACATGTTCTTGCAGCCAGTTCGTGAGCACAACCCTCGACACCTGTCCTGCCGCGAGGTCGAGCATCAGCTGTTCTTGCTCATCGATGGTCGCCTCAATGGCGAAGCCATTGAGATCGAGGAACACGGCCATCGCAGCATGGGCGATGCGCTTGTTGCCATCGACAAAGGGGTGGTTCATCGCGAGCCCAAAGGCCAAGGCACAGGCCTTGGCCACCATCGAAGCATAGAGGTCGGCGCCGTCGAACGTGGCTTTGGGTTGTGCGAGGGCCGACTCGAGCCCGCCGAGATCCCGGATGCCGTCCGCCCCACCGGTAGCGGCCAGAATGGCCCGGTGAAGCGCGACCACCTCGCCCAGGGTGAGGTACCGCATCTAGGCGAGGCGACGGTAAAGTTCCAGATTCTGGGCGAGAATGCGCTTCGTTGCGGCCTGGAATGCCGGATCGGGGGCCGCGAGCAGGTCGGTCACGGCCGCGCGCGCGAGGTCTTCGACCGAGACGCCGAGCCGCTTGGCCTCGCTCTCAAGCTGGGTGGCCTGCGCCGACGGCAGTTCAATGGCGACCTTCATGGGGCTAATGTATCGCGACACTGAACGGCCGGCAAGATAGGTAACAGATCAGTCCGGGGACATGGTGACACTTGTGTGCGGACGGTGCGCCTCTGGTGATCCTCAATGCGGAGGCTCCGCTCATCCTTGCGCGCGAGATTGGTGACGTGGACATGAAGGCGGCAGACACCCAAGATGAGCGAAGCGGTGGCATCGGAGCCGTTGTTTGACTTGAACTCCATGACGATGGCATCGTCGTCGCGTGCCACGAGGGATGCGCGCAAGGGGCAGTAGGACAGCGGCGGAGCGTGCCGAAGCCGTGCAGGCTTACGAGCCGCCCCCGCTGACCAAGGTCCAGATCCGAGAGCTCGAACGTCGTGTCCGTGATCTTGAGGATCGCACTCGATTCATCCTGGTGAGCGCCCTCACCGAAAGGCACGTGCTCTACTACAACCTCTCCGAAGACACGTTCGGCTGGAAAGAACCTGCGTGTGCGACATTGTTCAAGCGGCGCGAAGCGGCACAGGCTATCCAGAGACTCTTGAAAAGCCGTGTGCAGGTTGTAGTCTGCCGTGTCACGCGGCGCGGCCGGCTGGTTCTCAGCTCGGTTCCAGAACTTCGGCCGGTCTGGGCGCGCGGACGCCGGCATGGAGAGTGTCGTCGCCGCTGAGCTGTGTGCGTCCGCCGAGTCGAAGCAGTGCCCCTCATTGGAAGTATTGAACCGCGGCTGAAGCAGCACGTTGGCCGACAGGAACCTTGGTGCCTCGGCAGCGCACAACGCGTGGCCACCTGCGGCGTCGCCCCCTGGAGCTCACGATGACTGCCCTCGACCAGGTCCTGCCCACCCCGCGCAAGCTCGAGCTCTCCGCCGTGGAGCTGGCCCTGCCCGAGGCTGAGGCCTGGGCGCTCGTCCGCCACGGGGATCTCGCGCGCTCGAGGCTGGTGAAGGCGCTCTTCGCCATCCGCACGCTCCCGTCGCGCCTCACGGGCACCGTCGACGAAGTCCAGCTGCGGATCGACGCGCTGGCCTCCTCGCCTGAACGCCCCGGCTTCCAGATCCTCGTCGACGATCCCCGCGAGGTGGTGGTCGGCGCAATCGGGCAGGTCTGGCAGCTCGACATCCCGTTCGTGCATGTCCCGGACGCCGCCGCCTACGCCTCCTTCGCCGAGGCGGGCTGGGTGAAGGTGGCGTGGGCCCTGCGCGTGTCGCCGTGGGGGACCAGCGGCAGTCGAGTCGAGATGGAGGTGCGGGTTGACGCGACCGACGACGCCTCCTGGGAGCGCTTCCGTCGCTACTGGCTCGTGGTCGGTCCGGGGTCGCACCTGATCCGCCGCACCCTGCTCGGCGCCCTCGTGCGTGAGCACGGGAGGCCCGAGGATCGCGAGGACGAGCGGCCGCTGCCCGGCGACGCGCTCCTGCCGGACGCGAGCGGTCAGGTCTCGCACGGCGTCACCATCGCCGCGCCCGCGGAGCGCATCTGGCCCTGGCTCGTGCAGATGGGCGGCGGGCGCGCCGGGTTCTACTCCCTCGATGTCCTCGACAACGCCGGCGTGAGCAGCGCACGCGAACTGCACCCCGAGCTGCAGCACCTGGAGGTAGGACAGATCATCCCGGCCACGCCCGACGGCACCGACGGCTTCGAGGTCCTGGCGATCGAGCCCAACCGCGCGCTCGTCCTCGGCGGCCTCTTCGACCCCGAGGCGAAGCGCCAGCTCCCCTTCGCGGGGCCCCGGCCCGAGCGCTTCTGGCACGTGACTTGGGGCTTCTCACTCGAGCCACTCGATGCCACCCACACGCGCCTCCACGTCCGGGCCCGCGCGGCGTTCTCGCCCCAGTTGAGGCTCCACGCTTCCTGGATGATGCCGGCACATCGCCTCATGGAGACGGTGCAGCTCCACAATCTGAAACGGAGAGCCGAGGGCCGCGCGCGAGACGGGTGGCGCGACGTCGCCGAAGGGATCGGCGGCGCGACCGTCGCGGCCGCGGCTATGCTGACGCCGTTCCTCCGGGCCGGGCAGCGGCGCTGGGGCGTGGACGAGGCGATCGCGGCGCGCCCCTATCCGGGCGATGCGCGCGTCCCCGTACCGAGTTCCTCGTGGACCCACGGCGTCGAGATCGACGCGCCCGCCGCAGCGGTGTGGCCGTGGGTCGCGCAGATCGGCGCCGACAGGGGCGGCTTCTACAGCTACCAGTGGCTCGAGAACCTGGTGGGCTGCGACGTCCGCAACGCCGAGCGCGTGCACCCGGAGTGGGAGGTGAAGGTCGGCGACGGCCTCCGGCTCCACCCGGAGATGCCGGCGGTCCCCGTGGTCGAGGTCGAGCGCGGCCGCTACTGGCTCGCCCACGGCGCACCCGACCCGGCTGCGAAGGCCAAGGGGGAGCCCTGGGTCGACACGACGTGGCTCTTCCTCCTGGAGCCGCTCGGTCCGGGCCGGTGCCGCTTCATCAGCCGCTACCGCACGGCGACCTCCGAGGATCTCGCGACCCGGCTCGCCTACGGCGTGGCCATCGAGCCGATCGGCTTCGCCATGGACCGGCGGATGCTCCTCGGCGTGAAGGAGCGGGCCGAGCGCTGACGTGCGCCCGCCACACGAGGCCGGCGCTCCGCGTCGACTGAACGCCTTGACCGTCACGTGCCGCCGGCGGCGGCGGGCTTCTGTGGCAGAATCCGCGCGAGTGGCCGCCGCGGCTGAAGCGCGACCGGCGGAGAGCCGCGCCGGCACCGTCCGCGCGACTGGTCCTCCTGAGGTGCGCGCCGTTTTGCTGACCATCAACGGGGGAGGCATGCCGGGCAAGAAGGCGAGCGGACTGTCGAGGTCTGGGCGTCTCGGGGACACACGGGTGCCGGCCATCCTGGCCGAGTTGCGCGGCCTCGGGAGCGAGCGCAACCGGGCGGGCATGGCCCGCTACGGCATCAACGTCGCGCACGCCTTCGGCGTCTCCGTCTACGAACTGCGCAAGGTCGCCAGAAGCCTGGGCACCGATCACGACCTGGCCCTGGCGCTGTGGGCGACGGGGAGCCACGAGGCCCGTCTCCTCGCGTGCTTCGTCGACGACCCGGCCGCGGTCACTGCGACACAGACCGAGGCCTGGGTCCGCGCGTTCGACTCGTGGGACATCTGCGATCAGGCCACCACGAGCCTCTTCGACCGAACGCGGCACGCGTGGTCCAAGGCGGCCGACTGGGCCGCGCGCGAGGAGGAGTGGAGCAAGCGCGCCGGCTTCGCCCTGATGGCCGGACTCGCCGTCCACGACAAGGCCGCGCCCGACCGGGCGTTCAAGAAGCTGCTGCCGGTGATCGAGCGCGGTGCGTTCGACGAACGCAACTTCGTCAAGAAGGCGGTGAACTGGGCGCTGCGCAATATCGGCAAACGCAACCGGGCCCTGAACGCAGCCGCGCTGGCGTGTGCCAGGCGGATCCTTGCTGCGGCCAACACGCGCGCCGGTGGCGAGCGGGGTGGCGACCCGGGCTCACGCGCGGCGCGTTGGGTGGCGAAAGACGCCATCCGGGAGCTCGCGTCCGAGAAGGTCCTGGCCCGTCTCAAAGACTGAGCGACCGCGCTGACGCCGCGCATCGCGCGCGCTACACTTTCAGACCCAACCTGGATCACGCCGGCGGAGGGGAATCATGAAGCGCGCCGCATCGTTCGTCGTCGCCCTCGCCCTCCTGGCGGCCCTGTGCTCCGACGAGGTGGCGGCGACGCAGGGCAACGCCTCGTGGCGCGATCCCTCGCCGCACCAGGTGCGGTGGGTCACGGTGGAGGCGTCGGCCAGACTGGAAGTGCTGGACTGGGGCGGATCAGGCCCGCCTCTCGTCCTGCTCGGCTGCTATTTGACCGCGCATGCGTACGACGAGATCGCGCCACAGCTGACGAATCAGTTTCATGTCTACGCGATCACCAGGCGAGGGATCGGCGCGTCCGACAGGCCGGCGGCCGGATACACCGTGCAGCGGTCAGCGGACGACGTGGCCGAGGTGCTGGAGGCGCTTGACGTGCAGAGACCTGTGCTCGTCGGCAATTCATGCGCCGGTCAGATCCTGACGCTGTTCGCCTCGCGGCACCCCAATCGCCTCAGCGGGCTCGTCTATCTCGACGGCGCCGGTGACCCGACAACGCCTGCGTACGACCCGCCCATGCCGGACTTCTCGAAGCTGCCCCGCCCGCTGCAACGGGGGCCGAGGGTCACCTTCCCCGAGGCTGAACGGAGGGCACCGCCGTTCACCCCGGAAGTGCGGCGGGCGATCACCGTGGACGCCAGGATCAAGCCGGACTACACAGGCATTCGCGTGCCCGTGCTGGCGATCTATCAAGCGCAACTCCCCTTCGAGGACGTGGCGGCGCAGTTCGACATCCGCAACGAGGAGGAGCGTGCCGCGCTTCGGCAGGAGCACGCGGCCACGCGTGCCATGTACACGCGATGGCAACAGGACCTTCTCGCGGCGGTCCCGTCGGCGCGCATCGTGGAGCTGCCCGGCGCGAGCCTCTACATGTTCCTGTCGAACGAGGCCGACATCATCAGGGAGCTCCGTGCATTTGCCGCGTCACCGTGAGTGACACGAGCGAGGCCGGCACACCGATCTCGTCTTGCGGCACGCGTCGGGGCCAGTGTCCGTGGTACCGTCTCCCTGAGCTGCGCGTGGCTCGGGCTCACGTTGGGCGGGCGGATGCCCACCCCGAACGGAGGACACGTGAATGTGGTGGTCAGCGACCTTGACGGCACGCCAGCCGCGGCGCAGCCCGTTGAGATCGTCGAGCGCAAGGGGGGCGGTCACCCGGACACGCTGTGCGACGCGCTGGCGGAAGAGGTGAGCCTGGCGCTCTCGCGTTTCTATCGCGCGCGATTCGGCTTCGTGCTGCACCACAACGTCGACAAAGTGCTGCTCCGGGGCGGTGCGGCACGGCCCGCCTTCCTGGGGGGCGAGGTCGACGAGCCGATCGAGCTGTACCTCGCGGGCCGTGCCACGCACGAGTACCGTGGGGTCACGATCCCCGTGGAGCAGCTCGCCATCGAGGCCTGTCGATCCTGGCTCTCCGCCAACATGCACGCACTCGATGCCGAGCGCCATGTGCGGGTGCACTGCCTGGTCCGGCCCGGGTCGAGCGATCTCGTGGAGCTGTTCGAGCGGCAGCGCCGGGAGGGCGCGCCGCGACTGGCGAATGACACCTCGATGGGCGTGGGCTTTGCCCCCCTGACCCCGTTGGAACGTGCCGTGCTCGCGGCGGAGGAAAGCCTGCGGGAACCCGGGGCGCCCGAGCGCGGCGAGGACGTGAAGGTGATGGGCGTCCGTGTCGGGGCGCGCTCCTCCCTGACGGTGGCGTGCGCCTTCGTCGGCGGGCACCTGCGAGACCTGGATGCCTACCTCGCGGCGCGTGCCCGGACCGCTGATCGCGTGCATGCCGCGGCAACCGCAGCCCTCGGCGCCGAGCCGGCCGTCGAGGTCAACACCGCAGACGATCCCGCCGCAGGGAGCGTGTACCTCACCGTGACCGGGACGTCCGCGGAGGCCGGCGACGATGGCCAGACGGGCCGTGGCAACCGCGCGAACGGATTGATCACCCCCGCGCGCCCGATGACCATCGAATCATTCGCCGGCAAGAACCCGATCACGCATGTGGGCAAGCTCTACAACGTGGCGGCGACGCGCATCGCCGAGGCGATCGTCGCGGACATCGACGGCGCCAGGGAGGCCCACGTCCTGCTGGTCAGCCGGATCGGCACGCCGATCGAGGAGCCACAGATCGTACACGTGCGGCTGCGCGCCGAGTCGCCGGCGCGGGTCGCGGAGGTGGCGCCTCGCGCGACGGAGATCACGCGGCACCACCTCGCGGACATGGGCGCACTGTGGGAACGGCTGCTCTCGCACAACCTCGCGACGGACAGGCCCGGGAGCCTATGAAGGCATCCACCATCAGGCGGAAGGGGTCTGGACGCCGGTTGCGCGCCCGCGTGTCGAACCCACGCGATGACGGAGATTGACACACTGGCCCAGCGGTTCGCCGCGCGCACGCGGCCGAAGGCCGAGCCTCACGCTCCCGATGGTCAGGCCCCCTGGAGCCCCTCATGACGCACCGCGAGTGTCCCGCGCGGGGAACGTGTACGATGGCATCGTATGGGAATGCGTCCGTGCATCGTGGGTCATGGTGTGAACGCGGGCCCCGATGAGCGTCATCAATCGGCGCGCGCACACGTGATCGGCGCGCCATGTCCGTGAAGACCTACCTCCTCACCGTGCCCGAGCGCCTCGTCCGATCCGTGCTGGGGCTCGGCGCCGGCGCCGCGCGCGAACTGGGCGAGGTGGCGTTACCGGAGGCCCTCCGCCGGGGCCAGCTCTATCAGAACCTCGTCGACGCGACGCTGCGATTCCTGATCGAGCGGGTGGGCGGCGTCGATGGGGTGTACGCCGCGGACGGGTCGCTCCCCGACGACTTCCTGGTGCGACGGACGGCCGGCAACGCCGTCGAAGTCCTCGGCATCGTCGCGTTCCGCGCCTCGCCCGTGTGGGTGCTCGCGGCCATGGCGGATCTCTGCGGCATGGGCCGGCAGCTGATCCCGGAGATGGCCGGCGCGCTGAAGGCGCAAGGCCTGCTGGAGCCGGACGCCGAGTTCACGAGCGTCGACCAGCTGCTGGACGGGCTCGAGCGGACCTCGTCGCGGCTGGCCGCCACCATCAACACGCCGCCACTCGACGTGGCGGGGCTGCGCCAGGAATGGACGGCGCTCCGCGCGGATGCGCGGACGCTGCCGGCGGCCAGTCTGCCTTCACGCGAGACCGTCACCCGCCTGTGGGAGGACCTCCGGGCGGAGTCCGCGCGGCAGGAACGATCGGTCTTCGAGACGTCGTCGATGATGGCGGTCGCCGCGGTGCGCGGGCTGCCGGACGGCGTGCGCTGGATCTCCGCGTCCGCCCGCGTCGGGGCGATGCACACCGGCCGCCTCGTGTCGGAGGCGCTGCTCGAGCACTACACACAGACGCTGGCCGGCATCCGGCAGGTGGGGTACGTCGCGTACGCGAGACGGCAGTTCAGTCCGTACGTCCGCGCCGCGGTCGGCCAGTTCTCCCCGGCGCGTCGCACGCTCACGGAGCGGCTGGTGGAGAAGACCTCGAAGTGGAAGGCGGCTGCGCGTGAGTGATCCGTCAGACGAGACGCGGACGCGTGCGCGGCGTCCGCGCTATCCCGGTCGCAATCCGCGCCGCTTTCACGAGAAGTACAAGGAGCTGCACCCGGAGGCGTACCCGGAGGATGTGGAGCGGGTGCTCGCCTCCGGCAGGACGCCGGCCGGCACGCATCGCCCCATCATGGTGGCGGAGGTCCTCGAATGCCTCCGGCCCGCGCCCGGTGAGGTGGCGGTGGACTGCACGCTCGGCGGCGGCGGGCATGCGCGGGCGATCCTCGCGCGCCTCCAGCCGGGGGGGCGCCTCATTGGCATGGACGTGGACCCGCTCGAGCTGCCGCGCGCGGAAGCGCAGCTGCGTGCCGCGGGCTTCGGCCCCGACACGTTCACGCCCCACCTCGGCAACTTCGCCGGACTCGTGGGTGCGCTCGCCGCCGAGGGCCTCGCGGCCGCGGACGTGGTCCTCGCGGACCTCGGCGTGTCCTCGATGCAGCTGGACAACCCGGATCGCGGCTTCAGCTACAAGGTGCCCGGGCCGCTCGACATGCGCATGAACCCGTCGCGGGGCGAGCCCGCGTCGCAGTTGCTGTCGCGCGTGTCGCGGGAGGCCCTCGCCGCGCTGCTCGTGGCGCACGCCGACGAGCCGCACGCGGATCTCATCGCCGGCCTCCTGAAGGCGCAGCCCATCGAGACGACCCACGCCGCCGAGCGCCTGGTGCGTACGGGGCTGACCGCCGCGCGTCCCGATCTGTCGAGGACCGACGTGAAGATGTCCGTCCGCCGCACGTTTCAGGCGCTGCGCATCGCGGTGAACGACGAGTTCGCGTCACTCGACTGGTTCCTCCGCGCGCTGCCGGACTGCCTGGCGCCCGGCGGCCGTGTCGCGATCCTCACCTTTCACTCAGGCGAGGATCGCCGCGTGAAGAAGGCGTTCCAGGCGGGCCGCCGCGCGGGCATCTATGCCGACATCGCCGACCGCGTGATCCAGTCGACCATGGAGGAGACGCGCGCGAATCGACGGGCCTCGTCCGCGAAGTTGCGGTGGGCGGTGCGGGCCGGCTGATCGCGTGCGCGGTGCACCTGCCCGCACGGTCGTCTGTGCTCAGGGCCGGACGCCGGGTATCATGATCCCTGTTCACCGTCGCGCCATCTCCGGCGCGCGGCCACGACCGCGACCATGCCCATTCCACGCCGCGACTTCCTGATCACGACCGGCGCGCTGCTCGTGGCCGCCACGGCGGGGCCGGCCGCGTCGCAGGGGACCTCACCGATGTACGGACTGATCGGCAAGATGATGGCCACACCGGGCCAGCGCGATGCGCTCATCGGCATACTCCTCGACGGCGTCAGCGGAATGCCCGGCTGCCTGAGCTATGTCGTGGCGACGGATCCCGCCGAGGCCGACGCGATCTGGATCACCGAGGTCTGGGACAGCCAGGCCAGCCACGAGGCGTCGCTCGCGCTGCCGTCGGTGCGCGACGCGATCGCCAAGGGCCGTCCGCTCATCGCCGGTTTCGGGGCGCGCACCGTCACGACGCCCGTCGGCGGGCTCGGGCTGCCGTCGAGGCGCTGACCACGCGTCCCGCGCTCGGTGAGGTGCGTGATGGAACTCGAGACCGCGCGTCTGCAACTCCGCCCGTGTCGTGTCGATGATGGGGACGTGCTCCATCTGATGTGGACGGACGCGGACGTCCGGCGGTACCTGTGGGATGACCTTGTGATCCCGCGCGCCCAGGCCGATGCCGTCGTCCGGTCAGCGGTCGCCGACTGGGAGACGCGCGGGTACGGACTCTCGCTGGTGTCCTTGTCTGCCACCGGCGTCGCGATTGGCTTCTGCGGGCTACGGCCGGCAGACTGGTGCGATTGTCCGGAACTGCTCTTCGGGCTGCTGCCGTCGCACTGGGGCCAGGGCCTGGCCACGGAGGCCGCGCGCGCCGTGCTCGACGATGCGTTTTACCGCGTGGGCGCCGACGAGGTCGTGGCGGCGACGGACGTGCCGAATGCCGCGTCGGTACGCGTCCTGACCCGCCTCGGGATGACGATCGATCGGCAGGGCACGCTCCACGGTCTCGATACCCTCTTCTTCAGCGCGCGACGCCCGCTCCGCGCCACCCAGTCGAGACTGCGCAAGGTCAAACCCCGTGCCGAGGAGGATAGGCCGTCCACGGGTGCGCTCCTGAAAGCATCTGACGGTCGCGCAGTCACGCAGGCACGCGTGGGTGGTATCGTGGAGTCACACGATGGGCCTCATGCGGCACTCTCGCCACGACCTGGGCCGCGGCATGCGATGGTTGCTGATCCTGTGCGGGCCGATGAACCTGGCCGGCGCCATCTGCTTCGCGCCGCCCTTCCCAGCCGGCCGCCAACTGCTCGGACTCCCCGAAGCCCCACCCCTCTACCTGTGGATCCTGTCGTCGTGGGTTCTGGCCTTCGGCGTGGCCTACCTACTCCAGGGCTGGAGCGGGCGGGCGAGCCGCGGCGTGCTGGCCGTGGGCGCGTGGGGCAAGGCCGTCTTTGGTGCGGTGCTGCTTGCGCAGTCGGCGACCGGCGATCTGCCGTGGCAGGCCGGAGCCGCCGCCGTCCCTGACCTGCTGCTCGCCGCCGTCTTCGTCGTCTGGCTCTGGCGCTCGCGCGCCGTCGCGCCGGCCGTGGGTCTCTCATGCGCCCCGGACCGGCGGGCCGGTGACCGCGTTGATGCCTGAGTGCGCAACACCCCCACGGAGCCCCGAGTCATGTCCGAACTCCTGCTCGACCCCCACGCCTGGATCGCCTTCGCCACACTGACGCTGCTCGAGGTCGTCCTCGGCATCGACAACGTCGTCTTCATCTCGATCCTGGCCGACAAGCTCCCGTCCAGTCAGCGCGACCGCGCACGCAAGCTCGGACTCGGTCTGGCGATGCTGACGCGCGTCGGGCTGCTGTTCTCGCTGGCGTGGGTCATCCAGCTGACCGATCCTCTCTTCGAGGTGCTGAGCCAGGAGATCTCGGGTCGCGACCTGGTGCTGCTCCTCGGCGGGCTGTTCCTGCTCGCGAAGGCGACGCACGAGATTCACCACAGCCTGGAAGGCCCGGAGGGGCACGCCTCGGCGCGGGTGCGCCCGTCGTTCGGCGCCGTGCTCATCCAGATCCTGCTGCTCGACATCGTCTTCTCGCTGGACTCGGTGATCACGGCGGTCGGGATGGTGGACGATCTCCCGGTGATGATTGCGGCCGTGGTCGTCGCCGTTGGCGTGATGCTGGTGTTCGCCGGTACGATCAGCGAGTTCGTCAGCCGGCATCCCACGGTGAAGATGCTGGCACTCAGCTTCCTGATGCTGATCGGGGTGTTGCTCGTGGCTGAAGGATTCGACCAGCACATCCCGAAGGGGTATGTGTACTTCGCCATGGCGTTCGCGCTCTTCGTCGAGATGCTGAACCTGCGGATTCGGCGGCCGCACACCGAACCGCTGCAGCTCCACAAGCCGTTTGCGCCCGAGGGCGGCGGCGCCCCCGGGGCGGGCGCGGCCCAGGGGTAAGGGAAGGGCCGCGAATGTCGCTGACGCAGTTGATCCCGACGCTCCAGCTCGCCATCGGGCCGGTGATCCTGATCTCCGGTGTCGGGTTGCTGCTGCTCAGCATGACCAACCGCTTCGGGCGGATCATCGACCGGGCGCGGGCCCTGAACCGCGACCTGCGCGGCGCGCGCGGATCCTGCGCGCGAGCATCGCGCTGACGGCGCTCAGCGTCCTGCTCGTGGCGCTGCTCATCATCACGCTGTTCCTGAGCGCCCTGCTCGCCTACGAAAGCGCCGTCGTCATCGTGGCGCTGGGCTGGAGGGGTCTGGCACCGTGACACGGTAATCGGTGCAGTTTCTGCAGCCCTGTTGAAAAGGCAACCAACGTTGCTGTCAGGGCTGCAGAAACTGCTCGGTTTACGATGTCACGGTGCCAGACCCCTCTCGGCGTCGGCTTCGATCTCGACCAGGTACTCGTCGCCGATGATCCCGGCGGAGACGAGGGTGTTGGCGGGCTGGATGTGGCCGAAGCGCTCGCCGTGTGCGCGCGCGACCGGCTCCCAGTCCTCCGCGTGGCGCACATACACCCGCGTCCGCACCACATCGTCGAGCGATGCGCCGAGCGACTGCAGCGCACCGGCGATCTTGTCGATCGCAAAGTGCGTCTGCGCCGCCGGATCGGCGCCGCCGATCACCCGGTCGCCGAGTGTGGCCGTCGTGCCCGAGATGCTGATGCGATTGCCATGGCGCACGGCGCGCGCGAAGCCGGCCACCGTCTCCCACACCGTCCCGCTCAGACAGAGGGTGCGCCCGTGCACGCCCGGACGCGTCTCGTAGGGCGCGGGCATCGACTCGAGGTGATGGCTGAGATCACCGGACGCCGTCAGGAACGGCGGCGTGCGGTACTCGTCGCCGCAGTCGCCGGGGATCGGCGCGAGCGTATCGAGTGCAGCACGGATCTCCGCGCGGTCCTCGTCCGTCAACGAGAACGAGAAGAGCCGCAAGGTGTCGTCGACATGGGCGCGCTCCCCCAGCCGCGCGCCGACGATCACGCCGGCCACCCCGGGCTGATCCAGGATGTAGCGGCTGGCCACGTTGGCGATCGACACGCCGTGGCGTCCCGCGACCGAAGCCGCCGCCGCGAGCACGCGCTGCAACGCGTCCCACCCGCCTGCGACGCGCAGGAAGCGCCCGTACTTCATCATCGACCACGTGCCCGTGCGCTCCCAGTCGGGCTCAGGCTGTCCGAGCCATCGCTCCGTCAGCCAGCCGCCCGCCACCGTCCCGTAGGCCAGCAGCCGCACGCCGCTGGCCACGCAGTACGGCGCGAGCCGCGCGGCGGCCCGCTGATCGAGCAGCGAGAACGACACCTGGTTCGACACAACCTCGATCCCGCTGGCGACGACGATGCGCAGGTGGGCGGTGTCGACGTTGGTGAGCCCGAGGTGCCGGATCAGGCCTTCGCGCTTCAGCTCCTGCAGGTCATACAGCGTCTCGAGCCAGCTGGGGTCGGCGTAGTTCCACGCGTGGTACTGCAGCAGGTCGATGGACTCCGCGCGCAGGCGCGTGAGCGCCCGCTCGACGGCGGCGCGCACCTCGGCCCTCGGCACGCGCCCCGGCTTGGGCACCCACTTCGTCAGGCACTGCACGGGCGCGTCCGGATGCTGCGATCGGAACAGGCCGGCGACGAGCTCCGCCGACCCGTAGTGGTCGGCCATGTCGAAGGTCGTCAGGCCCGCGTCCACGTACGGCTGCATCGCCGCCGCGGTGCGATCGAGGTCGATCGTGCGGCCGTCACGCTCCATGTCGGCGAGCTGCCACAACCCCGTCAGGATCCGGGAGATAGAGAGTTCGTCGGACAAGGGGGTGGTGGGGACGTTCATCTGGTGATCTTCTGATGTGGTGATGTGGTGATCGGATGTGCGATGTTCAGATGTGGAGAACTAGCTTGTGATCTCTCGATATCTAGATCTGGGATCTTGAGATCTTGAGATCTCGTGATCTGGCGACCCGCTACTCCGGCGGGAGCGTGGCAAACCGCGCGCGCAGGTCCACGCCCGCGGCCTTCAGCTTGGCGACTTCCCACGCATAGATCCCCGTGCCGGCGGCCATCACGGCCACCCAGAGCCACGTGGAGCGGAAGTACCACGCGGCGGCCGGCGCCGCCAGGTCCTTGATCGTGTGCACCGCCAGGAACCCCGCGAGCACGACGACGGCGAGGAGCGCGAGCGGGACACGGTACGCCGGGTTCGGGAGGACGGTGACGTCGCGCGCGAGGGCGGGGTTGTGCGAGGGCAGCGTCAGCACCGACACGGCCATCAGCAGGAAGTTGACGAGCATCGCCGTCACGAGGATGTCGACGCCAAGGAAGAAGTCGCCCGCCAGGTGGCTGCCGAGGATGCCGAGCGTGGCCATGCCGCCGCTGGCGATCACCGCCACGTGCGGCGTGCGATGGCGCGGGTGCACGGCGGCGATGGCCTTCGGGAAGATGCCGTCCTCGGCCCACGCGAACATCAGCCGCGAGACGGCGAGCAGCATCGCGGGCAGATCCTTCGCGAGCGCGACGGCCGCGGCCGAGACGATGACCACGGTCCAGAACGGCGGCAGCAGGTAGCCGAGCAGCCCCGGCGCCGTGAGGTCGCGCCGTTGCGCCTCGTCGGCCACATACTGCCACGGCACCGCGTGGTAGACCGCCGCGGTGAACAGCAGGTAGAAGAGCGCGACCGAGCCCACGGCGAGGCCGATCGCCAGCGGCAGGTTGCGGCCAGGGCGCTTCGCTTCGCCACCGGCCTGCGCGATGGCGTCGAACCCGATGAACGAAGCGAAGAGCACCGCGGCGGCCGAGGCGAAGGGCCACAGCGCGAACTCGGCCTCCACCTCGGGGATGGCGCGGCCTTCGCGGGCCAGCAGCGCGGCGGAGAAGTCGCTCGCATCGAACAGGAAGCCGGCGACGATCACGACGGCGCCGAGCGCGAACGTCAGGAACATCAGCGGCACGACCAGCCGCTCGTAGAACGTGATACCACGCAGGTTCGCGGCCACGGCCGCCCACAGCACGCCGAGCGAGATCGACAGGCGCACCGGCCCGGTCTCGAGTGCGGCCGCCACCCGCAGCCACTCCGCGGCCACGGCGATGTCGCGGATGAACGGCACCAGCACGTAGGAGACGACGCCGATCGCGATGCAGAGGGCGAACCACTGCGAGAACGAGGCGACGAAGCCGAGGTACGGATTCAGGCCCCGGCTGGCGTAGACGTAGCTGCCGCCGGCGCGCGGCATCGCTGACGCCAGGATCGCGTAGCACAGCCCGGCCAGAATCGCGGGCAGCGCGCCGAACAGGAACGCCGGCAGCACGTACGGGCCGATGCCCGGCACGTTGCGCTGGATCATGAACGGGATGATGTTGATGCCGGCGCCCACCATCGCGCAGACGCCGGTGGCCGTGAGCCCGAGCACGCCCATCTCGCGCGCGAGGCTGGGACGGGAGGCAGATGTGGTCATGTCAGATCACGCGCCGGACACGCGGCTACTTCAGCGCCGCCAGCCGGTCCACTTCGCCCGGGTCGCCGAGCAGCTCCCAGCGGATGAGTGAGAGCGGGACGTTGCCGTTTTTCCAGACGAAGTCATGGAAGCGGCGCAGGGAGAACGCGGCGCCCTCGGCTCGCCGGGCATCCGCCAGCATCCGGGTGATCTGCAGCTTGCCGATCTGATAAGTGATCGCCTGCCCCGGCGTTGCGGCAAACGAGGCCGCCTCGTCGAGCGCGGTCTCGTAATCCATCGGCACGGTCTTCGTCAGGTAGTCGGCAGCGTCGGTGATCGTGAACTCGCCGGTGGCGAGCTTCACGTCCACCTCGACGCGCAGCGCGCGGAGCCGCGCGAAGTTGTAGATGATCTCGCGCGAGCGCGGGCTGTCGTCCCAGAGCCCCGCCTGCAGCATCATCTCCTCCGCGTAGAACCCGATGCCCTCGTTCACGCCGGAGTCGTAGTAGCGCCGGCGGATCGGGTTCTCGTGGCGCCATGAGAGCGCCATCTGGAAGTAGTGGCCGGGCACGCCCTCGTGCACGATGATCGGCCGCGGGTCGCGCGCCGTGGACAGATAGAAATACGGGAGCGTCGGCGACGGGACGCGGATGTAGCTGATGGCGTTCTCGTCGAGACGGCTCTCGTTCGTGAGGTCGTCGGTCACACCAAGAAACGCGAGGGGCGCCAGGTACGGCGGCAGCAGCAGGTTCCAGTAGTGCCGCATGCCGTCCGGCACGGTCATCAGGTCGCGGTCCTCGAGGAAGCGGCGGATCGCCGCCTCGTCCTTCGCCGACTTCGCGACCTGCGCGTCCGCGTCCGGGAAGATGGTCATCGGCGGCAGGCCCGCGTTCCGGTGCTGCTCGAGCGTCTCGAACGCCACCGCCCGTTCCCACTCCTGCCGCCCCATCGCCGCGAGCTCCTCGGGCGTGAAGGGAACGAGGGCGACCTCGCGCAGGAACCAGATGTAGTGCTCGCGTCCGATCGCCGTCTCGACGGGCAGCGACGCCTCGCGCTCGGCCACCCAGGCGCCGAGGCCCGTGAGCGCCTCGGCCGCCGCCTTCGCGGGCGCGGCCATCCGGCCGCGATGGGACGCCGGCAGCACCGCGTCGATGTCGCGCGCGTACGCGCTCAGCCGCTCCGTCATCGTGCCGAGCAGTTCGATCCCGAGCCGCGCGTAGGGCCGCCGCATGTCCGTCAGGTTCGCCTTCGCCTGCTCGACGATCGCGGGGACATGCGCCATCCGCTGCACCAGGGCCTCGGCGCGCGCCGCATCGAAGGGCGGGGGCGGCAGCAGCAGGTCGAACGTCGGCCCGAGCGCCTGCTGCACGTAGAAGGTCGGGCTCTGCCGCCACATGGCGGCAATCTCGAGTTCCCACCGCACGCGGTTGATCGCCGATCCCATCAGCCGGTAGTCCACCTGCCGCGCGACGGGCCAGCTCGACGGGTCGAGGGCACGCCAGCGCTGCTCGAACGCGGCGTACCTGGCGCGCCGGTCGGCCATCGCCGCCGCCGACCAGTCGTGCCGCCAGCCGGTGGGGCGCTCCACGCGCGGGATGTCGTCGCCCGACGAGGGCTGGACGATGACGCGCCAGGCCCAGAAGTCGCGGGCGAGATCGTCGAGCGGATCGGCGGCGACGGGCGAGGCCCCCGTCAGGAGCAGCGCGGCCGGGAGCCAGAGGAGGAGCCGGGACAGAGGGACTCGCATGGCGGCGCCAGTATACCGTTGTAGCATGGCGGCTGCGGTCGTCGCGGCCCGGGTCCCGCCGCCATGCACCGCGCACCTTCACCATGCCTGCCACCACTCACATTGCCGCCGTCCTTCTTGTCGCCCTCTCCCTCGCCGCGCCCCTCGTCGCGCAGCCGGCCGCGCCGCTCACCATCGAGCAGGTCGCCTCGCTGCCGAGCGTGATCGGGACCGCGCCCGCGTCGCCGACGTGGGCGCCCGACAGCCGGCGCCTCGCGTTTCGCTGGAACGATCGCGGATGGCCGTTCCGCGATCTGTGGATCGTCGAGGCCGACGGCAGCGGGCTGCGGCGTCTGACGGATCTCGAGCGGACGCATCCCTCGCCCGCGCCGCCCCAGGGCCGGTCCACCGAGGCCCTCGCCGCGCAGGCCGCCGCCCGCGCCCGCGGAGGCATCGGCGAGTTCCTGTGGCTGCCCGATGGCCGCACCCTGCTCTTCACGTCGGGCGGACAGCTCTACCGGGTGAGCGCCGATGGCGGCACGCCGGAGCGCATCGATCTCGGCGGCGGCGCCGGCAACCTCGCGCTCTCACCCGACGGCACGCGGCTCGCGTTCCTGCGCAGCGGCGATCTCTGGGTGTGGCCGCTCGATGGCCGCGCCGCGCCCACGCGTCTCACGACCGTGGCCGTGCCGGGCATCGCGCGCGTGCCGCTCGGCACCTACAACCGCGCCGATGTCGAGGTGGGCACGGGCATCTGGGGCGCGAGCTGGCGCCCATTCGCGTGGGCGCCCGACGGCCGCACCATCGCGCTGCACATGGTCGATCGCCGCCACATCCGACGCGTCCCGTTCCCGTCGTACCTGGGCGAGGAAACGGTCGCGAGCGAGCTGCGCCGCGGATATCCCGGCGACGAGAACGAGCGCCGCACGCTGCATCTGCTCGACGTCGAGACACGCACGCTGCGCCCCATCGCCCTCGACGCGCCTGGCTACCGCTCGGTCAGCGACTTCCAGTGGCATCGCGACGGGCGGCTGCTGATCGATCACGTGTCCGACACGGGCATGGACCGTTGGGTCTACGTGCTCGACGCGGGCGCCACGACGCCGCGCCTGGTGTGGCAGGACCACGGTGAGACGCGCATCTACCCGTCCTACGCTGCTCAGTGGCACCCCGACGGCCGGCGCATCGTCGTGCTGGCCGACACGGCCGAGCGCGATCACCTCTACGCGCTGGATCCCGCCGTGTCGCCCGCGACGCCGGTGGCGCTCACGTCAGGGACATGGGACGTCACGGGCCTCGTGGACATCGCGGCAGACGGCACGCTGTTCTTCACGAGCACCCTCAAGAATCCCTACGAGCGGCCGGTGTATCGTCAGGCACCCGACGGCGGCGCACCCGTGGCGGTCACGACGCTGGCCGGGACACACGCGCCGGTGATCTCGCCGGATGGCCGCCGCGTCGCATCTGTCTGGACCGACGATGTCACGCCGCCGGAGTTGGTGATGTTCGACGCGACGGGCGGCGCGCCCGAGCGTCGCGTCACGACGTCGCCGCCGGCCGCATTCGCGCAGCAGACGTGGACGCGCCCGCGCTACCAGACGTTCACCAACGTCGTCGACGGCTTCGTCGTCCACGCCCGCATCTTCGAGCCGGCGACGCTCGATCGGACGCGTCGTCATCCCGTGATCTTCGGACCGGTGTACTCGAACACCGTGCGCAACCGCTGGAACGGCCTCTCCGGCACCCTTCAGCAGTTCCTCGTCCAGCAGGGCTACATCGTCGTCCAGGTGGACGTGCGCGGCAGCGTCGGCTACGGCCGCGCGTTCCGCGAGGCGTTCCTCATGGACTACGGCGGCAAGGATCTCGACGACCTGCAGGCCGTCGTGGATGGCCTGAAGGCGCTGCCCTACGTGGACGGCGACCGCATCGGCCTCTGGGGCAGCAGCTACGGTGGCCTGCTCACCGTCTACGCGCTGCTCAGGCGTCCGGGCGTCTATGCGGCGGGCGTGGCGGGCGCCCCCGCGGTGGACCCCCACGCCTTCGGGCCGGACGATGTGGCGATCACGCGGACGCCGGCGTCGCACCCCGACGCGTTCGTGCGCGGCTCGGCGCTCCATCTCGGCGACGACCTGCGCGATCCGCTGCTCATCATCCACGGCCTGATGGACGATGTCGTGCCGTTCAGAACGACGATGGCGCTGGCGGAGCGGCTGATGCTGCTCGGGAAGGACTTCGAGGTGGCGACTGCGCCGGCGGCCACGCACGCCTGGACGGCGCGCGAGCACTACGCGGTGTACTTCTACCGGAAGCTCGTCCAGTTCTTCGACCGTCACCTGAAGATCCCGGCGCGGTAGGGGCGCCGCCGCGCCGTCCAGCGCCGTCCAGGGGTCTGGCACCGTGACACGCGAAACGATGCAGTTTCTGCAGCCCTGCCGGCAACGTCGGTTGCCTTTTCAACAGGGCTGCAGAAACTGCTCGGTTTCGCGTGTCACGGTGCCAGACCCCTGGGCATGTACACTGGAAGGGCATGAGCCGTTCGGGTCCCCCGCGTGAGTCCGTTTCTTCAGATATCGTCGCCCGCCTTCGCGCCGCCCTCGAGACCCTCGAAGCCGTCGTCGAGGATCGGACGGTGCTGGCGCAGCTCTCGCAGGAGGAACTGCAGCGGCTGCTCGAGGTCGCCGGACGCGTCCACACCCCAGACATCGCCGACCGCCGCCGCACGGCGAAGGCGCTGGCCAAGCAGCGTCGCGCCGAGCGCGCCAGCCGCAGCCTGTCCACGTTGCACGAGACCGGCATCCGGTCGCTGCGCCGCAAGCCGGTGTTCACGACGCCGAATGTCTTCGCGCCGGAGGGATTCGCCGCCGATGACGTGCACGGTGAGCCGCCGCCGCGCGAGGTAGACGAGTCGAAGCACTGCTACGTCTGCAAGCAGCACTACACATCGGTGCACCACTTCTACGATCAGCTCTGTCCACCCTGCGCGGCGCTGAACTTCCGCAAGCGCACCGAGCTCGCGGATCTCAGCGGGCGGGTGGCGCTGCTTACGGGCGGTCGCGTGAAGATCGGCTACCAGACGGGGCTGAAGCTGCTGCGCGCGGGCGCCCGCCTGATCGTGACGACGCGGTTTCCGAGGGACTCGGCTGCGCGCTACGCGATGGAGCCGGACTTCGAGGCGTGGCGCGACCGGCTCGAGATCTTCGGGCTGGACCTGCGGCACACGCCGAGCGTCGAGGCGTTCTGCCGCGTCCTGCTCGACTCGCGCGACCGGCTCGACTTCATCATCAACAACGCGTGCCAGACGGTACGGCGTCCGCCCGAGTTCTACGCCCACATGATGGCGGGCGAGACCGCCGCGCTCCACGCGCTGCCCGCGCACGCGCGGGCGCTGCTCGGGGCCTACGAAGGGCTGCGCGGCTACCATCTGCTGCCCGAAGCGGGGCCGGCGGTGGCGCCGGCCTCCGACGAGACGCGTCAGGCGCTGGCCGGGCTCACGCACGCGGCCGAGCTGTCGCAGGTGGCGCTGCTGCCCGAGGAACGGCAGGCGCAGCAGGACCTGTTCCCCGAGGGCCTGCTGGATCAGGACCTGCAGCAGGTGGACCTGCGCGACCGCAACTCGTGGCGGCTGCTGCTGGCGGAGGTGCCGACGGTGGAGCTGCTCGAAGTCCACCTCGTCAACGCGGTCGCGCCCTTCATCCTGAACGCGCGGCTCAAGCCGCTGATGCTCCGCACGCCCGAGCGCGACAAGCACATCGTCAATGTGTCGGCGGTGGAAGGGCAGTTCTACCGGCGGTTCAAGACGACGAAGCATCCGCACACGAACATGGCGAAGGCCGCGCTCAACATGATGACGCGGACGGCGGCGACCGACTACCACGCCGACGGGATCCACATGAACAGCGTGGACACCGGGTGGGTGACGGACG
The DNA here is from genome assembly GCA_030680175.1 of Vicinamibacterales bacterium. Taxonomy (GTDB): domain Bacteria; phylum Acidobacteriota; class Vicinamibacteria; order Vicinamibacterales; family UBA2999; genus JAUXWO01. The sequence goes on from JAUXWO010000110.1 coordinate 28,165, forward strand.
AGGATCCGGCCGCGATCGCGGCGCGGAAGACCGCCGAGCAGGGCTTCCACCCGCCACTCGACATCGTGGATGGCGCCGCGCGCATCGTCGATCCGATCATCGACGGCTTCAACACGGGGACGCACGTGTGGGGCCAGTTCCTGAAGGACTACCGGCCGACGGACTGGTAGCGTGCCGGGGCGGCGCTCGCCAGCAGGGCGCCCGCCGGGGTATCCTGTACGGCTGACCGACGTCCGACCACCCGTTTCAGAAGCGAGTCCTGCACCATCATGCTCAGAGCCGGCATCGTCGGCTTGCCCAATGTCGGCAAGTCCACCCTCTTCAACGCCGTCACCCGCACGCGCAAGGCGGAGGCGGCCAACTACCCCTTCTGCACGATCGACCCGAACGTCGGGATCGTGAGCGTGCCCGACGCGCGGCTGCAGGAGCTGCAGCGCATCGCGAAGACGGGCGTCGTGATTCCCGCCGCGGTCGAGTTCGTGGACATCGCGGGCCTGGTGGCGGGGGCGAGCCAGGGCGAGGGGCTCGGCAACAAGTTCCTGACGCACATCCGCGAAGTGGATGCGATCGTCCAGGTCGTCCGGTGCTTCGAGGACGAGGACGTGCACCACGTGTCGGGTACCGTGGACCCGGTGCGCGACATCGAGGTGATCAACACGGAGCTGCTGCTCGCCGACCTCGACTCGGTGAAGCGGCGCCGTGAGCGGCTGGTCAAGGACATCAAGCGCGGCGACAAGACCGCCGCGGCCGAAGAGGCCGTGCTCGCGAAGATCGAGCCGGTGCTCGACGCGGGGAAGCCGGCGCTGACCGTGGCGCTGACGCCCGAGGAGCGCGAGCTGTCGCGGCCGCTGTTCCTGCTCAGCGACAAGCCGACCATCTTCGCGTGCAACGTACGCGAAGCGGACCTGGCGACGGCCGACACCAACGCGTACGTGCAGAAGGTGCGCGAGTACGTGCGCACGCACCTGTCGTGCGAGGCGGTGGTGATCAGCGCGCAGATCGAGAGCGACCTCGTGGACCTCGAGCCCGAGGAGGCCGAGGCGTTCCTCAAGGAGCTGGGTGTGCAGGAGAGCGGCATCGGCGCGCTCATCCGGGCCACGTATCACCTGCTCGGCCTGCGCACGTACTTCACGGCGGGGGAGAAGGAAGTGCGGGCGTGGACGATCCATGCCGGCGACACCGCGCCGAAGGCGGCGGGCGTGATCCACTCCGACTTCGAGCGCGGGTTCATCAAGGCGGAGACCGTGGCGTACGAGGACCTCGTGCGGTGCGGGTCGGTGGCGGCCGCGCGCGAGCAGGGCCTCTACCGCATGGAAGGCAAGGAGTACGTCGTGAAGGACGGCGACGTGCTGCTCTTCAAGTTCAATGTCTAACGAGGCACGGCCTCGTTAGACACTATGTGGTCTTGCCCCGCCTCCGGCGGGGCGTCGCCTTGACGGAGACACACGTGGCTCAGACGCAGCGAACGTCGGCCGTCAAGGCTCCCAACCCGAGGCGCGCGAGCCGCGCGTGCGGCCGTGCCCTGGTCGCGTTCGCGATCCTGCTCGCCGCCGCGCCGGTGAGCGCCGGGGGACTCGATCCCTCGCTCGTGGGGACGTGGCGGCTGGTGCGCTTCGAGTCGCGGGTCGCCGACGGTCAGGTGCGCCATCCGATGGGCGAGCGGGTCGAGGGCCAGATGGTCTACACCGAGGCGGGCCGCATCTCGACGCACATCATGCGGGCCGGCCGCGCCGCGTTTGCCTCCGGGGATCGCGCGCGCGGCACCGATGCGGAGACGCGCGAGGCGTTTGTCGGCTACCTCGCCTACTACGGCACCTACGCCGTGGATGCGGCGGCCGGTACGATCCACCATCACATCGCGGGCGCGTCGTTCCCCAACTGGATTGGCACCACGCAGGTGCGGCAGTTCGTGATCGATGGCGACGAACTCACCATCACCACGCCGCCGCTCCAGGCGGCCGGTGAGGCGCTGACCACCGTGCTCGTCTGGGCGCGCGTCTCGCGCTGACGGAGACGCAGGCCGCGCGGGTGTCCGCCCGTGGGGCATAATTGCCGGCGGAGGGGGCATGTCTCACACGCACATCTGGCGGGTCGCCCGCGCGTTGGCCGTCGTCGGGGCGATGCTGTCGGTCCCGGCGGTGACGGCCGCGCAGCATCAGCACGACCACGCCGCTGGTGCGACTTCCATGCTGACGGCCACGCCATTGACGTTCGGCCTGTTCAAGGCGCGGTTCGAGTCTGATGGCGCGTTCACGCTCGAAGGCTGGGGCTGGCCCACCTTCACGGGCGAGTGGCGCCGCGCCGGGGATCAGCTGGCGATCGTCACCGCGACGGGGCCGGCGGGGTGCGAGGCGATGGGCCGCTATCGCCTGACCGAGTCGGCGGCGGACGTGCGGCTCGCGGTTGTCGAGGACGCGTGCCGGCCGCGGCAGATGATCCTGGATGGCAGCACGTGGGTGCCGGAGGGGACGCCGGTGGTGCATGCCGAGCGCCGCATCACGCGCCATGGCGCCGAGGCGCGCCCGCTGCCCGCGCCCGCGCCGGCGGCGGGCAGCTGGCCTTCGTTTCGTGGGCCGCTCGCGTCGGGCGTGGCCGACGGACAGCGCCTGCCCGTTCGGTGGAACGGCACCACCGGCGAGCAGATTCTCTGGCGCGTGGCCGTGCCCGGCCTCGCGCACTCGAGCCCGATCGTCTGGGGCGACCGCGTGTTCGTGACCACCGCCGTCAGCAGCGATCCGAATGCGACGTTCCGTCCGGGGCTGTACGGGGACGGTGATGCCTCCGAGGATCGATCACCGCAGCGCTGGATGGTGATCGCGTTCGACAAGCGCACGGGCGCGAAGGTGTGGGAGCAGGTGGCGCACGAGGGGCCGCCGGTCGAGAAGCGCCACATCAAGTCCACGTATGCGAGTGCCACGCCCGCGACGGATGGCCGCATCGTGGTGGCGTGGTTCGGCTCGCACGGTGTGCATGCCTACACGGTGGACGGTGACCCGCTCTGGCGGGTGGATCTCGGCCGCGTCGATCTGGGCGCCTACGACATCCCGACCTACGAGTGGGGCACGGCCAGCTCGCCCATCATCTGGAACGACCTCGTCATCCTGCAGTGCGACACGCAGGCCGATTCGTTCCTGCTTGCGCTCGATGCGCGCACGGGCGAGGTCGTCTGGAAGACGGCGCGCGACGAGTTCCCGTCGTGGGGCACGCCGAGCGTGCTGCCGACCTCGGCCGGTCCGGAACTCGTGACCAATGCGTCGAACTTCATTCGTGGGTACGACCCGAAGACGGGCGACCTGCGGTGGCAGCTCGGTGGCAGCTCGAAGATCACCGCGCCGACCCCCATCCTGGCCGGCGACACGATCGTCGTCGCGAGCGGCCGCGCCCCGGAGCGGCCGCTCTTCGCGGTCAGGCCCGGCGCGCGGGGCGACCTCACGCTGCCCGAGGGCGTGACGTCGGCCGGCCACGTGGCGTGGAGCTACACGGGCCGGGGGTCGTACATGCCGACACCGCTCTACTATGACGGCCTTCTCTACGTGCTCGGCAACAACGGCATCTTCGACGCGTACGACGCACGGACCGGCGCCGAGGTGTACCGGCAGCGGTTGCCCGAGATCGGGAGCGGCTTCAGTGCGTCGCCGGTCGCCGCCGATGGACACATCTATCTGTCGAGTGAGGATGGAGACGTGATCGTCATCGCGGCTGGACGCGAGTTCCGGCTCGTGGCCACCAATCCCATGGGCGATCTGCTCATGGCAACGCCCGCGCTGTCCGAGGGCGTGATGTACGTGCGATCGGCCGGCAGTCTCTTTGCGGTGAGTGGTGCCGTCGCCCCGCGTCCATGACCATGAGCACTGAGACCGTACGACTCGATTCCCAGTCCGTCGGCGATCCGGCCCGCTACCTGACGCTCGACGAACTCCAGCGCGGCCTCGAGTCCCTGCCTGCGGCGCCGCGCGATCACGGGCGCGTCGTCGCGCTCGTGCGTCGCGACGCCGAGGGCGTGCGTCACGTGGAGCCGCGCGTGCACCTCACGCCGGAAGCCGGCCTCCCTGGTGATGCCTGGGGCCGGAAGCGAACGCCCAACCCGGAATCGCAGCTCGCCGTCATCCAGATGGATGTCGCGACGCTCATCGCCAACGGGCAGCCGCTGCCGCTCTTTGGCGACAACCTGTTTCTCGACCTTGACCTGTCCACCGCCAACCTGCCGGCGGGGAGCCGCGTGCGCGCCGGGCAGGCGCTGCTCGAGGTGACGCCGCAGCCGCACAACGGCTGCCGGAAGCTCAGCGCGCGGTTCGGGCCTGACGCGCTCACGTTCGTGTCGATGCGCGAGCGCAGGCACCTGAACCTCCGTGGCATCTACATGCGCGTGATCGAGGCGGGTGCGGTCTGCGCCGGGGACCCCGTGGAGGTGCTCCTGCGGGCGGCCGGTGAACGGTGAACGGTGGACAGTGGACGGTGGACGGTGAGCGGGGCACGACGGTGGTGATTCGGCGTGCGACGGTCGAGGATGCAGCGGCCGTGGCCGCGCTGGCGGAGCAGACGTTCCGCGAGACGTTTGCTGACGGCAACAACGCCGCTGACATGGACGCGCACTGCATGCGCGCGTACTCGCCGGCGCAGCAGCGGCTCGAGATCGCCGATCCCGCCATCGATACCCTCGTCGCCGAGGTCGCAGAGGGCGTCCTCGCGGGGTACGCCATGGTGCGCGGCGGCGGCGCCGCCGCCGCGGTCCAGGGGCCGGCGCCGATCGAACTCTGGCGCATCTACGTCGATCGCGTGCATCACGGCCGTGGCGTCGCGCAGGCGCTGATGACCGCCTGCGTCGAGGCGGCGCGCGCTCGCGGAGGCCTCACGCTCTGGCTGGGCGTCTGGGAGCAGAACCCGAGGGCGCAGGCGTTCTACCGCAAGCTGGGGTTCGTTGATGTGGGGGCGCACGTCTTCATGCTCGGCGACGACCGCCAGACCGATCGCGTGATGGCCCGCGCCCTCTGAACGCATCGACGCCCGTCTCGTCTCCCACCCCGGGGATCCCCTCAGCCCGCGTGGGCGTCCTAGCCTCGCGGGTGATCGCGTGCAGGCGCAATGGTCGTTCCCCGTGGAGGTCCCGTGAGCGGCGACGAGAGAGTGCCCGCCTGGGCGCGGCGCGGGCGGGCGGGGTGGACGCACACCGGCGCCGCGCGCCCACCGTGTGCCATCGCGCCCGGCCCAGGACAGGAGTCCGTGTGGGACTACCCGCGGCCGCCGGTGATCGTGCGCGACACGCGCGAGGTGATCATTCGCATCGGCGCGCATGAGCTCGCCCGCTCGCGGCGCGCGGTGCGGATCCTTGAGACCGCCAGCGCGCCAACGTTCTACCTGCCGCCGGACGATCTGCGGCGGGACTGGCTGGAGCCGGGGGAGGGTCATTCCCACTGCGAGTGGAAGGGCGAGGCGTGGTACTGGACCGTGGTCGCGCCGGGGCAGCGCCTCCCGCGTGCCGTGTGGTCGTATCCACACCCGTTTCCGGAGTTCGCGTCGATCGGCGGCTGGTTCTCCTGCTACCCGTCGATGCTCGAGTGCCTGGTCGATGGCGTCCGTGCCCAGCCGCAGGCGGGCGGGTTCTACGGCGGCTGGGTCACTCCTGAGGTCGTAGGCCCGTTCAAGGGCGCCCCCGGCACCGCCGGCTGGTAGCCCTGGGGTCAGATCTTGAATCTGAGCGCAAGGATCAAGATCTGACCCCAGGTTTCTGATCCCAGGTTTCGCCACCAGGTTTCCCAGATCTGACCCCAAGTTTCGTTCATAATCCCGGCTGGAGGTGGTCTGATGCGAAGCCACGTGCCCGCTCGGGTGGCAGTTATTGCGATGCTCTCGCTCGGGGTGGCCGCGTGCCGCTCTGACCCGCCGGCGGCGCCGGATGCCGCCGCGCCCGACCGCGTGACCGAAGCGCTCGTCGCCCGCGCCGCGGCGCGGGAACTCGACACCCCCTACGTCCCCCCTCCCGGCGACCCGCTCGAGCACCACACGTCGGGGTTCGCCAAGATCATGTGCTCGGCCGTGTTCATCACCGGCCTCGATCCCGACTTCGCCGCCGAGCACGTCGGCTACTTCACCAGCCCGTACGCCGAACGCGCCAAGGTGGGGAAGCCGGAGGTGGACCGCGAGGCGCGCGAGGTCCGCATCACGCTCCCAAATGGGGTGACCCGCGTGGCGCGCCACCTCGGCGACCAGGGGTGCGTGACCCTGCCGATCGGCGCCACTGACGTCTCCTTCACGCCGGTGCCCGTGCCCCGCAACCTGCCCGACCCCGCCGAGTCGCCCTGGCCGATGGGCGACGTGCTGCCGCCGCATCCGCTGCCGGCGGAACTGGATGCCGCCAAAGTCCAGCAGGCGGTGGAGGCGGCGTTCGACCCGGCCGACGCACACACGGCCGCCTTCGTCGTCACCTGGCGCGGCCGGATTATCGGCGAACGCTACGGCGAGGGGATTACCGAGACGACGCCGCTCGAGAGTTGGTCGATGGGGAAGAGCGTCACGTCCACGCTCATGGGCGTGCTGATCCAGCGCGGCGTGTATGAACTGTGGCAGCCGGCGCCGATTCCCGAGTGGCAGGAGCCGGGCGACCCGCGCGCGCAGATCCGCATCGGCGACATCCTGCAGATGTCGAGCGGCATCCGTATCAGCGCGCCCGGCGATCCTGACTTCGATCCCGCGCGCGGGTATCCTGATCACCTGTACCTCTACACCGGCAGCGTGAACTCATTCACCTATGCGGCCACGCGTCCGCAGCAGTGGCCGCCCGCGAGCGTGGGCCGCTACCGCAACACCGATCCGGTGCTCATCAACTACCTCAATCGCCTCGGCATCGAGTCGCTCGGCGAGGAGTACCTGACGTTTCCACAGCGCGCGCTCTTCGACAAGATCGGCGTGCGGACGATGGTGATGGAGACCGACCCGTTCGGCAACTTCCTGACGCAGGGCTACGAGTTCGCGTCGGGGCGTGACTGGGCGCGGCTCGGCAACCTGTACCTCCAGGACGGGGTGTGGGAGGGGGAGCGCCTGCTGCCCGAAGGCTACGTGGACTTCGTGAGCACGCTCGCCCCGGCGTGGAAGGCCGATGGCCGGCCGATCTACGGCGGGTTCTTCTGGCTGAACGGCACGGGCACGTTCCCGGTGCCGATCGCGGCGTACTACATGGCGGGCGCCGGCGGCCAGACGACGCTCATCGTGCCCTCGCACGATCTTGTCGTCGTGCGTCTGGGCCACTTCAAGGGCGCGCAGGCAGGCGGCCAGGCGCTGCGCCGCGCGCTGGCCCTGCTGATGGAGGCCGTACCCGCTCGGTGAGCAGGGGTCAGATCTTGATCCTTGCGCTCAGAATCAAGATCTGACCCCTGGGGATGCGCGAAAAGTGAAGACACTGCACGATCCGGTTGAACGAACTGCGATCCTTGACCGGTTAGCCACGCTGACGCCGGAATCCCCGCGGCAGTGGGGGACGATGACGGTCGGGGCGATGGTGGGGCACCTGTGCGCGGCGGCGGAGATGGCGCTCGGCGACCTGCCGACGCGGCCGAAGGGTCCCCGCGCGTTCCAGCACTTCCCGCTCAAGCACCTCGTGCTCTACGTCCTGCCGTTTCCGAAGGGCGCGCCGACCGCGCGCGAACTCGTCGTCCCGGCCTCCGGCGACGTCGAGGCCGGCGTCCAGCGCCTGCGCGACCTCGTCGAGCGCATCGGCACCACGCCCCTCGACGTGCCCGGCCCGTCCCATCCGCTGTTCGGGCCGCTGTCGACGCGCGAGTGGGGCCGGCTCGCGCGCAAGCACATGGATCACCACCTCCGGCAGTTCGGCCTCTGACAATCCGCAGATTACGAAGATTACGCAGAGGCCCCTTGGTCCTGCGTTCTCTGTGTGGGCCGGTGCCGTCACACGTGACGTCGGGGCCCCTCGCGTCGCTCGGCGAAATCCGCGAAATCCGCGAAATCCGTGGATGGTGTCAGACGTCGGCCTGGACGCCACGCGGCGTGAGCCACACCTCAAGGCGGCCGAGCAGCGCATCCGCGACGACGGCGAGGATCGCGGCGGGGATCGCCCCCGACAGGATCAAGCGCGTGTCGTTCAAGTACAGGCCCGTGACGATGGGCTCGCCGAGGCCGCCGGCGCCGATGAAGGCCGCCAGCGTGGCGACGCCGATGCTGATCACCGTCGCCGTGCGCACCCCGGCCATGATCGTGCGCGTGGCAAGCGGCAACTGCACGCGGAAGAGAATCTGCCGCGGCGTGAGGCCGATGCCGACCGCCGCATCGAGCAGTTCCGGCGAGATGCTCCGCAGGCCGGTGTGCGTGTTGCGCAGGATGGGCAGCACCGCGTAGAGGAAGAGCGCCACGATCGCCGATCGCACCGACAGGCCGAGCCCGGGAATCGCGATCATGAACGCGAGCAGCGCCAGGCTCGGAATGGTCTGCACGATGCCCGCCGCTCCGAGCGCGATGCGCTCCGCCACGCGGTGGCGCGCCACGGCGATGCCGAGCGGCACGGCCACCAGCACCGCCAGCAGGACGGCCGCCAGGCTCAACTGCAGATGGCGCCAGCCGAGGCGCAGCGTGTCGTCCCAGCGTCCCAGCATGAAGGCGACGACGCCGTCGCGCCCGGCGCCGGGGTCCACGTCGAGCGCCTCGTCGGCGTCGATGAGGCCTTCGGCCACCAGGAAGCCGCGGGCCACCTCGCGGAAGTCGCGCCCGCGCTCTTCGACCGCGTGGTTGAGTTCGATCATCACGCGGTCCGGCAGGCGGAAGGCGAGCCGCTCGAAGAGCGCCCCGAGCTCGGGGTGCGCGCGCAACGTCTCGCCGCGCAGCACCGGCGCCGCGTTGTAGGGCGGGAAGAAGCCGCGGTCGTCCTCGAGCACCCGCAGCGGATACCGCAGCAGCTTGCCGTCGGTCGTGTAGGCGTCGATCACGTCGATGGCACCGCCGGCGATGGCCTCGTACGCCAGGCCGTGCTCCATGGCCCGCACCCCCGCGAATGCGAGTCCGTAGAACGGCCCGAGCCCGAGCCAGCCATCGTCGCGGTTCACGAACTCGATGCTGAAGCCGGCGCGGAGCGACGCGGCGTGGGGGATGAGGTCGGAGATGGTGCGGACGTCGAGCGCGGCCGCCTGCTCCTCGCGCATCGCCAGCGCGTAGCTGTTGTTGAGCCCGAACGGCGGCAGCCACTCGAGGTCGTACCGCTCGCGGAAGCGCGACTGCACATGGAGGAACGCGCGCAGCCGGTCGTCGATGCGGTCCGTCTCGTTCAGGATGATCGACCACGCCGTGCCGGTGTACTCGGGGTAGAGATCGATCTCCCCCCGCTCGATCGCCGTGAAGCAGACGAGCGTCCCCCCGAGTCCGCTCCGGTGATCCACCTCGATTTCGGTATGCGCCTCGATGAGCAGCGCCATGATCTCGCCGAGGATGCGCGACTCCGTGAAGTTCTTGGAGCCGATGACGAGGCGCGCGTCCTGACGCGCGGACGCCGGCAGAGGCATCACAAACACGAAGATCACGAAGGCCACGACGACACGCACGAAGGACAGATGGAGGCGTCGTGGGGTCTCGGGGCGTAACGGCGCCACACACACGAAGTGCACGCAGGCGACGAAGGCACGTACGAAGAGCCAACGGCCATGGTGCAGCCCGGTTCCAACACGGAACGCCACCGCGTCGTCGTCCGCAGCGGACCGCATCGTGACCGGCGTGACGAGGTCCTCCGGGCCTCGACGCGAGCTCACTGCGCTCTCCCGCTCAGGAAGCGTTCCACCCACGGTGTAGCGGGCGCCGACCGGAGCGCATCCGGGGTGCCGAGCTGCACGAGCTCGCCCTCGGAGAGCAGCGCCACACGGTCGCCGAGCAGGAACGCTTCGTCGAGGTCGTGGCTCACGAGCACCACGGTTTTCGCGACGAGCTTCTCGAGTTCGAGGAACTCGCGCTGCAGCTCCGTCCGCGTGATTGGGTCGAGCGCGCCGAACGGCTCGTCCATCAGCAGGATCTCGGGGTCGAGGGCGAGCGCGCGCGCCACGCCCACGCGCTGACGCTGGCCGCCGGACAGCTCGCCGGGGTGGCGGTCGCGGAACTCGGCGGGCGGCAGGTGCACGAGTGCGAGCAGCTCGTTGACCCGCTGATCGACCTCGGGCCGGCGCCAGCCCTCGATCTCGCAGAGCAGGCCCACGTTGCGCGCGACGGTCAGGTGGGGAAACAGCCCCCCGCTCTGCACGACGTAGCCCATGCGCCGGCGCAGGCGCACCGGGTCGAGTCCCGCCGTGTCCTCGCCGCCCACCACGATGCGCCCCGACGAGGGTTCGATCAGCCGGTTGATCAGGCGCAGGGTCGTCGTCTTCCCGCAGCCGCTCGGCCCGAGCAGGGCCAGGGTCTCGCCCTTCCTGATCTCGAGGTCGAGGCCCTTCAGCGCGTACACGGGCTCGCCCGACGCGCGTGTGAACGTACGCGATGCCTGCTCCAGCCGGATCACACCGCGCCCTGTGGGTCGTCGTCGCGCACGAGTTCGTTCAGGGAGAACCAGTGGCGCGTGTCGAACCACTGGCGGGTCAACCGGAGGCCGGCCATCCGCGCGAGCGTGGCGATCTGCGCCGGCTCGTATTTGCGCGAGATGCCGACCTGCACGGGCTGGCCGGGCTCGAGATGCACCTCGAGTTCGAGCTTGCGGATCCACGTGTGCTGCGGCGCGGTCGGAGCGATGCGCAGGCTCATGCGGCGCGTGCGCAGCCCCTCGTAGGGCGCCTCGATCTCGTACGTGGAGGACAGCTCGAAGACCCGCGGGTCGAAGTCGGCGCCGAGGTGCTCGTTGATGCGGCGCAGCATGTGAACGAAGAAGGAGCGGCACCATTCCTCCTCGTTGTAGGCGCGCTCGAGCACGCCCTCGTCCTTGTGCAGGTCGATGCCGACGACGAAGCGGTCGCCGGGGTTGAGCCGCGTGCGGAGCCGGTCGAGGAACGCCACGGTGTCCGCGATGGTATCGAGGTTGCCGATGGACGAGCCGAAGAAGAACACGAGCTTGGGCTCGCCGATGGGGAGGCCGGGGAGGATCTCCTCGAACAGGCCATGGCGCGGCTCCACCTGGACGCGGTCGCCGAACAGCTGCCGCACCTCCGCGGTCGTGGACTTGAGGGCGCCGGGCGAGACGTCGATCGGGATGTAGCGCACCGGGCCGCCGCGCGCGACCGCGGCGCGCAGCACGTGGCGGATCTTGCGCGCGGATCCGCAGCCGAGCTCGACGATAAGCGGCTCGCCGCCGACGATCTCGGCCGCGTGATCGCGGAGGATCTCCTCCTCGCAGTCGGTCAGGTAGTAGCCGGGGGTCTGCGTGTAGCGCTCGTAGAGCCGGGACGCCGCCGAGTCCCAGATCCACGCGTGGTCGATCTTCTTCACCCAGTCGTCGCCGGTGAGCGCTTCGCGGATCGCCTCCTCGAAGCCGTCCTCCACCTCGGCCTCCACGTCCCCGGTGACGCGGTAGCACCACACCTGGAACATGGCCTCGGGGTCCTTGTGCGGCAGGTACGGAAGCGGGTCGGTGCACTCGAGCAGCCGCCATGCGCCGCGCGCCTCGAGCGCCTCCATGCGGCTGCGGACGCCCATGGCGTCGGCCGCGTGGAAGTCGGTGCGCATCGTGAAGGCGACGACGCCGCCGGATCGCACGAGCCGCACAATCTCGTCGAGGGTCTCGGCCGGCGCCTGGCCGAAGGAGAACACGCCGACGAGCACCGCCGCGTCGAAGCTGCCCGCCGCGAACGCATCGAGCGGCACCGAGAGGTCGGCCACGACCGTCTCGCGGTAGATCCCCTTGCCGCGCGCCACCTTCAGCATGTCGTCGCTCAGGTCGACGCCGACCAGCCGGCGGAAGCCGAGCGCATGCAGCGCCTCGCCGGCCGCGCCCGTCCCCGCCCCCGCGTCGAGCACGCGCGCCATGTCGTGGCGTGTCGTGTGGCGCGCCAGCACGTCGGCGGTCAGCCGATGGCCGAAGAAGCCGACCTTCTCGTGGTCCGCGTCATACGTGCGCGCCCAGTCGGCGTAGAGGCGCTGAAGGTCTTCGCGGGTGCGTGCCTCGTAGGCACGCTTCCAGATGGCGTCGAGGTGCGTGTCGGTGGAGTCGTCGACGGGGGTGTCCTGTGGCTGGCGCATGGGTCTCCCTGTGAGACGACGCGCGCTCCCGACGCCGGTGTGGGCGAGAGCGCGGCGCACGTCTTGAATCGTTCCCGCCCTGTCGTGGGGTGGCGGGGATACACGGTGGCCGCGTGGCGGCCCGAGGCGGCGGCGGGCAGTGGCGCCGGCCGTGATCCGCAAGGCAGAAGGTGGCTCGTCACTTGCGTGGATGAGCCGGATCAGCTGCGATCGAAACAGATCGGGCGCCGAGATGCAAGCCCATCCGTTCAGGGCCAGTAGAATGCTGGGGTGAAGACCCGCCCCAAGCATCCTGCCTTCAAGATCATCGCCGGCCTCTTCGTCGTGGCTGGACTCGGCTACCTTTTCGTGCAGACGCTCGACGATGCGCGGTCGGAGCCGTTTACGGTGCGGGGAAACGAACTCGAGTCGTGGACCGTGGCGGTGGACGCCGCGTCACTGGATCCGGCCGCGCCGGTCGTGTCGCTCCGGCCGCCACGCGAGCTGCCGATGCGGCTCTTCCGGCAGCTCTTCAGCCGCGTGATGGAGACGCTCAACACGCCGCAGGCGGCCGGCATTCCGCTGGCGCTCGCCTCGGAGGTGGGCGGGCGTATCGCGCCGGAGGATCTGGCGGTGATGGCGCGCGTGACGGGGATGGAGGCGGCGCGCCTCGAGCCGCGCTGCCTCGCGCATCGCCGCATCCCGGAGGCCGGCGTGCCGCGACAGCTCTACTATCTGGTGTTCGAGGTGCCGGGCTTCGCGGCGTTCCGCCAGGCGCTCGGCGCCCGGCTGGCGGAGGGCGCCACCGAGCCCGTGCTCTTCGACGCCGCGGGCCTCGAGCCCATCCTGATGCTGGCGTCGTCGCACCCGGAGTTCGCGCGCTGGCTGCCGGTCCGCGGGACCGAGGCCGACTGCATCGCGCCGGTCATCGTCGAGTAGCAATCACGGACAAACACGAAGGACACGAAGGCCAGCCTTCGTGTCCTTCGTGTTTGTCCGTACGGTTACTTCTGCGCGACCACCATGAACCAGCGCCCCGAGGGGCGATCGGTGCTGACGATCTGGAAGCCGGCGGCCTCGAGTTCCTCGATCACGGTCTCGGGGGTGACGCCGTGGCGGTTGGACTCGGCGCGTGCGCCGGGCGGCGCGCTCTCGCCGCCACGGCGCGGCGGGAAGTCGATGATCGCGATCCGGCCGCCGGGCTTCAGCGCCGCGAACAGGCTGCGGTTCATCGCGGCGGGGTCGCCGAAGTGGTGGTAGACGTTCCGCATGAAGGCGGCATCGCAGCAGGCCTCGGGCACGTTGGCGTGCGCCGCCTGGCCTTCGACGATGGTGACGTGTGAGAGGGCGGCGGCATCCACCGCCTTGCGGATGTCGGCGCGCCGGTCGGGGTTGATCTCGTTGCTGTAGACGCGCCCCGCCGGGCCCACGATCCGCGCCACGGCCACCGTGAGATCCCCGGTGCCGGCCCCGAGCTCGACCACGGTCATGCCCTCCCGCAGCGCCAGCGCCGTGGCCAGCCGCTCGGCGTCGCGCGCGTTGTCCTGCGCATGCACCGTGAGGCTCAGGAGCGCGGCGGCGCCCGCCAGCAGGACGAGGCCGACGGCGGCGCGATGCCGGAAGGGGCGGAGGGGGGGCGTCATGCCCTGTCAGACGGCGTCCGGGTGCGGTTGGTTTGCATTCCGGGTCGCGTATACTTCCCGCATCAGGGCCAAACGGCGTCTCAGCCATACTCTGGCGGCGTGCGGCGAGACGGGCGGGGACCAGGCATGACACGAGTCGGAATCACGATCCTGGCCGGAGCGGCGCTGATGCTGGCCCTCACGGCCGGACCCCAGGCCGGAGGCGAGCAGGTGCGCGGGCGATCCACGCCCGCGATGGCCGTCTCTCACAACACGACCGCGGCGCTGACCGTCGATCAGCAGACGGCGATGGTCGCCGAGTACTGCGGCACGTGCCACAGCGATCGCGCGAAGGCCGGCGGACTGTCGCTGGCCGGCTACGACGCCGCGCACGCGATGGACGCGGCCGGCACCTCCGAGAAGATGATCCGCAAGCTCCGCGCGGGCATGATGCCGCCGGCCGGGGCGAAGCGTCCCGAGGCGGCGGCGCTCACCGCGCTCGCGACCGCGCTTGAAGGCCACATGGACCGCGCGGCCGCCGCGCGTCCCACGCCGGGCTGGCGGCCGTTCCAGCGGTTGAACCGCGCCGAGTACGTCCGCGCCGTGCGCGACCTGCTCGCCGTCGATGTGGACGCGACGGCGTACCTGCCGCCGGACACGATCAGTCGCGGCTTCGACAACATCGCCGAGGCCCAGAGCTTCTCGCCCACGCTGATGGAGGGCTACCTCCGCGCCGCGAGCCGCGTGGCCGCGCTCGCCGTGGGCGATGCCCATGCGACGGCGGCCGAGTCCGCGTACCGCCTGCCGAAGACGCACTCGCAGCTCGAGCGTGCCGAGGGCGCGCCGCTCGGCACGCGCGGCGGCCTCTCCGTGATGCACACGTTCCCGGCTGACGGCGACTACGTATTCCGGATGGAGTTCTTCGCCGAGCCGCTCGGCATCCTCTTCGGCAGCACGAATCCCGGGGAGCAGATCGAGGTCTCGATAGACGGCGCGCGGGCGGCGCTCCTGCCGGTGGACCCGCGCATGCGCGAGGCGACGACGGGGCTGGCCATCCGCACGGCGCCGGTCCACGTGAAGGCGGGCGCGCGACGCGTGACCGCGGCGTTCCTCGAGCGCTTCGAGGGGCCCATCAACGACCTGATGGCGCCGATCGATCACACGCTGGCCGACACCGAAATCGGCATCGCGCTCGGCATCACCACCCTCCCGCACCTCCGCACGCTCGCCATCGTCGGGCCGCATCAGGTGACGGGCGTGTCCGAAACCGAGAGCCGGCGCAAGGTGTTCACGTGCCGGCCGACGAGCCCCGCCGACGAGGCGGCCTGCGCGGCGGAGATCGTGCGCGGGCTGGCCACGCAGGCGTACCGGCGGCCGGTCGAGGCGCGCGACTTCGAGCGGCTCATGCGGTTCTACGAGGAGGGCCGTCGCGACGGCGACTTCGAGGACGGCATCACCCGCACCATCGAGGCGTTGCTCGCGAGCCCGCAGTTCCTTTTCCGGCTCGAGCCGGCGCCGTCCACGGCGCGGGCGGGGCAGCCCTACCGGATCGCCGACGTGGAGCTTGCCTCGCGGCTCTCGTTCTTCCTGTGGGGATCGGGTCCGGACGCGGAGCTGCTCGCGCTGGCGGTGAAGGGCACGCTGTCGACGCCGGCCACGCTGACGGCGCAGGTGCGCCGCATGATCGCCGACCCGCGCAGCGAGGCGATCGCCACGCGGTTCGCGTCGCAGTGGCTGCGGCTGCAGGACGTGGATCAGGTGTCGCCGGATCCCATCAAGTTCCCGTACTTCGACCGGACGCTGGCCGAGGCGCTCAAGCGCGAGACGGAGCTGTTCTTCGACTCGCTGGTGCGCGAGGACCGGAGCCTGCTCGAGCTGCTGACGGCCGACTACACGTTCGCGAACGAGCGCGTCGCGCGGCACTACGGCCTGCCGAACGTGACGGGCCAGACCTATCAGCGCGTGCCCGTGCCGGACTACCGGCGCGGCGTGCTCGGTCACGGCAGCATCCTGACGCTCACGTCGATTGCCGGCCGCACGTCGCCGGTGATGCGCGGCAAGTGGGTGATGGAGGTGCTGCTCGGATCGCCGCCGCCCCCGCCGCCGCCGAACGTGCCGGAGCTCGAGGAGACGACCGCGTCGGCCGGCGGGAAGCTCCTGTCGGTGCGCGAGCGCATGGAGGAGCACCGCGCCAACCCCGCGTGCAACTCGTGCCACCGCGTGATCGACCCGCTGGGCCTGGCGCTCGAGAACTTCGACGTGACGGGCCGCTGGCGCATCCGCGACGGCGACGCGCCGGTGGACGCGCGCGGCGACCTGTACGACGGCACGCCGATGGACGGCCCCGACGGCCTCCGCCAGGCGCTGCTGAAGCATGAGGACGCGCTCGTGTTGAGCTTCGCCGAGAACCTGATGACCTTCGCGCTCGGCCGTGGCGTCGAGCCCGCCGACATGCCCGCCGTCCGCGCCATCGTCCGCGCCGCCGCCGGGGACGGGTACCGCCTGTCCTCGTTCATCGAGGGCATCGTGCGGAGCGACCAGTTCACCATGGCCATCGCCGCCGCGGAGACGACGACGGAGGCAAGTGGGCGGTAATGGGTAGTGGGTAGTGGGTAGTGGGTAGTGGGTAGTGGGTAATGGCCTGCCCGCTGCACCGCGCCGGCAAGAGCGAGGCGCGAATAGCGAACGGCGAATAGCGAAGAGCGAGGAGCAGCCGGTGATTTTGACTAAGAAGCATGTCTCGAGACGAGCCGTTCTGAAGGGCATGGGCGTGACCATGGCGCTGCCGATGCTCGACGCCATGGTGCCGGCCGGGACGGCGTGGGCCAGGGTGCAGCAGGCCAAGACACGGCTCGTGACGATCGAGATGGTGCACGGGTCCGCCGGCAGCACGGCGTACGGCGTCAAGAAGCACCTGTGGGCGCCGGCGGCGGCGGGCACGGGCTTCGACCTCTCGCCGACCAGCCTGAAGCCGCTCGAGGCCTATCGGGACTACCTCACCATCGTGAGCAACACCGACGTGCGCAACGCCGAGGCGTTTGCGCCGTCCGAGATCGGCGCCGACCACTTCCGGTCGGCGGCGGTGTTCCTGACGCAGGCCAAGCCCAGGCAGACGCAGGGCTCGGACGTGCATGCGGGGATCTCGCTCGATCAGATCTACGCGCGGCAGGCGGGCCAGGACACGCCGATCCCGTCGATGCAGCTCTGCATCGAGAACATCGATCAGGCGGGCGGCTGCTCCTACAACTACTCCTGCGTCTACACCGATTCGATCAGCTGGGCCTCGCCGAACGATCCGCTGCCGATGATCCGCGACCCGCGGGTCGTCTTCGATCAGCTCTTCGGCGTGGGCGCCACGCCCGAGGCGCGGGCGATCCGACGGCAGCGCGACCGCAGCATCCTCGACTTCATCACCGAGTCGGTGGCGGACCTCTCGTCGGGCCTCGGCGTGGCGGACCGCCAGCGGCTGGCCGCCTACCTCGAAGACGTGCGCGAGATCGAACGGCGCATCCAGAAGGTGGAGGCGCACAACACGAGCGGCGAAGCGCGTGAGCTGCCCGAAGCCCCCATCGGCGTGCCCGATTCCTTCGAGGAGCACGTCAAGCTGATGTTCGACCTGCAGGTCGTGGCGTTCGCCTCCGACCTGACGCGCGTGTTCGCCTTCAAGATGAGCCGCGACGTGTCGAACCGCGTGTTCGCGGCCAGCGGATCCACGGCGCCGTTCCACACGGGCTCGCACCACCTCGAGCGCGAGGATCGCATCGAGGACTTCCAGAAGATCAACACGTACCACGTCGGGATGCTCCCCTACTTCCTCGAGAAGCTGAAGAACACCCCCGACGGCGAGAGCAACGTGCTCGAGAACAGCCTGATCGTCTACGGATCGCCGATGGGCAACTCGAACACGCACAACCACAAGCGCTGCCCGCTCATCGTGCTGGGCCACGCCGGCGGACGCCTCAAGGGCAACATTCACATCCCGACCGAGGACGGCACGCCGATGGCCAACCCGATGCTCGGGATGCTGCACGCGCTCGACATCGAGCAGGAATCGTTTGGCGACAGCACCCGCGCCCTCGATCTGAATGAGGCGCGGACGTCGTAAAGAATACTGTCGGCGATCAGCTCTCGGCTCCCGGCTTCCGGCTCTCAGCTCTCAGCTGCCAGCTTCCGGTGCTGGTCCCGATGGCCGATGGCCGACGGCTGAGAGCTGAGCGCTGAAAGCCGAGAGCCGACAGCTGATAGCCGAAAGCTGACCGCCGACGGCGGCGCGTGAGGGCGCGAAGAGGAGACGGGATCGTGAGAGGCAACTACTTCCGGACCGGCATGCTGCTCGTTCTGGCCGGCACGTTCGCGGCCGGCGCGTCTGTGCGCGCCTGGGACGCGTCGTCCGCCGTCGCCGATGCCGCGATGGCGCGCGACCGCGCGGCGGTGCGCACGCTGCTCCAGCAGGGCGGGGACGTGAGTGCGGCGCAGGGCGACGGCATGACCGCGCTCCACTGGGCGGCCACCTACGGCGATGCGGAGCTGGCCGAGATGCTGCTCTATGCCGGCGCGAACACGCGGGCTACGACCCGGCTCGGCGCGTTCACCCCCCTGCACGTCGCCAGCCGCGCGGGCGCCGCCGCCGTCGTCACCCGGCTGGTGGGCGCGGCGGCCGACGTGGACGCGCGCACGTCCACCGGGGCGACGCCGCTGATGCTCGCGGCCTCGTCCGGCAGCGTGGAGGCCGTGACGGCGCTGCTCGATGCCAAGGCCGATCCCAACGCGACGGAAGCCGCGCACGAGCAGACGGCGCTGATGTTCGCCGCCGCCCGCGACCGGCACGAAGTGGTGCGTGTGCTCCTCGCACGCGGCGCCACGGCCAACGCCGTCTCGAAGTTCGTGGATCTGGCGGCGCTCAGCGCTGATGGCGAGGGCACGGGCCGGCCCGCCCAGACGCCGGCCGCGGCTGCAGCCGCGGTGCAGGACATCCCCGGCGTGACGCGCGGGTTCCGTTACAACGAGCTGATCGGCGCGCAGGGCGGGCTGAGCGCGCTGCACTTCGCCGCGAGGCAGGGTGGGCTCTCGAGCGTCGAGGCGCTCGTCGAGGGCGGCGCCGACGTCAATCAGGCGAGCCCCGGCGACCGGACCTCGCCCCTCGTGATCGCGACCATCAACGGCCACTTCGACATCGCGATGTACCTGCTCGACCGCGGCGCGGATCCCAATCTGGCGAACCAGGCAGGCGTCACGCCGCTCTACGGCGCCATCAACGTGCAGTGGGCGCCGATTGCCGCCTATCCGCAGCCGCGCGCGCACCTGCAGCAGCGGCACACCTACGTCGACCTCGTGCAGGCGCTGCTGGCGAAGGGCGCGGACCCGGACGCGCGGCTGTCGCGCAAGGTCTGGTTCTCGTCCTACAACTTCGACCAGTCGAACGTCGACGAGATCGGCGCCACGCCGTTCTGGCGCGCGGCGTACGCGAGCGACGTGGCGATGATGAAGGTCCTCGTCGCGGCCGGCGCCGACCCGAACATCCCGACGCTGGCGACGCCGATTCGGCGTGGGCCGCCCGTGGACGGCGATGACGGCGGACCGGATGTCGCCTCCGCGCCTCCGATCCCGCCCGGCGGGCCGAGCGTGACGCCGCTCCAGGCGGCCGCGGGCGTCGGCTACGGCAAGGGCTTCGCCGGCAACTCGCACCACGTGGCGCCGGGCGGCATGATGGCCGCCGTGCAGTATCTGATCGAGGAACTCGGCGCCGACGTGAACGCCGCCGACCACGAGGGCAACACCGCGATCCACCACGCGGCCGCACGCGGCGACAACGAGATGATCCTCTACCTCGTCTCCAAAGGCGCGGACCCGACGGTCGTCAACCGCCGCGGCCAGACCACCGTGGACATGGCCAACGGCCCCGTCCAGCGCGTGGAGCCGTTCCCGGCGACGATGGCGCTGCTCGAGAAGCTGGGCGCGAAGAACAACCACCGCTGCGTGAGCTGCTAGGCCTGCCGAAGCTCGCGCATGGCGCGAGCGAAGGCGGGCCGCGCCTCCAGTCCTGCCGTACCCAGCCGCCGTTGCAGCCGGACGTGGCTTCCCACGCCACGTGATTCACGAGCGGTGTGAGCCAGCTCATCAATGCTGGCCTGCGTCGTACCCGCCCGGCCGCGCGGTGGCGGTTCGTCCGGGCTGCCGCCCGTCACAGTGACGTGTCGATCCCGGTAAACCCGAGGCCTCCGAATCAAGTAGTCCCCCCATGAGGTCGGGCTCTGTCCCCGGCCCATCAACCTCATCCGGGAGCACTGAACAGATGCGTCGTTGCCTTGGTCTCACTGTCCTGCTCGTCGTCATCGGCGGCACCGCCGGCATGGCACAGCACTGGCCGCACTGGCGTGGGCCGTCGCATGACGGCGTCAGCACCGAGACGGGGCTGCCGGTGTCGTGGAATGCCGAGTGCGTGCCGTCGGAGGCGCCCGAGGTGGACGCCCCGTTCGCCAGTGGCCCGATGATGCGCGAGGCCGAGTCGGCCCAGCCGCCCCAGGGCCGCCCCGGCGGCGGGGGACCGCCGCGCGAAGGCCGCCCGCTCGTGCCGGTGACGTGCGAGACGATCGAGACGACGAACATCGCCTGGAAGCTGCCGCTGCCGGCCTTCTCCGGCTCGACGCCCATCATCTGGGGCGACATGATCTTCCTGAACGTCGCCACCGGCGCCAACACCGGCGAGGTCGAACTCTGGGCCATCGATCGCACCAGGCAGGACGTCGCCTGGAAGCGCCTCCTCGTGAAGGCGAACCAGATGGCGAACAAGCACAACATGTCGACGCCCTCGCCCGTCACCGACGGCCGCTACGTCTGGGTGATGACGGGCCACGGGGTGCTCAAGGCGTTCGACTTCAGCGGCACGGAGATCTGGTCGCGCGACATCCAGGCCGACTACGGCACGTTCGGCATCCTCTTCGGCTACGCCTCGTCGCCGCTGCTGCGCGGCAACGCGCTCTACGTGCAGGTGCTGCACGGGATGAAGACCGACGACCCGTCCTACGTGATGAAGATCGATGCGCAGACGGGCAAGACGCTCTGGCACGTGGAGCGCCCGTCGCCCGCCGTGCACGAGTCGCCCGACGCCTACACGACCCCGGCCTGGGTGGAGACCAACGGCCGCGCCGAGCTCATCATCACCGGTGGCGACGTCGTCTCCGGGCACGACCCGGAGACGGGTCGTGAGTACTGGCGTGCCGACGTGCTCAACCCGCAGCGCGCCACCAACTACCGCATCGTCGCCTCGCCGACCATCGTCGATGGCCTGATCATCGCACCGACGCGGGTCAACCCGATGACCGCCATGCGCCCCGGCGGCAACGGCGACGTGGCCGGATCGCATGTGGTGTGGCAGTTCGCGCAGGGGCCGGACGTGCCGACGCCGGTGAGCGACGGCACGTTGTTGTATGTCGTCCGCGACAACGGCGTGGTGTTCGCCCTCGACGTGAAGACCGGCGAGACGGTGTACGGGCCCGAGCGGCTGCCGCCGGGCACCTACAGCGCCTCGCCGATCCTCGCCGACGGCAAGATCTACGTGACCACCGAGGAGGAAGGCCTGACGACGGTCTTCAAGGCGGGGCCGGAGTTCGAGATTCTCTCCTCGAATTCGCTGCTGGGCGACTGCTCGCCGTACTGCCTGAGCACGGTGGCGATCTCCGAAGGCCAGATCTTCCTGCGGACGTCGTCGTACCTCTGGGCGATCGGCGACCGACGGTCGAGGTAGCGGCCGGGGACCACACCGGAGGCAGGCCACTTGAGTCATCATGAGGACAGCACGGGCCCATCGAGGGAACGCGAACCTTATCCAACGGGAGTTACGTACATGCGACGTCTACTCGGTCTGACTGCTCTGCTGTTTCTCGTCGGCGGCACCGTCGGCATGGCGCAGCACTGGCCGCACTGGCGTGGGCCGTCGCATGACGGGGTCAGCACCGAGACGGGGCTGCCCGTGTCGTGGAATGCCGAGTGCGTGCCGTCGGAGGCGCCAGCGGCCGAAGACGCGTTCGCCAGCGGCCCGACGATGATCGAGGCCGAGGCGGCACAGCCGCCGCAGCGCCGTCCCGGCGGTGGGGGCGGGGGCGGGCAGGAGGGCCGCCCGCTCGTGCCCGTGACCTGCGAGAGGATCGAAACGACGAACGTCTCCTGGAAGCTGCCACTGCCGGCCTACAGCGGATCGACGCCCATCATCTGGGGCGACATGATCTTCCTGAACGTCGCCACCGGCGCCAACACCGGCGAGCTCGAGCTGTGGGCCGTCGACCGCCGGAAGCAGGACGTCGCCTGGAAGCGCCTCCTTGTGAACGCGAATCACATGGAGCGCAAGCAGAACATGTCGTCGCCCTCGCCCGTCACCGACGGGCGGTACGTGTGGGTGATGACGGGCTACGGCGTCCTCAAGGCGTTCGACTTCGCCGGCACGGAGATCTGGTCGCGCGACATCCCGGCCGACTACGGCAAGTTCGGACTGAACTGGGGCTACGCCTCGTCGCCGCTGCTGCGCGACAACGTGCTCTACGTGCAGGTCCTCCACGGGATGAAGACCGACGACCCGTCCTACGTGATGAAGATCGATGCGCAGACGGGCAAGACCCTCTGGCGCGTGGAGCGGCCGTCGCCGGCCCTGCACGAATCACCGGACTCCTACACCACCCCCGCCTGGATCGAGGCCAACGGCCGCGCCGAGCTCATCATCACCGGCGGCGACATCGTCTCGGGGCACGACCCGGCGACGGGTCGCGAGTACTGGCGGGCCGACGTCCTGAACCCCACGCGCAACCGCGCGTACCGAATCGTGGCGTCGCCGACGATCGTGGATGGCCTGATCATCGCGCCGACGCGGAACAACCCCATGACCGCCATGCGCCCCGGCGGCAACGGCGACGTGGCCAGCTCGCACGTGGCGTGGCAGTTCGCGCAGGGGCCGGATGTGCCGACGCCGGTGAGCGACGGGACGCTCCTGTACATCGTCCGCGACAACGGCGTGGCGTTCGCGCTGGAGGTGAAGACCGGCAAGACGGTGTACGGCCCCGAGCGGCTGCCCTCGGGCACCTACAGCGCGTCGCCGATCCTCGCCGACGGCAAGATCTACGTCACCACCGAGGAAGAGGGATTGACGACGGTGTACAAGGCGGGGCCGAAGTTCGAGATCCTCGCGTCGAACTCGCTGCTCGGCGACTGCTCGCCGTACTGCCTGAGCACGGTGGCGATCTCCGACGGCCAGATCTTCATGCGGACGTCGTCGTACCTCTGGGCGATCGGCGAACGCAAAGCGCGCTAGACGGGACGATGGCGATCAGCTCTCAGCTTTCGGCTTTCAGCGCTGGAAGCTGATAGCCGATCGCTGGCAGCCGATCGCTGCCCGCGATCATCCCCGTCCGACCTGCCGGCGAACCGATGCGGCCACGGCCTTGAGCGGCGTGGCCATCGCCGATCCCTTGCGCCAGATCATCGCCAGCGTGCGCGAGGGGCCGGCGCGCGTGAAGGGGCGGACGGCGAGCTGGCCGCGGCGGTTCTCCACCGGCACAGCCAGGGCCGGCAGGAGCGTCACGCCGCCGTTGGCGCGTCCCACCATCTGCACGAGCGTCGAGAGGCTCGTGGCGCGGAAGCCCTCCTCGGTCGCGCCGGCGCGCGCGCAGACCGCGAGCGCCTGATCGCGGAAGCAGTGGCCGTCCTCGAGCAGCAGGACGCGCGCGCCCTCGAGTGTCTCGGCGGTGGCGGGCCGCGACGACTTCACCAGCGGGTGGCCCGGTGCGGCCGCGAGCACGAAGCGATCGAGCCCGATCACCTCGTGTGCCATCCCGGGCAGATCCCCCTCGAGCGCGAGGATCGCGCCGTCCAGCGCGCCCGACGTCACCGCGCGGATCAACCCGTCGGTCTTCTCCTCCCGCCACACGATCGTCAGGTCCGGCAGGTCGCGCGCGAGCGCGGGCGTCACGTCCGGCAACAGGTACGGGCACACGGTCGGGATGACGCCGATGCGGACGGTGCCGCCGAGCGGGTTGCCCTGGCGGCGCGCGATGTCGGTCAAGTCGCGCATGGCGAGCAGCACCTGCCGCGCCTGATCGACGATGGGCGCGCCGGCCGCGGAGAGGCGGACGCGGCGGCGGTCCCGCTCGAAGATCTGCACGCCGAGGGCCTGCTCGACCTGGGCGATCTGCGCGCTGAGCGACGGCTGCGACACATGGCAGGCGTCGGCGGCCTTGCGGAAGCCGCCGAGGTCGGCGACGGCGACGAGGTACTGCAACTGGCGCAGGGAGCAGGGGAGCGGGGCGGTCCGATCCATAGCCTGAGGCTATCACTGTTAGACGAACGATGTCTTTCACCTGCGTCGTGAACGGCACAATAATGGAGGGGTTCGGCCGCCGTCCCCCACCGCTCGCCGTGATGGCCGCGGCGCGGAGAGCCGAATCCGCCTGACGGCAACGAATCCTCCGGACTCCACACTGGACTGAGTGGTGGGGCCGCACGACCAAAGGTAGAGAACCCATGTCAACCGAAGCGAAGTGCCCGTTCAAACCCGTTGCTGGCAGCGGCACCACCAACAGGGATTGGTGGCCGAATCAGCTGAACCTCAAGGTGCTGCACCAGCGCTCGTCGCTGTCCGATCCCATGGATCCGGGTTTTAACTACGCCGAGGAATTCCAGAGCCTCGATCTGGCCGCCGTGAAGAAGGATCTCGCGGCGGTGATGACCGACTCCCAGGACTGGTGGCCGGCGGACTTCGGCCACTACGGCCCGCTCTTCATCCGGATGGCCTGGCACAGCGCCGGCACGTACCGCACGGGCGACGGCCGCGGCGGCGCCGGGAACGGCAGCCAGCGTTTTGCGCCCCTCAACAGCTGGCCCGACAACGTCAACCTCGACAAGGCGCGCCGGCTGCTCTGGCCGGTCAAGCAGAAGTACGGCCGGAAGATCTCCTGGGCCGATCTCATGGTGCTCGCGGGCAACGTCGCGCTGGAGACGATGGGCTTCACGCCCTTTGGCTTCGCCGGCGGGCGCGAGGACATCTGGGAGCCGGAGGAAGACATCTACTGGGGCGCGGAGGGCAAGTGGCTGGCGGGTGACGTGCGCTACGCGCACGGATCCGAGGGCGTCGAAAAGGCCGGCGCGGTGCTGCCGTCCGACGACGAAGCGGATGGGAAGATTCACTCGCGGCAGCTCGAGAATCCGCTCGCCGCGGTCCAGATGGGGCTGATTTACGTCAACCCGGAAGGTCCGGACGGCAACCCCGACCCAGTGGCCGCGGCCAAGGACATCCGCGAGACGTTCGCGCGCATGGCGATGAACGACGAGGAGACGGTGGCGCTCATCGCCGGCGGCCACACCTTCGGCAAGACGCACGGCGCCGGCGATGCGGCGCACGTCGGCCCCGAGCCGGAAGCGGCGCCCATCGAGGCGCAGGGCTTCGGCTGGGCGAGCAGCTACGGCTCCGGCAAGGGCGCGGACACGATCAGCAGCGGGCTGGAGGTCACCTGGACGTCCTCACCGACGCGGTGGAGCAACAATTTCTTCTGGAACCTGTTCGGCTATGAATGGGAGCTGACGAAGAGCCCGGCCGGCGCGCACCAGTGGACGCCCAAGGGCGGCGGGGGTGCGAACACCGTGCCGGACGCGCACGATCGGTCGAAGCGCCACGCGCCGGCGATGCTGACCACGGACCTCTCGCTGCGGTTCGACCCGGCGTACGAGCAGATCTCCCGCCGGTTCCTCGAGAACCCGGATCAGTTCGCCGACGCGTTCGCCCGCGCGTGGTTCAAGCTGACGCACCGCGACATGGGCCCGCGCGAGCGGTACCTCGGTCCGGAGGTCCCCACGGAGGAATTGCTCTGGCAGGACCCCATCCCCGCGGTCAATCACGAGCTGATTGACGACAAGGACGTCGCCGCCCTCAAGGCGAAGGTGCTGGCGTCGGGCCTGTCGGTGTCGGAGCTGGTCTCGACGGCCTGGGCGTC
Source organism: Vicinamibacterales bacterium (assembly GCA_030680175.1). Taxonomy (GTDB): domain Bacteria; phylum Acidobacteriota; class Vicinamibacteria; order Vicinamibacterales; family UBA2999; genus JAUXWO01. The sequence continues at coordinate 53,885 of JAUXWO010000110.1, forward strand.
GGCGTCCACCTTCCGCGGCTCCGACAAGCGCGGCGGGGCCAACGGCGCCCGCATCCGTCTCGCGCCGCAGAAGGACTGGGCGGTGAACGAGCCGGCCCGGCTCGCGAAGGTGCTGAAGGCGCTCGAGGGCATCCAGGGCGAGTTCAACGGCGCGCAGAAGGGCGGCAAGCAGGTCTCGCTGGCGGACCTGATCGTGCTGGCCGGATGCGCCGGAGTCGAGCAGGCCGCGAAGAAGGCCGGTCACGCCGTGACGGTCCCGTTCACGCCGGGGCGCATGGACGCCTCGCAGGAGCAGACCGACGTGGAGGCGTTCGCCGTGCTCGAGCCGCTGGCGGACGGCTTCCGCAACTACCTCAAGACCCGGTACACCGTGCCGGCCGAGGAGCTGCTCGTTGACCGGGCGCAGCTGCTGACGCTGACGGCGCCGGAGATGACGGTGCTCGTGGGCGGCCTGCGTGTGCTGAAGGCCAACGCCGGCCAGGCCGCGCACGGGGTGTTCACGACGCGGCCCGAGACGCTCACCAACGACTTCTTCGTGCACCTGCTCGACATGGGCACGGAGTGGAAGCCGGTCTCGGACGCGGCGGATGTGTTCGAGGGGCGCGACCGCAAGTCGGGCAAGGTGAAGTGGGCCGGCACCCGTGTGGATCTCGTCTTCGGTTCGAACTCCCAGCTCCGGGCGCTGGCCGAGGTCTATGGCAGCGGGGACGCGCAGGAGAAGTTCGTGACGGACTTCGTCGCCGCCTGGACGAAGGTCATGAACCTGGACCGCTTCTAGCCGGATCGGGGTCTGGCACCGTGACAACTAAAACGAGGCAGATTCTGCAACCCGACGGGGTGCACGAACTGC
>JAUXWO010000112.1 GCA_030680175.1 Vicinamibacterales bacterium
CGCCGCGGGCGATCCGGCGCCGGCCGCAACCGCGGCCACGGGCGACGCCTACAAGTACGTGGGCTTCGAGGATCGCTTCCGCGGGTCGGAGGTGGAGATCCGCGCGCGCCTCGCCGACTTCGTGCCGTACTTCGCCGGCCACACAGATGTCCTCGACATCGGCTGCGGCCGGGGTGAGTTCCTCGATCTGCTGCGCGAGGCCGGCATCGCGGCGCGCGGCCTCGATCTGAATCCGGAGATGGTCGAGGTGTGCCGCGCGCGCGGCCTCGAGGCGGCCGCGGGCGATGCGCTCGGCTACCTGGCCCGCCTGCCGGATGCCTCACTCGGCGGCTTGATCGCCGTGCAGGTCGTCGAGCATCTCGAACCCGACTACCTCACGCGCCTGCTGCAGGCCGCCTACGACAAGCTGCGCCCCGGCGCGCCGCTGGTCCTCGAGACGATCAATCCGGCGTGCTGGGTGGCGTTCTTCGAGAGCTACATCCGCGACCTCACGCACGTCCGGCCGGTGCACCCCGACACGCTGCAGTACCTGCTGCACGCCAGCGGGTTCAGCCAGGTGGAGATCGTCTACCGCGCGCCGATCGCCGAGGAGGCGCGTCTCGAGCGTGTGCCCGCACGCGCCGAGCACGTCGGCCACGAGAGCGGCGACCCGCTGACCGGGCTTGTCGGCGCCTTCAACCGCAACATGGACCGCCTGAACGCCCGCATGTTCACGTTCCAGGATTACGCGGCCATCGGCAAACGCTGATTACGGACAAACACGAAGGTCACGAAGAAACGAAGGACGCACGAAGAGCCGATCAATTCAAGGATCCGGTTCCCGACTGGATCTCTGAAGAGAACGTTTGTCGTGCGTCTTCGTGGCCTTCCCGCCTCCGCTCGCCTCAGGGATCAGGCGAGCTTCGGCGAGGTCACGCCGTAGCGGCCTCCGGCCGCGGAGGCGGACGTGACCTTCGTGTTTGTACGTCTCAGCGGACCCAGTGCCAGTCGGCAATGGCGAGGCCGAGTTCTCGTGGGTCCGTGCCGCCGTGGTCCATGGGACGCCACGCGCGGTCCACTTCCGTGCGCAGGATGATCCGGCTGCGTCCCGCCGGCGCGCGGATGTCCGCGGTCACGCGTTCGCCCCGGCGGAGCGTGGCCGACGCCACCAGAGCATCGCCGGCCCACACGCGGACGGCGACCGGATGCGCATCGGCGTCCGGATGGTCGATCCACGCCTCGAACCGCAGCACGGATCCTGCCACCGGCACCACCATCAGCCCCCGCGTCATCGTCCAGCGGTAGGGCGCGCCCTCGGGAGGACGCTCGATGTCGTAGACGCCGTAGCGGTAGTCCCACCCGAAGCGCACGGCGCGCTCGGCCGGACGCAGGGAGCCGCGCGCCTCGACGTAGGTGGCCGCCGCATGAACGGCCACGAGGCCGATCGCGAGTGCCCAGACCACGCGCGTACGCGCGGCGGGCCACGGCGTCACGGGCCGCGACTCGTCGAGCCCGCTGTCGTGGAGATACCAGAACGCGAACGTCCAGAACGTGATGACGACGGCCGCCGCCTGGCCGGGCATGCCGACGAGCGAGATCAGCCCGAGGGCGACGAGCGCGCCGCGCAGCAGTCCCGGGGCGGCACTCGCGGTTCGTGACGGGGTGACGAGCGCGCGCAGGAACAGCAGCGTCCACGCGACGATCGGCAGGGCGCCGAGCACGCCGAGTTCCGCGACGTGATGCCGGAGCCAGTGCTGCGCGTTGTCGGGCGGCAGATCGTAGCCGCCGGCCGCCCTGGCGAAGTCGTGCACCAGCGTGTGGTACCCGCCGACGCCGACGCCGATCCAGGGGTGCTCCTGGATCATCAGCAGCGCCGCGGCGCCGTAGCCCATGCGATCCCAGAGCAGCCACAACGAGTGCCCGACGGTCGTCTCGAGACCGGGAATGAGATGGCGCGCGCGCTCGAAGGCCGTGATGCCGGGTGTCTGGAACATCACGGCCACGGCCGCGACCGCCACCCCCGCGACCACTCCCGCCACGACGAGGTGGCGCCGCGACGCCAGTGGCGCGTGCGCGTCGGCCTCGCGCCAGGCGCGCCACGCATGGATCGCGACCGCCACGAGGCCCGCGATGACGGCGACGAGGGCCGTGCGCGACCCGGAGGCCCAGACGCCGAGCACCGACAGGCCGAGCGCGAGGGCCGCCGTCACGACCGCGCGCGTGCCCCCTCCCGGCAGCACGAGGGCGACGAGCGCCGGGCCCCAGAGCGCGGCGATCATGCCGAACGCATTCGCGTCCATCAGCGTGCCCGCCGCACGCTCCATGTGCGGCCACAGGTGCCCGCTCAGAAACCGGATGTCCACGAGCGCCTGGTAGACGCCGACGACGCACGCCACCACGACGGCGGCCGCCAGCGGCCAGAGCACCTCCCGCCGCAGCTGCGGCGACGCGTCGTGCGCGTAGCAGCGGTAGAGCCAGTCGAACCAGAGAAGGCCGATGTTGTGCGTGAGGACCACGTAGAGGGTCCAGATGAGGACCTCGCCGGGCCCGATGCCGATGCTGGTGTTCGCCACGCGCGGCAGATCGATGATCCAGGGCGCGAAGTCGAGTTCGCGCCCCGCCACGACGGGCCACGAGGCCGCCACGACCAGCGCCCACAGCACGAGCGGCCATCGCCACGGCGAAGGCAGATGCCACCGCCAGGCGTCGCGACCCGACAGCATCAGGCCGAGGAGTCCGGCGATCCACACGACCTCGAACGAGAAGTGGTTGCGCCCGGTCCACACGAGGAACCCGGCAGGCGACAGGTAGATGACGAAGAGCAGTGCGCGCGATGCGAGGCCGCGCCAGACAACGCCTGCCGCGAGTGCGGCAAGGAAGACGACGGTGGCGGCGGTGAAGAGCGGCCGGAATCCCGCCGACGCCTGCCACGCCAGCAGCCCGGCCGCCGCGACGGTCGAGAGGTTGACGAAGGCCCTGGTGAGGACGCTCATGACAACGACAGCGATGATACGTTTACCGGCCGCGCTTCGGAAGCGTGGCCCCGTGAACGGCGGCCGGTGAACGCTCCAGCGTCACCACCGTCTCGATGTGCGTCGTGTGGGGGAACATGTCCACCGGCTGCACGCGCGTCACCGTGTAGCCGGCATCGACGATGGCCGCGAGGTCGCGGACGAGGGCCTGGGGATCGCACGAGACGTAGACGGCACGCGGGGGGCCGAGGTCCGTGAAGATCGCCTCGAGCGCCTCCGGTGAGCAGCCCTCGCGCGGCGGGTCGAGGACGACCAGGTCGCACGCGTCGCGGCCGAGCCGCACGAGCGCCTGCTCGACCGGCGCGGCGACGAAGCGAAGCCGGCCGGGCGGCACCCGGTTCAGGCCGAGGTTGCGTTCGCCGTCGGCCACCGCCACCCGGTTCTCCTCCACGGCCGTCACCGTGTGACCGGCCACGGCGAGGGGCACCGCGAAGAGGCCGCTGCCCGCGTAGAGGTCGAGCACCCGCTGCGGGTGGGCGCCCACCGCGGCGGTGATGAGACCCACCAGCGTGGCCGCCGCTTCGGTATTGGTCTGGAAGAACGCCGTCGGCGACAGCAGGAACGACCGCCCGGCCACCTCCTCGCGCACATGGCTGCGTCCGTCGAGGCGCAGCGACTCCGGGCCCACCATGTAGGCGCCGGGCCGGTCGTGGATGTTCAGGAAGAAGCCGGTCGGCCGCTCAGGACCCGCCAGGAACGCACGCAGCGGCGCGCGGAGCGCCTTGTCGTTCCGCGTGACCACGAGCATCGCCACCGCTTCTTGGTCGTCGCTCGTCGTGCGGACGATCAGATGGCGGAGCACGCCGTCGAGCCGCGGACCGGCGGCCGAGATCTGCGCCCGCGTCAGTTGACGCGCCAGGGCGAACGCAATGCGGTTGGCCCGCGGCGCATGCACCGGGCACTCACCGATCGGGACGACCTCGCGCGACCCGCGCGCGAAGTGGCCCATGACGAAGCCGGGCGTCGGACGCCGGCGCGTCGCCGCCCCGCCGGTCGGCGCGAACACGAACGCGGCCTTGCGGCGGAACCCCCACGGCGCAGTCGCCTCGGCCGCCCCCTCGGGCCGGGGCCCCGACGGGTCGATGGTCATGCCGGCCACGGGCTCGACGCGCGGGGCGCGCCGGCCGAACTGATCGTCGAGGAGGGCCTGGAGACGCGCCTGCTTGCGGAGAAGCTGGTCGGCGTAGGACACGTCCTGCCAGTCGCAGCCCCCGCATTTCCCGAAGTGCCGGCACACGCCCGGAAGGGTCTGCCCCTTCCCTTCGGCCGTCACCGAACCTCGAGCAGTTCCACTTCGAAAACGAGCGTGGCGTTCGGCGGAATCACGCCGCCGGCGCCGCTCGGGCCGTAGGCCAGTGCGGGCGGAATCGTGAGGACGCGCGTGCCGCCGACCTTCATGCCGGCCACGCCCTGATCCCACCCCGGAATGACCTGACCGGCGCCCAGCGGGAAGTCGAACGCCTCGTTGCGGTCCTTGGAGCTGTCGAACTTGTTGCCGCGCTGCGCCGGGGCGGCGGCATCGAACAGCCAGCCGGTGTAGTGCACGCTGACGGTCATGCCGGGACGCGCCTCGGCGCCGGTGCCGGGCACGGTGTCAACCACCTGGAGTTCGCTGATGCCTGAATTGGTCATGGGAGCCTGTGCGCGGTTGGGATCGGTCGACGACGGACCGCCACAGCCCGCGACGAACAGGGCAAGCACGGCAGCCGACAGGAAACGAAGGGATTCGCGGAACATCTGGTCAGGGTAGCACGACGGTGGGGGGGAGGGGGGTGGGGGGGGCAGTGGGTAGTGGGTAGTAGTGGGTAGTGGGTAGTGGGTAGTAGTGGGTAGTGGGTAGTGGGTAGTGGACGGTGGACGGTGGACGGCGGACGGCGGACGGCGGACGGCGGACGGATAGCGAACTGGCGAATAGCGAACGGCGAACAGCGAACTTGCATGACGATAATTCGTCGTGAATAACACGAAATATCGTAATATTCACTCGTGGTAGACGGTCTACTGGGATTCCTGGTCGAACTGAGCGGGCGGGTGGTGCGGCTCGAGGCGGAGAACCGCTACCTCAGGGACGAAGTGCGGCGGCTCGAGGCTGCATCGGGAGGGGAGACGAGGGGCCCCGGCCGGGCCGGGGAGACCGGGATCCTGACACGCGATGATCTGCGGCGCGTCGAGCGGGACAACCTTCGACGGGCCCTCGACGCCTGCGACTGGCGTATCTTCGGTCCCCGCGGTGCCGCCGCCAGACTCGGAATGCGTCCCACCACCCTGGCCTCGCGCCTCAAGACGCTCGGCCTCCGCCGGGCCGTCGCTCGCACCGGCACCCCGGGCATTCCGGAGTTCTGACCCGGCTTCCCGCCAGCGGCCGGGCGATCAGTCGGCGAGGAACACGTCGGGATCGCGGAAGCACTCCGCAATCACGCTGTACATCGCGGCGATGAGCGCCCCGGTGAAGATGCGGTGGTCAAACGTGTGGTGCAGGCGCAGCACCGGCCGCACCTCCACCGCGTCCCCGCGCGCCACCGGCATCCGCCGAATCGCGGGCAACGCGATGCTCCAGTAGATCGGGAACTGCCGCGTCAGCGGCGCGAAGCCTTCGGCCTGCACCTCCTCGTCGCCGCCGAAGGCGCCGACGTTCGACACCACCGCGCTCGAGAAATGGTTGCGGCCGGGATTGATGTCGAGCCACCGCAGCACGGCCAGCAACGGACGGAAGAACGGATCCGGCAGCGCGCTCAGGGGATCCCTGGGTCTCGGCGCGCCGGCCGCGCGCGTTACGTGGAACGCGCCCGCCCGGGCCTCGGTCGCGATCTCCACGACGCTCTTGGACCCCGCGTGCTCGATCTGCACGTGCCGGGTGGCCGCACGGCCGTCCGGCGTCACGACCGACACGATCGCCGACACGCTCACGGTCTGCCGATCGACGATGCGCCCGAAGCGCAGGCGGGCGTTGGCATCGGGATAACGGCGCAGTGCTTCGGCGACGGCCTTGATCACCACGTGCTCGATCGTCAGCCGTGGCTCCTCGCCGCGGCGCGCCTGCAGCCAGGCCTGGACGCGCGTGGCGTCGAGTTCGAGCGTCGTGTAGATGCTCGGCTCGGTCGGCCGCTTGAAGAGGTGCCGCATCCGCCGGTTGCCCGCGTCGCGCCTGTCGAATCGCACGTGCAGGGCCCCGGCGGATCGTCGCGGCGTCACCTCCGCCGCCACGCGCAGGCGCGCCCCGGCGTTCGGCACGGTCTCCCGCAGTGTGACCCCCAGCGCCGCCACGGTCTCGTGCGCCGACACCCCGTCCGCGGTCATCGCCACGCCGAGCGCCCGCTCGATGTGCGTCGCGAGCGCGGGCGCGTGTCCCGCCTCCACCACCGCCGGCAGCAACCGCGTCCCCGGCGTCACCGACCCCGCGTCCAAACGGATCACCGACTCGACGACGGTGCAGAGCCACGCGTCGACCGGGTCGCGTGCGGGGCCGGGTGCGTGCGCGTGACTCATGGCGTCTCCACAAGCTCGAGGACTGCCAGCCGGGCGCGCGCGGAGGCGTCCACGACCGCCCGCAGGTCCGCGTCACTGACCTCCGGATTCGAGACCAGCAGCCGCAGCGTGTCGACCCCCTCGAGGGGACCGTAATTCAGGAACGCGTCGCCGTCGGCGAGGAGCCGTGCCCGCACCTGGCGTGTGAGCGCGCCGGCATCGACGCCGTCCGGGGCGGCTGGACGGAAGCAGACCGCCACGGTCTCGACCGGGGCCGCGAGGGCCAGGCCCGGGGTGTCACGGATGAGGGCGGCCGCGAACGCGGCGCGCTCGAACAACCGCTCGATGCGCGCGGCCAGGCCGGCATCGCCGAGGTGCATCCAGGTGGCCCACAGCTTGAGGGCGCCGACGCGGCGGGCGCACTTGAGGCCGCGCCGGCCGAGATCCGGGTCGCCATCCCCGTGGTAGAGATACGCCGCCCCATCAGGGGCGCACGCCGCCTCGAGCCGCCCCGCCTCGCGCACGATCAGCGCTGAGCACGTCAGCGGGACGCCGATCAGCTTGTGCGCGTCCCAGACCACCGAGTCCGCCTGCCGGACGTCCTCGAGCAGATGGCGGTGACGCGGGGAGAGCAGCGCCGGTGCGCCCAGGCAGGCATCGACGTGCAGCCACACATCCTCGCCCCGGCACACCTCCGCGATCGCGCCGATCGGATCCACGCTGCCGCGGAACGTCGTGCCCGCCGTCGCGCAGACGAAGAACGGGCGGGCGCCGCGGGCGCGTGCCGACGCGAGGGCCGCCGCCAGCGCCTCCGGGCGCATGCGCCCGCGGGCGTCCACGGGGATGCGCTCCACGTTCGCCAGGCCGATGCCCGCCGCCTGCGCGGCGGTCGCCACCGAGTAGTGCGCGTCGGCCGACACGAACGCAACCAGCGGCCGGTCCGGCCATCGCCCCGATTCACGAATGGCGGGACACGCGCGATGGCGCGCGGCGAGCAGCGCGAGGAGGTTCGACTCGCTGCCGCCGTCGGTGAACGTGCCGTCGCCGTGCTCGAAGCCGGTCACCCGGCAGAGACGCGCCAGCAGTGCCAACTCCACCGCCGTCGCCGCCGGACTCGCCTCCCATGTCGCCATGGTCGTGTTGAGGAGCGTGCCGACGAAGTCGCCGACGAGCGCGACGGGCTGGAGGCCTGAAAAGAGCTGATTGTGGAAGCGTGGGCTGGCCGTGTTGACCGAGCGCGCCACGATCGCTTCGAGCCGGGACACGACCTCGTCGAACGGGATGCCGTCGCGCGGCGGGTCGAGCGGGATCGCGGCCGCGATCTCCGCGACCGGCTGCGGCGCGCCGAGCGGGGCCTCCCGGCGCGACATGGCGAGCGTCGCCACCCGCATCAAGGCGTCGAGGAAGGCGCGCTCAGACGCGGGCACGGGCCTGGTCCTCCATGAGCGGGATCCCTGCGGCAACCGCCGCCGCGGGATCGCGGGTCACGGCGTCGAGCGCCGCAACGAAGGCGTCCGACAGGCGCTCGATCGTCGGGCTGTCGAACAGGCCGGCATCGAAGTCGAGCACGCCGTTCAGTTCCTGCTCGTACTCATACAGCAGCATCTCGGCGTCGTACCGGCTGCGGCGGTTCGGGATCGGGCGGACCATGGCCGTGGCGTCGAGGCTGACGCCGGTGCACGCGGCCAGGTGCGCGCGGAACGCGTCCTGGTCGAACACGTTCAACATGATGATCATCGTCTCGAACGGCAGCGGCGCGCCGGGGCCGCGCGCCTCGACGAGACGGCCGAACGGCAGGTCGCGATCCCGCACGGCCTCGTGCAGCGCGCGCTGGACGCGCGCCACGAGCGCCGACCACGGCTCGCCTGGATCGACCTCCGTGCGCACGGCGACGGGATTCACGAACGGCGCCACCACATGACGGAAGGAGGCGGACCAGCGCCCGGCCGTGGAGGTGCCCACCACCAGGTCGCGCTCTCCCGTCCACGCCGCCAGGGCGGCGAAGTACGCCGCGAGCGACAGCACAAAGGGCGTCGTGCGGAGCGCGGCCGCCTGTGCGCGGGTGCGCGCCCACGATGCGGCGCCCACCCGCGGCGAGCACAGGGCATTCGTGCGGGCAGGCGGCTCGCGCCGAGGGCGGTCCATCGGCACGGCCAGTCGCGGGGCGTCCGCCAGCCGCGCCTGAACGCGCGCGAGGGCCTCGACCGCTCCGGCGCTCGCCACGTACCCGGCCTCGAGGGCCACGTACGCGTGGTAGTCCTTGTCGATCCCCGGCAGCCGCGGCTCACGCCCCGTCCGCACGGCCGCGTAACACTCCCATAGTTCCGTGGCCGCCGTTGCCAGCCCCCAGCCATCCGCCAGGGCATGGTGCAGCACCAGCATCACGATCGTGCCCTCGCCACGGCGATAGACGCGCAGCGCCCACGGCGGCGCGGCAGAGAGATCGAAGGCGGTGGCCGTCGCGTCGCGCAGATGCTCGTGCAATGCGTCCGGCGTCCATCCCTCGGCCGCGAACACCTGGACGTGCGCCGCCGGATCGGCCTGCGGCTGCACCTCCTGCCGCCATGCCTCGCCGTCGCGGATGAACACGGTGCGCAGCATCGGGTGCCGCGCGGCCAGTCGGGCGACGGCAGCCCCGGCGGCGGCCTCGTCCACGCGTGTGCCCACCTGCCAGGTCGTCTGCACGAGGATGGGCCAGGGCGCGTCGAGGAAGCGGCGCTGGATCCAGGACGCCGGTGCGGAGGCGGACGCGGTCACGGATGCCCTTCCCCGATGACCACGCCGCGCGTCTCGGCAATCGCCGTAATCAACTGCTCGACGGGACGGGGCTGGAGGATGAGGTCGGGGTCGAGGTCGGTGCCGAGCGCCGTGTCGAGCCGGTACTTCAACTCGACCAGCTTCACCGAGTCGAGACCGAGCTCCGCCGGCGTCCGCGACAGATCCACGTCGCCGGCCGTCGACTCGAGCAGATCCGCGAGCGCCGCCAGCACCTCGGCGCGAATCGGCGCCGTCACCTCATCGACCGGCACGGGGTCCGGAGGCGGCGCGGTGACCGTCCACGGTTCGGCCGTCCATGCCCCCTCGGCAAACAATGCACGGCAGCGGTGTCGCTGCACCTTGCCGCTCGTCGTGCGCGGCAGCGTGCTCTGGGGCAGCAGCACCACCGCCGCCACGGCCACCTCGAACTCCTCGCTGACCACCGCGCGCACGTGCCGGGCCAGTGCCGCGCGATCCACGTCCAGGCCGCGCACCAGCTCCTGCGCGATCACGATCCGTTCATCGCCGGTGGGGAAGGCCGCCGTCGCGTTCGGGACGCACGCCGCGTGGCTGCGACCCACCGCCTGCTCGAGGTCATGCGGGTGCAGCGTCTGCCCATGCACGAGCAGGATGTCCTTGAGGCGTCCCGCCACGTGCAGCTGGCCGTCGTGCAGCCGGCCGAGGTCGCCCGTCCGGAGCCACGGTCCGTCGCCATGCGCATCGCGCGCCGCGAACGTCCCGGCCGTGGCGCCGGCATCCTCCCAGTAGCCGCGAGCCACCGTCGTGCCCTGCACCCAGATCTCGCCCACCTGTCCGGCCTCGACGGGCACGCGCGTGTCCGGATCGACAATCGCGAGGCGCGCCTCGGGATGCGTGACGCCGCAGCCAACGGAGGCGCCGTCGATCGCGACGCCCCCGGCAGGTGGCCCCCCGGTCACCATCAGCGTGGCTTCCGCCAGCCCGTAGCACGGCTGCCAGGCGCGCGGGTTGAAGCCCGACACCGCAAAGGCGTCGGCGAAGCGCTCGAGCGTCGCCGCTCGGACCGGCTCGGCGCCCGTCACGGCTGAGCACCAGGCCGAGAGATCGAGCGCGGCGCGCTCCTCGGGCGTCGTGCGGTCCACGCACAGGTCGTAGGCGAAATTGGGCGCGGCCGAGTGCGTCGCCCGGAGGCGCGACAGGGCCGACAGCCAGCGCAGCGGACGCTGCAGGAACGCGCCGGGCGTCATGCCGTACATCGGCGTCCCCTGGACGATGGGCTGCAGGGCGGTGCCGATCAGCCCGAAGTCGTGGAAGAGGGGCAGCCACGTGACGCTGACGGTCACCGGCCCGATCGCGCGGGCGATGATGGCCTCGTTCGCCATGATGTTGGCGTGCGTCACCATCACGCCGCGGGGGGACGCCGTCGACCCCGAGGTGTATTGCAGGAACGCCAGGTCACTGGCGTCGGGACGCGGCAGCGACGCCGAGGGGTCGCCGGCGGCGGCCTCCTCGAGATCCAGCACCGGGATACCGGCCAGTTCCGGCAGCGCCTCGAGGCGTGCCCGCGCACCCGATCCGCCGTCCGCGAGGGCGATCGCAGGCCGCGCACTCGACGCAATGGCCGCGATGCGCGCCGCGTGCGCGTTGCGGCGCGGCGGGAAGGCCGGCACCGCGATCACGCCGGCCGCGAGACACCCGAAGAAGGCGTCCAGGAACGCCGGCCCCGGCGGCAGCAGCAGCAGCGCCGTGCGTCCGCGCGCGCCGCGCGCGACCAACGTCGCGCCGATCGCGCGCGCGCGTGCGGCCAGCGCCGCATAGGTCACCGGCGGACGCGCGCGCTCGCCGTCGTCCAGCCAGGTCAGGACGGGCGCCTCGGGCGTGGTCTCGGCCCGGGCGTCAAGGGCGTGCAGGATCGTGGGGAGGGCGAGCGCCGCCCGCGTCGTCATCGCGCTCACGCGCCGGCCCTCCGCCGCAGCGTGGCCGCCACGGGCTTGCGCGGGCGGGCGCCGCCCGTCGCGGCGAGCTGCGGTGTGGGGTCGCCCGATCCCATGTCGATGTCGAACCGGGTCACGAACGCGGCGGACGCCATCGCGATCTCCTGCAGGGCGTAGGGCGCCCCCATGCAATAGCGCGGGCCGAAGCCGAACGGCAGATACGATCCGCGCACCGGGGGCGCCGCGAGGAAGCGCTCGGGCTGGAACGCGTCCGGCGAGGGGAACCACGTGGGCTGCCGGTGCAGGGCGTAGTTGCTCAGCAGCACGACCGCGCCGTCGGGGATGTCCACGCCCGCCAGCGTCGTCGGGCGGGTCGTCAGGCGATCGAAGAACCAGACGGACGGATAGAGCCGCAGCGTTTCCTGCACGCACGCGTCGAGCCACGGGTAGCGGTTGCGATCGATGACGTCCGACCAGGCCGACGGCGGGTCGGCGGCCAGTTCGTCACGCAGGCGCTGGGACGCGGCCGGATGGAGGGCCAGGAGGTACAGGACCCAGTAGAGGGCGGAGGCGGTCGTGCCGGTCCCGGCGAGCACGATCGTCGCGATGAGATCCCGTAGGAGCCGGCGTGGCTCGAGGGGTTCCACTTCCGCGAGCGCCGGGCCCGCCAGCAGGCGTCCGACCATGGTGGACGCTGATGCGGCCTGCGCGTCGATGATCGCGTACAGCACACGGTCGAGGCGGGCGCGCCCGTCGGTCCAGCCCTGCCGGAACCGATCGACGTGCGCGGGGGAGAGGTTCGCCATGAGGTAGAGCCAGGCCGGCCCCATGCCGTCTTCCGCACGCGTCACGACCTCCACGAGGTCCTCGAAGCCCCCGCACGTCTCGTCGTCAAGGAATTCGCGCAACACGGCCCGCAGGATCCATCGCCGCGTGTCGTCGAGCAGATCGAAGGGCGCGCCCGAATCGGCGCGGGCATCCCACCCGGCACACCAGTCGTCGAGTACGGGCGCGAACCGGGAGGGCGCGGACGCGGCGCGGGCGGCGGTCCACTCCGGTTGGAGGATGCGCCGGACGCCGCGCCACCTGGCGCCGTCCGACGTGACGGGACCGTCGCCGAGCATCAACCCAAGCCCCTGCTGGCCGGCGTACGGCCCCTTCGCAAACGTCTCGATGTCGCGCAGGACCTCGATGATGACGCCGGGGTCGCCGACCATGAAGCCATGGAGGCTCCCGAAGCGGAAGCGCTGCACCGGCGCGAGCGCGGCCTGCGACCTGAGCCAGGCGAACGGATCTCTGGCGAAGTCAGGAAGCGCGTCAGGAAGGGTGGGATGAACAGACGAGTGAGGCATGAGCGGGAGCAGAGGGTTCGCTAATGATAGCGCCAAAAAACAAGAGCGTCCCTCACGCCGGTGTGACGCACCAGAAGTCGAGTGACTGGCGAGGGGGAGGAATTCGCCCGCACGAGACGGGACGGCGCGTGGATGGCACGATCGACGGGATTCGCCCTGCCTGGCGCAGCGGAGGCGGCGCCGGCTGATCTAGAGTCCGTCCGAGCGAGACGGAGTCGGGTGAGTGGCACGATCGAGGGGATTCGCCCTGCCTGGCGACGCGGAAGCGGCGCCGGCTGATCTAGAGGCCCGCCCCCTCCGCCCGAGCGAGACGGAGTCGAGTGAGTGGCGGAGGGGGAGGGATTCGAACCCCCGGTAGAGTTTCCCCTACAGCGATTTTCAAGACCGCCGCCTTAAACCGCTCGGCCACCCCTCCGCAAACGTCTTCGCTGTCGGCTTTCATCTTTCAGCTTTCGGCTTTCGGCTTTCGGCACGATCGCGCGGATTCGCACATCGACAGATCACTAGATCAACACATCACAGATCAACAGATCAACACATCAGAAGATACATCCAAGATCCTGGCATCTAACTTCAGATCACCACGTCACCACATCACAAGATCGCCAGATTCTTTATCTATCTATCTATGATCGCCTTGCCTCGCATATAGGGCCTCAGTGCTTCCGGCACGATGATCGTGCCATCGGCCTGCTGGTAGTTCTCGAGGATCGCGATGAGCGTGCGGCCCACGGCGAGTCCGGACCCGTTCAGCGTGTGGACGTGCTCGGCCTTGCCCGTCCCCTCGGCACGGTACTTGATGTTGGCGCGCCGGGCCTGGAAGTCGCCGCAGTTGCTGCACGACGAGATCTCGCGGTAGGTCTTCTGGCTCGGCAGCCACACCTCGATGTCGTACGTCTTTGCCGCCGAGAAGCCCATGTCACCCGTGCAGAGGGCCATCGTGCGGTAGGGCAGGCTCAGCCGCTTGAGCACCTCCTCGGCATTGGCCGTCAGCGCCTCGAGTTCGTCGTACGACGAGTCGGGGGTGACGAACTTCACGAGCTCCACCTTGTCGAACTGGTGCTGCCGGATCAGCCCGCGCACGTCCGCGCCGTAGGATCCCGCCTCGCTGCGGAAGCACGGCGTGTAGGAGGCGTACTTGATCGGCAGCAGGCGTCCGTCGAGGATCTCCCCTCGATAAAGGTTCGTGACCGGCACCTCGGCGGTCGGGATCAGGTAGAGATCCCAGTCGCCCCCGATCTTGAAGAGGTCCGCCTCGAACTTCGGGAGCTGGCCGGTCCCGAAGAGCGTCTGGCTGTTGACCAGGAACGGCGGCTCGATCTCCGTGTAGCCGTGTTCGGTGGCGTGCAGCTCCAGCATGAAGTTGATGAGCGCGCGTTCGAGCTGCGCGCCGGCCCCCGACAGCACCGCGAAGCGCGCGCCGGCGATCTTGGTGGCCCGTTCGAAGTCGATGATCCCGAGTGCGGGGCCGAGATCCCAGTGCGCCTTCGGCTCGAAGTCGAACACGCGCGGTTCGCCCCACGTGCGCACCACGACGTTGTCCGCCGCGGTCTTGCCGACCGGCACGCTCGCGTGCGGCAGGTTCGGAAGGTTCGCCAGGAGCCGCGTCCGCTGCTGCTCGACCGTGCCGAGTTCCACCTCCAGCTGCTTGATCTTCTGGCTGCGCTGCTTGTTCGCCTCGAAGATTGGCCGCGCGTCCAGGCCCTGGCGCTTGGTACGCGCCACTTCGTCGCCCGCGGCGTTCTGCTCGCGCTTCAGGCCCTCCATCTGCGGGATCAGGCGGCGGCGGTGCGATTCGAGGGTCGCCAGTTGCTCGAGCTCGGCCGTGGCATCCAGGCCGCGCGAGGCAAGGCCGGCCTTGACAAGGTCGAGGTTGTCTCTGACGTAGGAGGGATCAAGCATGGTGGCTGTTCGCTTTACGCTCTTCGCTTCACGCTGTTCGCTGTTCGCTGCTCGGTACGACTTCACCGTTCCGGACGGGCCGGGCGAATGGCGAATAGCGAATGGCGGCCGTTCGGCACTATCCTAGTCTTAATGCCCGCCCCGATCCGCAAAGCTGTGTTTCCCGCCGCCGGACTCGGCACGCGCTTCCTGCCCGCCACCAAGGCGCAGCCCAAGGAAATGCTGCCGCTCGTCGACAAGCCGACGATTCAGTACGGCGTCGAGGAAGCCGTGGCCTCGGGCGTCTCGAACATCATCTTCGTGACGGGCCGCGGCAAGAACGCCATCGAAGACCACTTCGATGTGTCGGCCGAACTCGAGAGCTTCCTCGAGAGCCGTGGCAAGCTCGAACAGCTGGAGGAAATCCGCAAGATCTCGAGCCTGATCAACGTCTCCTACGTGCGCCAGGGCGAGCCGCTCGGTCTCGGGCACGCCGTGCTCGTCACGCGCCATCTCGTCGGCGACGAACCCTTTGCCGTCATCCTGGCCGACGACGTGATGGATGCCGCCCCGGCCGCACTGCGGCAGATGATCGACGTATACGAGCGGGTGGATGGCCCGGTCATCGCCGTCGAGCGTGTGCCGAAGGCCGATGTCTCCAGCTACGGCATTGTCGCGGTCGAGCCGGCGCCTGAATTCGGCGCCCACGTGCACCGGATTCTGGATCTGGTCGAGAAGCCGCGCATCGAGGACGCGCCCTCGAATCTCGCCATCATCGGCCGCTACGTGCTGACCCCCGACATCTTCCCGGCGCTCGAGGAGACGGGGAAGGATCGGAGTGGTGAGATTCAGCTCACCAACGGCCTGCGGCGGCTGCTGCAGTCACGCCCGCTCTATGCCTGCGAGGTGGATGCGGTGCGGCACGACACGGGCAACAAGCTGGGGTTCCTGAAGGCCGTGGTGTACTTCGCCCTGCGGCGGCCCGACCTGGCCGGCCCCTTCCGCGAGTACCTGAAGGGGCTCGACCTTGGGGATTCGGGGCCGGGCTAAGCCTCAGTTTCCCGAATCGCCGGACGAGGGCTTCGAGTCGGCCGACGGCGCGGGCGTGGATTCCGTCTTCGTGTCGCTCGTGGCGTCGCCCTTCGTCTCGCCCTTCGTCTCGCCCCCGGACGACTTCGGGCTGCTCGACGTGCTCTTCTCGCCCCCCGCCCCCTCGCCGCCCTTGCGCGCGTAGTCGGTGATGTACCAGCCCGACCCCTTGAAGTGGAACGCCGGCGACGACAGCAGCTTCCGCACCACCCCGCCGCACTTCGGGCAGGTGTCGAGCGGCGCATCCGAGAACTTCTGAATCACCTCGAACCGGTGACTGCAGGACTCACATTGATATTCGTACAACGGCATCGGTCTTACTCCAACACGGCGCCCGCATCGCCGCCCAGCATCAATCGGCGAAGGGCCCAGAACGGCGCCGACCCCTGGGCGAGCAGCGCGTCGTGGAACGCCCGGAGCGACGGCTTCCCCGCCTGCCGCTCTTCCCAGTCACGCCGCAGCTTCAGCAGCATCAGCTTGCCCGCGGAATACACCAGGTAGGTCGGATCGAACGTACCGCGCTCCGCCTCGCGGCGCGCGCTTGATTCCTCGAGGTACGCCTCGTCGCGGAAGAACCGCACCCCCTGCTCCACCGACCAGTCCTCGGCATGCAGCCGGATGCCGACGATGAAGCGCGCGAGCCGGACGAGCGCTTCGGCGAGCTGGCCCAGGCGCACCGCGTGGTCGCCCTTGGCGAAGCCCGCCTCGAGCATCATCTGCTCGCAGTAGTGCGCCCAGCCCTCGATGTACGACGCGGGCGCGAACAGCGTCGATCGCCGGACCTTCGACTCCACGCGCCGCAGATGCTGGAAGTGGAGGTAGTGCCCCGGGTACACCTCGTGCACCGTGATGTTCCAGAGGGTCGGCAGGCTGAATCCGCGCAGGTGCTCCGCCTGGCGCTCGGCGGGCCACGCGGGATCGACATCGGTCAGGTAGTACATCGCGCGCGACGCGCGCGTCTCGTACGGACCCGGTGTCCACATGCTCGCGTAGGACCACCGGAAGAACTCCGGGGTCGCCGCCACGCTGATGTCGTCATCCTCGGGCAGCGTCACGATCGCGTGGGTGCGCAGGAACCGGCGGAGCTCGTCCACCTGCGCGCGCGCGGTCGGGATGAGGGCGCCCGGGGCGGGGTGCTGCTGCCGGACCGTGCGCCAGACCTCCGCGGGATCGCCCTTCCCGAGGCGGGCGGCCACCGTGCGGAACTCCTCCTGCGTCGCCGCGAGTTCGCGGTGGGCGATCGCCAGCAGCCGGTCCGTCGAGAGCTCGAGGCCCTCGTCGTGCCGGAGCTTCTCCTCGAAGCGATCGCGGCCGAGACGGAACGACGCCTTCGCGCGCGGGCGGACCTCGGTCTCGAGATGCTCGACGTACGCGCCCACGGCCTGCACCGCCTCGGCCGACGCGTCGGCCAGGTCCGCGAGCAGGTGCATGTCGTCCACCGTCTTGAAGGCGCGCGGCAGATCGTGATCGATGAAGCTCATGACGCCGCGCAACGTCTCGACCCCGACCTTGAGGAAGATGGCCGGCGGCTCCTTGACGTTGTCACGCGCCGCCTGGATCAGACGGGGCGCCTGGCGCAGCTTGGAGAGGACGCGCCGCGCCCGATCCTCTTCGGGCGCATACGTGAAGACCGTCTGCGCCGCCAGGCTGCACGAGAGCAGATCCGCGTAGTAGTGCGGGTTGCGCTCCCACGACCGGACGTGCTCGAGCTCGAACTGGCGGCCGCGGATGTTGGCGTGGACGATACCGTGCTCGACCTGCTCGATGTCGGGGAGGCGCGTGGCGTCGATGGAGCCCAGGCGGCGGGCAAACCCGGCGAGCGCGCCGGCCGCGGTGTCGATCGCCGTCCGCGAGCAGTCCTCGAGGAGGTCGTCGTGCATATGCACGCCGTCCATCGTCGCGGCCGTGGGATGCACCTCGTACAGGTAGCTGAGGTAGTCATCGACGAAGTGCGGGAGCGGTTCCGCAGCGTGCATGGATATGACGTGTCCTGATCGTGTCTGTTTGTGGAACCGCGCCCCTGATCGCCGTGCGGCGGGAGGGACGCCCGCCGAGGAGTCGCGCGCGGCGGCCCCCTGTGAGAGGGCCGTCCGGCACGCAGACATCCCGCAATGGTACATTAAGATTCGCCATGCCCGGCACCCTCTTCGTGGTGGCCACGCCCATCGGAAACCTCGAAGACATCACCCTGCGCGCCGTGCGCGTGCTCCGGGAGGTCGCCGTCGTGGCCGCCGAGGACACCCGCCGGACCGGAAACCTGTTGCGGCATCTCGGGATCGACACCCGCCTGCTGAGCCTGCACGAACACAACGAACACGAGCGGATTCCCCCGCTGCTGGCCAGGCTCGCCGCCGGGGAGTCGGTCGCCGTGGTGTCGGACGCCGGCACCCCTGGGGTGTCGGACCCGGGGATGCGCCTCGCGGAAGCCGCCGTGGCCGCCGGGATTCGGGTCGAACCGGTGCCGGGCGCCAGCGCCGTGCTTGCGGCGCTCGCCGGGTCGGGCGTCGCGTGGAACTCGTTTGCGTTCCTTGGGTTCCCCCCACTTAAGGCAAAAGACAGAAAAACATGGGTGTCTGGTCTGGCGGCGTCGCTTCAGACCTCTGTTTTCTTCGAGGCTCCACACAGAGTTCGCCGAACACTCGGCGAACTGGCCGCAATATTGGGCGAACGACAGATTGTGGTGGCCCGAGAGCTGACCAAGGTGCACGAGGAGTTCATTCGAGGCACGGCTTCAGAGATCCTGGCTCGGCTGGAGTCACCGAAGGGGGAGTTCACCGTGGTCGTGCCTCCGGCCAGTGGGGCCGAAGAGGTCCAGCGGTCGCCACTTTCCGACGAGGACATCACTGTCTTATTTGGTCAGATGACAGAAAACGGAGCGGTCTCGAGAAAGGCGGCCCTCAGAGAAGTCGCTGAAGCGACTGGGCGGCCCGTCAACGAGGTGTATGACGCCATCGAGAGACACAAACAATCGGTTAAACAACAGAATTCGTGACATCCTGACGGCCAGCCGAGTGGCGGCCAAACTTGACCCCGTCGCCCTCGCTTTGTTAAGGTGAGGCCGGCTTTTCGCCAACGGAGGCGGCATGGCGAGGGAGCAGCGCCCCAGCCCAAAACCGGCAACCCGACCCGTTCGGTCCCGCAAGGCCAAGGCCCCGGCGAGCGCGCCAGGCCCGGCGGCGACCCCTCCCAAGGCAGAGATGGCTCAGCCACCGCGGTCGTCCTATGCCGACGCCCTCCACCGCTACGAACAGGCCATGCGCGCGCTCCAGGAACACCACTACGACCGCGCCGCCGAAGCGCTGCGCGACGTGCTCGAGCGCTTCAGCGAGGAGAAGGAGCTCACCGACCGCGCCCGGCTCTACCTGGCCGTCTGCGAGCGCCATCTCCAGCCGTCGCCCGAACCGACCACCACGCACGATCGCCTCTATGCCGCCACCCTCGCGCTCAACGCCGGCGACGCCGCGCGCGCCATCACGCTGCTCGACGATGTGTGCCACGAGGATCCGGGGCACGACCAGGCGCTGTATCTGATGGCGGTTGCGTATGGACTCCAGGGGGAGACGCAGCTCGCCGTCCCGTTTCTTGAACGCGCGATTGAGGCCAACGCCGGCAACCGGGCCCGCGCGCGTATCGACCCCGATCTCGAGACGCTGCGGAGCGACGCCGGCGTGGCCGCGCTCCTGCAGCCACCCTCCGCCGACGGCGGCCGTCCCCGAACGAGCTAGCGGGGTGTCGTTGACGGTCCACTGCCGGGCCGCCCGTGGGGCGGCACGCCGCATCGCGGTCGAGTAAAGGCGCTGGTCGCACCTCTTCAGTCGATACATGCCACGAGCGGGCCGGCACGGCCACCCCGCGGCCACCACTTCCATGTCTGACGTCCACATCGTCGTGCTCGCCGCCGGAAAGGGAACGCGCATGAAGTCGCGCCTCCCGAAGGTCCTGCACCCGATCGCCGGCCTGCCGCTGCTCGACTGGGTCCTCCGCGCCGCCGAGGCGCTGCAGCCCGCCTCCACGACGATCGTCGTCGGCCACGAGGCGGAGCGCGTGCGCGCGCACCTGGCGGAACGTCCGGATGTTGCCCTGGCCGTCCAGGAACCGCAGCTCGGCACCGGCCACGCGCTGCTGCAAGCCGAGCCGCACCTCGCCGGACGCCACGGTACGGTCGTCCTGTTGTCGGGAGACGTGCCGCGCATCGGCGCGCGCACACTGCGCGCCCTCGTGGACACGCACGTCCAGGCGGGCGCCGCGGCCACGGTCGCCACGGCCGTCGTCGATCGTCCCTATGGGTACGGCCGCATCGTGCGCAGCGAGGGCCGTATCGTGCGCATCGTCGAACAGCGGGATGCCTCGCCTGGCGAGCAGGAGATCCGCGAGATCAACAGCGGCGTGTACGCTTTCGAGCTCGCGCCCCTCTTCGATGCGCTCCGCGGCATCGCCTCGGAGAATGCCCAGGGCGAGTACTACCTGCCGGATCTCGTGGGGATCTACCGCCGGCAGCGGCGGGTGGTCGAGACCCATATAATCGAGGATGCCAGCGAGATGCGCGGCATCAACAGCCGCTCGGAACTCGCGGAGGTCAGCGCCATCGTGAGACAACAGAAGAACGAAGAGCTGATGGCCGCCGGGGTCACGCTGATCGATCCCGCCACCACCTACGTGGACGCGGACGTCGTCGTGGGCGCCGACACGGTGATCCATCCCGGAGTGACGCTCGAGGGGTCCACGACCGTGGGCGCCGCGTGCGAGATTCACTCGGGGACGCGGATTGCGAACAGCCGGATCGCGGATCACGTGACGGTGCTGAACCACTGCGTGATCACCGGCGCGACCATCGGGGCGCAGGCCTCGATTGGCCCGTTCGCGCACGTGCGTCCCGCGACCGAGATCGGCGAGGGGGCGCGCGTCGGCAACTTCGTCGAGCTGAAGAAGACGACGCTCGGCGCCGGGTCGAAGGCCAACCACCTCTCGTACCTCGGCGACGCGACGATCGGCCCGAAGGTGAACGTCGGCGCCGGCACGATCACGTGCAACTACGACGGCACGCGCAAGCACCAGACGGTGATCGACGAGGGGGCGTTCATCGGCAGTGACTCGACGCTGGTCGCTCCGGTGCGCATTGGCGCCGGCGCCTACGTGGCCGCGGGCTCATCGATCACGGACGACGTCCCCGCCGGCGCGCTCGGCATCGCGCGCGCCCGGCAGCAGAACAAGGACGGCTGGGCGCAGGCGAGACGGGACGAGGCGCACGGGTCGGAGTCAAACGCCCGTAGTGGCGCGGGGCCCGGCGACGGTCCCAAGGAACCCTGACACCACCGCCCACTACCCACTACCCACTACCCACTACCCACTACCCACCACCCACTACCCACCATGTGCGGCATCATCGGTTACATCGGCCCCAAGCCCGTCGTTCCCCTCCTGATTGAGGGGCTGCGCCGCCTCGAGTACCGCGGGTACGACTCCGCGGGCGTGGCGCTCGTCCACGACAACGAGGTCGTGCTGCGCCGGAGCGCCGGCAAGCTCGCGAACCTCGAGGCGGTGATCGCCGCAGACCCCGTGGAGGGTGTCTACGGGCTCGGCCACACACGCTGGGCGACCCACGGCCGGCCCACCGAAGAGAACGCCCACCCGCACCGCGACTGCACCGGCCGGATCGTCGTCGTCCACAACGGCATCATCGAGAACTACCTCGAGCTGAAGGCAGAGCTTCAGGCGCAGGGCCACACGTTCGTCACCGAGACCGACACCGAGGTCGTGGCGCATCTGGTCGAGCGCGAGTGGGGCACTGATGGGCTCGAGGGCGCGGTCCGGCGGGCCATGGCCCGCATGCGCGGCCTGTTCGCGCTGGTCCTGCTTTCGGCCGACGACCCCGAGAAGCTCGTCGCCGTCAGGAACGGCCCGCCGGTGGTCGTCGGCCACGGCGATGGGGAGTGGTTCGTCGCCTCGGACATTCCGGCGCTGCTCGCGCACACGCGCGATGTCGTGTTCCTCGGCGATCGCGAGATGGCCATCGTCACGCGCGCCGGCGTCACGTACACCGACCTGGCTGGCGCCCCCGTGACGGCGACCCCGCAGCGGGTGCTGTGGGATCCGGTGATGGCCGAGAAGGCCGGCTACAAGCACTTCATGCTCAAGGAGATCTTCGAGCAGCCGAACGCCGTGCGGGAGACGATCCTCGGCCGCGTCTCGCTCGAACGCGCGCGGACCTACCTCGGCGAGATCGCGATCGATCCGGAGGAGCTGCGGCAGGTCGATCGCGTGCTGCTGCTCGCGTGCGGCACGTCGTGGCACGCCGCGCTCGTCGGCAAGTTCATGATCGAGGAGCTCGCGCGGCTGCCCGTCGAAGTCGACTACGGCTCCGAGTACCGGTACCGCGATCCGATCGTCAACGCCAGGACCCTCACGGTCGTCATCACCCAGTCGGGCGAGACGGCCGACACGCTGGCCGCACTGCGCGAGGCCAAAGCCAAGGGCGCGCGCTGCCTGTCCATCTGCAACGTGGTCGGCAGCATGGCCACGCGTGAAACGAGCGGCACGATCTACACGCACGCCGGCCCCGAGATCGGCGTGGCGTCCACCAAGGCCTTCACCTGCCAGCTGGTGGCGCTGCATATGCTCGCGCTGCACTTGGCGGAGCTGCGCGGCACGCTGGACGAGGCGGCGCGGCAGGGCCATATCGAGGACCTGCTCCGATTGCCGCATCTCCTGGAGGAGGTCCTGAAGACCACGGCCGATCAGATCGAGGAGATCGCCGGGCGCTTCCACACGCGCTCGGATTTCCTGTTCCTCGGCCGCGGCATCAACTACCCGATCGCCCTGGAGGGGGCGCTCAAGCTGAAGGAGATCTCCTACATCCACGCCGAGGGCTACCCGGCCGGCGAGATGAAGCACGGCCCGATCGCGCTCATCGACGAGAAGATGCCGATCGTGGCGATCGCGCCGCGCGATCACGTGTACGAGAAGATGCTCGGCAACATCCAGGAGGCGAAGGCGCGCAGCGGCGTCGTGATCGCGATCGGCACGGAGGGCGACGATATGCTGCCACGCCTGCTCGACCCCGCGGTCGACTGCCTGGTGGCAGTTCCTGCCACCTCGCGGCTCGTCTCTCCCGTCGTGATGACGCTGCCGCTGCAGCTGCTCGCGTATCACATTGCGGTGCGACGCGGCTGCGATGTCGATCAGCCGCGCAACCTCGCGAAGTCGGTCACGGTAGAATAGCGGGAGGGTGGATCTCCTTTCCTCGCTCAATCCCGAACAGCGCGACGCGGTCGCCCACACCGACGGCGGTGTGCTGATCCTGGCCGGCGCCGGCTCGGGCAAGACGCGCGTGATCGCGCATCGCATCGCCTATCTCGTCTCCGAGCGGCTCGCGCAGCCCGACGAGGTGCTCGCCGTCACCTTCACGAACAAGGCGGCGCAGGAGATGCGGGATCGCGTCGAGGCGCTGCTCGCCCCCTCACCGGGACTGGGCGGCTCCGAGCCGGGTCGAGGCGCCGGCATCGATTGCCGGACGATGTGGATTTCCACGTTCCACGCGCTGTGCGCCCGCCTCCTGCGCCGCGAGGGACCCCACGTCGGGCTGACGCGCGACTTCATCATCTACGACTCCGCCGACCAGCAGAGCGTCATCAAGCAGCTCGTCAAGCAGTACGGGCTCGACGAGTCGGCCTATCAGGCGCGGGCGGTGCTCTCCCGGATCAGCGCGTCGAAGAACCGCATGGAGGGGCCCGACGCGATCGCCAGCGGGTGGAACCCGCGCGACAAGGACATCGCGCGCCTCTTCGAGGGGTACCTCGCCGCCCTGCGCGAGGCCGGGGCCGTGGATTTCGACGACCTGCTGCTGAAGACCGTCGAGCTCTTCGACCGCGCGCCCGACGTGCGCGCGCGCTACGCGCGGCGGTTCCGCTACGTGATGGTGGACGAGTATCAGGACACCAACCGTCCGCAGTACCTCCTCGTCTGCCACCTCTCGAGCCTCCATCGCAACCTCTGCGTCGTCGGAGATCCGGACCAGTCGATCTACAAGTGGCGCGGCGCGGACGTGCGCAACCTGATGGACTTCGAGCGGGACTATCCCGACGCGAAGGAAGTCCGGCTCGAGCGCAACTATCGCTCCACGTCCGTGATCCTCGAGGCGGCGTCCGCCGTCATCAGCCGGAACCGCAACCGCAAGGACAAGCGGCTCTGGACCGACCGCGAGGGCGGCGCCAAGATCGGGTTCTTCCGCGCGGCCGATGAGATCGAGGAGGCCGAGTTCATCGCACGCACGGCGCGGACGGCCCTCTCCGAGGACGTCGCCAACCTCGTGGCGGTGCTCTACCGCACCAACTCGCAGTCGCGGGCGGTGGAGGATGCGCTGCGCCAGGCGGGCATCGCCTACGTGGTGCTCGGCGGCGTCGGCTTCTACGAGCGGAAGGAGATCAAGGACGCGCTGTCCTACCTCAAGCTCGTCCTCAACCCGCACGACGATGTGGCGTTGCGCCGCGTGATCAACACGCCGACGCGCGGAATCGGGAAGGGCGTGATGGACGCGCTCGTCACGATCGATCTCAGTCAGGCGCGCGACGACCTGCCGCCGCTGCTTATCGGCCTCCAGCCCGAGGTGTCGAGCAACTCGCTCTGGACCCGCCTGGTCACGGCGGTGGACCAGCGGCTGCTGAACCCGCGGCAGACCGCCTCGCTCGCGGCGTTCCGCGACCTGATTGCCGCCCTCGCCCAGACCGGCGCGCGGGAAGGCGTCGCCGTGCTGCTCGGCAAGGTCCTGGATCAATCAGGCTACCTCCGCGATCTGCGCGAGGACCGCACCGAGGAGGCGCAGGGCCGGATCGAGAACCTGATGGAGCTCGTCTCGGCCGCGCGCGAGTACGAGAACAGCGAGCTCGAACCCTCGCTCGGCGGCTTCGTCGACCGCCTCTCGCTGCTGTCCGACGTGGACAAGGAGCAGGGCGGCCGGGACGCCCGGGTCATGATGATGACCCTGCACACCGCCAAGGGCCTGGAGTTTCCCGTCGTCGTGCTCGCGGGCCTCGAGGAAGGGCTTTTCCCGCACTCCCGCTCGTCCGAGGACGAAGCGGAACTGGAGGAGGAGCGCCGCCTGTGCTACGTCGGCATCACCAGGGCCATGTCGCGGCTCTACCTGACGAGCGCGGCCAGACGGCGGGTCTTCGGGGAGTACCAGAATTCCGAACCGTCACGCTTCCTCGACGAGATTCCCCCCGAGCTCGTCGAGCAGGAGTTCTCGACCTATAGCTCGCCGTTTGGCGGGACGCGTGGCGGATGGGAATACCGGCAGAACCCCTACGGCCGGCGTGGCAACCGGTTCAGCGGCGTCCGCGAGTCCGAGCGTGCGGCCGTGACCTACGCGCCCGAGGACGAGGATCAGTCCGCCGGCGGGGACGGCCCGCTCCGGCCCGGGGTGCGCGTGCGCCACGCGCAGTTCGGCGCCGGCATGGTGCTCAGCGTGGAGGAACTGGACGACGACCTGAAGCTGGTCGTGCGGTTCGATACGGTGGGGCGAAAGACGCTCCGCGCGAAGTTCGCCAAGCTGACAGTAGGGGCGTAGGGGTCTGGCACCGTGACATCAAAAACGGCGCAGAAACTGCGCCGTTTTCGATGTCACGGTGCCAGACCCTCTACATGCCCTGAATCCGGGTGATGATCCAGCGGCCCGTCATCTCCTGGCCGGCGAGCGTCCCCTCGGCACGCTGCAGCGTCAGGGTGAGCGTCTTCGGCGCGGCGGCGCCTTCGGGACTCACAACGCTGGCATCGATCGTCACCTCCTTGGTGACGAGCGCGCCCTCGAACTGCGCCGGCACGAAGGCCGGCGCCCCGGGCTGCGTCAGCGACGCCTCGATCGGCCCCACGGCGTCAACGAGCGCCGCACGTGCGCCGGAGACCGCGCGGGTATGGGTGGTCGTGTCCTCGCGCCACTTGTCCCACTCGGTCTTGACCTTCTGCTGGGCCGCATTCATGCGGGCGCTCGGGTCGCGTTCGAGCTTCAGGACCTGTTCGATGACGGCGAGGTTGGCGTCCTGATAGGCCTTCTTCTCCCTGCCGAAGGCCGCCTCGGCCTCGCGCGCCTGCTGCTCGGCCTCGACGAGACTCCGCAGGCTGAGCGGCGTCCGCTGCTCGTCGGTCACGTTCGTGATCGAGAAGCGGTCGACGACGCCCTGCTCCCGGGGGTCGAAGGACACGGCCGACATCATCGCCAGCGTCGCGTTGTCGCGCGCGCGCGAGGCGCGGAAGAACTGGGTGAGCAGTTGCTGCTCGGGGGGCCTTGAGCAAGCCGCCGCGAGGAGGGCCAGCGGCCCAGCCAGGACCGCGATCAGGAAAATCGCCTTTGCTCTGGTTCGAGCCATTCCGTCCTCCTTGAACTAAACCGCGAAAGACTACTACTGTTCTTCGGTTTCCACAAGCGGAACCGGTACGTCGTCATCGCTGTCGACGAGCGCGACCGACCCGATGCTGTCGCCGTCGCCGAGATCCATGACCCGCACGCCCTGCGTGGCGCGCCCGATCGTCCGGATGTCGGTGGCCGGGGTCCGCAGAATCATGCCCTGCTCGGTGATGATGAGCAGTTCCTCGTTCTCGCGCACCTGCGCGATGCCGACGACCTGGCCGTTCTTTTCGGTCACTTCGATGTTCTTCAGGCCGAGCCCGCCGCGGCTCTGCACCCGGTACTCGTCGAGCTCGGTGCGCTTGCCGTAGCCGAACTCCGTCACCGTCAGCAGGGTGCCGCCCGGCTTGACCACTTCCATGGCGACGACCTCGTCGCCTTCGCGCAGCGTGATGCCGCGGACGCCGTAGGCCGTGCGGCCCATCGTGCGCACGTCGTCTTCGGGGAAGCGGATGGCCATGCCGGCGCGGGTGCCGATGAACACCTCGCTCTGCCCGTCGCTGAGCTGGGCGGCGATGACCGCGTCGCCCTCGTCGATGCCCATCGCGATGATGCCGCCGGCGCGCGGGTTGCTGAACGCGTCGAGCGGCATCTTCTTCACGGTGCCGCTCCGCGTGCCCATGATGATGAAGCGATCGCCGTCGAACGCCCGGACCGCCAGCAGGGCGGCAATCTTCTCGCCCGACCCCATCTGGACCAGGTTCGCCACCGACTTGCCGCGGCCGTCGGGGCCCACCTCCGGGATCCGGTGCACCTTGAGCCAATAGGCGCGGCCCTTGTCCGAGAAGACCATCATGTAGGAGTGCGTGGACGCCACGAACAGGTGGTTCACCACATCCTCGTCGCGCTTCCCCATCCCCTTGCGGCCCTTGCCGCCGCGCCGCTGGTTCCGGTACGTCGAGAGGGGCGTGCGCTTGATGTAGCCCGTGTCGGTCACCGTGATCGCGACGTCCTCGTCGGCAATCAGGTCCTCGATCGCGAACTCGCCTTCCTCCTCGATGATCGTCGTGCGCCGCGCGTCGGTGAACTTCGCCTGCACGGCCCGCAGCTCGTCGACGATGATCTGCAGCAGCAGCGGCTGGCTCGCCAGGATGGTGCGCAGGCGCTCGATGGTCCGGAGCAGATCCGCCAGCTCATCCAGGATCTTCTGCCGCTCGAGGCCGGTGAGCCGCTGCAGCTGCATGTCGAGGATGGCCTGCGACTGCACCTCGCTCAGCCCGAACGTCGCCATCAGGCCGGTGCGCGCCTCGAGGGGGTTCTTCGACTCGCGAATGAGCGTGATGACGGCGTCGAGGTGGTCGAGCGCGATGCGCAGCCCCTCGAGGATGTGCGCGCGCGCCTCGGCCTTGCGGAGCTCGAACTCGATCCGGCGCCGCACGACCTCGCGCCGGAAGTCGATGAAGTGCTCGAGGATCTCGAGCAGGTTCAGCACGCGCGGGCGCCCGCCGACGATCGCGAGCATGATGATGCCGAAGCTCTGCTGGAGCTGGGTGTGCTTGAAGAGGTTGTTGAGGATGACCTCGCCCACCTCGCCGCGCTTCAGCTCGACGACGATGCGCATGCCGTCGCGATCGGACTCGTCGCGCAGGTCCGAAATGCCCTCGAGCGTCTTCTCGCGCACGAGGTCCGCGATGCGCTCGAGCAGCCGCGCCTTGTTCACCTGATAGGGGATCTCGGTGATGACGATGTGCTGCCGGTCCCCCTTCCGCATGTCCTCGATGTCGGCCTTTGCCCGCACCTGGATCGAGCCGCGGCCCGTCAGGTAGGCCTCGTGGATCCCGCGCCGGCCGACGATAATCCCGCCGGTCGGGAAGTCGGGTCCCGGCACGAGGCGGATCAGTTCCTTGAGCTTCTGCTCGCGCGTGAAGGTCGGCGCGCCCTCGGGCGCCATCAGGGTCTGCTCGATCAACCACACGGCGCCGTCGACGATCTCGGGCAGGTGGTGCGGCGGGATGTTCGTCGCCATGCCGACGGCAATGCCCGACGATCCGTTCACCAGCAGGTTCGGATACGGCGCCGGCAGCACCAGCGGCTCTTCCGTCGTCTCGTCGAAGTTCGGCTGGTAGTCGACGGTGTCCTTGTCGAGGTCCACCATCATGGCCTCGGCCAGCGCCTTCAGCCGCGCCTCGGTGTAGCGGTAGGCCGCCGGCGGGTCGCCGTCCACCGACCCGAAGTTCCCCTGGCCGTCGACCAGGAGGTACCGCATGTTGAAGTCCTGCGCGAGGCGCACGAGCGTGTCGTAGGCGGGCGCGTCCCCGTGCGGGTGATAGTTGCCGATGACCTCGCCGACGATCTTCGCGCACTTGCGGTAGGCGCGGTTGCTCGCCAGGCCCATCTGCCGCATCGCATAGAGCACGCGGCGGTGCGCCGGCTTGAGCCCGTCGCGGACGTCGGGAAGCGCGCGCCCGATGATCACGCTCATCGCGTAATCCAGGTACGACCGCTTCATCTCGTCTTCGATGTTGACGGGGAATCGCTGTTCGGTGGTCATGTCGGGCACAGGAATCTTCGCTTTTGGCTGTCGGGCTCTCGGCTGTCAGCTCTCGGCGCCGGAAGCTGTGAGCCGGAAGCCGAAAGCCTCTGTGTTACACGTCGAGATTGCGCACATCGAGCGCGTTGAGCTCGATGAACTTGCGCCGCGGCTCCACCTGGTCGCCCATCAGCGTCGTGAACATCAGGTCCGCCTCGGTGTGGTCTTCGGCCTTCACCTGGAGCAACGTCCGCGTCTCCGGGTTCATCGTCGTATCCCACAGCGTGTCGGGGTTCATCTCGCCGAGGCCCTTGTAGCGGTTGATCGCCACGCCTTTCCGGCCGAGCCCGATGAAGTGCTCCACGAACTCGTCGAGCGACCCCATCTGCACGGGACCGGTGTCGGCGCGCCGGGGCGCGGCCTCCGGCGGGGCCTCGGGTGCGGCCTCCGCGGCGTCGTCCGCGGCCGGCTCCGGCGCCTCGTCCTCGTCCGCCTTCGTCGCGGCCAGCGTGCGCACCTCGACGGGACCGGCCTTCATGACGCGGACGATGTCGCGAATCTCGGCGTAGCTGGCTGCCATCGTGCGGTACTCGCCCGTGGCGACGAAGTCCACGCCCAGCTCGTCGAACCGCGGGTAGCCGTTGGTGCGGTCTTCAATGGCGAGCGCCCACGCGTTGTGGGCCTCGTCGCGCGCCACCGAGACGCGGCGCAGCGGCGTCGTCAGGCGCTCGGCCACGGCGGTGACCGCCGCCTCGCTCTCGAAGAACGACTTGTCGCGCGCGTCCAGGTCCAGCAGCGCCTCGACGGCATCCGGGGCGTGCCCGCGGCGCTCGATCATCTCCTGCAGCTTCCGGTAGCCGATCATCGCGTGCAGGATCCGCTCGAGCTCGGCGCCGAACAGCTCCTGCCCATCGGCGAGCCGCACCATGCGCGACTCGACCGCGCGGTGCACGAGGTAGCTCTCGAGCGAACGCTCGTCCTTGATGTAGGTTTCGGTCCGCCCGCGCTTGGCGCGGAAGAGCGGCGGCTGCGCGATGAAGATGTGCCCGCCGTCGACGAGCGGCGTCATCTGCCGGTAGAAGAACGTGAGCAGCAGCGTCCGGATGTGCGACCCGTCCACGTCCGCGTCCGTCATGATGATCACGCGGTGATAGCGCAGCTTCGCGAGGTCGAAGTCCTCGGTCCCGATGCCGCATCCGAGCGCCGCGATCATCGTCTTGATCTCGTCGCTGCTGAGCATCTTGTCGAGCCGCGCCTTTTCGACGTTCAGAATCTTGCCCTTGATCGGCAGGATCGCCTGGAAGCGCCGGTCCCGGCCCTGCTTGGCCGAGCCGCCGGCCGACTCGCCCTCGACGATGTAGATCTCGGCCTGCGCGGGGTCGCGCTCCTGGCAGTCGGCGAGCTTGCCGGGCAGCGAACTGCCGTCGAGCGCGCCCTTGCGCCGCACCAGGTCGCGCGCCTTGCGCGCGGCCTCGCGGGCGCGGGCGGCATCCACGGCCTTCTGCACGACACGCTTGGCCACGGACGGGTTCTCTTCGAGGAACGCGCCCAGCCGGTCGTTCACGATCGCCTCGACGATGCCCTTGACCTCGGTGTTGCCGAGCTTGGTCTTCGTCTGGCCCTCGAACTGCGGCTGCGGGATCTTCACGCTGATGACCGCGGTCATGCCTTCACGGATGTCATCGCCGCTGATCGTCGCGTCCTTGAGGTCCTTCGTCAGGTTGTTGCGCTGGGCGTAGACGTTCACCGTGCGCGTGAGCGCGGCGCGGAAGCCGGAGAGGTGCGTGCCGCCCTCGTGCGTGTTGATGTTGTTGGCGAACGAGTACTCCTGCGCGTTGTAGCTGTCGTTCCACTGCATCGAGATCTCGACGTCGATGCCGTCGCGCGCCCCGTGCATGTAGATCGGCTGCTCGTGCACCACGCCCTTGTTCGTGTTGAGGTGCTGCACGAACGAGTTGATGCCGCCGTCGTAGTGGAACCGGTGGTTCTTGCCGTCCCGCTCATCGTCGAGCGTGATGACGATGCCGGCGTTCAGGAAGGCGAGTTCGCGCAGGCGCTGGGCGAGCGTGTCGAAGCTGAGGTCGGTCGTCTCGAAGACGAGCGAGTCGGGCTTGAAGGTGACCTTGGTGCCGCGCTTCTTCGTCGTGCCGCTGACGGCGAGATTCGCCTGCGGCTTGCCGCGCTCGTAGACCTGCTGATAAACCTGTTCGTTGCGCCAGATCTCCAGTTCGAGGCGCTCCGACAGCGCGTTGACCACCGAGATGCCGACGCCGTGGAGGCCGCCCGAAACCTTGTAGCTGCTGTTGTCGAACTTGCCGCCAGCGTGGAGGACGGTCAGCACGACTTCCGCGGCCGACCTGCCGCTCTCGTGCTGATCCACGGGGATGCCGCGCCCATCGTCCACGACGGTGACCGAGCCGTCGATGTGGAGGGTGACGCTGACCTCAGTGCAGTAGCCGGCGAGCGCCTCGTCGATCGAGTTGTCGACGACTTCGTAGACCAGGTGATGCAGCCCCGCCGGCCCCGTGGAGCCGATGTACATCGCCGGGCGCTTCCGGACCGCTTCGAGGCCCTCGAGCACCTTGATCTGGTCCGCGCCGTAGTCGTTGTTCGGGACGCCGTTCGTGAGTGTGTCTTCCGTCTGCGACATGTGGTTCGATCAGCCTTGCAGGGTCCCGTGCGTCAGACCCGCATGGGCATGATCACGTAGGTGTAGTCGTAGCCTTCGGCGCCCACCGGCTTCAGCACGGCCTGGCTGACCTCGTCCTTGAGTTCCAGCGCGATGACGTCGGACTCGACGACATTCAGGAAGTCGAGCACATACTGCGCGTTGAAGCAGATGGTGAGCGCGGGGCCGGTGTAGTCGACGGGCAGCGGCTCACGCGCATCGCCGAACTCGGGGCTGCTCGAGGTGACCTCGACCTTGTCCTTGTCGAGCACGAGCTTGACCGCCCGCGACCGTTCATTCGACAGAATCGCGACGCGTCGCACCGCGCTCGTCAACCGGTCCTTTTCGAACTCAATGCGCTTGTCGTTGCTCTTCGGGATGACCTTCTCGAAGGCCGGGAATTGCCCGTCGATCATCCGCGAGATGAGCAGGCGCGGACCAATCTGGAAGAACAGATGGTTCTCGCCACGCTCGTACTGGACGTCGATGTCGCCGTCCGAGAGCAGCCGCGAGAGTTCCGAGAGCGTCTTGCGGGGAAGGATGGCCTTCACCTCGTCGCCGCCCTTGGCGCCGCCTTCACGCTCGGCATTGACGAGCGCCAGGCGATGGCCGTCGGTGGCCACAAACGTCATCGAGTCGGGCCGCAGGACGAAGAGCGCACCGTTCAGGTAGTACCGCGTGTCTTCGCCGGTGATCGCAAACTGCGTCTTCGCCACCATCTCGCGCAGCGTCGAGCCCTTGATGGTGTGGACCGTGCCACCACCCGATTCGGGCAGTGACGGAAAGTCCTCGCGCGGCAGCGTCGGCATGTGCGACTCGAAGCGCTCGGCCGAGACAGAGACGACCTGCCCCGACTTCTCGGTCGCGAGGCGCACATCGCTCTCCGGCAGGGCACGCACCACCTCGTAGAGCTTCTTCGCCGGCAGCGTCACCGAACCGCTCTTCGTGACCGACGCTTCGCACTTGCTGCGCAGCGCCACTTCGAGGTCGGTCGCCAGCAGCGTGAGCGAGTCACCATCGGCTTCGATCAGCACGTTCGCCAGGATCGGGATGGTGTTCTTGCGCTCAACAATCTGCTGAAAGAATTGCAGTTCCCGCACAAGATCAGCCTTCCTGGCGACAAGTTCCATGGTTCGGTGGTCCTCGAGTTGGCGGGATTCAGCGCCTGTGTACTCTGTAGATAACTAGATAAAGGAAAGGATAGGAAATTATACAGGAAGAGGGTCCTGTGGAGAAAATAAACTGTCGCCGTTAGTCCTTTTGTATCAGTGACTTACCCTGTGCATTTTTCTGTGGGTGAAGCACCGCCTTTCGCCCCCGTTTTCACTCTCCCGGCAAGGCCATCCGCCGTCATCCGCAATCCATGCACACTCAGGCTGTGCAAAGGGTGCGACCTACTTGAACGAGTCGAGGAAGTTGTCGATGAGGGTGTTGAAATCGTCGTTGTTCTTGCGTAACTCCTCGACCTTCTTGATGGAGTGGATGACGGTCGAGTGGTGCTTCCCGCCGAAGCTGCGCCCGATTTCAGGGAGCGAGGCGTGCGTCAGCATCTTGCAGAGGTACATCGCGACCTGCCGGGGCTTGGCGACCGACTTCGAGTTGTTCCGCGACTTCAGTTCGACGAGCTTCAACTGGTAGTAATCGCTCACGAATTTCTGGATCTGATCGATCGTCACGGCCTTCTCGTCGTGATCGATCACGTTGCGCAGGACCTCCTGCGCCAGTTCCATCGAGATGGTGCGTCCGGTGAGTGAGGCGTAGGCGATCAGCCGGATGAGCGATCCCTCGAGTTCGCGGATGTTCGACTTGATCTTCGACGCGATGTACATCGCGACGCTGTCGGGCAGCGGAATGACCTCGGCTTCGGCCTTCTTCTTGAGAATCGCGACCTTCGTTTCGAGGTTTGGCGGCTGCACGTCGGCGATCAAACCCCACTCGAAGCGTGATCGCAGCCGCTCCTCGAGCGCCTGGATTTCATGGGGCGGGCGGTCGCTGCTGATGACGATCTGCTTCTGCGAGTCGTACAGCGCGTTGAAGGTGTGGAAGAACTCGTTCTGGGTGCCTTCCTTGCCGGCGACGAACTGGATGTCGTCGACAAGCAGCACGTCCACCGAGCGGTACCGCTCGCGGAATTCGAGGATGCGGTCGTAGCGCACGGCGTTGATCATCTCGTTCATGAAGCGCTCGGACGAGATGTAGGTGAGTTGCACCCCGGGGTTGTGCGCCAGGAGGTACTGCCCGATGGCATGCATGAGGTGCGTCTTGCCGAGGCCCACCCCGCCGTAGATGAACAGCGGGTTGTACGAGCGCGACGGCGCTTCAGCCACCGCGCGGCACGCCGCATGCGCGAACTGATTAGAGGGGCCGACGATGAAGGTGTCGAAGGTGTAGCGGGGATTCAGCCCCCCGGTGACGATGGGCGCGTCGGTGACGACCGTGGGTGCCTCGGCCGGGGGGGCCGCCGGCGGGACCGGGGCGGCCGCTACACGGGCGATTGGGGGCGGCACAGGGGTATCGCTGGCGCCGGGCAGGAACGCGAGCTGAACGTCGGCGCGACCGACCTCACGCAGCGCCTCGGCGATCACGACCGAGTAGTGTTTGGTCAGCCAGTCCTTGAACAGCGGGTTCGGCACGCGCACGCTCACCGTGCCCGCCTCGTCGGCGATGAACGCCGTCGGCTTGAACCAGGTATAGAAGCTGTGCCGGTTGACCTTGCCCTCGATACGGCCGAGGACCTGATCCCAGAGATTTGCAGAGGGCATGAGCGACAGAAGGCCGAGTGGAACGCGGTTTCAGGACTTTCGCCCCGGCGGATGGCCGGAGTTACACGGGATTTACGAAGACGATACGCCGCGAGGCCTTATCTGATGGGCCTTCCGCCATTTCGCCACGCCGCAAAGGCCCAAAAATCGGCCTTCCAGGCACAAACCCCTCGTTTTTCAGGCTTTTCCACAGCGTTTTCCACAGGTGTGGAAAACTCGGCCGCCTGCCCTCCAAGGGTGTCATCGGTCTTTCGCTTTTGGAGCGGGGAACGATCGGAAACTGTAGCACGGAAGCCGGCCCCTCGAGGCGCCAAGGGCAGGCCCGTGAGGCCACTGATTTCGGCCCAAATCCGCTCGATTCTGACGACACCACTAGGGATGGTGCGTTGACACCTCAACCGAGGGACGGCTACACTCAGTGGTTCTGAGGACTATTGAATAATGGCAAAGGGTAAGCGTACATACCAGCCGAACACGCGCCGCCGGAAGAAGGCCCATGGCTTTCTGGTGCGAATGGCCACCAAGAACGGCCGTCTCGTCCTGAAGCGCCGGCGCGCCAAGGGCCGCAAGCGGTTGACCGTCTCCGACGAGGGGTAGGGTGGGCGGCGCCCACGCGTTCCGCCCTGCCGAGCACATCCGGAAGCGGAGCGACTACACCCGAATCTACGATTCGGGCAGCAAGAACCACGGCCGCTTGATGACCGTGTTCGTGCAGGCCTCCGAACGTCCGCATGCGCGGCTGGGGATCGCCGCCACCCGCAAGCTGGGCCCGGCCGTCGATCGCAACCGCGCGAAGCGGCGCGTGCGCGAGTTGTTCCGCCACCACAAACCGGACGCAGGCCTCGACATCGTGGTCGTGCCGCGTCGCGAGTTGCTCGATGCCCCTTTTGCGAGTCTCGAGGCCGAGTTCCGGGTCCTCGTTGAGCGACGCGGTCCCCGTGGCGCGCCTCGAGCGCCCCGGCATGGCCGCTCGTCTCGCCCTCGCGCTCATTCGGGCGTATAAGTTCCTGATCTCTCCCTGGTTCATGGGCGCTTGCCGATTCGTGCCGTCGTGTGCCGACTACACGGCTGAGGCGATTACCCGCCATGGAGTGATTCGCGGCAGCTGGCTGGGCGCCCGACGCCTGGCACGCTGCCATCCCCTTGGTGGATCGGGTCTCGACCCGGTCCCGCACGACTGATCGTCCGATCAATGGAACGTAGGGTTCTCCTCGCCATCTCGCTGTCGTTTCTGGTGCTCTTCCTGTACCAGACCTTCATCCTTCCCCCGCCGGTGCCGGTTGCGCCCGCCTCGACGGCCGCAGGCGAGACGCCCGCGCTCGGCGCCGAAGGCGCCGCCGCCACGCCTGTCGGGACCTCGCCCGCGCCCCAGGCGCCCGCGGAGTCACAGGCCGAACCGCTCGTCGCCGACGCCCAGGAGCGCGAGATCGTCATCGACACCGCCCTCGTGCGGCTGACGATGACCAATCGCGGCGGGCGGATCACGAGCTGGATCCTGAAGGAGTACCTCGGCGAGGACGGCCAGCCGCTCGACCTCGTCCCGTCGGCGCTCCCCGAAGGCCGCACGACGCCCTTCGCGCTCGTCACCGGCGACGGCGTCGAAACGCGCCGCCTCAATGAGAGCCTCTACCGGATGAACGTCGAGGGTCCCGCCGTCGACGCCACCACCGCGCCGGCCACCATCGAGTTCGAGTTCCAGGCCGCCGATGGCCTCCGCGCGACCAAGCGTTTCGTCTTTGCCCCCGATTCCTACATCATCCGCTTCAGCGCGGGCGTGTGGCGCGGCACCGAGGCCGTGAACCCGTCCGTGCAGTGGGGCCCGGGTCTCGGCGATGAACTCTCGCGTGCCGGTGGCGGGTTCCTGGCCGGCGCCTACAGCTACCCGGTGCAGGCCATCTACTACACCGACGGCGACATCGAGCGCATCAATGCCAAGGACCTGGCCGGGCAGGGCGTCCAGGAAGGCGCGTTCCGCTACGGCGGCGTCACCGATCACTACTTCGTCTCGTCCATCCTGGATCCGCCGGGGCCGGTGCGCTTCGACTACGCGCCGCTGTCGTCGCCCGATCCGAAGGACCCGCTCGTCGAGCGGCAGTTCATCGACTACACCGTCCGCTTCTCGGCGCCACCCCAGGACGTGCAGTTCTACTTCGGCCCGAAGCAGTTCGACGTGCTGCGCGCGATCGACCCCGAGTTCACGCGCGTGATCTGGTTCGGCATCTTCGCGCCGCTCGCCGTGCCGCTGCTCGGGGCGCTCACCTGGGTCCACGGCTTCGTCGGCAACTGGGGCTGGTCGATCATCGTCCTCACGATCCTGATCAATGTGGCGATGTTCCCGCTCCGGCACAAGAGCGTCGTCTCGATGCGGAAGATGCAGGATCTGCAGCCGCAGATGAAGGCGATCCAGGCGCGGTACGCCCAGTACAAGGTGACCGACCCCGAGCGCCAGAAGATGAACACCGAGGTGATGGCCCTCTACAAGGAGAAGGGCGTCAACCCCGCCAGCGGCTGCCTGCCGATGCTGCTGACGATGCCGGTGCTGTTTGCGTTCTACTCGCTGCTCTCGCAGTCGATCGAGATCCGCGGCGCCGACTTCGGCGGCTGGATCGACGACCTCTCGCGCCACGACCCGCTCTACATCACGCCGCTGCTGATGGGCGCCAGCATGTTCTGGCAGATGCGGATCACGCCGAGCACGGCGGATCCGACCCAGCAGAAGGTGATGCAGTTCATGCCGGTGATGTTCACCTTCATGTTCCTGTGGGCGCCGAGCGGCCTGGTGATCTACTGGTTCGTGAGCAACCTGTGGGCGATCGGACAGCAGTACTTCACCAACTGGCTGATCGGTCCGATGAAGGTGGTGTCGGGACCGGAGCTGCACACAGAGAAGCCGGTCAGGCCCGCGCGCGCGCCGAAGAGCGAGAAGAAGATGAAGAGCGTCGGCTCGGGCAAGACCGACGAAGCGAAGTCGAGCAAGTAGCGCGTCACGTACGTACAAACACGAAGGACACGAAGGACACGAAGAACGCTCTTTCGTAAGGGATCGCGTTCGAACCTGACAGCGAGATCGAAGGTCTTTGTGCGTCTTCGTGGCCTTCGTGTCCTTCGTGTTTGTACGTCGTCACAGAGACAGCCATGACCACACAAGTCACCGAGTTCGTGCAGAAGGTCGTCGACGCGATGGGCCTGAAGCTCACCGCCACCGCCGAGGAGCTGCCCGACGGCCTCCGCGTGCACCTCGAGGGTGAGGACGGCGTGGTGCTCACGCGCCGGCAGGGCGAGGCGCTCCAGGCGCTGCAGCACATCGCCTCGTCGGCGTTCCGATCCGACGGTCCGGATCGCCGTCGGCTCGTCATCGACTGCGAGAACTTCCGCAAGGACAAGGACGCCGAGCTCCGGCAGATGGCGCTCTACATGGCCGGCAAGGCCAAGTCGAGCGGCGCCTCCCAGGAGATGGGCCCCCTCAACCCCTACGAACGGCGCATCGTCCACCTGGCGGTGAGCGAGGTCGCGGGGGTGTCGTCGGAGAGCGTCGGCGACGCATTCGAGAAGACGGTGATCATCTCCGTCGGCTAGCGCCGCCGCGCCTCGTGCGCCGTGGTCGCCGTCTCGGCCGTTGTGGTTGCACGTGAGCTCGGCCGAGTGTAGCGAGGCCCCCCATGGACACCATCGTCGCCCTTTCCACCCCGGCGGGGCGTGGTGCGCTGGGGGTGGTGCGGATGAGCGGGCCCGAGGCGCCGGGCATCATCCAGTCCCTCGCAGGGCGGCCCTCGCCTTTTCCCGATCGCCACCCGACGCTCACCCGGATCGACACGACGCGCGGCCACGGCCGCCCGTCCCGTGCGGCCTCCCACGCGGGCGGTGACGGTCTCCCCGCATCCGCCACCTCCGCGACAGGCATTCGGGATCAGGCCGTCGTCACCGTCTTTGCGGCGCCGCGGTCGTACACCGGCGAGGACATGGTCGAGATCTCGTGTCATGGCAGCCCGGTGGTGATCGAAGCGGTGCTGCTCGCCGCCATCGATCGCGGTGCGCGGCTGGCGGAGCCCGGCGAGTTCACACTGCGCGCGTTTCTGCACGGGCGGCTCGATCTGGCGCAGGCGGAGGCCGTGGCCGACCTGGTGAATGCCGTGACGCCGCGGCAGGCCACGACGGCGTTCGCGCAGCTCGAAGGATCGGTGACGGAGGCGATTGCCGCGATCGATCGCGCGCTGTTCGATCTGGCGGCGCGGCTCGAGGCGTCGCTGGATTTTCCGGACGAGGGCTATCACTTCGTGAACGCGGCCGAGGCGGCGCGCGAGCTTGGCGAGGTGGCCGCGCAGATCGATCGGCTGCTGGCGACGGGTGCGCGGGGCCGGTTGCTGCGTGAGGGCGCGGTGGTGGCGATTGCCGGGCGGCCGAACGTGGGCAAGTCGTCGCTCTTCAACACGCTGCTGCAGGCGAACCGCGCGATCGTCTCGGCCACGCCGGGCACGACGCGCGACCTTCTGACCGAGCGGGCTGATATCGGTGGTGTGCCCGTGCGCCTTGTGGACACGGCGGGGCTGCGCGAGACGGCCGACGAAGTGGAGCGAGAGGGCGTGGCGCGTGCGCGGGGCGCGGTGGCGTCGGCGGACGTCACGGTGGTGGTCCTCGATCGGTCGCGGGCGCTCGATGAAGAGGATCGCGCGCTGCTCGACGCGACGGGTTCGGAGGCGCGCGTGGTGGTCGTGAACAAGATCGACCTGCCGGCCGCGTGGACTGACGACGCGGCGGGCGGCGGGGCACGGCCCGCGGCGGTGGCCGTCTCGCTCAAGACCGGGCAGGGCGTGGAGGCATTGGTCGAGGGTCTCGCGCGAGCCCTCGGCGCTGGACCTGAGACGGCCTCACCCGCCGTGGTCACCAACGTGCGCCACCTGACGCTGCTCGAGGAGGCGCGCGTGTCGGTGGCGCGATCGCTGGAGGCCATTGCGGAGTCGAACGAGACGATCTCAGAGGAGTTCGTGCTCGTGGATCTCCAGGAGGCGCGGGCGGCACTCGAGGCGATCACGGGCCGCCGCTCGAGCGAGGATCTGCTGCGGCACATCTTCGAGAGCTTCTGTATCGGCAAGTGAGTGATGACGTACAAACACGAAGGACACGAAGGCCACGAAGACGAAGAGAGTTCAAACCGGTCAAGAGACTGAACTCATTTGCCTTTGTGCGTGGCTTCGTGTCCTTCGTGTTTGTGATCGGCGATCATGTTCAATCGACGCTGAATGACTGAATTCGATGTGATTGTGATCGGCGCCGGGCATGCCGGCGTGGAGGCGGCGTGGGCGGCGGCGCGGCTGGGGTGTCGCGTCGGTCTGTGTACGCTGTCGCTTGACACAATCGGTCATATGCCCTGTAATCCTGCCATTGGCGGAACCGCGAAGGGGCACCTGGTGCGTGAGATTGACGCGCTGGGCGGCCTGATGGGCCAGGCGATCGACGCGACAGGGATCCAGTTCAAGCTGCTCAATCGAAGCCGCGGGCCGGCAGTCTGGTCTCCTCGGGCGCAGGCCGATAAGGGTGTCTACGGATCCTGGGTCCGCAACGCGCTCGAACAACAGCCAGGCATCACCTGGATTCAGGGCAAGGTGGGCGCGGTCACGACCGACCAGGGCCGAGTTTCCGGGATCGAACTCGAAGCGGGCGGCTCGTATGGCTGCCGCGCGCTGGTCATCACGACCGGCACCTTCCTCAATGGCCTGATCCATGTCGGCCCGGATCAGAAGCCAGCCGGCAGGTTCGGCGAGCCGCCGTCCAGGGATCTGGCGCAGTCCCTGAAGTCGTTTGGATTCACATGGGGCCGGCTGAAGACGGGGACCCCGCCGCGCCTGTCCAGGCGCTCGATTGACGTCAACCGTGCCGTTGAACGCGGGGTGTTCCACGTGGAACACGGCGACGCGGAGCCCGTCCCCTTCTCCTTCCTGACGACAGAACGACCGCGCAACACGATTCAGTGCTGGCTGCTCCACACGACCGACGTTGTCCACGAGCTCGTGCGGGACCATATCGGGGAGTCCCCGCTCTACAACGGGCAGATCCAGGGAATCGGGCCGCGCTACTGCCCCTCGCTCGAGGACAAGGTGATGCGCTTCCCTCACCGGGAGCGCCACCAGATCTTCCTGGAGCCAGAGGGCGTCGACCGCGACGAGGTCTACGTGAACGGCTTCTCGATGAGCCTGCCGGCGGAGCTGCAGGCGCGGCTGGTGCGGGCGCTGCCAGGGCTCGAGGATGCCGAATTGCTCCGCCCCGGGTACGCCGTCGAGTACGACTTCATCCAGCCCACGGAACTGCAGACCACACTCGAAGCACGGCGCGTACGTGGCCTGTTCCTGGCCGGGCAGATCAACGGCACCTCTGGTTACGAGGAAGCGGCCGGCCAGGGGCTGCTCGCCGGCATCAACGCAGCCCTCCAGGCCCAGGGGCGCGAGGCCTTCACGCTGGGGCGCGAGGAGTCCTACATCGGCATCATGGTCGACGACCTGGTGACGAAGGGCTGTCTCGAGCCGTATCGGATGTTCACGTCTCGAGCGGAGTTCCGCCTCCTCCTCCGGATCGACAACGCAGACCTCCGTCTCACCCCGCGGGGGCGCGAGATTGGTCTGGTCAGCGACGACCGATGGACGCGCTTCGAGGCGCGGCTCACCAGGTACCGCCACAACGTGGATGCAGTTCGAAACACAGTGGTGCGCCTGGGGAATGGGCACCGGGTGATGGCGGCCCAGGCGTTGCGGCAGCCGGAGGTGAGGCTGTCGGACCTTGTGGACAGCGGGAATGTCGCGCTGGACCTGTCGGTCGACGACCGCGAGCACGACCTGGCGAGCGTCGAGACCGAGGTGAAGTACGCCGGCTACCTCACAAGGCAGTCCCAGGCCGTGGAGAGGGCGCGCCGGAACGGCCACGAGCGGATTCCCCCAGGGTTCGGCTATGCCGCCGTGCCTGGCTTGTCGAGGGAGATGATTGAGCGCTTCGAGCAGGTGCAGCCTGAGACGCTTGGTCAAGCGGGACGCATCCCCGGCGTCACCCCGGCGGCCGTTGCCGTCCTGGGCGCCTGGGTGGCACGCCGGCCACGGAAGTGGGCTGAACACGAAGGACACGAAGAACGGAGCGAATTCGGATAGATCTGGGATTGATGGGTTCTGAGTTCTATACTTCGTGTCCTTCGTGTTTGGTACGTCGTCTCCAGGTGGCCCCATGAGCGCGCGTGAACTTCGCGATCGGATTCGCCGGCGCGCCAGGCATGCGGGCCTGACGCCTGACGCCGCGCTGCTCGGGAACCTCGAGCGTTACTACCTGCTACTCGCGCGCTGGAACCAGAAGATCAACCTGACGTCATTCGCGCTGACGCCTGGGGGCTCGGACGAGGCGGTGGACCGCCTGCTCATCGAGCCGGTCATGGCCGCGCAGCATGTGCCGTCAGGCGCCACCACCCTCGTGGATGCTGGCAGCGGCGGTGGATCGCCGGCGATCCCGCTCAAGCTGGCGCACCCCCATCTCTCCCTGCGCATGATCGAATCGAAGATGCGCAAGTCGGTCTTCCTCACCGAGGCCTCGCGCGAGCTGGGGTTGACGAACACCAAGGTGGAGACGGCTCGGTTCGAGGAGCTGCTGGCACGCCCTGACATGCACGAGGCGGCGGACCTCTTGTCGATCCGAGCCGTGCGCGTCGAGGCGCGCGTCCTGATGACGCTCCAGGCGTTCCTGAAGCCCGGGGGCCACATGCTGCTCTTCCGCGGCCCTGGCGGCGCGGATCTCTCGGACTCCCTGACGGCCCCCCTGCAGTGGATCGCCACCTACCCCCTGGTAGACGCCGCCCGCAGCCGTCTGGTCATCCTCCGCAAGTCACGATGAGCTGGGGTCAGATCTTGATCCTTGCGCTCAGAATCAAGATCTGACCCCTGGTCTCGCCCTTGGGGTCAGATCTTGAATCTAGGCGCAAGGATCAAGATCTGACCCCAGTTCCACGTGAAACACTTGACCGCGGGATCTGGTGGCCGTAAGCTCTCTTGATGCCCTGCATATTGCTTGTTTTGGTCTAACACCCAAACGCGCCGGCCTGAACTCGAAAACACCGGACTCCTAACTGCCCCAGATGTCGCGCATCATCGCCGTCACCAACCAGAAAGGCGGCGTCGGCAAGACCACCACGGCCATCAACGTGGCGGCAGCCCTCGCCCTCGCCGGCCAGCGTGTCCTGCTCGTCGACGTGGACCCGCAGGGCAACGCCACGAGCGGCGTCGGGCTGAAGAATCAGGCCGGCCCCCTCGGCACCGTCTACCAGGCGCTCACCGGCGACGAGGCGCAGGACCCCGACGGCTTCCTGCTGCAGTCCAGCATCGACGGCTTGATGGTCGCACCCGCCGACCGCAATCTCACCGGCGCGGAACTCGAGCTCATCGCGCTCCCCAACCGCGAGCGCCGCCTCGCCGACTTCCTCGCGCCCCTCCGCGACCGCTTCGACGTCATCGTCATCGACTGCCCCCCGTCGCTCGGCCTTCTCACGCTGAATGCGCTCGTCGCCGCCGACACCGTGTTGATTCCGCTGCACTGCGAGTACTTCGCCCTCGAAGGCCTGGCGGATCTCGTCGCGACGATGCGCCGCGTGCGTGCGGCGCTGAACCCGGCGCTCGATATCGAAGGCGTGCTGCTGACCATGTACGATGAGCGCACCAACCTTGGGCAGCAGGTCGCTGCCGACGTGCGCGCCTTCTTCAAGGAGAAGGTCTACGACACGGTCATCCCGAGGAACATCCGCCTCGGGGAGGCGCCGAGCCACGGCCTGCCCGCCGTCACCTACGACCCGCGATCGCGCGGCGCCGAGGCCTACACGGCCCTTGCGCACGAGATCCTCGCGCGCCACGTCGCGGACAGCGAACAGCGAACCGCGAACAGCGAATAGCGAATCAGCGAACAGCGAGTACCCATGGAACGCCGTCCCGCACTTGGC
The DNA here is from genome assembly GCA_030680175.1 of Vicinamibacterales bacterium. Lineage (GTDB taxonomy): Bacteria > Acidobacteriota > Vicinamibacteria > Vicinamibacterales > UBA2999 > JAUXWO01. The sequence goes on from JAUXWO010000112.1 coordinate 42,721, forward strand.
AAGGGCCTGAGCGCCCTGATTCCCGACGCCCCCGAGGCGCCCCCGCGCACGCCCGTCGACGTCGACATCGACCTGCTCGAGCCGAACGACTATCAGCCGCGTCTGCACATCGACGAGGCGCGCCTCGAGGAACTGGCCGCGTCCATCCGCGCCAACGGCGTCATCCAGCCCGTGGTCGTGCGCGCGATCGAGGGCAAGCGATTTCAGATCATCGCCGGCGAACGCCGCTGGCGCGCCGCCCAGCGCGCCGGCCTCCTCAAGGTCCCGGTCGTCGTCAAGACGGTCCCGAAGGGGGGCGAGAAGCAGCTGCTCGAGTGGGCGCTCATCGAGAACCTGCAGCGCGAGGATCTGAACGCGATCGAAGAGGCGAAGGCGTATCAGCGCCTCGTTGACGAATTCAAGTTGACGCAGGACGCCATCGCGCAGCAGGTGGGCAAGGACCGGTCCTCGGTGGCCAACGTGCTGCGGCTCCTGAAGCTCTCGGTGGAGGTGCAGAACGACGTCGCCTCCGGCGCGCTGTCGATGGGGCATGCGCGGGCCCTGGTCGCCGTAGTGGACCATGCGACGCAGCGGCGCCTGGCGCGCGACGTCGTGGCGCGCGCCCTCTCGGTGCGCGAGGCGGAGGCGCTCGTCAAGCATGAGCTGGCGCCGAAGGCGCCCGTCACCCCACCGGCGCGCCCGACCAAGGATGCCGATACCCGCGCGGCCGAGGAGCAGCTGCACCTCGCCCTCGGCGCCCCCGTCGCCATCGTCCGCAAAGGCAAGGGCGGACACGTGGAGATTGCCTTCAAGGACGAGGACGAGCTGCAGCGGATCTACGAGTACCTGACGGAAGCTCAGTAGGTGCCCAGGGTGCCCAGGGTGCCCAGGGTGCCCAGGGTGCCCGGGGTGCCCAGAGTGCCCGGGGTGCCCGGGGTGCCCAGGGTGCCCGGAGTGCCCGGGGTGCCCGGGGTGCCCGGGGTGCCCAGGGTGCCCGGGGTGCCCAGGGTGCCCGGAGTGCCCGGAGTGCCCGGGGTGCCCGGAGTGCGGGGGTCGGCCCAAAGGCGATCGGATCCCGAACATTCGACGAAACAAATGCCTGTCGCGCCCCGCATTGCGGCAGCGCACGCTGAGCACCTGGGGCACCTCGTGCACCTTGGGAACCCTGGGCCCCTTGGGCACCCCGGGCACCGTGAGCACCTTGAGCCCCCTGCGCCCCCTGCATCCTGTGGTATAAATAATCGTTTGACCGGGCCGCGTTTCGCGGCCCCATGCGGAGGCATTGCGCTGTGATCCCGGACCTCTCGGTCCTCTGGGTAATTTTCTTCGTGCTGCTCTGCGTGTTCGTGCTGAACACGTTGATCTTCCAGCCGATCCTCCGGGTGACCGAGGCTCGTCAGGGAGCCGTGCAGGCGGCGAAGACGCTGGCCGAGACCGCGGCGCAGAAGGCCGCGAGCGCGTCGGCGGAGTACGACCACACGCTGAACGCGGCGCGCACCGAGGTCTATCGTCAGATGGACGACACGCGGCGCGCGGCGCTCGATCGGCGGACGGCGCTCATCGACGAGACGAAGCGCCAGGTGGAAACGGAAATCGCGGGCGCGACCACGCGGGTCGCGACCGAGGCCGCGGCGGCCCGTGACACGATCGACCGCGAGGCGGGCGCGATGGCCGGGGCCATCGTGGACCGCGTGCTGGGCCGCTCGGCGTAAGCCGGGGCTGACGAAACAAGGCGAATGAGACACGTGCCCACCAGACGAACGGCGCTCGCTTGTGAATTAATTCGCAACCTCGTGCTTGTGCTCGCCGTCCTGCTCGTCGGCGGTGTCGCCCCCGCCTACGCGGCGGAAGGCATTGCCGGGTTCATGTGGCCCGTCGCCAACTTCGCCATCCTCGTGGGCATCCTCTACTACTTCGGGCGCCGGCCGGTGAGCGAGTACCTCGCCGGCCGCCAGGCGCAGGTCCGCAAGGCCCTCGTCGAGGCCGCCGCCCTCAAGGCCACGGCGACCACGCAACTCACCGAGATCGAGCGCCGCATGCAGGCGCTCCCCGGTGAACTCGACGCGCTTCGCGCGCGCGGCCGCGAGGAGATCGCCGCCGAGGACGAGCGCATCGCCGCGGCGGCGGCGACCGAGCGCGAACGGCTGCTCGAGCAGGCGCGCCGCGAGATCGATTTGCAGCTCCGGCTCGCCAAGCGCGAGCTCGTCGAGCACGCCGCCCACCTGTCGGTGCAGCTCGCGACCGAGCGCATCCAGAAGGACATCACCCCCGCGGATCAGGATCGCCTGGTTGACCGCTACCTCGATCAGGTGAAGTAGCCCATGTCCACGCGATCCTCAGCGACCCGTTACGCCCGCGCCCTGCTCGAGGTCGCGGCAAAGGAAGCCGACCCGGTGAAGGCGGGCGCCGACCTCTCGGCCTTTACGGCGCTCGTCGGCGGGCACGCCGATCTCCGCCGCGCCCTGACGTCGCCGTCCGTCCCGGCGTCCGGCAAGCGCGCCATTGTGGAGGCGGTCGGCGCGAAGATCGAGATGGCCGCGCCGGTGGTGAAGCTGCTGTCGCTGCTGGCGACGCGGGACCGGCTGCACATCCTCGACGAGCTGGCGGCGGCGTACCGCGAGCGGCTTCAGGATCAGCAGCAGATGGTGCGCGCGGACGTGCACTCGGCCGCCCCGCTGGATGCGGCCCGGACGGCGGCCCTTCAGGCGCGGCTGGCGAGCGCGACCGGCCGGCGTGTCGTGCTCGAGACGCGCGTCGACCCGTCGCTCATCGGCGGGCTCGTCGCCCGCATCGGCAGCACGGTGTACGACGGAAGCGTCCGCACGCAACTCGAGAAGATGCGCGCGCGCCTCACCGAATAGCGAACGGCAGCGAACAGCGAAGAGCGAACAGCGAACCCATGGACATCAGAGCCGACGAAATCTCCAAAATCATCCGCGACCAGATCGGCAGCTTTGCCGTCGAGGTCGACGTGGCCGAAGTGGGCAGCGTCATCAGCCTGGGCGACGGCATCGCGCGCGTGCACGGCGTCGAGCGGGCCATGTCGGGCGAGATGCTCGAATTCCCGCACGGCGTCTACGGCATCGCGCTGAACCTCGAAGAGGACAGCGTCGGCGTCGTGCTGCTCGGCGAGTACCGCGCGATCAAGGAAGGCGACCCCGTCAAGCGGACCGGTCGGATCATCTCGGTGCCGGTCGGCGAAGAGCTGCTCGGCCGCGTCGTGAACGCGCTCGGCCAGCCCATCGACGGCAAGGGCCCGATCCTGACGACGCAGTTTTCGCCGATTGAGCGGATTGCGCCGGGCGTCGTGGACCGGCAGCCGGTGCGCGAGCCGATGCAGACGGGCCTCAAGGCCATCGACGGCATGGTGCCGATCGGCCGCGGCCAGCGCGAGCTCATCATCGGCGACCGCCAGACGGGCAAGACCGCCGTCGCGCTCGACACGATCCTGAACCAGAAGCAGACCGGCGTCATCTGCATCTACAACGCCATCGGCCAGAAGCAGTCGACCGTCGCGCAGCTCGTCCGCACGCTCGAGGAGAACGACGCGCTGCGCTACAGCATCGTCGTGGCCGCGACGGCGTCGGATCCGGCGCCGATGCTCTACATCAGCCCCTACTCGGCCACCGCGATGGGCGAGTATTTCCGCGACAGCGGCCGTCACGCCCTGCTGGTGTATGACGACCTCTCGAAGCACGCGCAGGCCTACCGCGAGATCTCGCTGCTGCTCCGCCGCCCGCCGGGCCGCGAGGCGTATCCGGGCGACGTCTTCTACCTGCACTCGCGGCTGCTGGAGCGTGCGGCGAAGCTGAACGACGAGAAGGGCGGCGGGTCGCTGACCTCGCTCCCGATCATCGAGACGCAGGCCGGGGATCTGTCGGCCTACATCCCGACGAACGTGATCTCGATCACCGACGGGCAGATCTTCCTCGAGTCGGATCTGTTCAACCAGGGCATCCGGCCCGCGATCAACGTCGGCAACTCCGTGTCGCGCGTGGGCGGCTCGGCGCAAATCAAGGCGATGCGCCAGGTGGCCGGCACGCTGCGGCTGGACCTCGCGCAGTACCGCGAGCTGGCCGCGTTCGCGCAGTTCGGCTCGGACCTCGACAAGGCGACGCAGGCGCAGCTCAACCGCGGCGCGCGGCTCGTCGAGCTGCTGAAGCAGCCCCAGTACCGCCCGCTCGCCGTCGAGCAGCAGGTGGCGATGGTGTTTGCCGGCACGAACGGCTACCTCGACGAGATCCCGGTCTCGGACGTGCGCGCCTACGAGGACGACCTGTTCCGGTTCCTCGACACGCGGTTCGGCAACGTCCTCGCCGCCATCCGCGACAAGAAGACGATCGACGATGAGACGAAGGGCCAGCTGCAGGCCGCGCTGAAGGAATTCGGCGAGCAGTTCAAGGCGAGCCGCGCCGCCGCGGCGGTCTAGCGAACAGCGAATAGCGAACAGCAATGCCATCCCTCATCGATATTCGACGCCGCGTCCGCGCGGTGAAGTCGACGCAGCAGATCACGAAGGCCATGAAGGCCGTCAGTGCGTCGAAGCTGCGCCGCGCGCAGGACCGCATCCTGGGGGCGCGGCCGTTTGCCGTGGACATGCTGCGCGTGCTGAACAGCGTGGCCGCGCGCGTGGACACCCACGCGCACCCGCTGCTCGAGGTCAAGCCCGACGGGCGCACGCTGCTCATCGTCGTGACGTCGGACAAGGGGCTGTGCGGCAGCTTCAACACGAACATCATCAAGGCGGCCGGCCAGTTCATCACCGAGCGGCCGGCGGACCCGGGCCACGCGATCGCGCTCGGGCTCGTGGGCCGCAAGGGGCGCGACTTCTTCCGGCGCCGCGGCTTCGATGTCCGGTACGAGGACGCGGGCCTCTTCACCAATCTGAAGTTCTCGCACGCGCAGGCGCTGGCCAAGACCGCGATCGAGGAGTTCACCGGTGGCGGCGTGAACGCCGTCTACGTCGTCTACAACGAGTTCAAGTCGGTGATGGCGCAGCGGGTGGTGGTCGAGAAGCTGCTGCCGATCCCGCGCCTCGAGATCGAATCGGCCGACAGCACCATGGCCGACTACCTGTACGAGCCGGCGCCCGAGGTGATTCTTGGCGACCTGCTGCCGCACCACGTGGAGATTCAGGTCTACCGCGCGATGCTCGAATCGGCGGCGGCCGAGCACGCGGCCCGCATGTCGGCGATGGACGCCGCCACGCGCAATGCGTCCGAGATGCTGGAAGACCTGACGCTCTACATGAACAAGGTGCGCCAGGCCGCCATCACGCGCGAGATCATCGAGATCGTCTCGGGAGCGCAGTCCGTGTAGCAGAAGTTGCGGGTAGTGGGTGGTGGGTAGTGGCGCGTCGGGCGATGGGACTCCTCACTCCCCACTCCCGACTACCGACTACCCACAACCCGACACGTTGCGACCCGGGGCGAGTGAAGCGAGCGAAGAGCGAGAAAACGAGCACATGGCAACTACCACCACTGCACAGTCCGTCGGCAAGATCATCCAGGTCATCGGCCCCGTCGTCGACGTCGAGTTCGAGGCCGGGCAGCTGCCGTTCATCTACAGCGCCATCCGCATCGTGTCGGATGAGGGCGCGGCCGAGGCGATCGACGTCATCGCCGAGGTGCAGCAGCACCTGGGCGAGAATCGCGTCCGGGCGGTGGCGATGAAGCCGACCGACGGCATGCAGCGCGGCATGCGCGCCTTCGACACCGGCGCGCCGATCTCGGTGCCGGTGGGCCCGGCCACGCTCGGGCGCGTGCTGAACGTGCTCGGCGAGCCGGTGGACTTCCCGGACATGCCGGTGAACGCCGCGGAGCACTGGCCGATTCACCGGCCCGCGCCGACGCTCGAGGAGCAGTCGACCGAGCTCAAGATGTTCGAGACGGGCATCAAGGTCATCGACCTGCTCGAGCCCTACCTGCAGGGCGGCAAGATCGGCCTGTTCGGCGGCGCCGGCGTCGGCAAGACCGTCATCATCATGGAGCTCATCCACAACATCGCCCTCAAGCACGGCGGTGTGTCGGTGTTCGGCGGCGTGGGCGAACGCACGCGCGAGGGCAACGACCTCTGGCTCGAGTTCCAGGAGTCGGGCGTGATCGACATGAAGGACCTGTCGAAGTCGCGCGCCGCGCTCGTCTACGGACAGATGACCGAGCCGCCGGGCGCGCGCCAGCGCGTCGGGCTGTCGGCGCTCACGGTGGCGGAGTACTTCCGCGACGCCGAGGGCAAGGACGTGCTGCTCTTCATCGACAACATCTTCCGCTTCACGCAGGCGGGCTCGGAAGTCTCGGCGCTGCTCGGCCGCATGCCGAGCGCCGTCGGCTACCAGCCGACGCTGCTCACCGAGATGGGCGAACTGCAGGAGCGCATCACGTCGACCAAGAAGGGCTCGATCACGTCGGTGCAGGCCATCTACGTGCCCGCCGACGACTACACCGACCCGGCGCCGGCCACGACGTTCGCGCATCTGGACGCGACGACGAACCTGTCGCGGCAGATTGCCGAACTCGGCATCTACCCGGCGGTCGACCCGCTGGCGTCGACCTCGCGCATTCTCGACCCGCGCGTCATCGGCGACGAGCACTACAACGTGGCGCGCCAGGTGAAGCAGATCCTTCAGCGCTACAAGGATCTGCAGGACATCATCGCCATCCTCGGCATCGACGAGCTGTCGGAAGACGACAAGCTCACGGTGTCGCGCGCCCGCAAGATCCAGCGGTTCCTCTCGCAGCCCTTCTTCGTCGCGTCGCAGTTCACGGGCCGCGACGGCAAGTACGTGCCGATTGCCGAGACCATCCGCGGGTTCAAGGAGATCGTCGAGGGCAAGCACGATCACATCCCCGAGCAGGCGTTCTACCTGCAGGGCACGATCGACGATGTGATCGCCAACGCGGCGCAGATGAAGCAGTAGGCTGATGGCGCTTCCGACCACGCTCACGCTGGAGATCGTCACGCCCGATCGCGCGCTCGCCCATGGCGAGGTCGACGAGGTGCAGCTGCCGGGCGCCGAGGGCTACCTCGGCATCCTGCCGGGGCACACGCCGCTGCTCGTGTCGCTGCGCGTCGGCGAGATGTGGTACCGGCAGGGCACGGAGATCCACTACCTGTTCGTGGCGTTCGGGTTCGCCGAGGTGCTGCCGGACCGCGTGATCATCCTCGCGCAGACGGCCGAGCGCGCCGAGGAGATCGACATCGAGCGGGCCGAGACCGCGCGGCTGCGCGCGGCGGAGGCGGAGAAGGGCGCCGCCCCGACCCAGGTGGACATGGACTTCGAACGCGCGCGCATCGCGATGATGAAGTCGCTCATCCGGCTGCAGGTGGCGGAGCGCGCGCGGATGCGCAGGTAAAGTGCTCGCCCACCTCGCGCGCCTTGTCCGCTACCGCGGCCTCATCCAGACGCTCGTCGTCCGCGACCTGAAGGCCCGGTATCGGGGGTCGGTGCTCGGGTTCTTCTGGTCGTTCTTCAACCCGCTGCTGCTCCTCCTCACCTACACCTTCGTCTTCACCATCGTGCTGCCCGGCATGCACCCCGACTCGGTGCAGCCGTATGCGCTGTTCTTCTTCTGCGGCATCCTGCCGTGGACGTGGTTCTCCGCGTCGTTGTCGGAGGCGGCCAATACGCTGATCGCCGGCGGCAACCTGATCAAGAAAGTCCTGTTTCCGGCCGAGGTGCTGCCCATCGTCGCCGTGCTGGCGAACATGGTGCACTTCTTCCTGGGCCTGCCGATCCTGGTGGCGTTCCTGATCTACTTCCAACGGCCGCTCGACCCGCTGGAGCTGCTCTGGTTCCCGGTGATCGTCCTCGTGCAGCTCATCTTCACGACGGGCCTCGCGCTGCTGCTCTCGGCCCTGACGGTGCACTTCCGCGACATCAAGGACCTGCTGAGCAACCTGCTGACGCTGTGGTTCTTCTCGACGCCCATCATCTACTCGATGCAGATGGCGCCGGACTCGGTGCGGTGGTGGCTCAACCTGAACCCGATGGCGCACCTCGTGATCTCGTACCAGGAAGTGCTCTTCTACGTCGGCCCGCACGGCCACTGGAAGTGGCTGATGGCGATGCTGGTGGCGTCGATCGGCACGTTCCTGGCCGGCTACTTCGTCTTCGACCGCCTGCGCGACAGCTTCGCGGAAGAAGTGTGATCATGGGGACGTACGGACAAACACGAAGGACACGAAGGACACGAAGGACACGAAGGGACGCACGAAATCACTCTCCTTCGTGTCCTTCGTGTCCTTCGTGTTTGTCCGTGACAGTGAGATCCGATGACTCCCGCGATTGACGTTCGTAACGTCTCGAAGGTCTACCGCCGGTATGCGCGGAAGAAGCAGTTCGCCACGCTGAAGTCGGCGCTGCTCAGCGGCAGCCTGATCTCCGACCTGCAGCCGGACGAGACCTTCCCCGCCCTCCAGGGCGTGTCGTTCTCCGTCCCCAAGGGCTGCACCTACGGCGTCGTCGGGCGCAACGGGTCGGGCAAGTCGACGCTGCTCAAGTGCGTGGCGGGCATCACGCGGCCGAACTCCGGAAGCGTTGAGGTCGACGGCCGCATCTCGGCGCTCATCGAGCTCGGCGCCGGCTTCCACCCGGAGATCTCCGGCCGCGAGAACGTCTTCATCAACGGCATCATGCTCGGACTGACGAAGCGCGAGATCACGAAGCGCTTCGACGAGATCGTGGAGTTCGCCGAGCTCAAGGACTTCATCGACGCGCCGGTCAAGACGTACTCGTCGGGCATGTACATGCGCCTCGGGTTCGCGGTCGCGGTCCATGTGGACCCCGAGGTGCTGCTGATCGACGAGGTGCTGGCCGTCGGCGACCAGAGCTTCACGCTGAAGTGCCTCGACAAATTCGCGGAGTTCCGCCGGCGCAACAAGACGATCATGCTCGTCACGCACTCGCTGGACCTCGTCGAGAAGTTCTGCGACCAGGCGCTGTGGCTCGACAAGGGCAAGAACCACGGCGAAGGCGAGCCGCGGCGCGTCGTGGCGCAGTATCTGATCGATGTGGGCAAGGCCGAGGAGCAGCTCCTGGCCCGCGAGGAGGCCGGGCGCGTGGCGCAGGCCGTGGCTGACGCGCCGGTCGAGGCGGAGCGGCCCGCCGATCCGGCCGATGGCGGAGACGCCCCGGCCGACATGTTCAAGGCCACGGAAGGGCGCTGGGGTACGCGCGAGATCGAGATCACCCACGCCGAGCTCGTCGGCGAGGACGGCGAGCCCGGCCACGTCTTCCAGAGTGGCGAGGCCGTGCGCGTGGTGATGAAGGTGCGCGCGCACCAGCCCTCGAACGACTTCGTCTTCGGGTTCGGGCTGTTCAACGCCGACGGCGTCTGCTGCTACGGCACGAACACGAACATCGAGAAGCTGGACCCCGAAAGCATCAGCGGCGAAGCCGAGGTCACGTTCCACATCGACCGGCTGGAGCTCGTCGAGGGCACCTATCGCCTCGACCTGGCGGTGCACAAGGTGGACGGCTACCCGTACGACTACCACCGCCAGCTGTACTCGTTCCGCGTGAAGTCGCGCACCCCGGACGTCGGCATCTACCGCCCGCCGCACCGCTGGGAGTTCAAGGGCGACGTGCGCTGGAAGCCGACCCGGTCCTGACACTGACACGGACAAACACGAAGGACACGAAGGCCACGAAGACGTCCTACTCTTAGATCAGTTCTCAGTTGTCAGTGGCCAGTTCAAGAGGTCGTCCTGGGGAAGAGGGGGCTTCAGCGTGCCCCCCGAAGAGTGACTTCGTGGCCTTCGTGTCCTTCGTGTTTGTACGTGACGCCTATGGTTCTGAGCCGCGCTGACGCGATCGACTGGGCCGCCGGGCTGCGGCGTGAGGGGCGGACGCTCGTCTTCACCAATGGCGTCTTCGACCTGCTCCATCCCGGGCACGTGCGGTACCTGCAGGCGGCGCGCGCGCTTGGCGACGCGCTGATCGTGGCGGTGAACTCCGACCGGTCGGTGCGAGCACAGGGCAAGGGCCCGGACCGTCCCATCAACCCCGACGCCGAACGCGCCGAGGTGCTGGCGGCCCTGGCGTGTGTCGACGCGGTGGTCATCTTCGACGAGGACACGCCGCTCGAGATCATCACGGCGATCCAGCCGGACGTCCTCGTGAAGGGGGCCGACTGGGGCACCGACGCCATCGTGGGCGCCGACGAGGTCCGCGCCCGCGGCGGCCGCGTGGAGCGCATCACGCTCGCCGAGGGGTATTCGACGACGGAGATCCTCAGACGCGTGCGCCAGACCCCCTGAGGCCGGCGCACCCTAGAGCACTCCGGCACTCCGGCACTTAGGCACCCAAGGCACCCAAGGCACCCCGGCACCCAGGCACCCCGGCACTTAGGCACCCAGTAACTTGTCCCCCTCCCTCGCGCTCCAGTCGATTCTGAGATCAGCCATCGCGCGCGCACACCTGGCGCCGCGCGATGCCGGGCTCAGCGGGTTGACCACGCCCGCGCGCGCGCTGTCGGTGGCAGCGCTGGCGCATGGCGAGTCGCGCGCGGTCGTGCTGTACGTCGTGCCGACGGACGCGGCGATTGAGGGTGCGGTGGCCGACGTGCGGTTCTTCCTCGGCGCGGTGGAAGGCCACGCGACGTCCACGGTGGACCGGCTCGTCCTGCCGCTCCCGTCCCTCCAGGTCGACCCGTATCGCGCGCTGGCGCCCCACATGAAGGTGGCGTCGGCCCGCGCGCGGGCGTTGCTGGCCATGGCGACGGGCGAGGCCCGTGTCGTGGTGGCGTCGGCCGCCGCGCTGATGCCGCGCCTGCCGGCGCCCGGCCGCCTGGTGGCGCGCGCCTACGGTGTGCGCCCCGGCGTGGACATCGACCCCGAGGCGCTCCGCGACCTGCTCGTCGAGGGCGGCTACACGCGACAGGACCCCGTCGACACGCACGGCGAGTTCTGCCAGCGCGGCGGCATCCTCGACGTCTACCCGCCGAGCGAGACCTGGCCGGTGCGCATCGAGTTCATGGGCGACACGGTGGAATCGATCCGCCGCTTCGATCCCTCGACCCAGCGATCGATCGAAACGCTCGATCACTTCCAGATCGTCCCGATCACCGAGTCCGGCGCGGACGCGGCCACGGGCTCCGAAATGGGGAGCGTCCCCCTCCCCGCGGCCAGCGAGCAGACCTCGGTGTTCGCCTACGTCCGCGCCGCCCACGCCGCCCGCCTGGTGGTGTCGGAGCCCGCCGATGTGCGCGTGCAGGTGGAGCGGTGGTGGGATCAGGTCCAGGCGTCGTACGAGGAGCAGGCCGGAGGACGGCCGACGCACGCCGCCCCGCTGCCGGAACCGGGGGCGCTCCTGCTCGGGTGGGCCGATCTCGAGCCGGTGATCTCGGCCGCGCCGGCCCTCGAGGAGCTGACGATCGACGCCCCCTCCGACAGAGGGACAGACCCCGGGGCGCGGCGGACGTCAACGCCGGTGGCGTGCCAGCCGACGCAGGAGTTCCGGGGGCGGATCGCCGACTGGATCGCGGAGGTGACGGCCGCGCGCGATCGCGGCGACACCGTCGTCTTCATCGCGCAGACCAGCGGCCGCGCGGAGCGCACGCTGGAGCTGTTCCGCGACTACGAGGTGCGCGCGCAGAGCGTGGATCACGCCGACGAGGGCATGGCCGGCAGCGTGCTGGTCGGCACCGGCGCGCTCTCGCGCGGCTTCCGCCTGCCGGATGCCGCGCTCACGATCTTCGCCGAGGCCGACATCTTCGAGGAGGAGCCCCGCCGCAGCGCGGCCGCGCGCCGCCGGTCGATCGCGGCCACGTTCCTCTCGGACCTCCGCGACCTCAAGGTCGGCGACCTGATCGTCCACGTCGATCACGGCATCGGCACCTTCGTGGGCCTGAAGCAGATCGCCGCCGGCGACGCCGTCCACGAGTTCCTCGAGCTGCGCTATCACGGCGACGACAAGCTGTTTGTCCCCGTTGAACGGCTCGACCTCGTCCAGAAGTACACCGGCGGCACGCGCCCGGCGCTCGACCGGCTCGGCGGCGGCACGTGGGAGCGCTCGAAGAAGAAGGTGAAGAAGGCCATGCGCGACATGGCGGAAGAGCTGCTGAAGCTCTACGCCGCGCGCAAGGCCGTTCCCGGCTACGCCTTCAGCACGGACACGCACTGGCAGGAGGAGTTCGAGGACGCCTTCGAGTACGACCTCACGCCCGACCAGGCGACGGCGATCGCCGACATCAAGCGCGACATGGAGTCGACGATCCCGATGGACCGCCTGCTCTGTGGCGACGTCGGGTACGGCAAGACGGAGGTCGCGATGCGCGCCGCGTTCAAGGCGGTGATGGACGGCAAGCAGGTGGCCTTCCTGGCGCCGACCACCGTGCTCGCGTTTCAGCATCTCGAGACGCTGCGCAAGCGCTTCGCGGCGTTCCCCGTCCGCGTCGACATGGTCAGCCGCTTCCGGACCAAGCAGGAGCAGAAGGACGCGCTCGAGGCGCTGGCCGCCGGGCGTCTCGACGTCCTCGTCGGCACCCACCGCCTGCTCTCGAAGGATGTCCAGTTCCGGGACCTTGGCCTGCTGATCGTCGACGAGGAGCAGCGGTTTGGCGTGACGCACAAGGAGCGCATCAAGCAGCTTCGCGCCTCGGTGGACGTGCTCACGCTGTCGGCCACACCGATCCCTCGAACCTTACAGATGGCGGTGGGCGGCATGCGCGACATGTCCCTGATCACCACCCCGCCGCTGGATCGCCGGGCCATTCGCACCATCACCTCTCGCTACGACGAGCAGGTGATCCGGGAGGCCATCGAACGCGAGCTCTCGCGCGGCGGCCAGGTGTTCTACGTCTACAACCGCATCGACGGCATCTACGAGCGCGCCGCTCGCGTCGGCGAGCTGGTGCCCGGCGCCAAGGTCGCGGTGGGTCACGGGCAGATGAGCGAGGCGTCGCTGGAACAGACCATGCTCGACTTCGTCGAAGGTCGCTTCGACGTCCTGGTGTCCACCGCCATCATCGAGAGCGGTCTCGACATCCCGCGCGCCAACACCATCATCGTCGATCGCGCGGACATGTTCGGGCTCTCGCAGCTCTACCAGCTTCGCGGGCGGGTCGGGCGCAGCACCGAGCGCGCCTACGCCTACCT
>JAUXWO010000113.1 GCA_030680175.1 Vicinamibacterales bacterium
AGGTAGTGGGTCGTGGGTCGTGCGCGCCGATATTGCGCCTTCACAGCAAGCCCCCGGCTGCAGCACCGAGACTCACAGGCCGCGACCCACTACCCACTACCCACGACCCACGACCCACTACCTACTACCTGTCTACTACCCACTACCCACTACCACTCCCCGTCTACATCCCGTCGTACTGCGGGCCGCCGCCGCCCTCCGGCGGGACCCACGTGATGACCCCGTAGGGGTCCATGATGTCGCAGGTCTTGCAGTGCACGCAGTTCGAGGCGTTGATCTGGAGGCGCTTGCCGCCCTGGCCGTTGTCGACCATCTCGTAGACGCTGGCCGGGCAGAACTTCACGCAGGGATGGCCATACTCATCGCCGCAGATGGTGTGGCACACGTCGGTGTGCACGAGCAGGTGGACGGGCTGCTCTTCGTCGTGCGCCACGCCCGAGTAGTGGACGCCGGTCACCTTGTCGAACGTCAGCTTCCGATCCGGCACCACGGCGTTCGAGCCGGCCAGGATGTCCGCCTTGTCGATGCCGTAGTAATCGGCCAGGCGCCGCATCCGGGTGTGTCCGGGGTGCCCATGCAGGTCCTCGGGCCACCGGCCGCCGGTGACCATCGCCAGCCCCGCGAAGGCCGACCCGGCAATGAGGCCGGCGCCGAACGCCTGGTGGACGTTGCGCACAGGGTAGAGCTCGGCCTTGATCGGCCCCTCGTCCACGCGGGTCTTGTAGCGGCCGAGGACCGCCGACGAGGTGTCACCGGACCGCACGGCCTCGAACGCCGTCTCGGCCGCGTGCATCCCGCTCCGCATGGCGAGATGGATGCCCTTCAGCCGCATCGAGTTCACGAAGTTCGCGGCATCGCCGATGATGAGGCCGCCGTCGAAATGCAGCCGCGGCTGCGTGTTCCAGCCGCCTTCCGGCAGCGCCTTGGCGCCGTAGCGCACGAGCGACCCGCCCTCGAGGAGGCTCGCAATGAACGGGTGCAGCTTGAAGCGCTGGAACGCCGCGTGCGGGTCGAACAGCGGATCCTGGTAATCGAGTCCGACCACGAAGCCGATCGAGAGGCGGCCGTCCGGCATCGCATAGATCCAGCTGCCGCCGAACTCCTCCTCGCGCAGCGGGTACCCGAGTGTGTGAATCACCGACCCCGGCGCGAGCCGGCCGGCCGGGACATCCCACAGCTCCTTGAGCCCGATCGCGAACTGCCCCGGCTGCTGGTGGACGCCGAGCTGGAGCGTGCGGGTCAGTTCCTTGGTGAGATGGCCGCGCACGCCGTCGGCGAAGATCGTGACCTTCGCGTGGATATCGGCGCCGGGCTCGTAGTTGCCCTTGCGCTCGCCGTGCTTGTCGAGGCCCTTGTCGCCGGTGCGTACGCCGATCACGCGCGACCCGTCAAACAGCACCGACTGCGCGGGGAAGCCGGTGAACAGGTCAATCCCGGCCGCCTCGACCTGCTCGCCCATCCACTTCGCCATGGCGCTCAGCGAGATGATGTAGTTGCCGTGGTTCTGGAACGGCGGCGGCGTGATGGGCATCCGCAGCTTGTGCTGCGGCGAGAGGAAGTAGACGCTGTCGTTGTCGACCGCGCAGGCGAGCGGCGCGCCCTTGGCTTCGAAGTCCGGGATCAAATCGCGCAGCGCCGAGGGGTCGAGGAGGGCGCCCGACAGCTGGTGCGATCCCACCTCGCGGCCCTTCTCGAGCACCGCGATCGCCAGCGGTTCCCCGCCATCCGCCTGCTGCAGCTGCGCGAGCCGCAGCGCGGCCGACAGGCCCGCCGGTCCCCCGCCGACGATCAGGACGTCAACGTCGAGCGTCTCGCGTTCCACTAGCCCTTCTCCAGCTCCGCCACGAGCGCGGGCGCGATCTCGAAGAGGTCCGCGGCGATGCCGTAGTCCGCCACCTCGAAGATGGGCGCCTCGGCGTCCTTGTTGATCGCCACGATGGTCCGCGCGCCCTTCATCCCGACCAGGTGCTGAATGGCGCCGGAGATCCCGAGCGCCACGTACAGCTTCGGCGCCACGGTCTGACCCGAGCTGCCAATCTGGCGTTCCATCGGCAGCCACCCGTTGTCGCAGATCGGCCGCGACGCGGCCAGTTCGGCGCCGAACGCCTTGGCCAGCCCCTCGGCAACGGCCACGTTCTCCTGCGACTTGATGCCGCGGCCGACGGCGACGATGCGCTCGGCCTGGGACAGATCCACGGCGGCCTTCGCCTCCTGGAAGGGCGCCTCCGCGGTCTGGCGGATGCGGGCGGCGTCGATCGTCACGGGCACGGCCTTCACCGGCGCCCCGGCGCCCCGGGCGGCCTGATCCGCGCGCAGCGCGCCGATCTGGAAGCTCACCAGATGCGGGGCGGGGCCGAGCGGCGCCACGTCGGCCACGAGCTTGCCCTGGAACATCGGCCGCGCGAACGCGGTGGTCCCGTTGACGCTCCGGACCGCGGTCACGTCGGTGATGAGCGCCCGGTCGAGCCGCGCGGCCAGCGCCGGCGCGAAGTCGCGCGTCTGGTAGGTGTGCGGCAGGAAGACATAGGCGGGCGATTCCGCCTCGATCACCTGCTGCACGGCCTGCACGAACGCATCGGGCGTGTAGACGCCGAGCGCCACATCATCGGCCGTGAGCACTTCCGCGACCTCGGCCGCGGCGAGTTCGGCGGCGGCGGCCGCGCCACCCGGACCGAGGACCGCGACCTTGATGGGCGTGACGCCGGCGGCGAGTTGCTGCGCGGCGGCGATCACTTCCCAGCTGGCGCGATTGAGCGCGCCGTTCTTCTGTTCGGCAATAACGAGAATCACAGGGCTCGCGCCTCCTCGCGCAACCGGCGGACCAGCTCCTTGGCGGCCTCGGCCGGCGAACCGGTAATCATCACGGTCTGCTTCTGCTTCTGCGGCAAATAGAGGGCCAGGACCTGCTGGCGGGACGCCACGCCTTCCGGCGGCGCCACCTTCCGGATCTCCTTCTTCTTCGCCGCCATGATGCCCTTGAGCGTGGCGTAACGCAGCTGGTTGATCCCGCTCTGGATCGTCAGCAGCGCCGGCAGCGGCATCGTCAGGTACTGGAACCAGCCGCCTTCGAGCTCGCGCTTGACCTTCAGCGCGGCGTCCTGCACCTGGACTTCCATGATGATGGTCGAGTGCGGCATGCCGAGCCGCTCGGCGAGGACGGGCCCGAACTGCGCGTGGCCCTGATCGTCCGACTGGAGGCCCGTGAGCACGAGGTCGAACTGCTCCTCGGCCATGGCCCCGGCGAGCGCCGCGGCGGCCATCGCCGCGTCCCCGGCGCCAAGCGCCGTGTCCTCGACGTGGATGGCGCGGTCGGCCCCGCGCGCCAACGCCTCGCGAATCACCTGCTGCACGCGGGTGGGACCCGCCGACACGACCACGACCTCGCCGCCGTGCTTCTCGCGGAGGCGCAGGCCTTCCTCGAGCGCATAGGCGTCGGGCTCGTTCATCTCGTAGCTGACGTCCTGCTCGCGAATCCAGGTCTTGTCGTCATTCAGCCGCGGCTGCCACTCCCGCGTGGGCACCTGCTTGATACAGACTGCGATTTTCATTGTTCCCTTACAACCAAGAACACAAACACGAAGGACACGAAGGCCACGAAGATCCGCACGAAGCAACTCGATCGACGGAGGAAATCCTGCGTCCCGCTGTCGGCACCGTGCGTCCCACTGTCGGCATCCTGAGTCCCACTGTCGGCGACCCGAGCACCACTGTCGCGCCCGGCGCTACGCCTCGTACCGCTTGAAGAGCAACGCGCCGTTGGTCCCGCCGAAGCCGAACGAGTTCGACAGCGCGTAGCGGATGGACATCTCGCGCGCCTGGTGGGGCACGTAATCCAGATCGCACGCCTCGTCGGGCGTGTCGAGGTTGATCGTCGGCGGCACCTTCTGGTGCCGGATGGCGAGGGCGGTGATGCCGGCCTCGATGCCCCCGGCCGCGCCGAGCAGGTGGCCGGTCATCGACTTGGTCGACGAGACGGCCAGCGCGCGGGCATGCTCGCCGAAGCAGTGCTTGATGGCGAGCGTTTCAATCCGGTCGTTGTGCGGGGTGGAGGTGCCGTGGGCGTTGATGTAGTCGACGACGTCGGGCGCGACGCCGGCCGAGTCGAGCGCCGCCTGCATCACGCGCTTCGCGCCGTCGGCGTCCTCGGAGGGCGCCGTCATGTGATACGCGTCGGCTGACATGCCGTAGCCGACCATCTCGGCGTAGATCGACGCGCCGCGGCGCAGCGCCCCCTCGAGTTCCTCGAGCACGACGACGCCGGCGCCCTCGCCGAGGACGAAGCCGTCGCGGTCCTTGTCGAACGGGCGGCTGGCCCGCAGCGGGTCGTCGTTCCGGGTCGAGAGCGCGCGCAGCGCGGCGAACCCGCCGACGCCCATGGCGCAGATGGCCGCCTCCGAGCCGCCCGCGATCATCGCGTCGGCCGCGCCGCGCTTGATGATCTCGTAGGCATCGCCAATGGCATGCGCCGAGGCGGTGCACGCCGTGCACGTGGCGGAGTTCGGCCCCTTGGCGCCGAACCGGATCGACACCTGCCCCGCGGCGAGGTTGATGATCGACGACGGGATGAAGAACGGGGAGATCTTGCGCGGGCCGCCCTCGAGCAGGGCCTTGTGCTCGCGCTCGATGGTCGTGAAGCCGCCGATGCCCGACGCGATGAACACCCCGACGCGGGTGTCGTTCTCGGCCGTCACCGGGAGGCCCGAATCGTCCATCGCGAACTGCGCCGCGGCCAGCGCGAACTGAATGAAGATGTCCATCTTCTTCAGTTCCTTCTTCTCGATGAACTGCAGGGGGTCGAAGTCCTTGACCTCCCCGGCAAAACGGGTCGAGAACGCCGCTGCATCGAAGCGCGTGATCGGGCCGATCCCGCTGACGCCCGCACAGAGCGCGTCCCAGTTGGCCTGGGTTCCGATTCCGACCGGCGACACCAAGCCGATGCCGGTTACGACGACTCGCCTGCTCAAGTTTCCTCCGATGCCCCCTCGGTCGGCCGGCGCGTCGGCCGCAGGGCCGGCGGCCGGCCCCGGGGCCTGCCCTACTTCTTGGACTTGGCGTGGGCCTCGATGTACTCGACGGCTTCCTTCACGCGCGTGATCTTCTCGGCGTCGTCGTCCGGAATCTCGATCCCGAACTCCTCCTCGAACGCCATGACGAGCTCGACGGTATCGAGCGAGTCGGCGCCGAGGTCGTCGACGAACGAGGCATCCGGCGTCACTTCTTCCTCGTCGACGCCCAACTGCTCCACGATAATGCTCTTGACCTTGTCGGCAACGGCCATTCCGCCCTCCCTACATGTACATCCCGCCGTTGACTGCGAGAATCTGACCAGTAATATACGACGCCTCGTCGGAGGCGAGAAAACTCACGGCCGAGGCCACGTCCTCGGGCGCGCCCAAACGGCCCAGGGGAATCTGAGCCGCCCAGTCTCCGTGCGCCTGCGCCGTGATCGCCCGGGTCATGTCCGTGTCGATGAGCCCCGGCGCCACAACGTTGACGGTGATGTTGCGCGACGCCACTTCCCGCGCCAGCGACTTGCAGAAGCCAATCAGGCCGGCCTTCGACGCCGCGTAATTGGCCTGCCCGGCATTGCCCGACTGCGCCACGACCGAACTCACCGCGACGATCCGCCCGCTCCGCTGCTTGATCATGGGCTTGAGCGCCGCCTGGCAGAGCACGAACGCCCCCGTCAGGTTCGTGGCGATCACCTCGTCCCAGTCGGCGCGCTTCATCCGCAGCATCAACTGGTCGCGCGTGACGCCGGCATTGCTCACGAGAATATCGAGCCGGCCGTGCCGCGTGACGACGCCGGCGACGAGCGCCGTGAGCGCATCCGCGTCCGTCATGTCGGCCGAGGCCGCCTCGGCGCGGCCGCCCGCGGCCACGATGGCGTCCACCGCCGCCTGCGCATTGTCCCCGCGCGCCACCGCCACCACCGTCGCGCCGCGCGCGGCCAGCATCGCCGCCGTGGCGCGCCCGATGCCGCGCGACGCACCGGTGACGATCGCGACCCGTCCGTCCAGTGCTGTCATCAGGATGCCTGCCCTGCGAACACGGCCTCGACGCCTGCCAGGCCGTCCGGGCTCTCGAAATTCAGGATCGTGGCCCCGCGCGCCATCTTCTTCGCCAATCCGCTCAGCACCGTACCGGGGCCCACCTCAACATACGCGGTGACGCCCTCGGACGCAAGGCGCGCCATGACGTCCTCCCAGCGCACGGGCGCCGAGACCTGCTGCACGAGCGCCTCGATGCCCGCCGCCCCCTCGCGCCGGGGGGCGCCGTCCACGTTGACGACCACCGGGATCTCCGGATCCCGCACCGTCAGCGCGCGCAGTTCCGGCGCGAGCCGCACCTCGGCCGGGCGCATCAGGGCGCAGTGGAACGGCGCGCTGACGGGGAGCGCAATCACGCGCCTGGCCCCGAGGGTCCTGGCCGCCTCCCCGGCGCGGGCCACCGCGGCCGCCGTGCCGGCGATGACGATCTGGCCGGGCGAGTTCAGGTTCGCCGGGCTCACCACCTCGCCTTCGGCCGCCTGCGCGCACGCCTGGCGCACGCCCGCCTCGTCGAGGCCGAGCACGGCCGCCATCGCCCCGGTGCCCACCGGCACCGCCTCCTGCATGTAGCGCCCCCGGTTCCTGACGATCCGCACGGCATCGGCGAACTCGAAGGTGCCGGCGGCCACGTGGGCGGAGTACTCGCCGAGGCTGTGCCCCGCCACGAACGCCGGGCGCAGCCCCCGCGACGCCAGCAGGCGCCACGCCGCCACGCTTACCGTCAGGATCGCCGGCTGGGTGTGCTCGGTGAGCATCAACTGCTCGGCCGGCCCCTCGAAGATCAGCCGGCTGAGCGGCGCGCCGAGCGCCGCGTCCGCCTCGGCGAACGTGTCGCGGCAGATCGGAAAGGCATCGGCCAGCGCGCGGCCCATGCCGACCGCCTGCGAGCCCTGGCCTGGAAACAGAAAGGCAATCACCGTTGGGGCACCGCCGCGCGAGCGATCTCCTGCTCCACGCGTTCGAGAAACTGGGACGAGGCAAAGCGCGACGCCATCGCCACGGCGTTGCGAACCGCCTTGGCCGACGAGCGGCCGTGGCCCACGATACACAACCCGGCCACCCCCATCAGCGGGGCGCCACCGAACTCCGAGTAATCCACGCGCTTGCGGAACCGCCGGAACGCGCGGCGCGACAGCAGCGACCCCACCTGGCTCGAGAACGTGCTCGACAACTCCTCGCCGAGCAGCTCTTCCACCATCTCGACCAGCCCTTCGCTCAACTTCAGCGCGACGTTGCCCGTGAAGCCGTCACAGACGATCACGTCGGCCGCGCCGCTGAAGATCTCGCGGGCCTCGATGTTGCCGATGAAGCGGAGGGGCGCGGCCTTCAGCAGCCGGTGCGCCTCGCGCGTCAACTCGTTGCCCTTGGTCTCCTCTTCGCCGATGGAGAGGAGGCCGACGCGGGGGTCGGCGATGCCGAGCGCCACGCGCGCGTAGACGGCGCCCATGGCGCCGAACTGCAGCAGATGCGGCGGCCGGCACGAGACCGTCGCCCCCGCGTCGAGCAGCACCGCCATCCCGTGACGGGTCGGAATCGCCGGCGCGAGCGCCGGCCGGTCCACGCCCGGCAGCATGCCGAACGCGGCGTGCGCCGCCATCACCGCCGCACCGGTGTGCCCGGCGCTGACGAGTCCCGCGGCCTTGCCCGACGCGACGAGCTCCGCCGCCACCCGAATCGAGGCCAGGGGCTTGCGCCGCAGGGCCTGGGCCGGCGATTCGGCCATCTCGATCACATCGGGCGCCTCGACCACGCACACGTCGAGCGTGTCCCGATCGGGATGCCGCCGCAGTTCCTCGTCGATCGCCGCCGTGCGGCCGACCAGGGCGACGCCGATCCCGAGATGACGCGCGGCGGCCAGCGCCCCGTCGACCACACGGCCAGGGGCGTGATCGCCGCCCATGGCGTCGATCGCGATGCGCATCGTGGGCTGGATCGCGAGGCCGGCCGAAGCCGGCCGATCGCTACTCGCCGTCGACCGGGCGCACCTGGCGCTGCTTGTAGTGGCCGCAGTAGGCGCACACGCGGTGCGGGGCCTTGGGCTCTCCGCACTGCGGGCAGTTGCCGGCCGTGAAGGCGGTCAGGGTGTCGTGGGTGCGGCGCTTCCGGCCGCGGGTCTTCGAGTGGCGCCGCTTTGGATTAGGCATCGTCGTTCTTCCGGTCTGAGGTAATGAGCGTCTTGAGCACGTCGAGCCGCGGATCCACCCACACGCGGGTGCACCCACAGACTCCCTGGTTGAGGTTCGTCCCGCAGTCGGGGCACAGCCCCTGGCAGTCCGGCCGGCACAGCGGCTTCATGGGCAGCGCCAGGTAGCACTGCTCGTCCACCAGCTGCCGCAGGTCGATGGTCTCCTCCTCATAGAAGGCCACCGACATGTCATCGTCGCCGATCTCGCGTTCGGCGAACTCCCCGGCGTCGGCCAGCGGCACGTACTGGAGGTCGAACACCCCCTCCACCGGCAACGCGTAGGGCTCCAGGCAGCGGCCGCACTCGAGTCCGAGCGTCGTCGTGACCCGTCCCGCCAGCCGCACCCGCGCCTTGTCCTTGTAGATCGTCAGCCGCAGGACCACGGGTGCCGCCACCGTGTAGTCCTGATCGCCGTCCGCGAACCGGTCCGGGGCGTACGTCGCCTCGAACGGGGTCTCCGGCTGACGAATCTGGTTGAGATCTAACTTCATGGCCACCCGGTCCTGTCCGCGCCACGCGCAGATGGCCGACCGAAAAGTATACCACGGAGCTAAGGTGTTGCAGACAGGGGCGTTAGATGCCCCCCAGTTCGACCCAGGGCTTCGGGATGAAGAGCCGCTCGTAGAGCGCCACGGCATAGCGGTCCGTCATCCCGGCCACGAAGTCCTGGACGGCCGTATCCAGGCCCTCGGCCTCGACCGTGCGCAGGTCCAGGAACTCGTCCGGCCGCTGCCGCACCTTCTCCCAGAGCCCGCCCAGAATCCCCTCGGCCTTGGCGAACTCCGCCGTAGCCACCTGGTTCTCGTAGACGGCATCGAACAGGAAGCCCCGGAGCTCGAGCGTGGCCTCGAGCATCGGCTCGCTCATCCGGATCTCGGTCAGGCCACCCGCGAGCGTCTCCTGCACCACGTCGCCCACCATCCGGCCGATCCGCTCCGACGAGGACCGGCCGAGCGCCTGCACGGCCGCGGCCGGGAGCCGCGATTCGGCCAGCAGCCCCGCACGCACCGCGTCGTCGATGTCGTGATTGACGTAGGCGATGATGTCGGCCACGCGCGCCACCTGCCCTTCGATGGTGCCCGCGCGATGCTCGGGGGGGGCGCCCACCGGCAGGCCGTGCTTGCCCTTCGAGTGCCGCGCGATGCCGTCGCGCACCTCCCACGTCAGGTTGAGCCCCTGCCGATCGTGCTCGAGGACATCCACGATCCGGAGGCTCTGCTCGTAGTGGTTGAAGCCCGCCGGGTTGAGCGCCTGCAGCACGCGCTCGCCGGCGTGCCCGAAGGGCGTATGGCCCAGGTCGTGGCCGAGCGCGATCGCCTCGGTCAGCTCCTCGTGCAGCCGCAGCACCTTCGCTATCGTCCGCGCGATCTGCGAGACCTCGAGCGTGTGGGTGAGCCGCGTGCGGTAGTGATCGCCCGCCGGCGAGAAGAAGACCTGCGTCTTGTGCTTGAGGCGGCGAAACGCCTTCGTGTGGATGATGCGATCGCGGTCGCGCTGGAACGACGGCCGGATGGGATCCTCGACCTCGGGCCGCACACGCCCCTTCGTCCGGTCGCTCTTGGCGGCGTGCGGGTCCAGCGTGTCGTGCTCGCGTTGCTCGAGTTGTTGGCGAATCAGCATGGCAGTGGGTGTGGGGAGCAAACCCCAATGGTAGCCGAGGATCGTGACAATCCGGGTCAGATGATCCGGGCGAGGAAGCTCGTGCCGGACAGAAGCGGCGCCACCCCGAAGACGTCCGCCAGCGTCTGTCCCAGGTCCGCAAACGTGGCCCGTGTGCCCAGATCCACACCGGGGCGGACGCGCGCGCCCGTGGCCAGGACCGGCACGTACTCCCGCGAGTGATCCGTGCTCGGGGTGCTCGGGTCGTTGCCATGGTCCGCGGTGATGATCAGCAGGTCATCCCCGGCCAGGCGCGGCAGCAGCGCCGCGAGCCGGCGGTCGAACCGCTCGAGGTTGGCCGCGTAGCCGGCTACGTCGTTGCGATGGCCGTACTGCGTGTCGAAGTCGACGAGGTTCGCGAAGATCAAGCCACGATCGACCTCCGCGAGCGCGCGCTCCACCAGATCCATGCCGGCGTCGTCGCTCGCCGATGGCCAGCTGCGCGTGATGCCGCGTCCGGCAAAGAGATCCGCGATCTTCCCGATCGCAGTCACCTCGTGCCCGCGCGCCAGCAGCCCGTCGAGCAGCGTGTCACGGACCGGCGGCATGGCGTAGTCGTGGCGGTGCGCCGTGCGCCGGAACGCGCCGGGCTCGCCGACGAAGGGCCGGGCGATCACGCGGCCGAGGCCACGCCCCTCCACCGCCAGCGCATACGCGGCCTCACACCAGCGGTACAACTCGGGGACCGGCACCCGCGCCTCGTGCGCCGCGATCTGGAACACGCTGTCGGCCGAGGTGTAGACGATCGGCCAGCCGGTCTCGAGGTGCCGCGGTCCCAGTTCGTCGATGATCGCCGTGCCGGAGGCGACGACGTTGCCGAGCGACGGGCGGCCGATGCGCGACTCGAAGTCGGCGATCAGATCGGCGGGAAAGCCGTCCGGGAACGTCGGGAACGGGCGTTCGAGCACGATGCCCATCAGCTCCCAGTGCCCGGTAACCGAGTCCTTCCCCTTTGATTGCTGCGCCATCCGGCCGAAGGCGCCTGCCGGCGGGGCCGGATCCTGCACGGGCGGGAGGGACACGAGGCGGGACAGGCCCAGGCGCCGGAGCGCCGGCACGCGCAGCGGCACCGCGGTGGCGATATGCCCCAGCGTGTCGCTGCCCTCGTCGCCGTACGCGGCGGCATCGGGCAGTTCGCCGATCCCCACGCTGTCGAGGACGATGACGATGGCGCGTGTGAACACGGATCCGTCCGGCGGCAGCCGGGACCTACGGGTGATGCGACGAGAAGTAGTTGGGCACGCTGCGCGGCGTCCGAATCGTCGCAATCGCGTGCTTGAAGATGAGGTGATCCATCCCGCTGTGCTCGACGATCAGCGCGAAGCGGTCGAAGTTCTTGATCCGCGCTTCGAACTCACGGCCGTCGAGCAGGTGGATTGCCACGGGGAGCTTCTCGCGTCGCGCGTAGTTCAGGAAGACATCCTGGATGTTCGGCGCGCCGGATTTGGGTTCAGCCATCGGCCACGTCTCTCCCGTTTTTCAACAGGCCCCGTTCGGCCAGCCCTCTAATAACGCCAGCCTGCACGTCCGATGATTCGCCGGGGCCATCAAACCAGATAAGAGTAGGCTCTTTGCGAAACCAGATCAACTGGCGTCGTGCGTACTTGCGGTTCTCCCGCACGATGAGCGCGCGCGTGGCCGCCTCGTCGCGCACGCCCTGCAGATGCTCGAGCGCCTGGCGGTAGACGAGCCCGCCGAACGGCCGGGCCGTCGGCGGCACACCGCGCGCGAGCAGCCCGCGCACCTCGTCGAGCAGCCCCCCGGCAAACTGCGCGGCCACGCGCGCCGCGAGGCGCGGCTCGAGGGCCGCCATCGGCATCGTCAGCGCGACGGCGACGGGGGTGAACTCCGGCAACGGGCGCTCCGTGCGCGCGAAGTGCGCCGTCAGCGGCTCGCCGGTGAGGAAGTACACCTCGAGCGCCCGCACCATGCGCTTCAGGTCGCGGGGCTCGATGCGGAGGCCCGACGCCGGGTCCACCCGCGCAAGGAGGCGGTGCAGGAACGCCACGCCGCGACGGGCCGCCACGCCTTCGAGCCGCGCGCGCAGCTCCGCGTTGGCGCCCGGTCCCGGAAAGAGCCCGCGCGTCAGCGTCCGGTAGTACAGGCCCGTGCCGCCGACCACGATCGGGAGCCGTCCCCGGGCGTGGATGTCGCGGATGGCCGCCGAGGCATCGCGCGCGAACTGCGCCGCGGTGTAGAGCGCTTCCGGATCGACGATGTCGATGAGGTGATGGGGGATGCCGCGGCGCCCGGCGACGGGGACCTTGTCGGTCCCGATGTCGAAGCCGCGGTACACGGCCGTGGAGTCGCAGTTGACGATCTCGCCGCCATAGTGCGCGGCGAGCGCCAGCGCCAGCCCGCTCTTCCCCGTCGCCGTCGGCCCGAGGACCGCCAGGAACCGTGGGCCGGCCTCAGCCAAGCAGGCGCACCCCGAGGTAGATCATGATCACCGTCAACAGCACGACGAGCCCCAGCTGCTGTCCCCGCGTCGGGATCACCGCTCGGGCCCTGGCGACTCGTTGTAGAAGAACGTGACGGTGAAGAACGCCTGATCCGCCGGGTACTCCGGCGGCAGCGCGTAGGTGGGGTTCGACGACAGCAGCGCGTTGAGCGCGGCGGTGTTGAACGACTCGACGCTGGCCGGCGACACGACCGTCAGGTCGGTGATGCGCCCGTCCTTGTGCACGTTGAACTGGATCACCACCCGCCCGCGCATCAGCATCGCGGCGTTCGGCACGAACCAGTTGCGCCGCACCTGCGCGACGAAGCGGCGAATCCAGGGCCCGAACTCCACCCCCTTGGTGTCGAACTGGATGTGCGGCCCGAACTCGTTGGTGCCGCCCTGGGGGTTGTTGAACGACTCGCGCTGCACGTACTCCTGCAGGTTCTTCAGGGCCTCGCCAAGCGAGCCGCCCTGCGGCCGCGCCGGTTCCGTGCGCGGCACCGACAGCGACGCGCGGTCCGGCATCTCCGGCAGGCGCTCGATCAGTTCCTCGGGCGTCTCCGACGACAGCTCCGACGGATCGGGCGTGGGGCCGGATCCACGGGCCCGCAGTTCGGGCGCCGTCTCGACGCGCTCGGCGGAGTCGCCGCGCGCGAACGGCAAGGCGTTCGACGAGATCTCGGGCAGCTCCGGCGCCTGGGCGCGCCGGTCCACGTCCGACAGCTCCGCGCGCTCAGGCGGCCGCTCGGCCGGCATGTCGACCCGCGGCTGGACGAAGACGAACCGCGGGTTCTCTTCGTCCGGCGCGACCTGGAGCCGCTCGATGCCCTCGTCCTGCGCCTGTTGCGACTGCGGCAGCAGCGGGGGCAGCAGGAGGATGGCGGCGAAGACCGCCGCGTGCACGACGATCGACATCACGACGCCCTCACGGCGCGAGATGGCGTGTCCCACGGGGTCGACGCCCGTGTATCGATCGTCGAAGTCGAAGTACATCAGTAACTTAACGAATTATACCATCCGGGCGTGGCAGGGTCGCCCGCTCAGGTCGCGCTGGAGGACTCGGGCGGTGTCCCGGCGACCGGCTTGGTGGCACTGTATAGATAGACGATGCCGAAGCTCAATGGCCGGTGCCGGACCTGTGAAAATCCGGCGTCAGTCAGCATCGAGGCGAAGGCCTCCCCCCATGGGAACGCCCCCACCGACTGCGGGAGGTAGGTGTAGGCGCCAGAATGGCGCGACACGACGCGCCCGATCCGCGGCAGGACGTGGTTGAAGTACCAGAGGTAGAGCGGACGCACCGCGGGAATCACCGGGAGTCCGAACTCCAGGATCGCCAGCCGCCCGCCCGGCCGCAGCACGCGCAGCATCTCGCGGCAGGCCTCCTCCGGCTGCTGGACGTTGCGGATGCCGAAGGCCACGGTCACACCGTCGACGGAGGCGCCGGCGACCGGCAGGTGCATCGCATCCCCGCGGACGAGGCGAACGCGGGCGCCGAGTCCCCCGGCCCGCACCTTGTCGAGGCCGTGCTTCAGCATCGCGCCGGCGAAGTCCACGCCGAGCACCTGGGCCGCGCCACGCGTCGCGCGGGCAGCGCCGAGCGCGACATCCGCCGTGCCCGTGCAGACATCGAGCAGGGTCTCGCGGCCCGTGAACCCCAGCGTGCGGATCGCCCGGAATCGCCAGTAGCGATCGAGCCCGCCCGAGAGCACCGTGTTCAGCAAATCGTAGCGTCCGGCGATCTGATCGAACATGCCGGCGATCTTCTCCGGCCGCTTGTCCGTGCCCGACGCCGGCGACACCCCTTCAGGCCCGGCCTCCGTCATTCGTTCATCCGACATACAACGCCGCCGCCGTCGTCAACAAGTAGAGGAAGCCCACCCAGCCGTTCAGGTCGAACGCGCGCTTGACCTGCGAGAGATCGTCGCGGTGCACGAGCGACTGCTCGTAGACGAGCAATCCGGCCACGGCCGCCACGCCGCCCAGGTAGATGGGTCCCAGGGGTAACACCCAGGCGAGCGACGCCATGGCGGCGACCGCCCCGACGTGCATCCCGCGCGAGATCCAGAGCGCGCGCGCAATGCCGTAGCGCGCGGGAATCGACTTCAGGCCGTGCCGGCGGTCGAACTCGACGTCCTGGCACGCATACAGGATGTCGAAGCCGCCGACCCAGAGGCCAATCGCCAGGCCCAGCAGCCACGGCGGCCAGCCCTCGCGGCCGCCGGCCGCCAGCCAGCCGCCGACCGGCGCGACCGCCATGGCGAGCCCGAGGAACACCTGCGTGTACCAGGTGAAGCGCTTGGCGAGGGAGTACCAGAACACGATGGCCAGGGCGACCGGCGACAGCCACCCGCAGAGATCGCTGATCTGGAACGCGCACCAGACGAACACGGCGGACGAGAGGACCACGAAGGCCGTCGCCTCCCGGGACGACATGGCCCCGCGTGGCAGCTCGCGCATGGCTGTCCGCGGGTTCAGCGCGTCGTACTTCGCGTCCACCAGCCGGTTGAAGCCCATCGCCGCGCTGCGGGCCGCGATCATGCAGGCGACGATCCACCCGATCGCCGTCCACGTCACCGGATGCTCGCGCGCCGCCAGCAGGGCGCCCATCAGGGCGAACGGCAGCGCGAAGACGGTGTGGCTGACGCGGACGAAATCGAGGTAGGTCTTGAGACGGGCCATCACGACGGGATCCACGATACCTGACCGGGCGCGATGCCGCGCACGAGATATTCTTCCACGTCGGCCGGCCGCCCCTCCAGCGCCACCGCCAGCAGCGTGGCGCGCTTCCCCGTCTCGATCGATCCGTACTCGTCGTCGAAGCCGAGCGCGCGTGCGCCGGCGAGCGTGGCACTCTCCAGGAGGCACCGGGCGGGCACCGCCGGCGCCGCGGTGCGCGCGGCCGCGAGTTCCGCGAACAGGTTCAGGTCCGCCACGCTCGCCAGGCTGTCCGTGCCCAGGGCGACCGGCACCGGCGAGGCGTAGAAGCGATCGAGCGGCGGCGGCCCCACGCCCACCCAGACGTTGCTCCGGGGACACGTCACGAGCACGGCGCCCCGCGCCGCGAGGCGGCTGAGGTCCGCGTCGGTGAACTGCACGCCGTGCACGACGAGCGTCCGCGGCTGCAGTACGCCCAGCCGGTCGAGGTACTCGACCGGCCCGCACCCGGGCGGCTGCCAGTCCGCCCGCCACGCCCCGATCTGCTCGAGCATCGTGCGCCACGGCCCGGTCCCATCCCGCAACAAAGCCAGCTCCTCCAGCGACTCACCGAGATGCACGCTGCAGAGGGGTGGCGTGAGGCGGTCCGCCTCCGCGCGCACGGCGCGAAACAGCTCCGGCGATACCGAATACGGCGCGTGCGCCGCGATGCCCACGCGCACCCCCGCACTCGTAGCCAGCGCCATCCGCTGCGCGCGGCTGGCCGTCACCGGCGCATCGTCGGTCACGCGGAAGCCCAGCAGTTCATGGAACACATGGCCGGCCAGGGGGCTCCGCGCCAGCAGTCCCACCGCGGCCAGGGAGTTGCTGATGTCGCCCACGACGGCGGTGCCCGACTCCCACATCTCGTCGAGGGCGGTCTGGATGGCAACCTGTGCCTCGGGGGTGTCGGGCCGGTCATCCGGCCGACGGTGGGCGAAGAGCGCCCGCACCCAGGCCGTGAAGGCGGTCGCGGGGGGGACGAGCCCGCGCAGGGGCGCCAGTTCGAGATGGGTATGCGCGTTGACGAGCCCGGGGAGGACGGCCACCGCGCCGAGATCCTCAGCGGGGGACGAGGGCCGTGACGCCGGGCCGCCGACGCCGGTGATGCGCCCGCCGCGCATGGCCACCCATCCGTTGGCGATGGGCGGGGCGGCGATGGGGCAGATCCAGGAAGCGTGATAGACGCGGGGTTCGCTGTCCTCAGTCGTCGACGTGGGCATCCAGCATCATCTCCTGCGCATCACCGGCTTCCGGCGCCAGCTCCGGATGCGCGCGCAGGATCCGCACACAGGTGTTCCAGCGCAACACCGCCTCGTTGTTCTCGGGGGGCGCCAGGCGGCACGCCTGATCGTATGCCTCGAGGGCATCCCGAAACAAGCCATAGGCGGCGTGCGGGACCGCGATGCCGCCACGGCGCATCATGGCCTTCGCGGCGCGCTCGGCGATGAGGCCGGTGTAGTACGCGCGGCTGTAGCCGTCGGGGAGTTCCCCCAGCATGCCGCGGGCACGCGCGAGCGCGGGGCCGTCGGGGAACTGGTCGGTCAGCGCGAGCAGCCGGACGATCAGGGCGCGCGTGTTACCGGGATCCACCGCGAGCACGTCCTCGCAGATGCTCTCGGCCTCCACCGGCTCCCCCAGCAGGCGATACCGCTCCGCACGGTCAAGCGCGGCCGGCACGGCGTCCTTCGAGAGGCGCTTCAGTTCAAACATGGCATCCTCCGAGGTCCTCGCAGTGTGCTCTCCGCTCGGCTGTCAGCTGTCAGCTGTCAGCTGTCAGCTATCGGCTCCCGGCAATCTGCACTCTGCAATCTACAATCTGCAATTCTTCTCAGCCCTGGAACACGCGCAGCAGCCGGCGGACCGGGTCGTAGAAGCGATCCACGACCCGCTCCTTGAGCGGGATGATCGCATTGTCGGTGATCGTGATGTGTTCCGGACACGACTTCGTGCAGCACTTGGTGATGTTGCAGTAGCCGACGCCGTGGGCCTCCTTGAGGTCGGCCAGCCGGTCCTCCACGTCCAGCGGATGCATCTCGAGCGCAGCCGTGTAGACGAGGAAGCGCGGGCCGATGAAGGCGTCGTGCAGGTGATGGTCGCGCAGCACGTGGCAGACGTCCTGGCACAGGAAGCACTCGATGCACTTCCGGAACTCCTGCACACGCTCGACGTCCTCCTGCGCGATCCGCCAGGTGCCGTCCGCGGCGTCAGGGGGCCGCGGCGTGAACTTCTTGATCTTCGTCTTGACCTCGAAGTTCCACGACACGTCGGTCACCAGGTCGCGGATCGACGGGAAGGCCTGCATCGGTTCGATGGTCACCGGCTCGTCGAGCGGCAGGTCGCTCAGCCGGGTCATGCACATCAGGCGGGGCTTGCCGTTGACCTCCGCCGAGCACGATCCGCATTTCCCCGCCTTGCAGTTCCACCGGACGGCCAGATCGTGCGCCGACTCGGCCTGGATCTGATGGACGGCGTCGAGCACGACCATGCCCTCGGAGACCTCCGTGACGTAGTCCTGCATCGCCCCGCCGGACTGATCGCCGCGCCAGATACTGAAGATCGCTCGTGCCATCCCTGCGCCTCCGACGGCTCCTGCCTGCCCGTTCCGCTTACGCCGTGTTGGCGTCGATGATCGCCTGGTGCTCCGGCGACAGCGGCGGCAGCGTCTCGCGCGTGACGCGCATCGTCCCGTCGCCGGCCTTCCGGATCACGATCGTCACCTGCCCCTCGACGGACGACTTCTCCTGGTAGTCCTCGCGGAACTGCGCGCCGCGGCTCTCCTTCCGCTCGATCGCGGCCAGCGTCACGGCCTCCGAGACGGTGAGGAGGTTGTCGAGGTCGAGCGCGGTGTGCCAGCCGGGGTTGTACTCGCGGTTGCCTGGCGCGCTCACCCGCCGTGCCCGCTCGGCGAGGCCGGCGATGACGGTGACCGCCTCGCGCATCTCGGATTCGAGCCGCACGATGCCGACCAGCCGCTGCATCGCCTCCTGGAGTTCGTGCTGGATGGCGAAGGGGTTGCTCTCGGCGTTCGCCGCGCCCTGCCGCTCGATCGGCGCCAGCGCCTCGGCCGCCGTCCGGTCGAGGACCCCGCCATCGACCTCGCCCTGCGTCGTCCGCTTCGCGTACAGCGCGGCATGCTCGCCGGCGCGCTTGCCGAACACGAGCAGGTCCGACAGGGAGTTGCCCCCGAGCCGGTTCGCACCGTGCAGCCCGGCCGCGCACTCGCCGGCGGCGAAGAGGCCCGGCACCGACGACATCTGCGTCTCGGCATCCACGCGCACCCCGCCCATCGCGTAGTGCGTGGTTGGCCCCACTTCCAT
The DNA here is from genome assembly GCA_030680175.1 of Vicinamibacterales bacterium. GTDB lineage: Bacteria > Acidobacteriota > Vicinamibacteria > Vicinamibacterales > UBA2999 > JAUXWO01. The sequence goes on from JAUXWO010000113.1 coordinate 18,352, forward strand.
GGGCTCCTTCGTGATGTCGATGCCCGCCAGCTCCTTGAACTGGTGGTACATGCTCGGCAGCTTCTTGCGGATGTGCGCCTCGCCATCGGGCACATGCGCCTTGATCCACGAGATGTCGAGGAAGACGCCGCCGTGCGGGCTCCCGCGCCCCTCGCGGATCTCGCGGACGATGCAGCGCGCGACGTGGTCGCGCGTGAGCAGCTCCGGCGGGCGCCGCGCGGCCTTGTCGCCCTGGCAGTAGCGCCAGCCCTCGTCCTCGTTGTCCGCGGTCTGCGGCTTGTAGTTGTCGGGGATGTGGTCGAACATGAAGCGCTGGCCGGCGCTGTTGCGCAGCACGCCGCCCTCCCCGCGGACGCCTTCGGTCACGAGGATGCCGCGCACGCTCGGCGGCCAGACCATCCCTGTCGGGTGGAACTGGACGAACTCCATGTCGATGAGGTCCGCGCCCGCGTGATACGCCAGCGCATGGCCATCGCCGGTGTACTCCCAGCTGTTGCTCGTGACGGCGTAGGCCCGCCCGATGCCGCCCGTCGCGAGGATCACGGCCTTGGCCGTGAACACCCGGAAGCGGCCCTTCTCGCGGTCGTAGCCGAAGGCGCCGACTACGCGGTCGCCGTCCTGCAGCAGCCGCGTGACGGTGCACTCCATGTGGAACTGGATGCCCTGGTGGATCCCGTGATCCTGCAGCGTCCGGATCAGTTCCAGCCCCGTGCGATCGCCGACGTGCGCGAGGCGCGGGTAGCGGTGCCCGCCGAAGTTGCGCTGCAGGATGCGGCCGTCCTTCGTCCGATCGAAGAGCGCGCCCCACGCCTCCAGCTCGCGCACACGCTCGGGCGCCTCCTTCGCATGGATCTCGGCCATCCGCGCGTTGTTGACGTACTGGCCCCCGCGCATCGTGTCGGCGAAGTGCACCTGCCAGCCGTCGCGATCGTCGACGTTGGCCATGGCCGCGGCAATCCCGCCCTCGGCCATCACGGTGTGGGCCTTGCCGAGCAGCGACTTGCAGATGACGCCGACCGACACCCCCGCGCCGGAGGCCTCGATGGCAGCCCGCAACCCCGCGCCGCCGGCGCCGATGACGAGCACGTCGTACTGATGTGTCTGGTAGTCGGACATAAGGGCGACCAAGGCGGCTATCGGCGATCAGCTATCGGCTATCGGCTATCGGCTCTCAGCTGTCGGCTATCAGCTATCGGCGGTCAGCGATCAGCGATCGGCTCTCGGCTCTCGGCTATCAGCTATCGGCTACGGGCCAGCGGCGCGCGGAACCGGAACGCTCCATCGCGCCCGGCACCCTCGAGCTGAGAGCTGAAAGCCGACAGCTGACAGCCTACAGAATTCGCACATCCGCCCAGATCCCCATCGCGCACATCCGGACGTAGAGGTCGGCGAAGGCGACCATGAACAAACTGATCCACGCCCAGCGCATGTGGGCGCGGTTGAACTTGCCGGCGACGTTGTAGCAGGTGTGGCGGGCGGGCGATCCCGACAGGCAGTCGACGCCGCCGCCGACCAGGTGCCTGAACGAGTGGCACCCGAACGTGTAGCTGCCGAGGCACACGACGTTGGCCGCCAGCACCACGGTGCCGGCGCCGATGCCGAACTCCGTGGCGCCGGTCGCCGGATTCGCAAACCACATCGCGTTCCACACGTCATAGGCCAGGATCGGCAGGAACAGCAGCGCCAGGTAGAGGAAGTAGCGGTGCACGTTCTGGAGGATGAGCGGCATCCCCGCCTCGCCGCAGTAGCGCTTGCGCGGCTCGCCGACCGTGCACGAGAGCGGGTCGGCCCAGAACGCCTTGTAGTAGGCGCCGCGGTAGTAGTAGCAGGTGAAACGGAAGCCGCCGGGCGCCCACAGGATGAGGATTGCGGGGGAGAACGGCAGCCACAGCGGCCACCATCCGGGCTTGGGACCGAAGATCGCGTGCGGGGAATCGCCGAAGAGCTCCGGCGAGTAGAACGGCGACAGATACCCGCCGTGCGAGTAGTGCACGCCCTGCAGCGCGGCCCACGTCGCGTACACGGCGAAGCTGCCGAGTACGACGAACACGACCAGCGGCTCCACCCACCAGGCGTCGCGTCGGGCCGTCACCCCGAACGGACGGCGACCGAGCACCTGCACGTCAGCCATAAAGGCCCCCCACTCTGCCGTCGACGAGCGAACGCGCGAGTTCCGGGATTACGTGGCCCGAGTTGTCTGGCCGCTCCGCCGTCCGTCGGGGTCCGGCGCCACGCGCGGAGAACGGCGCGGGTCGCGGACCGGTTCGGGGCCACGCGGTATCGGCAATTGCGGGTAGTAAAGACTAGGCGGGGCGAGAAGTCAAATCCGGGCGCGCTGCTTCTTCGCGGCGGCACTGCGGGCTTCGTAGTTGGCGAGCTCCGCCGGCACGGAGGTGTCGCCCTCGGCGCGGGCGGTCGCGAGCGCCAGGACCCGTGGGATGTCCCGCTGACGGAAGACCGGTTCGCCGAGCACTTCGTAGTGCATGTTGCGGCGCACGGCGACGAATCCGGCGTCTTCGATGTTACGAACGATCTCGACCTCGTCCATGCAGTACGCCGCGCCGGCGGCGCGCACGACGTTCTCTTCGATCATCACGCTGCCCATGTCGTTGGCGCCGAAGGCGAGGCTCAGCTGCCCCACCTTCCCGCCCTGCGTCACCCACGACGCCTGCAGGTTGTCGAAGTTGTCGAGCACGATCCGCGCGGTGGCCAGCGTCCGGAGGTACTCGAGGCCCGTCGCCTCGATGCCGCCCCGTTCGGTGTGCTCGGGCTGATAGCTCCAGGTGATGAAGGCCGTGAACCCGCCCGTCTCGTCCTGGACCTCGCGCAGCCGCAGCATGTGCTCGATGCGCTCGTCGGGCGTCTCCACGGTGCCGTACATCATCGTGGCCGTCGTCCGCAGGCCGGCGTGGTGCGCCTGGCGCATCACGTCCAGCCACTCATCCGCGGTGGCCTTGTTGTAGCAGTTCAGGAGCTTGCGCACGCGGTCGACGAGGATCTCGGCGCCGCCGCCGGGGATGCTGTCGAGGCCCACCGCCATCAGGCGCGCAAGCACCTCGCCGGTCGAGAGGCGCGACATCCGCGAGAGGTGCAGGACCTCGGGCGGCGACAGCGCGTGCAGCCGGAACTCGGGATACGCCGCCTTCACGCCGCGGAAGAGATCCTCATACCAGGTGAGCGGCAGATCCGGGTTGTGGCCGCCCTGCAGCAGCAGCTGGTCGCCGCCCAGCTCGATCGTCTCCTCGATCTTGCGATGGATCTCGTCGAACCCGAGGACGTAGCCCTCGCCGTGGCCCACCGGCCGGTAGAACGCGCAGAAGTTGCAGCGCGCCACGCAGACGTTCGTGTAGTTGACGTTGCGGTCGATGATGTAGGTGACGACGCCCTCGGGGTGCTTGCGGCGGCGCACGAAATCGGCCAGGCGCGCGAGCCACGGCGTCGGCGCCTCGCGGTAGATCCACCGCGACTCCTCGGCGTCGAGCCGCCCGCCCGATTCGATCCGTGCCTGCAGGGCTGTCAGGTCCATCGTCACTCGTAGAAGCGCAGGGGCCGGCGGGCGGGGGCCAGCGCCAGCTCGACGGCGAGCTCGTGGAAGCGCTCGAGCCCGGCCCGTTCGGCCTCGCCCAATCCGAACTTCAGAGTATCACGCAGGTAGCGGCGCGCCTGATCGGTCCGCGCCGCGTCCCCCGCCCCGTACGCCGCGGCCATCGCGTCGATGTCACGCTCGCCGGCGGCCCGCGCCTCGTTGAGCGCGGCAACGTGCGCCGGGGTGGCGGCGCCCTCCCGGCCGGTCCACATCGCGTAGACGAACGGCAGGCCCGTCAGCGCCTGCCAGGCCGCGCCGAGGTCGGTCTTCTCCAGCCCCGCGGCCTCGGCGTCGAGGTGGAGCGCCGGGTCGCCAATCAGCAGCGCCGCGTCCGCGCGGGCCAGCATCCCGTCGAGCCCCGCCGCCCCCTCGATGAAGGCGGGCGCGATGCCGAAGTGGCGCGCGCAGAGAATCCGCGTGAGCGCGGCGGACGTCCGCGAGCTCGTGTCGAGCGCCAGCGTGCGCACGCGTGCGAGCGGCGTCTTCGAGAAGATGGCCACGGAGACCACCGGCCCGTCGGACCCGATGGCCACCCCGGGCACGATCCGGTAGTCGTCGCCCCGCAGGTACTCGATGGCCGGAATCAGCCCCACGTCGACGGCGCCCGCGTGCAGCAGCGCGGCGCACTGCGAGGGGACATCGAACCGCACGTCGAACAGATCAGGGCGCGCGTCGAGGCCATGGACGAGCGGCTTCGTGTTCAGGTAGGAGACCGCGCCCAGCCGGACCGGGGTCATCGATCGAGCCGGCCGTACCGGCCGTCGCGTTCCACGGGCCGCAGCCCGGCAGCCTCGACGTTGCGGCGAATCTCCTCGACCGCCGCGCGCCGGCGCCCCTGGGTCTCGTCGTCGAACGGCGACACGCTGTCGAGGTCGTCGGCGCCGAAGGTGAGGGCGACCTGCGCCAGCTTGGGGCCATAGAGCACCCAGTCGACCTGAATGGCCGGCACCGACTCCAGCGCGAGTCGCGCCAGCGCGACGAAGCGGACGTCGTCGTAGCCGGTGGTCGGCAGGGCGTCCGGCACCTCGCGCGGCAGCGGCGCGCACGCCTGGAGGGCCCCGGTGGCGTCCTGCAGCGCACGGATCCGGAGCAGCAGATCGACGCGGCCGGTCGCGGGCACCGGCGCGGCGACGGTCACGCGCGGCACCAGTACACCCGCCTCGAGCAGCGGCCGCACGGCGGCGGGCAGGTCGAGAATCCGGTCCGCCGGCACATCGGCCACCGCATCGAGTCCGGCCGCCTTGAGCGCGGCCGCCACGTCGCCGAGGTCGCCCCAGCCCTCGATGGCACGCGCCACCAGATCGGCCAGCGAGAACCCGCTGACCGTGCGCGTGCCCGCCGCCGCGCGAGCGGCGGTGACGGCCGCCACGGTGGCCTCGAGCGTCGGCGGCAGGCCCTGCAGCCGCACCTCGGTGGCGCCCTCCGGCACCTCGAGCGGCGCGTCGCCGAGCGTCGCCGTCTCGACATCCAGCACACGCACGTAGGTGGCCGCCGTGCCCGCCTTCACCCGGCGCGCATCGTCGGCCAGCGCCCCGAGCGCCAGGATGTCGCCCACGGCGGCGAGCAAGGCCAGGTCGGCCTCCGACAACCGGGCGCCGGCGGCGGCGCGCGCCGCGAGGTCCTGGTCGATTGGCGATGTCACGTCACTGCCCATGCTGCATCTGCTCCACGATCTCGGCGGCCAACGCCAGCGCGGCGCGGCCATCCTCGCCGGGCACGGCGGGCGGCCGCCCCTCGCGCACGGCGGCCACGAAGTCCTCGAGTTCACGCCGCAGCGGTTCTTCGCGCGGCACTTCGAGCTTGCCCCCTTCGATGGACGGCACGCCGCCGTCGGCGCGCACCAGGCGCCAGACCTCCACCTCCTGCGCCGCGTAGTCGATGGAGACGTAGGCGGCCTGCTGGAAGAAGCGGATCTTCCGGACCCGGTCGCGGCTGATCCGGCTGGCGGTCAGGTTCGCGATGGCCCCGCCCTTGAAGCGGAGCCGCGCATTGGCGATGTCGACCCGGCCGGTGAGCACGGGCACGCCGACCGCATCGATGCTCACGACCTCGTCACCGACGAGCGACATCACGAGGTCGAGGTCGTGGATCATCAGATCGAACACGACATCGATGTCGAGGCTCCGCTCGGGAAACGTGCCGAGGCGGTGCACCTCGATGAAGCGGGGATCCCGAATCAGCGGCCGCGCCACGGCCACGGCGGGATTGAAGCGCTCGGTGTGCCCGGCCGCCAGCACCACGCCGCGCGCGCGCGCGGCCTCGACGAGGCGGTCGGCTTCGGCCACCGTCCGCGCCAGGGGTTTCTCGACGAGCGCCGACACGCCCTGCTCGAGAAACGGCAGCGCCACCTCCAGGTGCGCCTCGGTCGGCACGGCGACGGAGACGGCCTGCACGCGATCGAGGACGGCCCGGGCGTCCGTGAAGGCCGGCACTCCGTGTTCGGCGGCGATCGCCGACGCGCGGGCCTCGTCGATGTCCACCACCCCGATCAATTCGACCTCGGGCATCGAGGCCAGGATCCGGGCGTGATGCCTGCCGAGATGTCCGACCCCGATGACCGCGATGCGCAGCCGGTCGCTCACGCGATCTCCCTTCCAACGATCGTCATGCCCGCCTCGTTCGCCGCGGCGAGCAGCGCGTCACGGTCGAAGATCAACGCGCGACCCGCATCCACCGACAGCGCCGTGGCGCCGGCCGCGCGCATCGCCTGGATCGTGGCCAGCCCCACCACCGGCACATCGAAGCGCATGTCCTGGCCGGGCTTGGCCACCTTGACGATCGCCACGCCGCTGCCGGCCAGCGCCCCGGCCCGGGCGATGACCTCGTCGGTGCCCTCCATGGCCTCGACGGCCACGACGGCCTGGTGCTTGACGGCAATCGTCTGGCCGATGTCGAGCCCGGCGATCACGTCCGCCATCTGATAGCCGAACGCGAAGTCCCGCTGCTCCTCTTCGGAAGGCGCGCGCGTCGTCATGACCCCCGGCGCGGCCAGCAGCGGCCGCAGAAACTCGGTGGAATCGAGCAGGGTCACGCCGTGATCGCGCATCACGTCGGCGACGGCGGCGATCAGGGCATCGGTGTTGCGCGACCGGAGCCGGGTCAGCACCGACAACAGCGTGAGGTCGGGGACGACCCCGCCGAAGATCTTCGTGTGCTTGACCTGGCCGGCCATGACGGCGTGGGCCACGCCGGCGCCCGCGAAGATCTCGAGGCACTTCCCCAGCTGCCCGAGCGAGATCCAGTGCACCGCGGCGGGGGGCGGGCCGGCGGCGGCCGCCTCGAGGTCGGCGAACGCCTCTTCCTTCACCGCCACGATCGTCACCTCGTGGCCGAGGGCGCGCGCGGCGTCCAGCACGAGGAACGGGAAGCGGCCGTTGCCCGCGATGAGGCCCAGTTTCATGTCAGCGTCAGGCGTCCTCGGCCGCGTCGTCGGTGCGGCGGCCGGGCCGTCGCAGGATCACGCCCCGCTGCGAACTCCGGATGAAGTCGACGAGGTACGCCACTTCGGGCGCGGCCAGGCGCGGATCCTGCTCGATTTCCTGCAGGGCGCGGGCCGCGCTCAGCCGCGAGACCAGCAGCAGCCGGAACGCGCGCTTCAACTGGCCCACGAGCGCGACCGAGAAGCCCCGGCGGATCAGGCCGATCGAGTTCAGGCCGTACATCCGCGCGCGGTTGCCCACGGTCCGCGCGTACGGCAGCGCATCCTTCGTCACGACCGAGTAGCCCCCGATGAAGGCATGACGGCCGACGCGGCAGAACTGGTGCACGCCCGAGTAGGCGCTGATGGTGGCGTAGTCGTCCACGGCGACGTGGCCGCCGAGCGTGGCGGCGTTGCCGAAGATCGTGTGGCTGCCGATGTGGCAGTCGTGCGCGACGTGCGCGTAGGCCATGAAGAGGTTGTGGTCGCCGATCGACGTCACGCCGCCCCCGCCCTGCGTGCCGCGATGAATGGTGACGAACTCGCGGAAGATGTTGTGGTGGCCGATCTCCAGGCGCGTCGACTCGCCGCGGAACTTCAGGTCCTGCGGCGCGAGTCCGATCGAGGCCGACGGGAAGATCACGGTGTCGTCGCCGATCGTCGTATCACCGTCGATCACCGCGGAGGCGCCCACCTGGCACCGGCGGCCGAGCACCACCTTCGGCCCGATGACGGCAAACGGGCCGACGGTCGTGCCCTCCCCGAGCCGCGCGTCCGGGTGGACGCTCGCCATCGGATGCACATCCACCGGATCCGGCGTCACGGTCAGGACGAGTTCGGCTTCGGCCACCGCCTGCCCGGCGACATCCGCGTGCGCCCGGGCCCGGACGATGCCCCCGCGTTCCCGGTCGAGCGTCACCTCGAGGCGCAGCCGGTCACCCGGCACCACCTGCCGGCGGAACTTCGCCTGCTCCACGCCCCGTAACACCACGCGGGAGCGGGACCCGCCCTCACGCTCGATCACCAGGAGCGTCGCCACCTGCGTGAGGGCCTCGATCATCAGCACCCCGGGCATGAGCGGCGTGCCGGGGAAATGCCCCTGGAAGAACTCCTCGTTTACCGTCACGTTCTTCACCGCGACCATGCGGACGCCCGGCTCGTGCTCCGCGACCGCATCCACGAGCAGGGACGGGTAGCGGTGGCAGAGGCGGTCCAGCGTGGACGGGATGGAAGTGGACAAGATGGACAACCGGAGTTCGGGGACGGGACGGGCGGCACCGCGCCCGCGTGAGAGGGCCGGGAGCCACCCAGCCTGCCATGGCAGGCCGGCCGGACTCCCGGGCATTCTACACGTGAGGGCGGGCCGTTGCCGCTATTCCTGCGGCGGGGTCTTGCGCATCTCGTCGAGCTTCCGGATGACGTCGACGCTGATGTCGAGCGAGACATCCGCCCAGACGAGGCCGGAATCCGGGCCGTTGAAGATGAAGTGGAGGTTCTTGTCCCGGGCCACGGCCTCGATCACGGGGATCAGGCGCTCCTGGAACTCGTCCTGCAGCGTCTGCTGCAGGGCCTGCACTTCGGCCTGGGCGTCCTGCGTGGCCCGTTCGAGATCCACCTGCGCGCGCTCAATCTGCCGCTGCATGTCGGCCTGAGCGGTTGCGCTCATCACGGCGCCGCCCTGCTCCAGCTTCGCCTGCAGGCCCTGGAGGTTCTTCTGCCGCTCGCTCAGTTCGCCGACGCGCTGCTGCTGCAGCGCCTGCACCTTGCCCGAGGCCTCGCGGCCTTCCACCGACTCGGCGGCGATGCGCTGGAGCACGATGTAGGCAATCTTCGAGCCTTCCGGGAAGGGGCGCGGCGGTTCGGGGGCGGGCGCAGCCGGGGGCTGGGCCGGCGCCGGCGCCGCGGGCGTCTGCGCTGCGACGGGCACGGCCGCCAGTGTCACCACCAGCAGTGCGACAAGAACGAGACCTCTCATTACGGTGAATCCTTTCGTCTGCAACGACAGCCTGACATATTACACTGGTTTCGCCCCCGCGTCACCGGCGGTACACACGCCGGGCACGGGCGCGGCCTATGGGTGCACGAGCTGAATCGAGAACGAGACCGCGCCCGGCAGCCCGCCGTTCGCGTCGTACACCCGGACGCACAGGCTGCCCGCCGAGGCGACACGGCCGGTCACGACCACGCCCTGCGTGGCCCTGTCGTCGGCGATGATCACCTGGCACGACGCCCCGTTCCAGGTCCCGAGCGCCAGGCCCACGATCGCTTCGGGGTCGGGCTCGAGCGCCACGAGCGTCGCCTGCACCGTGCCGAAGCTGAAGGTGAGGAAGGGGTGGGTGAACGCCCCGTTCGGCATGATGGACCCCTCCACGACGACGGTGGTCGGGTCGGGAATCACCACGGGCGTCGGGTCGAAGGTGGTGTCGCGCTTGCACCCCGCGGCCGTCACCGCCAGTAGTACGACCAGAAGCGAGCAGAGCGGCGACGACGTCATTCTGAACATGCACTATCCTCGAAACGGCGGCTAGAACGTCGATCCGACCGCGAAGCGGAAGACGAAATTCTTCGACGGCTGGAAGTTGTTGTCGAGCACGCCGTCTCGGCTCGGATTCATCGCGAAGATCAAACGGAACGGCACGTTCAGCACGGGCATGAAGAACCGGATCTCCGCGCCCGTGGAGGTCTTGAACGCCTGTCGCTGGCCCCGCACCACGCGCTCGGGCGGCGGGGCGTTGGGATTGGTGAGCTGCGTGAACGCGAACGGATCGAACAGGATCGGCGCCGACGGGCTGACGAACTCGATGATGTCCTCTTTCATCCCGAACTTCTCGCCGAGGTCGCGGACCTGGCCGGCGTCGAAGAACAGCACCAGCCGCACGGGGCCGGCAATCGAAATCAGGTACTCGGCGTTGAAGAGCAGGCTCTTGTTGCCCCCGAGGACCAGGCCGCTCTCCGGGTCGCGCGGGCCGACGCTGCGCAGGTCGAAGCCGCGGATGCTGTACTCGCCGCCGAGGAACAACTGCTCGAAAATCGGCAGGCGCTCGGTGGATCCGTACGGCCGGATGTACTGGAACTGGAACCGCGTGCCGAACGTCGTGCGCGGCGTCATGCGGAAGTAGCCGACGGCCTCGACCGAGGGCTTGACGAAATACGTGTTGCCGCCCGGCCCGGCGTAGTCGACCGACATCTGCAGGCGCCTGCCGGTATTCGGGAAGATCGGATTGTCGACGGTGTTGAAGACGAAGCTCGGCACGATCTTGCTGATCGTCCGCTTGCCGCCGGCCCCGATGAGCAGCGAGTCGCGCAGGAACGGATTGCGCTGCAGGAGCTCCGGGCTCTGATAGGCCGGATTCAGGTCCTTCACGCTCACCTGCTCGTGGCTGTAGGTCACGAACATGCGCGAGAAGTCGCGCACCGGGAAGCCCATCAGGAGGTTGCCGCCCATCGACGACTGCGTGAACTGCCCGATGTACCGCAGCTCGCGCTTGAAGACGTCCACGCCGCCCGTGATGTTCCGGTCGAACAGGAACGGCTCGGTGAACGCCACCTGGTAGTTCTGCGCGCGCGACCCGCCCTGCAGCGACACCGTCAGGCTCTCACCGCGGCCGAGGAAGTTGGCCGTCTGGAACGACAGCTGCCCGAAGAAGCCCTCGAACTGAGACACGCCCGCGCCGAACGTGAGCTGGTTGCGGTTCTGCTCCTGCAGCTTCATCGTCACGTCGACGTTGTTGGCCACATCGGGCGTCTTGTCGACCTGGATGTCCTGCCCGCCCTCGAGCTGCTGGAAGTACCCGAGCTGGTTCAGGCGGCGGATGCTGTACTTGAGCGCCTCGGTGTTGAACACGCCCCCCTCGACGAGCCGCAGCTCGCGGCGGACCACCGTGTCGCGCGTCGTGGTGTTCCCGGTGAAGGTGATGCGGTTGACGAAGTACTGCCCGCCCTCCTGCATCTGCATCGTGACGTTGACGGTCGGCTGCGCCGGCCCGGCCATCGGCCCAGCCGCGGCGGCCTCCGGCGCGAGGTCCGGGTACCCGGTGAACTCGAAGTACCCGCCCTGCCCGTAGAGCTCGCGCGCCTTCTCGAGTCCGTCACGAATCCGCTTCTCGCTGTACCAGTCGCCCGTCTTCAGCTTGAAGAGCGGCCGCAGGAACTGATCCTCGACGATGGTGTTGCCGGCGAAGGCGAACTCGCCGACGCGGTAGCGCGGGCCCTCGCTGACCGGCACGACCAGCCGCACCCACCGCGTCTTGCCGTCGGGCGAATCGCTGAGGCGCTCGATTTGCGGCTGCCCGATGGTCGTCTCGATATACCCCCGGTTCCGGTAGTGTTCGACCAGCCGGTCGGCGTCCTCGTCGAACTTCGCTTCCTGAAACGTGCCGCGCCCGGTCATCCACGACAGGAACCAGTGGGCCTTCGTGTCCTTCATCCGGCGGCGCAGCGCGCCGTCGCTCATCGCCTCGTTGCCGGTGAAGTCCACGGTGCGGATCCGCACCTTGGGCCCCTCTTCGACGTGGAAGACCACCTTCACCAGCTTCGGCCCGCCCGGGAGCGGCTCGATGGACGTCGTGATCTCGGCGTCCTGATAGCCCTTCTCGGCCATCATGTTCTGCACGAGGCCGCGCACCCGGCGCACGGCGCCCTCGTCGAGGAACGAGTCGAGCCGCAGCGCAATGCCGAGCTCGCGCATCTTCTCGTCGATCTTCGTCCGCTCGACCTTGGTCGATCCGGTGTAGTCGACGATCTTGATGCGCGACCGCTCTTCCATGTTGAAGATGACGCGCTTGCCCATCACGCCGTTGTCATACGGCGCGTCCTCGACCTCGATCCACAGGTTGTCGAGGAAGCTCGTCGCCCAGAGCCGCTTGAAGTCGGCCAGGAGCGACGCCTCGGTCGCGTCGTTGAAGGGCACCCAGACGCCGTCGAGCGACCGGCTCGGCTGGGTCTGGATGTAGTAGAGGTAGGTCTGCGGCTCGATCAGCGACACGTTCTCGGGATGGAACCGCAACTCCATGAACCGCAGCAGCGGCCCGGAATCCGCGGGCGGCAGCGGCAGCGGCGGCTGCGCGTCCATCGCGGCCGCGGCGGCGCCCGGCGCCGGCTCGTCGGCCACGGCGGGCGCCCCCAGCGCGAGCACGGCAAGGGCCACAAACAGGGTCAGTCGGTACACAATCCTCATCATTCGCTTCCGGAAGGGCGCTGGCGTGCGCGGCCCCAGTCGTCAGGCCGGCCCGCCCGGCGGACCGGCGCACACGCCCCGGAACCTCGCGATCTTACAAAACTCAGACGAGTGTGGGAAGCGGACGGCCGGAGGCAGGCTCGCCCGCCGGCCGGTACGACAGGGTGCCGGCATCGAGGAACACCTCGATCTCGCCCCCCTGCAGGTGGCCCCGAATCAGCTCTTCCGCCAGCGGATCCTCGATGTAGCGCTGGATGGCGCGGCGGAGCGGCCGGGCCCCGTACGACCGATCCTTGCAGGTGACCTCGATCATCCAGTCGAGCACCTCGGGCAGCAGCGTCACGCGCATGCGCCGGTCCACGAGGTTCAGGTTGAGCTGGTCGACGAGCAGGGCGAGAATCCGGCGAAGGTCGTCGTCGCCGAGCGCCTCGAAGACGATGAGCTCGTCGATGCGGTTGACGAACTCGGGGTTGAACGTCCGCTTCACCTCGCCGAGCACCATCTCCTGCACGTTCTTCTGCAGGTCGCCGGACTCGGCCGCCTGGAAGCCCATCGTCGCCCGCTTCTGGATGAAGCGCGCGCCGATGTTCGACGTCATGATGATGATCGCGTTCTTGAAGTTGACGCGGTTGCCCAGCCCGTCGGTCAGGTGGCCGTCCTCGAACACCTGCAGCAGGATGTTGAAGATGTCGGGGTGCGCCTTCTCGATTTCGTCGAGCAGGACCACGGAGTAGGGGTTGCGCTTCACCTTCTCGGTGAGCTGCCCGCCCTCCTCGTGACCGACGTAGCCGGGCGGCGACCCGATCAGCTTCGAGACCGAGTGCTTCTCCATGTACTCGGACATGTCGAAGCGGATGAGCGCGCCCTCGCTCCCGAACAGGAACTGCGCCAGCGCGCGCGCCAGCTCCGTCTTGCCGACGCCGGTCGGCCCGAGGAACATGAAGCTGCCGACCGGCCGGTTCGGGTTCTTGAGGCCCGCCCGCGAGCGGCGAATCGCGCGCGAGACGGCGGAAATCGCCCGCTCCTGGCTCACCACGCGGCGGTGGAGGTCCGCCTCCATCCGCAGCAGCTTGTCGCCCTCGTCCTGGTTGATCGAGGTGAGCGGCACGCCCGTCCACTTCGACACCACCTCGTCGATGTCGGCCTTGCCGACGACGACGCGGCGGGCGCTGGAGCGCACGTCGAACTTCTCGCGGACGAACTGCAGGTTCTCGCGCGCGGCCACTTCCTGGTCGCGGTAGTACTGCGCCTTGTCGAAGTCCTTGGCCGACACCGCGCTCTCCATCTGCTCGACGGCGACGCGGATGCTCTTGTTGATCTCGCCGAACTCGTCCGTGTAGCCGGCCTCGCGCAGCTTGGCGCGCGCGCCCGCCTCGTCGACCAGATCGATCGCCTTGTCGGGCAGGAACCGGTCCGTGATGTAGCGGCTCGACTGGTACACCGCCGCCTCGACGGCCTCGCGCGTGTACTCGACGTGGTGGAACGTCTCGTAGCGGTCCTTGATGCCGAGCAGGATGTCGATCGTCTCGCGCTCGCCGGGCGGGTCCACCTTGATGGCCTGGAAGCGGCGCTCGAGCGAGCGGTCCTTCTCGATGTACTTGCGGTATTCGGCCGGCGTCGTGGCGCCGATGCAGCGGATTTCGCCGCGCGAGAGCGCCGGCTTCAGGATGTTGGCCGCGTCGAGCGACCCTTCCGCCGACCCGGCGCCCACCAGCGTGTGCAGCTCGTCGATGAACACGATGATGTTCGGGTTCTCGGTCAGCTCCTTCATGATCGCCTTGAGGCGCTCTTCGAACTGCCCGCGGTACTTCGTGCCGGCGACGATGAGGGAGATGTCGAGCGCCAGCAGGCGCTTGTCGGCGAGGAAGTGCGGCACGTCGCCGTAGACGATCTTCTGCGCCAGGCCCTCGACAATCGCCGTCTTGCCCACGCCGGGCTCGCCGATGAGCACCGCGTTGTTCTTGGTGCGGCGGCAGAGCACCTGCTGCACGCGCTCGAGTTCGTAGTCGCGGCCGACCAGCGGGTCGAGCTGGTTCTTCATCGCGATCTCGGTCAGATCGCGGCTGAACTCCGCCAGCAGCGGCGTCTCCTTCACGCGCGTCAGCGTCGTCTTCTCGTTCAGGAGCTGGACGATGTCCTCGCGGACGGTGTGGAGGCGCATCCCCTTCTCCATGAGGATCGTCGCCGCCACCGAGCGCTCCTCGCGCAGGATGCCGAGCAGGAGGTGTTCGGTGCCGATGTAGTTGTGCAGAAGCCGGTCGGCCTCTTCGGCCGCGTACTGCAGGACGCGCTTCGTTTCGGCGCTGAATGGAATCTCGACGGAGGTGGAGACCTTCTCGCGGAAGACCGTGCGGCCCTCGATCTCCTTGCGGATGTTCTCGAGCGACAGGTGCGAGCGGGCAAAGATCCGGCTCGTCAGGCCCTTGCCTTCGCGGATCAGGCCGAGCAGCAGGTGCTCGGTCTCGATCGAGATGCTTCCGAGCTGGCTGGCCTCATACCGGGCGAAGAAGAGAACCCGCCGCGCTCTTTCGGTGTACCGCTCGAACATCCGGCCGCCTTCGGTTGTGGGACACGGACCCGCGTGCCACCCGTGACCGTGGAAGGGACTCCACGTAACCGCCATTATACGGCATCCCGAGGGCGGCTCCAACCGTCCCGTCCCGGCTAAGTCCAAGCGACAGTGATGTTTCGGCGAATCACACCCTGGGGGCCTTTGGCGCCTCCGGAACCGGACGGCGGTCTGACCGCCGGCGGCCGGGCGGGCGCGGCCCGGGGGCCGGACCGCCGTCCCGGTAGAATGCGGGCCTGGAGGACCTCTGTGTCAGACCCCATCGGATTCATCGGACTCGGCGCCATGGGCCTGCCCATGGCGCGCCACCTGCTGGCCGCCGGCCGGCCGCTCGTCGTGCACAGCCGCAGCCGCGGTCCGGTGGACGCGCTCGTCGCCGAGGGCGCGCGCGCGGCCGCCTCGCCGGCGGAGGTGGCACGGCAGGCGCGCACCATCTTCACGATGCTGCCGGACGGCCCCGACGTCACGCAGGTGCTCGAGGGCGAGCACGGCGTCTTCGCCGCGATGGCGCCCCACACCGTCATCGTTGACTCGAGCACCATCGCGCCGGAGACGGCCCGGCGGCTGGCCGCGCGCGCCACGGCGCTCGGCGCGGTGCTGCTCGACGCGCCGGTGAGTGGCGGCGAGATCGGCGCCATCGAGGGCACGCTCACGTTCATGGTGGGCGGCGACGCCGCCGCGCTCGACGCCGTGCGACCGCTCCTGGCGATCATGGGCCGCGAGGACCGTATCGTCCACATCGGCGAATCGGGCGCGGGGCAAATCGCGAAAGCCTGCAATCAGCTCGTCATCGGAGGCACGATGGCGGTCGTCGCCGAGGCGATCGCGCTGGCGCGGAAGGCGGACGTGGATCCCGCGAAGGTGCGCCAGGCGCTGCTCGGTGGATTTGCGAGCAGCCGCGTGCTCGAGGTGCATGGGGAGCGGATGATCAAGGCGAACTACGTGCCGGGATTCAAGGGGCGGCTCTACACCAAGGATCTGGGGATTGCGCTCGACACCTTGGCGGCGCACGGTGTCCCGGCGCCGGTCACGGCCGTCGTCGCACAACTGGTCCAGGCGCAGACCGCCGCCGGCCGCGGCGAAGAGGACTACTCGGCGATGGCGGAGATCATCTTCGGGCTGGCAGGACTCACACGCTAGCCGGGGGTAGGGGGGGTAGGGGTCTGGCACCGTGACACGCAAAATGACGCAGAATGCGCTACGCGCCCTGTGGACGGCCTGTTGAAAACGTTGAGCCTGGCAGGAACTGCGTCATTCTTCGTGTCACGGTGCCAGACCCCTCTCCGCCCCGGCAGGACTCACACGCTAGCCGGGAGCATTACGTACAAACACGAAGGCCACGAAGACAACACGAAGCAACAACCTCAACGGATCCGGTAGCGAACCTCGGTCCCAAGATGCTGTGGCTCACGTACCCACGCGAGGTCACGGAGCCGCAACCTCATGGGCTCCGGTGCGCTACCGGATCCTTGAAGTACGTATTTCGTGTCGTCTTCGTGGCCTTCGTGTCCTTCGTGTTTGTCCGTAGGTGACGCCTGTGATTAGGCGCCGACGAGGCGGCCGGACTCGAGCCGCAGGATGCGGTCGCACTGGGCCGCCAGGCGGGGGTTGTGCGTGGCGATGACGGCCGTCAGGCCGAACTCGGCGTGCATCTCGCGCAACAGGGCGTGCAGGGCGTCGGCCGTCGCCTCGTCGAGGTCGCCCGTCGGTTCGTCGGCGAGGAGCAGGTCCGGCCGCTGCACGAGGGCGCGCGCCACGGCGACGCGCTGCTGCTCGCCGCCCGACAGCATGCCCGGCCGGTGGTCGAGCCGGTCGCCCAGGCCGACCCGGCGCAGCAGCGCCTCGGCCTGCGGCCGTGCCTCACGCACGGGCACGCGCGCAATCCGCAGCGGCATCTCCGCGTTCTCCACCGCGCTGAACTCCGGCAGCAGGTGGTGGAACTGGAACACGAAGCCGACGTGCCGGTTCCGGAACGCCACGCGCGCCCCATCATCAATGGCCCCGAGGTCGGTCGCGCCGACGCGCACGGTACCGCCATCGGGCCTGTCGAGCCCGCCGAGCACGTGCAACAGGGTGCTCTTCCCCACCCCCGATGCCCCGACGATGGCCACCATCTCGCCGCGGGCCACGGCCAGATCCAGATCGCGCAGGATGTGCAGCCGCGCGGTCGGCGTCTCGTACGACTTGTTGAGCCGCTCGGCCACCAGGAACGACATCAGCCCCGCCCCCACCGCACGACAGGCACCGCCGGCACCGTGTTACTCATATCGCAGCCCCTGCGCCGGGTCGAGGCGCGCGGCCTGACGCGACGGATAGAGCGTGGCCAGGAAGCAGATCACCACGGCGCCCGCGATCACGATGGCCAGGTCCCACGGCAGGACCGTGAACGGCAGGTGTGACAGCTGGTAGACGTCGCTCGGGATCTTCACGAGCTGATACCGGTCGAGGAGGCCGGCGATGAGGACCCCCGTCGCGGCGCCCGTCGCCGTGCCGATGAGGCCGATGATGAGGCCCTGCAGCATGAACACCACCATCACGCTCCGGGCCGAGGCGCCCATCGTCTTCAGGATGGCGATGTCGCGGCTCTTCTCCATGACGAGCAGGATGAGCGAGGCGATGATGTTCAGCGCCGCCACCATGACGATGAGGCCGATGGCGATCGAGATCGCGACCTTCTCGAGCCACAGCGCGGAGTAGAGCGACTGGTTCATCTCGGTCCAGTCCTGCGTCAGGTACTCCGGGCCGAGTTCGGCGGTGATGCGCCGCGCCACGTCGGGCGCGCGGTAGATGTCGTCCACGCGCACCTCGAGGTGATTCACCTCGGCCGTGCCCGCCAGGCGCATCGCGGTGTCGAGCGCCACGAACCCGTAGGCCTGATCGAACTCGAACAGGCCCATCGAGAAGAGGCCCACCACGCGGAGCCGCCGCTGGCGCGGCATCATGCCCATCGGCGAGAGCGTGCCGGTCGGCGTGATGAGCGTGACCGAATCCCCGACGAAGGCGCCGAGTTCCGTCGCGAGGGCCTGGCCGAGCAGCAGCCCCGGCAGGTCTTCGTCCCCGGCCGGCGCCAGCGCGTCGAGGCTGCCGCTCGTCATGGCGCGTGCCAGTTCCGTCACGTCGCGCTCGAGCGCGGCGTCGACGCCCTTGACGGTGATGAAGCGTTCGCCGCGCGGGCTGGTCACGATGGCCTTGCCCATGACGGCCGGCGCGGCCCCGACGACCCCCGGCACACGGGTGAGGCGCGCGGCCTCCGCCTGGTAGTCGAGGATGCCGCCCTGCTTCCACACGTAGACGTGCGCCGAGGCGCCAAGAATGCGATCGCGCACGCCCTCCTGCAGCCCGGTCATCAGCGCGAGCGCAATGACGAGCGCCATCACGCCGACCGTGACGCCGAGGATCGAGACGAGCGAGATGACCGAGATGAACGCCTGCTTGCGCTTGGCCAGGAGATACCGGAGCGCGATCTGCAGTTCGTAGGGCACGTGGTCAGTCCCGCGGGCGCATCAGGGGAAACAGGATGACGTCGCGGATCGACAGGGAGTTGCTGAGCAGCATCACGAGGCGGTCGATGCCGATGCCCTCGCCGCCCGTGGGCGGCAGGCCGTACTCGAGCGCGCGGATGTAGTCCTCGTCCATGGCGTGCGCCTCGAGGTCGCCGTGCGCCCGCCCCTGCAGCTGGTGCTCGAAGCGCCGCCGTTGCTCGTCCGGATCGTTCAGCTCGCTGAAGGCATTCGCCACCTCGAAGCCGCCGATGTAGAGCTCGAAGCGCTCCACCGTGTCCGGGTCGTCGGCGCGCTGCTTCGACAGCGGCGACACCTCCGTCGGAAAGTCGTAGACGAAGGTCGGCTGCATGAGCTGGTCTTCCCAGAGCGCCTCGAAGATCTCGGTGGCGATCCGGCCGGCGCCCGACCCGGCGTGCACTTCGATCCCGAGCGCCGCCGCGACCCCGGCCGCGGCGTCGCGGTCGCGCAGCATGGCGGCCGTGATCGTCTGCCCGAGCTTCCGGCTCGCCTCCGCCGCCGCGGCCTCGCGCAGCGAGAGCCGGCGGAACGGCGCGCGCATCGTAATGGTGTGCTCGCCGAACGGGAACTCGTCGGTCCCGATCGCCTCGCGCGCCACCGTCGACAGCAGGTCCTCGGTGAACGCCATCAGCGTCTGGTAGTTCACATACGCCCAGTAGAACTCGAGCATCGTGAACTCCGGATTGTGCTGCGTCGAGATCCCTTCGTTCCGGAAGTTACGGTTGATCTCGAACACGCGCTCCATGCCGCCGACGGTGAGCCGCTTCAGGTACAGCTCGGGCGCGATGCGCAGGAAGAGCGTCATGTCGAGCGCGTTGTGATGCGTCACGAACGGCCTCGCCAGGGCGCCGCCGGCGATCGGCTGCATCATCGGCGTCTCGACCTCGAGGAAGCCGCGCGAGGTCAGGAACGTGCGGATGGCGGCCACCGTCCGGCTCCGCACCTCGAACACGCGCCGCGTGTCGGGGTTCACGACCAGATCCAGATAGCGCTGGCGGTACCGCGTCTCGACGTCGCTCAGGCCGTGCCACTTCTCCGGCAGCGGCACGAGGCACTTCGACAGGAACGTCAACCCGGACACCCACACCGACAGTTCGTTGGTCTTCGTGCGGAATAGGTGGCCACGCACGCCGACCCAGTCGCCCATGTCGAGCAGGCGCAGCAGGTCGTAGTCGCGCGCCTCGAGCGCGTCCTTGCGCAGGTAGACCTGCAGGCGCTGGCGGCCATCGGACAGCACGAGGAACGCGGCCTTGCCGAAGCTGCGCACTCCGAGGATGCGCCCGGCCGTCACCGTCTCGACGCGCGTCGCCTCGAGCGCCTCCCCGGGCGTCTCGTCGTACGTGTCGACAAGGGCGCTCACCGTGTGGGTCGTGGCGAACTCGTGCGGGTAGATCTCGACGCCAAGCGCCTGGATCGCCGCCAGATTGGCGCGCCGCTGTTCGGTCTGGACTGCTTCGTTCGACATGAGAGTTCAGCCCCGCCTCGGGCTAGCGCGTCGCGCTCCGCTCGTGGACCGCATCCGATGAATCGGTACGACCCGCGCCTGCGCGCGGCCCCTGATTCCGCGGGCCGCACCTGCGGTGCGGCCTCCTGGTTGTATGTGCCGACTCTGCGGGTCGCCCAACGGCCAGCCCGGTGGTGGCTCGCCGGCGACACGCCACGAGTCGCTCGCTGCACGCCCGCTACGAGACGATGCGCCCCTCGTCGCGGAGGCGGCGCAGGATGCCGTCGAGCACCCCGTTGACGAAGCGCGCGGCCTCCTCGCCGCTGTACGCGCGTGACAGCTCGATGGCTTCGTCCAGGACGACGTTCGGCGGCGTCTCCGGGTGCGCGAGCAATTCATGCGTGGCCAGGCGCAGCACCTGGCGATCGAGCGCCGTCATGCGCTCGACCCGCCAGTTCGTCGAGGCCTCGCCAATCCGCAGGTCCAGCGGGCCCCGCGCGTCCCACGCCCCGCGCGCCAGCGACGCCGCCAGCTCGCGGCCGTCATCGTCCAGCGGGCTCTCCTCGTCGGCGAGGACCGTGTCGAGCGCGCCGACCACCTCGAGGATGTCGAGGCGGCCGACCTCGCACCGGTACAGCAGCTTGAGCGCGGTCTCGCGGGCCCGCTTGCGCTGCGCCCATCGCGCCGATGCCGGCCGGCCGCTCATGCCCGCGGCCCGTCGCCGAGCCCGGTCAGCAGCGCCGCCATTTCGAGCGCCGCGGCCGCCGCCTCGCGCCCCTTGTTCTCGGGCCCGGCCCCCGCGCGCTCGATCGCCTCCTCGACGGAGTTGGTCGTCAGCACGCCGAACGCCATCGGGACGCCCGTGGCGGCCGCGGCGGCGGTGATCCCGTGCGCCGCCGCCGATGCGATGTACTCGAAGTGCGGCGTCCCGCCGCGAATCAGGCAGCCGAGGCAGATCACGGCCTGCACGCGGCCGAGTTCGGCAATCCGCTGCGCGGCGATCGGAATCTCGAACGCGCCCGGGACGCGCAACACCTCGACATCCGTGTCCGCGACGCCGGCGTCGCGGAGCGCCGCCCGCGCACCCTCGAGCAACCGCTCGGTCACGAAGTCATTGAACCGGGAAACGACGATGGCAACACGCATTGCAGGGCTATCGGCTATCAGCGATCGGCTTTCGGCTATCAGCTTTCGGCTCTCGGCACCTTGGGCACCCTGGGCACCGCGGGCACCCTGGGCACTATCGCCCCTTCCAGTCCGCCTTGCGCTTCTCGAGGAACGCGCGCGTCCCTTCCTTGGTGTCGTCGGTGGACGCGATGGCCCCGAAGAGCGCGGTCTCGAGGTACTGCGCCTGGGCCAGCGGCATCTCGAGCCCTTCGTGCACCGCCTCCAGGATGTAGCGCACCGCGACGGGCGCCTTCGACGCGAGCGTCGCCGCCAGCTTCGTCGCTTCGGCCATCAGCTCGGCCGCCGGCACGACCCGGTTGACCAGGCCAATCTCGTAGGCGCGCGCCGCGGACACCATGTCGCCGGTCAGGAGGATCTCGAGCGCGATCCCCCGGCCGACCAGCCGCGGCAGCCGCTGGCTGCCGGCGTACCCGGGGATGATCCCCAGATTGACCTCGGGCTGCCCGAACCGCGCCGTGTCCGCCGCCAGACGCAGCGTGCACGCCATGGCCAGCTCGCAGCCACCACCGAGCGCGAAGCCGTTGACCGCGGCGATGACCGGCTTGCCGAGCTGCTCGATCAGATCGAACACCTTCTGGCCGCTGCGCGCGTGTTCCTTGCCCGCCGTCGGCGTCAGGGCCGCCAGCTCGTTGATGTCGGCGCCGGCGACGAAGGACTTCTCGCCCGCGCCGGTGAGCACGAT
The DNA here is from genome assembly GCA_030680175.1 of Vicinamibacterales bacterium. Taxonomy (GTDB): domain Bacteria; phylum Acidobacteriota; class Vicinamibacteria; order Vicinamibacterales; family UBA2999; genus JAUXWO01. The sequence continues at coordinate 39,936 of JAUXWO010000113.1, forward strand.
GGCCTTGACCGCCGCGTCGCGCTGCAACGCGAGCATCGCATCGCGCAGTTCCGCGATGGTCTGCCCGTTCAGCGCGTTCAGCACCTTCGGGCGGTTGATGGTGACGACGGCGACACCGCCGTCCTGTTCGACGAGCAGGGTTTCAAAGGTCATGGATGAGGCCTCGGGCGGCGCGCGGGGCGGCCGCCAAAACGCTTGATTATACCCCACGCCCACGCGGCCCCCGCCCCGGCGGCGGCCCCCAGCGCATCGGCGGCCAGGTCGTACCAGTCGGCATGACGCTCCGGGGTGAAGCGCTGGTGCCACTCGTCGGTGGCCCCGTACAGGGTCGCGATGAGCCACGCCGCCGCGGCGAGGCGCAGGGTGACGGCGGTCCACCGTCCGTCGGCCAGGGCGCGTGCGGTCAGCACCGCGAGCGCCAGGTAGGTGATCCAGTGCAGCGACTTGTCGGAGACCCCCGGCGGCGAGGGCGGGCTCGACATCGACGAGACGGCGAAGATCGCCGCCATCAGCGTGACCACGGGGAGCCAGAGAATGAGGCGTCGGGGCATGGGGTCAGCGCGCGGGGTCAGGACCCGGCGGGGTGCGGAGCGGCGGCCTCATCAACGTCGCGGCGCGGCGACCGCCTACAGCGGCAGCGGGTACATCAGCCAGCCGAGCACCAGACCGGCGAACACGAAGCCCGCGAACATCCGGGCGCCGAGCCCGGCCTGCTCGCGCGGCGTCTCGCGCATGAGCACCGCGAAGACGAGCGAGACGAAGAACGCGAACAGCACGAGGAGCAGCAGGTGGCTGGTCATCGCGTCCTACTTGCGGCCCAGCGCGACATCGTAGGCATCGAGCACGACGAGCATGTTCAGCAGGCCGGCCACGATGAGGAACGCATTGCCGTACTCGTAGGACGGGGCGGTCACGACGCCCCGGCCAAGCCCCATCGCGGAGGCCAGCAGGTACGGCACACCCGACCCCAGGTTCGCAAACGCCGCGAGGCCCACGAGCGGTTCTGCGAGGACGAACGGGAAGAGCCGGCCGTCTAGCCAGAGGCCCATCGCGAACATCAGCGGCAGCGCGATCAGGAAGACCACGCCCTTCTGGGTCCGGCCCTGCAGCAGGTGTCCGGCTCCGGGGATGAGCCACGCGGCGGCGGAGATGAGATGGGGATTCGCGCCCTGGGCACGACTCGAGGCGGTCGCTTGCACGGTCTGTAGTCTACCTCAGCTCACCTGAGACGACGGCCGTGACGATGGCGCCGCCGATGAACCCGAGCGGCAGCGCGGCAATCGCGCGGGTGATGTTGCCGGGATCCCAGACCCCGACGAGGGCCGTGGTCCACGTGACGGCGGTCGGGAGCGCGACGATGGCCAGCACGGCGAGGGGCGTTCGCACGAGCCGCGTCCCGGCCGCCGTTCCCCGTGCCCGCCACCAGGCGAGCATCCCGAGCGCCAGTCCGGCATAGAGGCCGGCGCAGCGGGCGCAGACCGGCATGCGGACGCCGTTGAGGTGGAGCGACCGGGGGGGGCCCTGATGGCAGACGAGCGCCCCAATGCCGTACACCGTGACGGCCACCACCGCGGCTGGGGCCCGATCGGTGTGCCGGCTGAGCCCCGGTCCGGCGCCGAGCAAGGCGAGCCAGATCAGCGCGGCCAGTGTAAGGGCGACGGCCATGGCCTCCCGACGTAATGGACGTTTCACCCCCCCAGTATGGGGTCAGATCTTGATCGTTGCGCTCAGAATCAAGATCTGACCCCAGGGCAAGTGCCTATTTCACATGTGTTTAGACATCTGGATACAAATCGCGGAACCGTGACGGCTGTCAGTCCGTCAAACGGCTATAGTTTATTGAACAGTGTTCAGCGGGGCCGTCGAGCGCGCTGCCGCAAGGTGCCATGGGAATCAAGGAACGCCAGGATCGCGACCGGCAGGCCGTGCGCGACTCCATCCTGGACGCCGCACGCGAGCTCTTCCTCGCCGACGGCTATCGCCACGTCTCGATCCGCAAGATCGCCGAGCGCATCGAATACAGCCCGGCCGCCCTCTACAGCTACTTCCCGAGCAAGGACGACATCTTCTACGCCCTCGCCGAGGAAGGCTTCCGCCGCCTCGACCAGCATGTGCGCGCCGCCGCCGGCCGCCCCGACCCGCTCGATGAGGTGCGCGCCTGCTGGTGGGCCTACTACCGGTTCTCCAAGGAGCATCGCGAGTTCTTCGAGCTGATGTTCGTGGACCGCTCGGTGCCGCAGATCACCGAGCAGTGGACCGGCCTCGCCTTCGTCCACCAGATGCTGCAGCACGCCTCGTCGCGCATCCAGCGCTGCATCGACGACGGGATCTTCCCGTCCGGGACCAACGCCGAAGTCGTCATGCACGTGCTCTGGGCCGCGCTCACGGGCCCGGCCGTGATCGGCAGCGGCTGCCGCCTGGCACCCGGAGAAGACCCGGATGCCCTCGCGCGCGATGTCCTCGAGGTCACGCTCGCGGGCGTGCGCGCCGGCGTGGCCACGACCTTTGCCCCGTGTACCCCTCCCGCGCCTCTCTCGCCTGTCGCCCCGGTTTCCGAAGCCTCCGCTGGAGTTCGACGTCATGATGCGTAAGCTCGTCCTCGTCCCCACCCTCGTCCTCGCCACCGCGCTCGTTGCAGCCGGCTGCCGCAGCGAGACCCCGACCGCGGCCGCCGAACCGGACGGCCCGGCACCGGCGCTCGACGTCGCCGCCGTGCGCGCCACGCCGGGCACCATCGAAGCGGCCATTGAACTGTCGGGCACGCTCGCCCCGCGCGCCCGCGTCGGCGTGAAGCCGCGCATGCCCGGCACGCTCGACTCGGTCCTGGTCGACCTCGGTGATCACGTGCGCCTCGGCCAGGTCATCGCCACGATCGACCGGCGCCAGATCGACGCGGAGGTCGATGCCGCCGGCGCCAGCGTGCAGGTCGCGCAGGCGGGCCTCGCCAGCGCCGAGGCCGCGCTGGCCAACGCCGAAACCGAACAGGCACGCGCCTCGTCGCTGTTCGAGAGCGGCGCGCTCCCCCGCCAGCGCCTCGAGACCGCCGACACCGGACTGCGCGCCGCCGTGGCCCAGCGCGATCTCGCGCGCGCGTCGGTCGCACAGGCCGAGGCCGCCGCGCGGCGCGCCCGCGAGATGCAGAAGAACGCGACCCTCACGTCCCCGGTGGCCGGCCACATCGTCGCCCGCCACTACGATGCGGGCGCCATGCCAGGCGATCTGCCCGTCGTCGTCGTCGCGGACATGCGCGAGATGAAGCTCGAGGTCGGCGTCTCCGAGCTCGAGGCCGGACGGCTCCGCCTGGGGCTGCCTGCCGTCGTCACCGTTCAGGCGCGGCCCGGCGAGACGTTCACCGGACGCCTGGCCGCCATCGCGCCCGAAGTGGACGAGCGCAACCGCCACTTCCGGATCGAAGTGCGTGTCGACAACCCCGACCAGACGCTCCTGTCCGGGATGTACGCCACGGTGCGCGTCGTGCTCGACACGGCCCACGAGGTCCTGACGCTCCCCCGCGAGGCCGTCGCCACGCGCGAGGGGCAGTCCGTCGCCATGCGAATCACCGGCAGCGACGTCGCACCGACGCCCGTCGAAACCGGCCTTGCCGACGGACGCCGCGTGCAGATTCTCTCGGGCCTTGCCGCCGGAGATGTGGTGCTCGCCGATGCGCGCCGCCAGCTTCCCGCCGGCGCCCGTGTGAACCCCATCGTCACGCCGTAAGTGCGCCGTTCGCTCTTCGCCGTTCGCTCTTCGCCCTTCGCGATTCGCTCTTCGCTGAGACGGCCGAGCTGAGCGAGACGGGCGACGAGAGACTGGCGAATAGCAACAGCGAATAGCGAATAGCGAACAGCGAATAGCGATCATGTGGATTTCCAACACCTCCATTCAGCGCCCGGTCTTCGCGACGATGGTCATCATGAGCTTCATGGTGCTCGGCATCGTCTCGATGGGACGCCTGGGCATCGACCTGTTCCCCGAGGTCAACTTCCCGTTCGTCAACGTCACCGTCGTCTACCCGGGCGCGGCGCCTGAAGAGGTCGAGACGCTGGTGACGCGGCCGATCGAGGACGCGGTCGCCGGCATTGCCGGGGTGAAGCGCGTGATCTCGACGTCGACCGAAGGCGTCTCGCGCGTCGGGATCGAACTGCGCCTCGAGGTGGACGCGCAGGCGGCCACCGCCGAGGTGCGCGAGAAGGTGGCCGCCGTCCGCGGACGGCTCCCCCGCGAAATCGAGGATCCGACCATCGCGCGGTTCGACGTGGCGGCGCTGCCGATCATGATCTACGCCGTGGGCTCGACGCAGCCGTCGGACGTGACGCGGCGGCAGATCGAGGACGACCTGAAGCCGCTGATTGAGCAGATCGACGGCGTGGCGGCGATCGAGGTGAACGGCGGCCAGGTCCGCGAGATCCAGGTGGATCTCGACCCGCGCCGGCTCGAGGCCCTCCAACTCCCCCTGGCCACGGTGGCCCAGGCGCTGGCCGCCTCGAACCTCGACGTCCCCGGCGGCCAGGTCAAGCGCGACGGCCGCAGCATCGCGCTGCGGACGAAGGGCGAGTTCCAGTCGGTCGACGAGATCGAGTCCCTCATCCTGCGCTCGACGGGCGGGTCCCCCGTGCGGCTGCGCGACGTGGGCCGGGTCGTGGACGGCTTCGAGGATCAGACCTCGACGACGCGGCTCGACGGCGCGGACGCGGTGTCGTTTTCGGTGCGCAAGCAGTCGGGGTCGAACACGGCGGCCATCGCGGACAGCGTAGAGGCGGCCCTCCTGCGTTTGGCGCCGGACTTCCCGCAGCTCGACATCCGCCCCGTGCACAACGACGCGGACTTCATCAAGGAGAACGTCCGCGAGGTCCGCAACCACATCCTCTTCGGCGGCGTGATGGCGGTCCTCATCGTCTTCGTCTTCATGCGCGACTGGCGCTCGACGCTCATCACGTCGCTCGCCCTACCCACGTCGGTGGTAGCCACGTTCTTCTTCATGTACATCGCGGGCTTCACCTTCAACATGATGACGTTGATGGCGCTCTCGCTCGTCATCGGCATCCTGATTGACGATGCGGTGGTGGTGCGGGAGAACATCTACCGCCACATGGAGATGGGCAAGGACCCGGTGACGGCCGCGCGGGACGGCACATCGGAGATCGGCCTCGCCGTGATGGCCACGACCTTCACCATCCTCGCGGTGTTCCTCCCCGTCGGATTCATGACGGGGATCGTCGGCCAGTTCTTCAAGTCGTTCGCGCTGACGATCGCCTTCGCCGTCGCGATGTCGCTGCTCGTGGCGTTCACGCTCGACCCGATGCTGTCGTCGCGCTTCGTCCGGTTCATCCCGCACGAGGAGCGGATCCGGACGCGCACGGGCCGGATGCTCGAGCGCTGGGGCGATTTCTACGACGGGATCGACCGCAAGTACCACGCCGTGCTGGGGTGGGCGCTCGCCCGCCCGTGGACGATCCTCGGCGTCGCCACGGCCGTGTTCCTCTCGAGCCTCTCCACGCTCGCGATCATGGGCACCGAGTTCACGCCCGCCGAGGATCGCGGCCAGTACGAAGTGCTGGTCGAGATGCCGCCCGGCACGTCGTTCGAGCAGAGCGTGACGCAGATGGCGGAAGTCGAGCGGCAGATCCAGGGCATTCCCGAAGTCCGGCAGCTCTTCTCGACCGTCGGCGTCAACGGCGACCCGCTGCAGGGCCGCGTCCAGGTCAAGACCATCCACAAGCTCGAGCGCGAGCGCGGGCTGCTCGCGATCAAGGACGACACGCGGAAGCGGCTGGCCACGCTGCCGCTCGTGAAGACCACGGTGGCGGATCCGGAGTTCATGCAGGGCGCGCCGAACGAGGCCCCGATCAACGTATTCGTCCGCGGGAGCGACATGGACACGCTCCAGCGGCTCAGCGACGAGATCGTGACCAAGGTGCAGCGTATCCCCGGCACGGTCGACGTGAACAGCTCGCTCGAGAGCGGCCAGCCCGAGATGGTGGCGCGCGTCAACCGCGCCCTGGCGGCGGACCTCGGCTTCGACGTCGGCACCATCGCGCTGCAGCTGCGCAGCATGGTCGAAGGCGTCGTGCCGACGAAGCTCCGCGAGGGGGACAAGGAGTACGACATCCGCGTGCGGCTCGCGCCCGAGTTCCGGAACGACTTCGATGTCCTCGCGCGCGCGCCGCTCTACTCGCCGACCGGCGCGCTGGTGCGCACCAGCGAGGTGGTCACCCTCGAGCCCGACCTCGGGCCGACCAACATCGAGCGCGAGGGGCGCCGCCGGCAGGCCAAGATCGGGATCGAGCTGGACGGGCGGCCGCTCGGCGACGTCACGAACGACGTGGCCGCGGTGATGGCCACCATCGACATGCCCCCCAACGTGGAGTGGGGCTTCGCCGGCGATGTCGAGCTGATGCAGGAGTCGGCGGCGGCGATGGGTTTGGCGATCATCCTCGCGATCGCGTTCATCTACATCGTGCTGGCGTCGCAGTTCGAGTCGTTCACCGAGCCGTTCATCATCATGCTCGCCCTGCCGCTCGCCGTCGTCGGGGCGCTGCTCGGGCTCCTCCTGACGGGCAACAACCTCGGCATGCCGGCCATGATCGGCATCGTCATGCTCATGGGGCTGGTGACGAAGAACGCCATCCTGCTCGTGGACATGACGAACCAGTACGTCCGCGAGGGGCACTCCGTCCCGGAGGCGCTGCTGCGCGCCGGTCCGGTCCGGCTGCGGCCCATCCTGATGACGACGATGGCGATGATCCTCGGCATGCTGCCTTCGGCCATGGGCCGGGGCGATGGGTCCGAGTTCCGCTCGCCGATCTCGATCGCCACCATCGGCGGGCTGATCACCTCCACGCTGCTCACGCTGGTCGTGATCCCCGTGTCGTACCTGCTGCTGTCGCGCTTCCTGGCGCGCCTCAAGGCGTGGCGCGCGTCGCCGGATGCGCGGCTGCACCCCGCCGTCCGCATCGCGGGGCTGCTGATCCTCGTCGGTCTCGTGGGCTGGTTCGCGACGGCCGCCTCGGCGTTCGGGCAGACGGTGGCCCCCTCGTCGCTCACGCGGGGGGCCGCTCCGGGCCTCGCGGCCCTCGGGGCCGCCGGCCAGGACGCGCCCCTGGTGCTGACGTTCGACGATGCGCTGGCACGTGCGATGACGAGCAACCAGGCCCTCAAGGTCACCGAGGAGGAGGTGCGCGTCGGACAGGCGCGGGTCTCCGAGGCGCGCACGGCCTTCCTGCCGAGCGTGGACCTCACCTTCCTGTACACCCCGACGCAGCGCTTTCCGTTGATCCAGATTCCCGCGGGCGTCTTCGGTCCGGAGCCGCAGACGTTCGAGGCGGGGTTCACCCGCGAGCACCTGATGCAGCTGGACGTCAGCCAGCCCCTCTACACGGGCGGGCGGATCGCCAGCGCGTACGGCATCCAGGCGGCGGCGTTCGACGCCTCACGGCTGGGGCTGGCGCGCACGCGGCAGGCGCTCCACCTGCAGGTGGTGCAGACCTTCTACGCCGTGCTGATGCACGAACAGGGACAACGGGTCGCGGCGGAGGCGATCACGCTTGCCGAACGCCAGCTCGAGCTCGCGCGGGTCCGCTTCGACGCGGGCTCCGTCGCGCGGCTCGACGTGCTCCGGGCGGAGGTGGACCTGGCCAACGCGCGCGCGCGGCGGATCCAGGCCCGCGCCGCGGTCGAGACCGCGCATCAGGCCCTCCGTTCGCTGCTGGCGCTGCCGCAGTCGCAGCCGATCCAGTTGAGCGGCACCCTCGACGAGCCTCTGGCGCCCTTGACCCGCGAGGCGCTCACCGCGGCATTGCCGGCCCGCCCCGACCTCCGCGCCTTCGGGGCGCAGCGCGAGATGGCCGACCACGCCGTCTCGCTGGCCAACGCGCAGTGGAAGCCCAGCCTGGCACTGACGGGGAACCTCATGTATCAGGATGACGGCCTGTCGAACCTCTGGACGTCGAACAACCAGAGCTACACGCTCGGCGTGGCCCTCCGCGTGCCGCTCTTCGCGGCCCCCAGAGCCGCGGCGCAGCGGACGGTGGCGCTGGCCCAGCGGCGTCAGGCCGGCCACGGCCTCGAGGCCGCGCTCGACGCCGGGCACCTGGAGATCGCCTCGGCGTGGACCGATCTGGAGGCGCTGGCCGAAGTGGTCGTGATGCAGGAGAAGGCGCTGGAGCTGGCGCGCGAGAGCGTCTCGATTGCGCAGGTCTCCTACGAGAACGGCGTCATCACGTCGGCGGAGCTCACCGACGCCCAGGTCGCGCTCCTCCAGACCGAGTCGCTCCTCATGCAGGCCAAGTACCACCGCATCGTCGCCGCGGCCCGCGCGCGCTTTGCGGCCGGCATTGAGTAAAAGACGTACAAAACACGAAGGACACGAAGGCCACGAAGACATTCATTCGGGGAACCCAGCCGCTCCGCTGGGATCCCAAGAATGCCTTCGTGGCCTTCCCGCCTCCGCTCTCCGCAGTATCAGGCGAGCTTCGGCGAGGTCACGCCGTAGCGGCCTCCGGCCGCGGAGGCGGACGTGTTCTTCGTGTTTGTCCGTGATCTCTGGATGTCGTCAGCCGAGGGGGCCGAAGTGCTTTTCGTAGCGGGCGGCGAACTCGGGCCAGGTGTAGGCGTGGCTCGTGCCGCCGAGGTGTTCGAGGGCGTAGGTGGCCGCCACGCTGCCCATGCGCGCGCAGACGTCGTAGGGGCGGCCGCCCGCCATGCCCTTCATGAAGCCCCCGCGGAACGCGTCCCCGACGCCGGTGGGATCGACAATCCGGTGCGGCGTCACCGCCGGGATCTCCGTCCGTGAATCCCGGGTGTGCACGACGGACCCGTTCTCCCCGCGCGTGATCACCAGCGCTTCCGCCTCCATGAGGATCTCGGGCTCCCGCATCCCCGTCTTCTGCCCGAGCAGCTCGAACTCGTAGTCGTTGACGATGACCATCGTGGCCCCGGTGATGCCGTCGGTCAGCTGATCGCCGGTCATGCGGGCGCACTGCTGGCCGGGATCCCAGATGTACTTGATGCCGATGGCGTTGCACTCCTCGGCGTACTGCACCATCGCGTCGGGGTCGTTCGGCGACACGATCACCAGCCCGTTCTCCTTGAGCCCGGCCACCGTCCGGAACGACAGCTCCCCGGCGTTCGCCATGGCGCCGGTGTAGAAGGACGCGATCTGGTTGTTGTGCTCGTCCGTGCTGCAGAAGAACGACGCGGTGAACTTGTCGTCCACCACCTTCACCAGCGACGTGTCCACGCCGGCGGCTTCGAGCCACGCGCGGTAGTCGCCGAAGTCCTGCCCCGCCGTCGCCATCACGCCCGGACGCTCGCCGAGCAGCGCGAGCGTGTACGCGATGTTCGGCGCACACCCCCCGCGCCGCTTGTCCATCGAATCGACAAGGAAGCTGAGGCTTACCCGGTTCATGTGCTCCGGCAGGAAGTGCTCGGTGAACTTCCCGGGAAACGACATCAGGTAGTCAAAGGCAATGGATCCGGTGACGACGATCTTGGTGTTGGGCATGGTTCGCTGTTCGCTGTCGCAATTCGCTGTTCGTAATTCGCTCTTCGCTGTTCGCAGAGTGCAAGACGCCAGAAGCCGAGCGCTGGACGCCGAGAGCCGAGAGCTACGTGATGTACTTCCCGATGATCGGCGCGAGGTCGCGCTTCGTCTGCTCGCTGATCACGTCCGGGCGCGTGATGATGGCCGTGGCCAGCGCGCTGTGCGCGTCCACCCGGATCGACGGGTCCAGCCGCTCCACCACGTCGGCGATGACGTGCTGGGCGGTCTTCGCATTCTGCACCAGGTTGCCGATGATCATCTCCACCGTCACATGGTCGTGGTCCGGGTGCCAGCAGTCGTAGTCCGTGACGAACGCCATCGTCGCGTAGGCGATCTCGGCCTCGCGCGCCAGCTTCGCCTCCTGCAGGTTCGTCATGCCGATCACGTCGGCGCCCCACGACCGGTACAGGTTCGACTCGGCCAGCGTGGAGAACTGCGGCCCTTCCATGCACACGTAGGTCCCGCCGCGATGCACCCGCGCGCCGTGGGCGTCCGCACAGGCGGCGGCGAGCTTCGCCAGCTCCGCGCAGATGGGCTTGGCGAACCCGACGTGCGCGACGATGCCCTGGCCGAAGAAGGTGGCGGAGCGATCGAACGTGCGGTCGATGAACTGATCGGGAAAGACGATGTCGAGGGGCCGGTACTCCTCCTTGAGGCTGCCGACCGCGCTGGCCGACAGGATCCAGTCCGCTCCGAGCTGCTTGAAGCCGAAGATATTGGCGCGGAAGTTGAGCTCCGACGGCAGCAGCCGGTGGCCATCGCCATGCCGCGCCAGGAAGGCGACGCGCTTCCCGCGCAGCGTCCCGATGACGTACGGGCCGGAGGGATCGCCGAACGGCGTCGTCACATGCCGCTGCTCGGTGTCCGACAGCTCCGCCATGTCGTACAACCCGCTGCCGCCGATGATGCCAATCTGGACTGACATGGAGGGTCCTTCGCTATTCGCTATTCGCCAATTCGCTGTTCGCAGCTAGAGGACCCGATCAACGTAGGCCTTGCCGTCCTTCTCGCGAATCACACCGGCCGCCAGGGACGGATCGTGTTCGAAGAAGATGAGGTACTCGCCGTCGATGGCCTCGCGCGTGAATGCACGCTTGAACGCCAGGGTGTCCATCGGATACAGGTCGTAGCCCATCACCCACGGCGCGGGCAGGTGCGCCGAGGTCGGGAACATGTCGGCGACGAACACGGCGGTGCGGCCGCCCGAGGCGATGGTGACCACCTGATGGTGCATGGTGTGCCCGCCCGACCGCCGGTACCGGATGCCCGGCGCGACCTCGGCCCCATCGTCGACCAGCGTCAGGACGCCGGCCTCCATCAGCGGCACGAAGTTCTCCTGCAGGTAGCTCGCGCGATTGCGCTCGTGCGGGTGTGTCGCGTCCTCCCACTCCTGGCGGTGGGCGATGTACCGCGCCTTCGGGAAGCGCGGCACCAGGCGGCCGTCCGCCGCCGTCGCGGTGAAGCCGCCGACGTGATCGAAGTGCAGGTGGCTCGCCACGACGACGTCGATGTCCTCGGCCGTGAGCCCCGCCTCCGCCAGCGAGTGGTCCAGATGGTAGGCGCGCTCGAGGCCGTAGATGGCGGCGCTCTTCGCATCCATCTTGTCGCCGCAGCCCGCGTCGATGATCACGTTCTGGTCGCCCCGCACGAGCAGCGGGCGCATCCCGAGCGGAATGCGGTTGCGGTCGTCGGGCGGCAGCCGCGTCTCCCACAGCGGACGCGGGACGACACCGAACATCGCGCCTCCGTCGAGGGCGAAGAACCCGTCCGAGAGGGTGACGAGCTCGAGATCCCCGAGCGTGTGCCGTGCCGGTGTCCGGAACCGGGGGACGCGGTCGGCCGGCTGCTTGAGCTCCACGAGCACGCCATGCGAGGCCGAGGGGTGGACGAAGGCCACGAGCGCCCCCTCGGCCCCCGGGCGTGGCGTCTCGTCAATCAGGCGCACGCCGCGTGCCCGGAGCGTGGCCAGGGCCTGATGGATGTCCGGCACGCGGAACGCGACGTGATGCAGGCCAGGGCCCCGCCGTTCGACGAACTTCGCGATCGCCGATTCGGGGGCGGTGGCTTCGAGCAGCTCCAGCTTCGGGTCGCCGGCCGGAAGGAACGTCGCGCGCACCCGCTGCGAACCCACCTCCTCGGTCGCTTCGACGTGGAGGCCCAGCATGTCACGGAAGAAGGCGAGCGCCTTCTCCAGGTCCTGCACCGCGATGCCGAGGTGGTCCAGAATCATCCGCGCCCCGTCGCCTTGGCCATGATCTCGGCGGCCGCCGAGTAGGGGTCGAGCTCACGCTCGGCGATGCGCTCGACCACCTGTTCGAATTCGCCCGGCGCCAGGACCTCGCGCTCGACGTACTCGAGGAAGCGATGCGTCAACAGCTCGCGGAGGCGGAACGCGTTGCGCGACCGGATGCGCCGCGCCCGCTGGCCCTCGGAATGGGCGCGAAACGCCCCGATGGCCTGCCACAGCTCCGCGATGCCCTTCCCCGTCGTCGCCTCGGTCTTGATGATCGGCGGGCGCCATTCGCCCTCGGCGAACGCCTGGAGCGCCAGATTCGACTCGACGGACGTGACCATCCGGTCCGCCCCGTCGCGGTCGGCCTTGTTCACCACGAAGATGTCGGCGATCTCCATGATGCCGGCCTTGAGCGCCTGCACATCGTCGCCCGTGCCCGGCACGAGCACCACGATGGACACATCGGCCGTGCGCACGATGTCGACCTCGTCCTGGCCGACGCCCACCGTTTCGATGATGACGAGGCTCTTGCCGGCGGCGTCGAAGACGAGCGCCACGTCGCTCGTCGCACGCGCCAGGCCCCCGAGCTGTCCACGCGTGGCCATGCTGCGGATGAAGACGCCGGAGTCGGCGGCATGCGTATGCATGCGCAGGCGATCGCCGAGGATGGCGCCGCCGGTGAACGGGCTGGTCGGATCGACGGCGACGATGCCGACCGTCTCGCCGGCGCGCCGCGTCTCGATGGCGAGCTTGTCGACGAGCGTGCTCTTGCCCGCCCCGGGCGGGCCGGTGATGCCGATCAGATAGCTCTGGCCGGTCTCGCCGAAGATGTCGTGGATCAGGCCGGCCGCGGCGGGCGATTCGTCCTCGATCAGGGAGATGGCCCGCGCGATGGCGCGCATGTCGCCGGCGCGCACCCGATCGGCCAGGGGGAGGGCCGCCACGGTCACGCCGCCAGCAACTGGCGGGCGATCACGAGCCGCTGCACCTCGCTCGTGCCCTCACCGATGGTGGTCAGCTTGACGTCGCGGAAGAACTTCTCCGCCGGGTAGTCCTTCACGAAGCCGTAGCCGCCATGAATCTGGACGCAGTCCTCGGACACGCGCACGGCAATCTCGCTCGAGTGGAGCTTCGCCATGGCGGATTCGAGGGTCATGCGCCGGCCCTGATCCTTCAGCCACGCCGCGCGGTAAGTCAGGAGCCGTGCCGCCTCGACCCGCGCCGCGTTGTCGACCAGCTTCCACCGGATCGACTGGAACGTGCCGATGGGCTGGCCAAACTGCCGGCGCTCGAAGGCGTACTGCTGCTGCGCCTCGAGGGCGCCCTGCGCCAGGCCGACGGCCAGCGCCGCGATCCCGATCCGGCCGGCATCGAGCACCTGGAGCGTCTGGATGAAGCCCTGCCCTTCCTCGCCGAGCATCTGCGAGGCCGGCACACGGCAGTTCTGGAAGAGGACCTCGGTCGTCTCGCTCGCGCGCATGCCGAGCTTGTCTTCCTTCTTCCCCGCGAGCAGGCCGGGCGTGCCGCGCTCGATGACGAACGCCGAGATGCCCTTGTTGCCCTTGGTGCGATCCGTGACGGCCATCGCCACCAGCGTGTCGCCGGACTTGCCGTGCGTGATGAAGATCTTCGACCCGTTCAGCACCCAGCCATCCCCGTCGCGAACGGCGGTGGTGCGCATGGCGGCGGCGTCGCTCCCCGACCCGGGCTCGGTGAGGCCCCAGGCGGCGAGCTTCTCGCCGGTCGCCAGCGGCGTCAGGTACCGCGCCCGCTGCTCGTCGTTGCCGAAGAGGGCGATGTGCGCCGCGCCGAGGCCGTTGTGCGCGGCCACCGACAGCGACACGGAGGGATCGACGCGGGCGAGCTCCTCGATGCAGATGCAGTAGTCGAGCGCCGACATCGCCGCGCCGCCGTACTGCTCGGGAAACTGGATGCCCATCAGCCCGAGTCCGGCCAGCTTCGGCAGCAGTTCGGCGGGAAAATGCTGCGCCTCGTCCCACTCGCGGACGAAGGGCTTCATCTCGGTCTCGGCAAACTCCCGCACGCTGCGGCGAAGGAGTACCTGCTCGTCGGACAGCTCGAAATCCATCAGAGAAACGATATCACACGGGTTCCGGCCCGATCGCCGGCGGCGCATCACATCCATGCGCGCCAGGCATCCTCGACCTCCAGCGCGCCGCCGGCCCTACACCCAGTGCGTATGCGGAGCGCGGTTCTCGACGAACCATCCGTACAACAGACGCCCGTAGGTGCGTGACTGGATCCCATGCGCCTCGAAGAACGGCCCGAGCGCGCGTTGCAGCGCCGGCAAACGGTAGAACGGGACGCCCGGGAAGTAGTGATGCTCCAGGTGAAGGTTCGAGTTCAGGTACCAGAAGTTCCAGAACCAGTGCGCCCGCACCAGCGTGCTCCACTGCGCCGGATCGTCCGGATCGATCGCGTAGTGCTGCCCGAGCCGGTTGATGGTGAAGGCCACGGGGAACACGAAGAAGACCGGGACGATGTACGCGCGGAGCGCGGCCGCGCCGCCGAAGGCCCACCACACCCCGCCAAGGACGGCGAGATGCGCGCCGATCGACGCCAGCCGCTCCCACCGAATCGTCCGCTGCAGGGCCGGCGGGTACGTCGCCGTCTCGCGGCGCGCCGCGCGGAAGTAGATCGGGAACAGGGCCGGCGTCATGTAGAGCAGCTTCAGCCACCGCGCGTTGATCTTCGGCGACAGGTGGTGGCGCTTCGGGTCGTGATCGGACGAGCCCAGCTCCGCGTGATGATCGAGGTGCCACCGCGTGAACTGCGTGGCCGAGAGGCCGCTCGGCATGGCGTAGAGCAGGCCGAGCAGGCGCTCCGCCCGCGGCCGCGGCGACGCGAACACCGCGTGGTGCACGACCTCGTGCAGCAGGACGGTGAAGTTGAACACCGTCCATCCCTGCACCAGCGCGAGCGGCACCCACAGGGCCGGGTGCTCGAACCGGACGAGCCCCCACGTCGCCAGGCCGAGCATGACGAACTGCCGCGCCGCCACCAGGAGATGGCGGGCCGGCGACTTCGCATGCAGGCGGAGGATCTCGTCCCGCGGCAGTGCCCGGCCCAGCTCCCGTTTGAGACCCGCCGCGTGCTCGCTGTAGTAGTGACGACCGGCCATCAACCCCTGCTGCCCGCCCGCGCGCGGCGCGCCCTGCGGCATCGCCCCGCTAGTAATAGACGACCACGCGGAACGTCCCGCTGTTGTCCGCCAGATAGTCGTCATTGACCCCGAGGTAGAGTCGTCCGGATTCGCGTACGCGAATCGCGCCTTCATCGTCGCCGATGAAGAAGGCATCGCCGGACTCGCCGATCCGGCCGATCAGCGCGGCGGCCGGCCTCGACGGCAACGGCCGTGCGTCGTTCTCGGGCGAGTTGCGCTCGCCCGCCGGGCCGTCACGGCGTCCGCGGCCCCAGGTGACCTGTCCGGTGGCCGTGAAGTACACGACCTGCCCTGCGCGCACCTCCACGCCGGTGTCGCTCCAGAGCGTACGCGCCTGGACGGTCACGCGCCGCTCACGCAGCCCGCCCGGACGCCGGTCCCCGCGCCGGTCGCCATCGACGCCGCCGCCGGCGAACGAGTTGGTGCCGCCGGTCCGCCGCGCCTCGAACTCGATCCGCCGGACCTCGAACTGATCCACGCGCACCAGCCGTCCACGGTCGGGCTGGAACTCGACCACCCCGTTCCGAATCGACACGAGTTCGCCTTCGAGGCGCGTCCCGTCACGGAGGTAGAGCGTGTCGGCGGCCAGTCCCGCGACCGCGATCACGGCGATCCCGACGACGAGCCCGAGCCGGTGGATTCCCTGCATGCGCGTCCTCCTCAATGTCGTAGGTCTGGCGAATGATCATATGATCATCCGGGCCGGGCGCTGTGACGCGTCCGGTGGAGCCTCCCCCGGCGCCCGAATGGAGAACCGAGTGATGACCGCAGTCCGCCGCCTCGTGCCCGGCCTCGTCCTGATCGGCCTGCTGCTCCCCGCCGCGCCCGCGTACGCCGACGCCACGCTCTTCCTCGGCATCACACCGACCCCGGAGAACCGGGCCGCCCGCGGCTTCTCCGTCGGGTTCGGCCTGCTCGTGCTCGGGTTCGAGTTCGAGTATGCCAACACGGTCGAGGATCTGGCTGAATCGGGCCCCGCCCTGACGACGGGCATGGCCAACGTGCTGGTGCAGACGCCCGGCGTGGGCGGCCTGCAGCTCTATGCGACGGCCGGCGCCGGCCTCTACCGGGAGGAACTGGCGGCGCACTCGGAAACGAGCATGGGGCTGAACACGGGCGGGGGCATCAAGGTGCGCCTCGCGGGCCCGCTCCGCATTCGTCTCGACTACCGCGCGTTCCGCCTGCAGGGCGACCCGCTCCACAAGACGTATCAGCGCTTCTACGCCGGCGCCAACCTGGCCTTCTAGTGGAGTGTCTCGACTGAAGCGGTACTACCTGCATCTCCGCTCAACCGCGACTCTGCGGGCCGCCCAACGGGCGGCCCGGTCGTTCTTCGTCAACGACACGCCACTGGTGGCGTGTCTCGACTGAAGCGGGACTAGCGGCCGCCCGGCGGCTTGACGCCGGCCGGCGGCGCGGCGGGCGCCAGCGTCATGTTCGCGATCTCGACGAGGCTGAGCTTCGACGGCGGGCCGGCGTGCGCGTTCCGGTACTTCACCAGCAGCTCCTCGGGCGCGCCGTCCACCAGCGCATCGAGCACCGCCGAGGGACGGTAGTCCACGCCGGGCACCACGGGCGAGATGAGGTGCACGTAGAGCGCCTGCCCCTTGGCGTCGGGTTCGCTCGCCTTGTAGACGCGCCACCCCGCCGCCTGCGTGCGCCGCGCCGGATCGGGGCTGGCGGCCAAGGCGGCCTGGAGGGCACGGATCATCGCTTCATAGTCGGCCGTCGTCGCGGCCGCGACGGGCACGAGGAGCAGGCCGACCTCCGTCTCGAACTGCACGACGGCCGGATCCTCGGACAGCCGGGCGGTCTCGGTGACGGGCGGGACAGGGGGTTGGGCGAGCGCGGCCTGCGGCCACAGCGGGGCCGCAGCGACGATGGCCCCGGACAGGGCCCACGGCAGCCACCGCGGACGGGTGGGCACTGGAATCACGAATCGAGGGGATGAGACCGGTGGCGTGCGCGCCCCGGGGAACCGGCCCCCGGGGCGCTCCCCCCTACTGTCCCATCAACATGAAGCCGTTCAGCGAGCTGATTGCGCGACCCGCAAACGAATCACGGTACTTCACGAACAGCTCCTGCACTTCCACCGGGAAGACCTCGGCGATGAGGCGCGTGAGATCGTACTCCTCGCCCTTGACGACCGGGTCGATCACCATGACGTACACGGCGCTGCCCTGGGCCAACTGCGGCGACTTGAAGATCTTCCACCCCGCCGCCTGCTGACGCCGCGTGGGGTTCTCGCTCTTCTGGAGCGCCTCCTTCAGCTTGGTCAGCACCTCTTCGAAGTCCGCGACCTTGTCGGGCTTGATGAGGATGCTGATGACGGCGGCATCGCCGTCCAGCGTCAGCACCGGCTTGGCAGGCTCCTGCGGCGCCGCCTGGGCCTCGGGCGCGGGATCCTGCGCGAACGAGGGTGTGGCCACGACGGTGGCCACGGCGAAGGCGACCCCCATCACGAACGACCGGCGCGCAGCCGGTGAGAAACTGCAAACTCCAAGCATTGAGCGGCCTCCTTCAAGAATGGCGGTTACTCTACCGTACAGACCGGCCAATGAAAACCATCATGATTTCATTGGCCACGAGCATGCCGTCCCTCGTGAGCGCCAGCCGCTCCCCGGGACGATGGACGAGGAGGCCGGCCTCGACGAACGGGGCCAGCTCCGTGCCGTAATCATTCCACACGTCGAGTCCATATGCGTCACGAAGTACGCGGAGGTCCACACCGTCCGTCAGGCGGAGCCCCATGAAGATGGCTTCACCGGCCCGCTCTTCGCGCGGCCGCGCGGCCTCGTCGACGCGCACCGTCTCCCCGCGCTCGAGGCGTGCCACGTAGTCGCCGGTGCCCGACACGTTGCGCCACCGCCGATCGCCGCGGGTCGAATGCGCCCCACACCCGAACCCCGCCCACGCACCGTCCTGCCAGTACTTCAGGTTGTGGCGCGACTGCCGTCCAGGTCTGGCGACATTCGAGATCTCGTACTGGGCATAGCCGGCGGCGTCGAGCCGGGCCATGGCCTCGAGGTACATCGCTGCTGCGTCCTCGTCGGGCGCCACCGACCAGCCCCCACGCGCCATCTCGTCACGAAGGGGCGCGTTCGGATAGATCTCGAGCAGGTACAGCGACGCGTGCTCGGGGCCGCACGCGATGAGCGCGTCGACCGACGACAGCCACGCGTCCACGGACTGGCCGGGCAGCCACATCATCAGGTCGAGGCTCACGTTGTCGAAGCCCGCGGCACGCGCGGCGTCGAGGGCGCGGCGCGCCGTGTCGGCGGTGTGCAGGCGCCCGAGCCGCGTCAGCTCCTCGTCGCGGAACGACTGCACGCCGTAGCTGAGACGCGTGATGCCGGCGTCGCGGAAGCCCGCCAGCCGCGCCTCGTCGACCGTCTCGGGATTGGCTTCGAGCGTCACCTCGGCGTCCGGCGTCACCGCAAAGGCGTCGCGGCAGGCGCGGATGAGGGCCGCGACGTCTCCCGGCTCGAGCAGCGACGGCGTGCCGCCGCCGAAGAAGATCGTGTCCGCCGCGGTCCCGGGCTCTGCCGCCGCACGGATCTCGGCCACGAGCGCCTGGACGTACCGGGTCTTGAGCGGCCCGTCGAACAGGCCGCGATTGAAATTGCAGTAGTTGCAGATGGCGGCGCAGAACGGGATGTGGAGGTAGATCCCAATCACTGATGCATCACTGGATCACGTACAAACACGAAGGACACGAAGGCCACGAAGACGGACGAACACAAGACGCTCAGACCCCCAAGGAAAACTTCGTGCGTCCTTCGTCTCGTCGTGACCTTCGTGTTTGTCGTCTCGACGTCACGAGCCGGCTTTGCCGCCGGTCCACTTGAGCTCCGCCGGTCCCCGCTCGCGCAACTGGGCGCGGGCCATGCCGCGCGAGCGATCCGGCAGCCGGCGGGTGCCGCGCAGGTTCTCGGGCGAGAGGGGCGAGCGCTCGTGGTACCGCGCGATGTCGCCGGGTGTCGGGTTGGGGCCGCCGACCTCGCGGGCGTCGATGCCCTCCATGTGCACCCAGTCGCACATCTCGAACAGCCGCGACCGGATGCGCGCGCCCAGCCGGAAGACCATCGAGTTGGGGTCGCCGCTGTCGGGGCCGTCCTCGAGGTTCGTGGTGAAGATGGTGGGCCGCCCCTCGCTGTAGCGGGTGTTGACGACGAGCCCGAGCGTTTCCTGGACCCACTCCGACGTCTTCTCCGCCCCGAGGTCGTCGAGCACGAGCAGGTCCGCGTCGAGCACGGGGCGCAGCACCTCCATCTCCGTCTCGTCGCCGCCCGAGCTGTACGTGTCGCGCACGAGCTTCAGCAGCTCCCGCGTCTCGTAGAAGTAGCCGCGGGCGCCGCGCTGGCCGACGACCGCCTTCAGGATCGCGACGGCGAGGTGCGTCTTGCCGACGCCGTGCTGGCCGCGCAGCAGCAACCCGCGATCGACGACGGGGAACGCGTCGATGAAGGCGCGCGCCTTGCGGTGCGCCTCGCGCAGCGAGTCGTAGCTCTGCTCGAAGTTCGTGAGCTCGCAGTGGCGGTACCGGCGCGGAATCCGCGCGGCGGCGAGCGAGTGCTCGACGAGCTTCGCCTGCCAGCAGTCGCACCGCGCGACCTGCTCCACGCCGTCCGCCTCCACCGTCTTCCAGCCGCTGTCGCCGCAGATCTCACACGCCATGACCGTCCTGCCCGTCCGCGTTCAATTCAGATAACTCTTCAACGTCGTGTAGCGCCGCAGCTTCTGGAGCGCCCGCGACTCGAGCTGACGCACGCGTTCGCGCGACAGATGGAGCCGTTCGCCCGCCTGCCGCAGCGTCTGCGGATCGCCGTCGGCCAGCCCGTACCGCAGCCGCATCACCTCGCGCTCGCGCGGCTCCAGTTCGTCGAGCGCCCGGGCCAGATGGCGCGCGAACGCCTCGCGCAGCAGCGCGTCCTCGACGTGCGGCAGCGCCGTCTCGTCGGCCAGCGTGTCCCCCACCTCCGGCGCGTCCTCGCCCCCGCCCACGCGATCGCTGAGCGACACATCGTCGGCCTGGAGCTGCAGGAGCAACTGGACGTCCGCGTCGGTGATCTCGAGTTCGTCGGCGATCTCCTGCACCGTCGGTGCGTGCTCGAGCTGCGCGGCGAGGGCGGCCACCTGGCGGCCGAAGCGGGCGGCCGCGCCGGACACGCGGTCGGGCACGGTGTAGACGCGGGCCTCCTCCGAGAGCAGGTGCATGATCGCCTGCCGGATCCACCACACCGCATACGTGATGAACCGGACGTTGCGTTCGGGGTCGAAGCGGCGCGCGCCTTCGATGAGGCCGAGGTTGCCCTCGTGAATCAGATCCAGGAAGGGCACGCCGAGCCGGCGGTACCGCTTCGCGTAGCTGACGACGAAGCGGAGGTTGCCTTCGACGAGCGCGGCCAGTGCCGCCTCGTCGCCGTGCTGCTGGATGCGGCGTCCGAGATCCCGCTCCTCGTCCGGCGTGAGGCGGGGGCACTTCGCGATGGCGCGCAGGTAGGCCTGCAGGCTGGCCGCATCCGCCGCGAGCGTCTCGAGCTTGCGCATCCCGCGGCGATCTTACCACCGCGGCCCGGCGCCGGCACCGGTCAGTTCGCGGGGTCCTTCGCGCCTCGAGCCGCCTTGGCGCCCTTGGGTGCCGGTCCCTCCACGCGCTCGCCTTTCGGCGCGGCCCGTACGAGATCCGTCGGGGACGACTTGACGAGCGCCGTGGTGAGCCGCTGTTCCCAGTCGTCGATCCCGCGCGCCAGCTCGCGCTTGACGTACTCCATGAACTCGTTGACCTCGGTCTGCATGCTGGCCATCTTGGCGCGCATGTTGAGGATGATCTCGACGCCGGCCAGGTTCACGCCGAGGTCCCGCGTGAGCGACAGGATCGTCTCGAGCTGCTCGAGGTCGTCTTCCGAGTACAGCCGCGTGTTGCCCTCGGTGCGCGAGGGGCGCAGCAGCCCTTCGCGCTCGTAGAGCCGGAGGGTCTGCGGGTGGATGTTGTACTTCTGCGCCACCGCGCTGATCATGAAGTACGCCTTGCCGGTCTTCTTGGCCATCGTCGTCTCGACCCGTGTCAGCCCGCGTCGAAGGCGCCGGCCCTGACACTCTCGCCGTTCAGCCGGCCGAACTCGCGCAGCAGTTCCTTGGAGCGCTCGTCGAGCAGGCGCGGCAGCATCAGGCGCACCTCCACGACGAGGTCGCCGCGCCGCCCGTCGCGCGGCGACGGGACGCCGCGCTCGCGCATGCGGAAGCGCTGCCCGGACTGCGTGCCCGGAGGAATCCGTACGCGCGCCGGACCATCCGGCGTGGGGACGTCGACGCGGGCGCCGAGCGCGGCCTCGTCGATCGCGATGGGGACGGTGAGATGCAGATCCTCGCCGCGCCGCTCGAAGAAGGGATGCGGCGCCACCTCGATCTCGATGTACAGGTCGCCGGGCGGCCCGCCGCGGACGCCCGCATGGCCCTTGCCCGCCACGCGCACCCGCGCGCCGGTGTCCACGCCCGGGGGCACGCGCACGCGCACGATCTCGCTGCGCGCCTCGACGCCCTGGCCATGACAGGTGTCGCACGGCTGCTGCCGCAGGCGGCCGGCGCCGCCGCAGGCGCCACAGGTCTTGGCGAAGACCATGTGCCCCCGGACGGACCGCACCGTGCCGCCGCCGCCGCACGCCACGCAGGCCGACTCGACCGTCCGATGCACGCCGCCGCCCTCGCAGCTGCCGCACACCTCATGCCGCGTGACCGTCTCGACGTGGGTCATGCCGTGCCACGCCTCCTCGAAGCTGAGCGTGACGCGCCGGTGGAGATCGGCCCCGGCCTGCGGTCCCGCCGCGTCCGACGGGTTGGCGCGCCGCGTGAACACCTCTTCAAAGAGGTCGCCGAACGTAGTCGCGCGTTCCGCGTGCGCGCGGGCGCTGAAGTCGAAGCCCGCAAACCCGACCGACGGGCCGCCGCCGGCGGCCGACGGCACCTGGCCGGTGTCGTACCGGCGGCGCCGGTCCGGGTCGATGAGCGTCTCGTACGCCTCGAGGATCTGGTGGAACCGCCGCTCGGCCTCCCCGTCGCCCGGATTGATGTCGGGGTGGTACCGGCGCGCAAGACGACGGTACGCCCGCTTGATGTCCGCGGGCGTGGCCTGCCGTTCGATCCCGAGCACGATGTAGAGGTCCATCATGTCGTCCCTGCCGCCGATCGCGGCGCCCCCGGCGGCCGACTACTTCTTGTCGTCCTCCACCACTTCGGCATCGATCACCTCGCCTTCGGCCGCCGCCGCGTTCGCGGCGTCGGGACCGGGCGCGCCCGCCGACGGGCCGCCCTCGGGCGGCGTGGCCGCCTGCTGGCGATAGAGCGCTTCGGCCGCCTTGTGCTGCGCCGAGGTCAACGCCTCCATCGCGCGGGTCATCGCGGCGGCGTCGTTGGCCTCGATGGCCGTCTTGAGGCTGGCCATCGCGCCTTCGACCGCGCCGCGATCCCCGGCCTCCAGCTTGTCGCCGGCGTCCTTCAGCATCCGCTCGGCGGTGTAGAGCGCCTGGTCGGCGCGATTGCGCGTCTCGATCTCCTCGCGCCGCTGCTTGTCCTCGTCGGCGTGCGTCTCGGCCTCGCGCATCATCTGCGCCACTTCGTCCTTGCTCAGGCCGGAGGAGGCCGTGATCTGGATCTTCTGCTCCTTGCCCGTCCCGAGGTCCTTGGCCGACACGTTGACCATGCCGTTGGCGTCGATGTCGAAGGCGACCTCGATCTGCGGCACGCCGCGCGGGGCCGGCGGCAGGCCGATCAGGTGGAAGCGGCCCAGCGTGCGGTTGTCGCGGGCCAGCGGACGCTCGCCCTGGAGCACGTGGACTTCCACGCTCGTCTGGCTGTCGGCGGCCGTCGAGAACACCTCGCTCTTGCGCGTCGGGATCGTGGTGTTGCGCGTGATGAGCGGCGTCATCACGCCGCCGAGCGTCTCGATGCCGAGCGACAGCGGCGTCACGTCGAGCAGGAGCAGATCCTTCACCTCGCCGGCCAGCACGCCCGCCTGGATCGCCGCGCCGACGGCGACGACCTCATCCGGATTCACGCCCTTGTGCGGCTCCTTGCCGAACAGCTCCTTGACGATCTGCTGCACCTTGGGGATGCGCGTCGAGCCGCCGACCAGCACCACCTCGTCGATCTTGCTCGCGTCGAGCCCCGCATCCACCAGCGCCTGCCGCGTCGGCCCGACCGTCCGCTGCAGCAGCGCGTCGACGAGCGACTCGAACTTCGCGCGCGTGAGCTTCATCGCCAGGTGCTTCGGCCCCGAGGCATCCGCCGTGATGAACGGCAGGTTGATCTCGGTCTCCATCACCGACGACAGCTCCATCTTCGCCTTCTCGGCGGCCTCGCGCAGCCGCTGCAGCGCCATGCGATCCTTGCCGAGGTCGATGCCATCGCTCTTCCGGAACTCGTCGATGATCCACTCGATCACCCGCTGATCGAGGTTGTCGCCACCGAGATGCGTGTCGCCGTTGGTCGACTTCACCTCGACGACGCCCTCGCCCACTTCCAGGATCGAGATGTCGAAGGTGCCGCCGCCGAAGTCGTACACGGCGATCGTCTCGTCCTTCTTCTTGTCGAGCCCGTACGCCAGCGCCGCCGCCGTCGGCTCGTTGACGATGCGCATGACCTCGAGGCCGGCGATCTGCCCGGCTTCCTTGGTGGCCTGCCGCTGCGCGTCATTGAAGTAGGCCGGCACGGTGATGACCGCCTTCGTCACCGTCTGGCCGAGGTAGTCCTCGGCCGCCTGCTTGAGCTTCTGCAGCACCATGGCCGACAGCTGCGGCGGCGCGAACTCCTGGTCGCCGATCTTCACGCGCACATCGCCATTCCCGGCGGCGGCGACGTGGTACGGCACCATGCGCAGCTCGTCGCTCACTTCCTCGAAGCGGCGGCCCATGAATCGCTTGATCGAAAAGATCGTCTGCTCGGGGTTCGTCACGGCCTGGCGCTTGGCCACCTGGCCCACGAGGCGCTCCCCGGTCTTGCTGAAGGCAACGACCGACGGTGTGAGCCGGCTGCCCTCGGCGTTCTGAATCACAGTGGGCTGGTCGCCTTCCATCACGGCGACTACCGAGTTCGTAGTGCCGAGGTCGATACCGATGATTTTGCTCATGACCTTAGTATGAAACTTGAGTCAGAGGGAGTCAAATCGGAGTTCATGGGGGCCGGCTGGTCAGCCTGCCTACTGTGGCGCTGGAGCTGTCGTCCTTCCGGCCGACGGGAGCTCGCGCTCGCAACCTGCACCTCCGTCCACTCGGGTTTCGTACTGACGCCCATCGCGCCGCGCCTACCCGGCCACGGCTGACGCTGGGCCTACGGCGCCAGCGCTCGAAACCCTCGCTCCCTGCGGCGCACGTTGCGTGCGGTCGCCCATCGCGCGACTCCAACGTCGGCCTCCACGACGACAGCTCCAGCACCACAGAAGCCGCGCACATCCGACCCGTACGCTATACTGTTGTCGCCAGCTTGCCTCCGTCGGCGGTCCCTCCCGCCGCCGTGCAATCGCCTGCCTGTCGTGCCGACGAGGTTGTCCATGCGTACCTGGCTCCACCTGTTCGCCGTCTCGCTCCTTGCCTTCGGCCCGTCGTCGACGGCCGCCGCACAGGAGCCGGACCCGGGACCCGCGCCCCCGCATCTGACCTACGCCGACGGCACGGTCGAGCTCGAGCTCGATGGCCAGACGGAAGCCGCCATGCCCTCGACCGCCCTGCTCGATGGCGATCGCGTCCGCACGCGCGGCGGGCGCGCCGAGATCGTCTTCGCCGACGGCACCGTGGTCCACCTCGACCGCGACACCCTCGTGGAGGTGATGTCCGCCACGCGCCTCCGGATGTCGGAGGGCCGGATGCGCATCGAGACGAGCGCCGCGCTCATCGACGGCTTCGTCATCGACACCGCGGCCGCCAGCATCGACCTCACCCCGCGTGGCGAGTACGCGGTCGCCTTCGACCCGCGCCGGCGCGGCCTCACGCTCGACGTGGCACGCGGCCTCGCCGACGCCGACACCTGGTCCGGCCGCGTGGCGGTGCATGCCGGCGAGCGCGCGGACATCACCGACGGGGCGGCGCCACGCCTCTCGGCGTTCAACTCCGCCCGTGGCGATGCCTTCGACCACTGGTCGGACGGCCGCCTCCGTGGATTCACGACCGCCGCCTCCGCCGCGCAACTCCCCTACGAACTGCGCGCGCACGGCCCGGTGATGGACCGCCATGGCACGTGGGGTTACGTGGCCGACTACGGCGACGTCTGGTTTCCGCGCGTCGGCCCGTCGTGGCGTCCCTATGCCGAGGGCCGCTGGCGGCAGACGCGCTACGGTCTCACGTGGATGGGGCACGACCCCTGGGCGTGGCCCACGCACCACTACGGACGATGGGGCTTCTCGGGCGGCGTGTGGTTCTGGATCCCCGCGCGCACGTGGGGGCCGGCCTGGGTGAGCTGGGCATACGCGCCGAGCTACGTGAGCTGGGCCCCGCTCGGGTGGGACGGCCGGCCCGTCCTCGCCTTCAGCCTTCGCGTGGGCCACGACCCGTGGCGCGCGTGGACCGTCATCCCCGTCTCGCGCCTCGGCGCGCGCGGCAACCTGCGTGGATGGACAGTGGATGGCCGGCACCTGCCCTCGCACGTGCGCACGGGATTCCAGGTGCGGCCGGGCCGCGCCGAGCCGCGCCGCCTCGATCGCTACGTCCCACCGTCACGGCGCGGGGCGTCGAGTGAGTGGAACGGCGCGTCTCGCTCCGGCACGTCGATCCGACCCGGCGTGGACACGCGACAGGAACGCGGCACCCGCGCCGTGGAGGCCACGACCGACACCCGCCGCCCAGGGACGGCGGAACGGCCGGGCGACCGCCGGTTCACCAGCGGGCAGTCAGGCGCGGTGGGGGCCTCGCCCGGACCGGCCGCGGTGGGCGATGCGGATCGCCGGCGGCCGGCCACACGACCGGTCGACTCGATCCGCTCGGGCGGGAACCGGCCAGGGGCGGTGCGTGCGCCGCGCGGCGATGATCCCGCGTTCGCGCCGCGTGACAGCGACGCCGCACCGCCGCCAGCCACCTACGACCGGTCCACACGCGGCGCCGGCCGCACCGCGCCGTCCATCGATCGTGCGCCGGACGACGGCGACACCGGCGCGCGCAGACGGGGCGTCGGCGTCGCTCCTCGCTCGGACCGTCCGGCGCCCACGGCGTCGCGCCCGTCGACGACGCCGCAAGACGGCACCGGGCCACCGCCCAGCCGCAGAGCGGACAGCCCGCGCGCCGTGCCGCGTGGGGGCGGAACGCCCTCGGCCGACGCGCCGGCGCCGCGCGGGGATCGAGGTGGGCAGGGCCGCCCGGGCGCCGTTCGCCGGCCACCGCCGTAGCCTCGCACCCTTGTCGACCACCGTTCACCGGCCGCGCGCGTCTTGGCAATTGGCCGGCGACCTTCTAAGATCTGAGATCGAATGACCTACGTCATCAAGGTTGCGCGACACGCCAGCCTGGTCCTGCTCTTCGTCGTCACGGCCCTCGCCGGGACGCTGAGCGGGGTGCTGTTCGCGTATTCCGACGACCTGCCGCTGATTTCGGCGCTTGACGACTACCGGCCGAGCACCATCACGCGTGTCATGGCCCGCGACGGGTCGCCGATCGGCGACTTCGCGGTCGAGCGGCGCGTGCTGATCCGCTACGACCAGATCCCCGATCTGCTGCGGCAGGCCATCCTCTCGGCCGAGGACGGCGGCTTCTTCAATCATGCCGGGCTCAACATCTCCCGCATGATGCTCGCCCTCGTCCGCGACATCGTCCCCGGCGGGCGGACGCCGGGCGGCAGCACGCTGACGCAGCAGCTGGCGCGCAACCTGTTTCCCGGCGACGTCGGCTTCGAACGCACGTGGGAGCGCAAGGTCAAGGAAGCGCTCGTCGCCATCCAGATCGAGAAGCGGTACACGAAGGAGGAGATCCTCACGATGTACTGCAACCAAGTCTACTTCGGCCACGGCGCGTACGGCGTGGAGGCCGCCTCGCGGCTGTACTTCGGCAAGTCCATCGGCGACTTGAACCTGGAGGAAGCGGCGCTCATCGCGGGCATCCTGCAGGGCAACGTGCGGCAGAGTCCGTACATCCGCCCCGACGCCGCGATGCGGCGCCGGAACTACGCGCTCGGCCGCATGGCCGAGGAGGGCTACATCACGCGCGCGGTCGCCACCGAAGCGATGGCGCGCCCCATCGTCGTGCGCGAGGACGGGGGCCGCGACGCGACCATCGCGCCGTATTTCCTCGAAGAGGTCCGCAAGCACCTCGAGGCGCGCTACGGCGCCACGGCGCTGTACGAACACGGCCTGCAGGTGCACACGACGCTCGACCCGGCCCTGCAGCGGGCGTCGGCGCAGGCGCTCGACCGCGGCTTGCGCCGGATCGACAAGCGCCGCGTCGCGTACCGGGGGCCCGAGCGCAACGTCGTCGCCGACGGCGAGGCCATCGAGGGCTTCCAGCATGTGCGGTGGGCACGCGCGATCGCCGTCGGGGACATCGTCCCCGCGCTCGTCACGAGCGTGGATGCGACGGCCGGCACCGCCGCGGTGCGCCTCGCCGGCCGGACCGCCGTGCTCACGCGGCAGAGCATCGCGTGGACCCGCCGGACCTCCGCCGCGACGCTCGTCAAGGCCGGCGACGTGATCGACGTGGCGGTGACGGCGATTGACGACGAGGCCGGCACGGCCACCGTGACGCTGGAGCAGGCGCCGGTGCTCGAAGGCGCGGTGCTCGCTCTCGACAACCGCACGGGCGAAATCCTCGCGATGGTCGGCGGCTACAGCTTCACGCGCAGCAAGTTCAACCGCGCCGTGCAGGCGTTTCGCCAGATGGGATCGACCTTCAAGCCGTTCCTCTACACGGCGGCCATCGACCGCGGGCTGACGCCCTCGACGATTCTCGTGGACGAGCCCACCGGGTTCGACGCCGGCGCCGGCCAGCCGCAGTACCGGCCGCGCAACTACGACGGGAAGTTCGAGGGGCCGGTGACGCTGCGGCGCGCCGTCGAGGCCTCGCGCAACATCCCGGCCGTGAAGGTGATGGCGATGCTCGGCCCGACGCAGGTCGTGGCCTACGCGCAGCGGTTCGGGTTCCCCGACCGGCTCCCGCCGTTCCTCTCCACGGCGCTTGGCGCGGCGGAAGGCACGCTGCTGGAGGTGACGAGCGCGTACACCGTGTTTCCGAACCGCGGGGTGCGCATGCAGCCCTACGCCGTCCGCACCGTCGTCGACGCCGAAGGCAGCGTGCTCGAGGACAGCCGGCCCACCCCGCGCGATGCGATCCGCGCCGACACGGCGTACGTGATGACCCACCTGCTGCGCGGCGTCGTGCAGCGCGGCACGGCGGCATCGGCCGCGTCACTCGACTGGCCGCTCGGCGGCAAGACGGGCACGGTCGACGACTACACCGACGCGTGGTTCATCGGGTTCGATCCGAACATCACGATCGGCGTGTGGGTCGGCCACGACGAGAAGCGCCCCATCGGCCCCGGCGAGTCGGGCACGACCGCGGCCCTGCCGATCTGGATCGAGATCATGCGCGAGTACCTCGCGTCGGTCCCCGACCGCGCCAACCCGCCCGAGTTCGACGCCCCCGGCAACGTCACCTTCCTGTCGGTCGACCGCGCCACCGGGCAGCCGTCGACCAGCGACCGCGCCATCCGGGAGGCGTTCATCTCGGGGACGCAGCCGGCGGAGAATCTCAGATTTTGAGATTGCAGATGGCAGATTGATTGTCGATTCTCAGATCGACGTTCGATCCAATCGAATTACCAGATCTACCAGAACGCAAGGATTGAGGATGGGTGGCTGTTGTGACCCGGCGCCCGCGAAGCGTGGCGCCTCGCCGCAATCCCCCCAATCCCCCAATCTGGTAAATCCATTCATCAATCCCCAGATCGTCGATCGTCAATCAATCTGCAATCTGCGATCTCACAATCTAAGATCTACCCGTCACCGTCCTCGGCGACGGCCAATGTCCCCGCAGCCTTCCGCATCAGGTAGGCCTTGATGAAGCCGTCGAGGTCGCCGGCCAGGACGCGCTCGACGTCCCCGACTTCCACCTTCGTCCGGTGATCCTTGGCCATCTGGTACGGCTGCAGGACGTAGCTCCGGATCTGGCTGCCGAAGGCGATGTCCTTCTTTGATCCACCGATCTGATCCAGCTTGGCCTGCTGCTCCTTCAGGGCGCGATCGTACAGCTTGGCCTTCAGCACCTTCATCGCCGAATCGCGGTTCTTGTGCTGGGACCGCTCGTTCTGGCACGAGACCACGAGCCCCGTCGGCAAGTGCGTGAGGCGGACGGCGGAGTCCGTCACGTTCACGTGCTGGCCGCCGGCGCCGCTCGACCGGAACGTGTCGATCCGCAGGTCGCCCTCCGGGATGTCGATGTCGATCTCGTCGTCGAGTTCGGGCCAGACGTAGAGCGAGGCGAAGGACGTGTGGCGGCGCGCGGCCTGATCGAACGGCGAGATGCGCACGAGCCGGTGGACGCCGGCCTCGGCCGACAGCAGGCCAAACGCGTTCTCGCCGGTGACCGTGAACGTGACGCTCTTGACGCCGGCCTCCTCGCCCGGCTGATAGTCGAGGATCTCGCGCTTGAAGCCGCGCTTCTCCGCCCACTTCAGGTACATGCGCAGCAGCATCTCGGCCCAGTCCTGGGACTCGACGCCGCCGGCGCCCGGGTGGATGGTGACGATGGCGTTGGCGCGGTCGTGCTCGCCGCCGAGCATCTTCTTGACCTCGCCGGCCTCGACCTCCGCGTCGAGGGCGTCAAGGGCGCGCGCGAGGTCGCCCGCGACGTCCTCGCCGGCTTCGCCCCACTCGATCAGGACGCCGAGGTCGTCGATCTTGGCCGTGAGGCGGTCGCGGAGTTCGAGGTCCTCGCTGAGGCGGCGGCGCCGCTGCAGCGTCTTCTGCGCGCCCTGCTGGTCCTTCCAGAAGTCGGGCGCGCCGATCAGCGCTTCGAGGCGCTCGAGTTCGGAGGCGGGGTGGGCGGCGTCAAAGATAGCTCCGCAGATCACGGGCCCGGGCCAGGAGCGGGTGCGCGCGCCGAATCAGGTCATCGACTTCCAAAGCCACGATCAGGGTCTCCTCCAGAAGGCCGCGGCGAGTCCGAGCAACGTGACGAGGACGCCCAGCTGCGGCACGACGTCTCCAATTGTGGCATAGACGGTGCGCGTCCGGATGAACCGCACCTCCCCCATCACCACGGTGGTCTCGAACAGGCCCGAGCGCGCGACCTCCCGGCCGTAGGGGTCGATGATGCCGCTGATGCCCGTGTTGGCGGCGCGCGCCAGGTAGCGTCCCTGCTCGATCGCACGCATCGAGGCGAGGGCGTAGTGCTGGTGCGGCGCCGACGACTCCCCATACCAGGCGTCGTTGGTCACCGTGGTCAGCAGCTCGCTGCCCTCGAGGACGGCCTGGCGGATGAGGTGCGGGTACACCACCTCGTAGCAGATGGCGGTGCTCGCCATGTGGCCCGCCACCGGCAGCATCGTCACGCGGGTCCCCGGCGCGAAGTCGGACACGCTCTCGACGAGCGGCGCGATGAAGAAGAGCAGGCGCCGCAGGGGCACGTACTCGCCGAACGGCACGAGATGCATCTTGCGATAGACGGCCGCGGTCGCGCCGTCCCCGCTCAGCATGAAGGCCGAGTTGTAGAACCGGTTCGGTGTGCCGCGCTCGAACTCGTCCGTGCCGAAGAGGAGCGGCGTGCCGCTCTCCCGGACGAGGGCGCGGACGGCCGCGGCCGACACCGGGTCCTCATCGAACAGGAACGGCGTGGACGACTCGGGCCAGATGACGAGGCGTGCGCCGCGCGCGACGGCCGCGCGCGTCATCGACAGGTAGCGGTCGAGGATCGCGGGCGCGAGGGTGGGGTTCCACTTGTCGTCCTGGGCGATGTTGCCCTGGACGAGCCCCACGGTGAAGGGGTCGCCGTCCTCCGCGAGCCGGCCATCGCGAATCCTGAGCGCGCCCCAGAGCGAGGCCGTGGTCAGGAGCACGATCGCGAACGCCACCGCCGCGCGCGCGCCGGCGGGCCGCGCCGTCAGGGCGACCGTAATGGCCGTGGCAACGAGCGCGAGCAGGGCCGAGACGCCGTAGACCCCGACCAGGCTCGCCACCTGCGCGACCGGCAGCAGCGTCACGACGGAGGCCCCCAGGGGAATCCATGGAAACCCGCCGAGCACGTGCCCGCGCGCGTACTCGCCGGCCACCCACACGGCGGGCGCCAGCCACAGCCCGCGCACGCCGAGACGCTGGACGAAGAGGCCGATGACGGCCGCCCCGCCGGCGAGGTACACCGTCATGTAGAGCACGAGGCCCGCCGCAGCGAGGAGGGCCGACGGCCAGCCCAGGCCGCCGTAGGTGTGGACGACGTCGCTGGTCCAGTACAGGGTGCCTGCGTAATGCACCACGCCGGTCACCATGCCGAGGAGGAAGCCGCGGCGCGCGCCGGCGCCCGGCCGGACGCCCGGACGCCCACGCCAGCCGCTGAGGGCGACGAGCAGCGGCACGAGCGCGACCAGCGCGAGGATCGGGTGGCCGTACCGGGGGAAGGCCAGCGCCAGCAGGACGCCGGACAGGAGCGCTAGCGGGTAATCCAGGGCTTGAACTGCTCTTCTTTTTCGAGCCGCGCCGCGACGGTCTCGGCCTCACGACGCTCGGCGAACTTGCCGACACGCACACGGAACACGCGCGGCGTGCCTGGCGTGGGTGCGATGACATACGCCGGGTAGCCGCGCGACGACAGCCGCCGGGCGAGCGCGTCGGCTTCCGTACGCTCGAGAAGGGCCGCGACCTGGATCGCGAAGCCGTCACCGGCGGGCTCGCCCGGCGTCGTGGACGCCGTGTCGACGGGCGCCGGGGCCACGGGCGGCGGGTCGGGCACGGGCGGCGCCGCGGCGGCCTCGGGCGTGTTGCCGGCCGGCGGCGGCGCCTCCTGCAACGGTTCGTCCACGGGCTCGCCGGCGCTCAGGCGATCGTAGTAGCTCAGGTCTTCGTTGGCCGTGGCGGGCGCGCCGCCGGGTCCCGGCGCGACGGCCGCCAGCTCCCCTTGGGGCGCGTCCGGCCCGGCCGCCTCCGCGGCGGCGGGTTCGGCCACGCCGCGGGCCGAGGCCACGCCCCGTCCGACGAGCACGCCGCACAGGAAGATCACGACCGACACGACCGTGACGGCCATGAACAGGAAGACAAGTTGCTTCCCGTTCAGCTGAATCTCGTGGAACCCTTCGTCGCTCGCGGTGGCCATCGCCCTCGTCTCGTCTCCCCGCTGCTGGCAGGACGGCGCCAGCCGTGTGATCGTAGCACGGTCAGCCCGGCGGTCGCGCCTCGGCGAGGCGCGCCTTGAGCCCCGGCAGATCCGGATGATCGGGATCGAGTTCGGCGGCGCGCGCCAGTTCGGCCGCGGCCTCGTCGAACTCGCGGCGCTGGAGTTGGGCATCGGCGAGCGCGAGCCGCGCCTCCGCGGTCTCCTCGCTCCAGAGCGAGATCTTGAACGCGTCGACCGCGTCGGCGAACCGTCCGCCGCGGAGGTACACACGGCCCAGCAGCAAGTGTGCCTCCGCCTCGTACGGCTGCAGGTAGAGCGCGCGACCGAGCTCCTGAATCGCGGCGCGATCGTCCTCGCGATCCACGGCGCGGCGGCCGGCCTCGAGGTGGAACATGGCGAGGTCCGCCTGATCGCGCTGCGCCGATGCGGTGAGCACGGCGTCCACGCGTGCGGGGCCCACGGCGAGGTGCTCGACCAGGCGCTCGAGGCCGGCGGGGACCGCCGTCCCGGCCTTCTCGTACCGCGCCGACAGCCGCCGCGCCAGGTCGACTTCCCGCGCGGCCTCCGCCGTCGCGCCGATCGCCGTGAGGGCCGCCCCAAGGACGAAGTGGGCGTCATCGTCGGCCGGGTTCACGCGTACGGCTTCCCGCAGCCAGTGCACCGCGGCCGGCGCGTCCCCGGCGCGCCAGTAGGCGTACCCGAGGTTGAACCGATAGTCCCCCTCGCTCGGAGCGGCGTCGGCGGCCCGGTTGAAGTAGTACGCCGCGGGCGCCGGCGACGTGGCCCCGCGTCGCAGTTGGAGGATGCCGAGCGCATTGAGCGCGGCGGGCGCACCGGTGTCGCCGGCGAGCGCCTCGAAGCCCGCGAAGGCCTCGTCGTGCCGGCCGAGATTGAGGCGCGACAGCGCCGCACGGAAGCGGCCCTCGTCGGCGGCGGGGCCGAAGAGGCCGATGGGCGCCACGGCTTCGAGAGCCTGCGCGTGGCGTTCCTCTCCGGTGTGCACCTCCCAGAGCGCCAGCCGCGCGGCATCGAACTCGACGCCGCCACGCAGCGCCTGCTCCAGATGCATCACCTGCGCGGCGGGCGTCTCGGCCATCAGCCCCTTGACGTACTGCTCGAAGGCGGCGGGCGAGGGCGGCAGCGTGCCGCGGGCGAGGGGCGCCTCGCTGCCGCGCGCCGCGATCGCACGAGCCGCCGCGTCATAGAGCGCAAAGACCTCGGCCAGCGGGCGCTCGACCACGGGCCCCCGGGTGAGTGCGCCGCGGACGAGATCGAAGCGCCGCGCGGAGACGCGCAGGCGGTCGCCGTCCACCTCGTACGACCCGGCGACGATGCCCGTCGCCGCCACCAGCTGGCCGACCTTGATCGTCGTCGCGTGGCTGAGCGTCGCGGTCGCGGGCAACTGCAGGCGCGCGAAGGCACGCAGCCGTTCATCACGGCTGACGACCTCTTCGCCGAGGCCGTCGAGGATCGCCGTCAGCAGGACGGCCGATCCCTCGCTCATCCAGTAGACCTCCGGCGCGCCGCTCGGCGCGTCAAACGGCATCACCAGCCAGCGCGTGCGGTCCTGCGCCGACGCCAGTCCCGGGATCAGCAGGCCGCACAGGGCCACGACGGTCAGGCCGCGTCCGGCCCGTGTCATGCGGCTTCCGCGGCGCTGGCCTCTCGACGGGCGCCGCCGATCGTAACGAGCAGCCGGCAGGACGCGGCCCCCTCGGCACGGCACTCCGCCACGGCGACCGTCGCCGGCACGTCGAAGAGGCGCAGCATGTGCTCGACGCCCGCCGCGTAGAAGCCGCACATGGGCGCCGTCGACGCCGCGCGCAGCGTACAGAAGATCGAGTCGCTGATGGCCACGGTGCCGCTCTGCCGGCGCAGCCGCACGGTCGTCTTCGAGGCCAGGTACGTGCCGCGCACGAGGCGCCGGCTCAGCCGCAGCGCGAGGCGCGCCCGCAGGACCGACGGCATCCGGCTGACGAGCCGGCGTTCGAAGGCGGGCATCGCGGCCACGGTCCACTCCGCCGAGTACCGCCCCGCGCGCGCCATCACCTCGTCGTAGGTGGGCTGGCCTTCCCGGCGCAGGAAGCTCAGGACGGCGCCGAGCGACGCCAGGCTGACCCGCGATTCGCCCCCCTCGGCGGGCCTGAGCCAGTGCTCGTAGAAGTCGAGCCGTCCCGGCGCGGCGTCGGCAATGCCCTGATGCAGGCTGGCCACGAGCAGGCGGCCGATGCCGGGGTCAATCATGGCGGCCCCGCGGCAGTTCTGATAACGTTAGACCCAGTGCCGCGCCGCGGGGCGTCCCGGGGCGCGCGACGACATGCCGTATCCTACCCGCCAGCAGCCGACATGGTCGGCGGCCATCCTCGCCGGAGGCCGGGCCACGCGTCTGGGCGGTGCGGTCAAGGCGACGCTGACCATCGGCGGCGCGGCGATCCTGACCCGCCAGCGGCGTGCGCTGGAGGCGCTTGGCGTCACGCCGGTGGTGATTGCGACCGACCCGGCGCCCTTTGCAGAGTTCGACATCACGGTGCGTCCGGATGTGCTGGCCGGCGCCGGCGCGCTCGGCGGACTCCACGCCGCGTTGGCCCACGCGGCCACGCCGCACGTCGTGGTGCTGGCGGGGGACTTGCCGTTCGTGACTGCGGAGTTCGTGGGCCATCTCGTCTCGCTGCGCCATGACGCCGATGCCGTGGTGCCGCGGGACGCGCATGGCTGGCATCCGTTGTGTGCCTGCTACGGCCGTCACCTGGCGGCAGACCTGGCGCGGCGCATCGGGCGCGGCCAGCTGCGGATCGCCGCGGCCCTCGACGACTGGCAGGTCCGGGCGGTGGAGCCCGGGGAGATCGCCCGGTTCGACCCCCGCGGCGTGTTGTTGATGAACGTCAACACGCCGGATGACTACGAGCGCGCGCGCCTCGAAGCGCACCGCGCCGACGACAGACGATCGTGACGAAGAGCCTACTGCACGCCCTCGAACGAGTCAACGACGCCCGGCCTCGCGGCCGGCGCACTCGCGTACGCGCGGCCGCGGCCCGCTGACGCCACCACCCAGGACATCATGATTCTTCCGCTGCACGACAGGGTCAGGGACCGCGTACGCGCGGTGCTGGCTGATCGCTACGCACTCGGCGATGACGCCGGCGTCTCGATCGTCATTGAGTACCCGCCCACCCGCACGCTCGGCGATCTCGGCACGCCCGTCGCCTTCGACCTCGCCCGCCGGCTCCGCAAGGCGCCGCGCGCCATCGCGCAGGAGATCGCCGGCGCCCTCGGCGCCATCGAGGGCGTGGCCCGGGTCGAGGCGGCCCCGAACGGCTACCTCAACGTCTTCCTCGATCGGCGGACGTTCCTGCTCTCGCGGCTCGGCGTGGTGCCGGGGCTGCCGGCGGCGCCCGCCCACACCGAGAAGGCGATCGTCGAGCACACCGCGATCAATCCGAACAAGGCCGCGCACATCGGCCACGTCCGGAACTCGTGTCTCGGCGATACGCTCGGCCGGGTGCTCCGCTTCCGCGGCATGCCCGTCGAGATCCAGAACTACATCGACGACACCGGCGTCCAGGTGGCGGACGTGGTCGTCGGCGTCCGGCATCTCGAAGGGCTCGACCTCGACGGCATCCGGCGGATTGCCGACACGACGCGCTTCGACTACTACTGCTGGGATCTGTACGCGCGCGTCACCGAATGGTACGCCGGCGACAAGGCACGCCTTCAGGTGCGTGCCGACACCCTGCACGACATCGAGCACGGCACCGATCCGGTGGCAGCCATCGCCGGCTTCATCGCCGATCGCATCGTCCGCTGCCATCTGGTGACGATGGGCCGCCTCAACATCGACTACGACCTGCTCACCTGGGAGGGCGACATCCTCCGGCTGCAGTTCTGGGCGCGCGCGTTCGAGGTGCTGAAGGAGACGGGCGCCGTCTTCCTGCAGACCGAGGGGCGCCTGGCCGGCTGCTGGGTCATGCCGATCGAGGACGACCTCGCGGCCGCCGGCGCAGAGGCGGCGCCGGCAGCGCCCGCGCCCGCAGACGCCGGCCCGGCCGGCGACGAGGACGAACAGCGCGAGAAGGTCATCGTCCGTTCGAACGGCACGGTCACGTACGTCGGCAAGGACATGGCGTACCAGCTGTGGAAGTCCGGGCTGCTCGGCCGGGACTTCCACTACCGCCCGTTCGGCACGACACTCGACGGGCGTGTGCTCTGGGCCACCACCACCGACACGACGGCGGCCGAGGCCGGCCATCCGCCGTTCGGCGCGGCCGCGGCCACCTACAACGTCATCGACGTGCGGCAGGCGTACCTGCAGAAGCTGCTGAAGCAGGCGCTCATCGCCGTGGGCCACCCGAAGGAAGCCGAGCGCCTCACCCACTTCTCGTATGAGATGGTGGCGCTCTCGCATGCGACGGCGCGTGAGCTCGGGTACGCCCCACCCGCCGACAGCGACGAGGCCCGCAAGCCCTTCGTCGAGGTGTCGGGCCGCAAGGGGCTCGGCGTGAAGGCCGACGACCTGCTGGACCGCATCATCGAGAAGGCGCAGGCGGAGGTCACGCGGCGCAACGCGGCGCTCTCCCCCGAGGACCGGGACCGCACCGCCCGCGCCATCGGCGTGGCGGCGGTCCGCTATTTCATGATCAAGTACTCGCGGACGAAGGTCATCGCCTTCGACATCGACGAGGCGCTCAGCTTCGAGGGGGAGAGCGGTCCGTACCTGCAGTACGCGGTCGTGCGGGCGAACAACATCTTCCAGAAGCTGCAGGAGCGCGAGGGCCTCACCGAGGCCGACATCCTGCGATCGCTGCTCGACACGCCGGCCGCCGCCCTCGACGGCGACGACGGCGATCACGACCTGTGGGCGCTCGTCCTCGAGGCCTCGCGCCTCGACGATGTGGTCGAGCAGGTCGTGCGCACGCTCGAATTCTCCGTGCTCGCCAAGTACGGCTTCGGCCTGGCGCAAATGTTCAACGGGCTGTACCACAAGTCGCCCATCCTGAACGAAGAGCGCCAGGATCTTCGGCGCTGGCGCGCGGCGGCGGTCGGCTACTTCCGCCTCCAGCTGGCGCGCGTGTTGGAACTCATGGGTGTCCACGTGCCCGCGCGCATGTGATCACCGGAGGATGTGATGCCACGGATTGCGATTGTGCCCTGCCGGGCCATGCCCGACTACGAGGAATCAGTGCGCCGGGTCGGCGGCGACCCGATCGCCCTCGATCGACTGGCGCCCGTGCCGGCCGATCTCGCCAGCCTGTACGACGGCGTGCTGTTCACGGGGGGCGGCGACGTCGACCCGGCGCGCTACGGCGCGGCGCCGCACGCGTCGTACCAGGCGGCCGACGAGGGGCGTGACGAGTTCGAGATCGCGCTGGCCCGCGCTGCGGTCACGGCGGGGCTCCCGATCTTCGCGATCTGCCGCGGGATGCAGGTCCTGAACGTGGCGCTCGGCGGGACGCTCGTGCAGGACATCCCGACCATGGTGAACGGCGCGCTGGACCACGCCGTCCCCGAGCCGCGCTACCACCTGGCCCATGAGGTCTGGGTCGCGAAGGGCACCCGCCTGTCGACGATGCTGCGCGACAAGATGGTCGAGGGCGACATCCTGCAGGTGAACAGCCGCCACCATCAGGCCGTGTCCACCCCGGCCGAGGGTTTCATCGTCTCGGCGACCGCGCCGGACGGCGTCATCGAGGCCATGGAGCGGCCGGGCGACGCGTTCATCGTGGCCGTGCAGTGGCACCCGGAGAACTTCTACCGCACGGGCGAGTTCCGCCCGCTGTTCGAGGGGTTCATCGAGGCGGCTCGTCCCGCGTGAAGGTCACGACGGTCTCGATGTGGGCGGTGTTCGGGAACAGGTCGAAGAGCTCGACCGGCCCCAGGACATAGCCCGCCTCGACGATGGCGCGCGCGTCACGCGCGAGCGTCGCCACATCGCACGACACGTAGACGAGGCGGCCCGCGCCGAGCCCGAGGATGCCGGCCAGCGCGTCGCGTGACAGCCCGGTGCGCGGCGGGTCGACGATCACCGTCGTCTCCGGGCTGACGCGCCCGCACCCGTCGACGAAGGCCTCCACCGACTGGTGGGCCACGCCCAGGGCGGGGCCTGCGGTCACGGCGTTGGCCTCGAGATCCCGCGCGCTCCAGGGGTCCCCTTCGACCGCCGTCACCGACGTCCAGCCCAGCCCGACGAGGGCGGCCGCGAAGAGCCCGACCCCGGCGTAGAGATCGATCACCGGCCCCGTCCCGGCGCGCGCGGCGACGGCGTTGACGAGCGGCGTCACGAGGAAGCGGTTGGCCTGGAAGAACGCGCGGGCATGCCGCCGCAGCCGGACGCGCGCGTGCCGCTCCCCGACAGCGCAGTCGATCGTGTCGTGCACGGTGGGGTCGCCCTGCAGGGCCAGGCTGCCCTCCGCCCCGGCCGGCGACCACGACAGCCCCGTCAGGCCCTCGATCGGTGGCAACGCCGCAAGCCCGGCCGGATTGCCCTCGGCCGCGAGTTCCAGGTGGCAGACCCGGGTCCGTCCCTCGACGTCCTCGGCGAGTTCGATCTCGGCGACCTCGGCCTGCGGCACCGCCGCCAATGCGGCCTCGAGGCGCCCGATGGCGGCGACCGCCTCCGGCAGCAGCTGCCCGGCGCCGGCCAGGGGGCAGAGGTCGTGCGTGCCTTCGCGAAAGAACCCGATGCGTCCGTGCCGCACGTGGAGGCGCGCGCGCATCCGGTAGCCGTCGACGATGGAGCCGTGCACGGGCACGTCGTCGGGGAGCGACAACCGGCCAATGCGCGTGAATCCGTCGCGGACGATCTCGCGCTTCAGGACCAGCTGGCGCGGATAGGCAACGAAGGCGAAGACGTTGCCGCCGCACGCCACGTCCACGGCGGGCGCCACCCGGTCGGGCGAAGGCTCCAGCACGGCGACGGTGCGGGCCCAGCCGGTCCCGCGCTGCACCTTCTCGACGTCGGCCTCGACCGTCTCACCCGGGATGGCGCCGGAGACGAGCACCACCGCGCCGTCGTGCCGCGCGATCATCCGCCCGCCGGCGGCCGGCTTCTCGATCGTCAGTCGCAGGCGTTGCCCCTGCTTCATGATGGCGCCCCCAGGCTGTCGGCTGTCGAATGCGGACGGACGGCTCACTCGAACGTCACGACGGGCAGGCCCGCCTTCCGCCGGATGAGCCGGGCGATGGCCGCCGCACGCGCTGCGGCGTGGGCGTCGGCCGTCATCCGCCCGCGAAACGGCGCCAGTTCCTCGTCCGCTTCGCGCGCGAGCGCCGCGTGCGCCGCCTCGTCGAGCGTACCACGCGCCGCCTCGAGCAGGGCCTGATCGATCGCGACGAGCCGCGCCAGCAACCCCTCGCGCCGCTCGCCACGCGCGCCGCGGGCTTCCGCCTGCACGGCGTCGAGCGCGCGGGAGGCGGCCTCGAGCGCGTCGCGCAGCCGCGGGTCCGACTGGCTGGTCCGGCCAGCCGTCAGCCGGGCGAGGACGCGCTCCACGTGGGTGGCGAGCGGCTCGCCCTTCCGCCGCACCTCGGCCTCCCCGGTCTCGGGCCCGGCCGGCGCACGCGCGATCAGCGGGACGCCCGTGGCGCGCCGCCAGTCATCGAACGCCTCGAGCACATCGGCCTCGCAGAACTCGATGCGCACCGGACGCCGTCGCGGTCCCTTCCGGTAGTACCGCTCGACGTAGCGATCGATCCCCGTCATCGCCACGGTCAGCGGCACGCCCTGGCGTGCCCACCCGCACACCTGCTCGAAGGCCGGCCCGGTCACGCGGATCAGATGTCCGTCATTCTTCCGGCACAGGTAGGCTTCCAGTTCGCGGCAATAGGCATCCGGTGCGATCACTGATTCCGTTCCCAGACGATCCGCAGTCCGTACAACGTCAGCTCCCCGTCCACGTGCTGAATCACATCGGTTTCGGCCGAGATCGTGGCCGCCAGGCCACCGGTCGCCACGCAGAGCGCCCCCTCGCCGAGCTCGTGCCGCATTCGCCGCACGAGCCCCTCCACCATGTCCACGTAGCCCCAGAACAACCCGGCCTGCATCGATGCCACGGTGTTCCGTCCGATCACGGTGGCGGTCTTCCGCACGTCGATACGCGGCAGCCGCGCCGCGCGCTGAAAGAGCGCATCCGCCGAGATCTGGACGCCGGGACAGATCACGCCGCCGAGGTACTCCCCCTGCGCGGTGATCGCATCGAAGGTCGTGGCCGTGCCGAAGTCCACGACGATCACCGGCTGGCCCGCGGGACGGCCGTACCGCTCGAACGCGGCGACGCCGTTGACCACGCGATCCGCGCC
Organism: Vicinamibacterales bacterium; assembly: GCA_030680175.1. Taxonomy (GTDB): domain Bacteria; phylum Acidobacteriota; class Vicinamibacteria; order Vicinamibacterales; family UBA2999; genus JAUXWO01. Next base: position 80,477 of record JAUXWO010000113.1, read on the forward strand.
GACGTCGCCCGGCTGGTCGTACAACACGGGCATCCCTGTGTTCACGCCAGGGTCGAGCGTCAGCGGCTCCCGATCGAAGTAGTGCCGCGCCATCGCGATGAGCGTCCCCGTGAGCGGCGGCACGACCGACGCCATCACGATGCCGGTCACCGCGGCCGGCGCCACCCCGTGGTGCTCGCACAACCCGGTGACGAGGATCCCGAGTTCGTCCGACGTGCGCTCACGCAGCGTCGTCAGACGCCAGCTGTGCACGAGGCGGTCCCCGTCGAACACGCCGAGGACGATGTTGGTGTTGCCGACGTCGATGGCTAGGAGCATGGCTCGCTGATTCGCTGTTCGCTGTTCGCGGTTCGCTATTCGCTATTCAATGTTCGCTAGATCTTCCAGCGCACCTCGCCGGCGATCACGCGCGCGATGCCGTCCGTGGTGCGCACGAGGAGGGCGCCGGTCTCGTCGATGCCGGCCGTCTCACCGGTCTGCGGCCCGGACGGGCTTTCCCACTCGACGCGCGTGCCCACGGCCCACGGCGAGGCCTCGCGCCATCGTCGCAGGATATCACCGGCCCGTCCGTCCTTCAGGTCGCCGTAGGCGCGGCCCACCCCGGCGAGCACCTCGTCGATCACCAGGTCACGATCACACACGCGGCCGAGCTCCGCTTCGAGGGAGGTGGCGACCGCCGCCACGTCCGGTGGGTAGGCCGCCGTGCGCAGATTGATGCCCACGCCCACGACGACGCACTGCGCCGGGGTGCCGAGCGCCAGCCCCTCGGCGAGAATGCCGGCCAGCTTCCGCCGCCCGACGAACACGTCGTTGGGCCACTTCACGTCTGGAGCCAGCCCGGTGGCCACCTGGAGGCCGTCCCGCACGCCCACACCGACCGCCAGCGTGAGCAGCGACAACAGCCGGTCATCACCAGCCGCCACCGGTGGACGCAGCACCACCGACAGGTAGACCCCGGCGCCCGCCGGCGACGTCCACTCACGCCCGCGCCGCCCCCGCCCGGCCGTCTGCTCGTCGGCGACCAGGGTCCAGCCCTCGGCCGCCCCCTGCGCGGCCTCGGCGGCGGCCACGTCCATGGTCGAGGTGACGACGGGCCGGTGGTGGATCTCGAATGGGAGGGGGGACGGCATCGAACGATCAGCGGGGTTCGATCTCGAAGCTCAGATCCACGGCGGGCGCCGAGTGCGTCAGCGCCCCGACCGAGACGAACGCGGCGCCGGTCGCGGCGAGTTCCGGCAGGCGCTCGAGCGTCACGCCCCCCGAGATCTCGACGACCGCGCGCCCACGGCACCGCGCGACCGCGGTGTGAATGTCCGGCGTGGTGAAGTTGTCGACCAGGATGCGCGTGGCGCCGGCGGCCAGCGCCGCGTCGAGTTCGTCGAGCGTCTCGACCTCGACCTCGATGCCCACGCCCACGCCCGCCGCGAGCGCGCGCGCCGTCGCCGGACCCACGCCGCCCGCGAGGCGCTTGTGGTTGTCCTTGATCAGCACCCCGTCGTCCAGCCGCTGCCGGTGGTTGGTGCCGCCGCCGCAGCGCACGGCGTACTTCTCGAGCGCACGGAGCCCCGGCGTCGTCTTCCGTGTGTCGAGGACCACGATCTGCCCCGCCGCCGTGTCGACGAACCGGCGGGTCAGCGTGGCGATGCCGCTCAGCCGCTGCAGCAGGTTGAGGGCCGTGCGCTCGGCGGTGAGGAGCGCACGCGCCGGGCCGGTCACCGTGGCGATGGTGTCGCCGGGCTCGCAGCGCGCCCCGTCCGGCACGCGCGCCTCGAAGCGCGTGGCCGGATCCACCTGAGTGAAGACCTCGGCCGCCATCGCGAGTCCCGCGACGACCAGCGTGCTCTTCGCCAGCACGATACCGTGGGCCTGCTGCGAGGCGTCAACGGTGAGCGCGCTCGTCAGATCGCCCTGTCCCACGTCCTCGGCCAGCGCCCGCGCGACGAGGTCGCGGTAGGCCGACGGGTCGAGCATCATGACGGGTCGGCGGCCTTCAGCGTGACCCGCGCCCCGAACGCGTCCGGGGCCGTGCCGGCCTCGAGCACGAGCACGTCGGCGCGAATCGCCGCCTTGAGATCCCGCTCGACGCGGGTCAGCGCCTGCACCTCGTCGGCGCTGGCCGTGTACGCCACCGCCGCCACCTGCGTGCCGACCGACGCCTTCAGGTCCGTCTTCGCCTTGCGGATGGCGGCGAGGGCCGCGGTGAGCGCGACGTGCGAGAGACGCGCCCCTTCGTCCGGTCCCGACACGCCCTGCACTTCAGCCACCGTCGGCCACGCGGCCGTGTGAATGGACCCCGCCTGCCACCAGGACCAGACGTCCTCGCAGGTGAAGACGAGGTACGGCGCGAGCAGGCGCAGCAGCACCGAGAGCGCGGTCCGCATTGCGACCGACGCCGACGCCGACGCCTCGGGGCCGAAATCGCCGTAGCGGCGCGACTTCGCGGCCTCGATGTAGTTGTCGCAGAAATCCCAGAAGAAGCCCTCGATCTTGGCGAGCGCCTTCGCGTACTCGTACTGCTCGAGGTCGCCCGTCGCCTCGTGCACGAGCGCGGCCAGGCTCGTCAGCATCCCGCGGTCCAGCGGCTCGGTGACGGGGCCGTCGGCATGCGCGCCGGAGAGCACGAACCGCGAGAGGTTCAGCACCTTCATCGCGAGCTTGCGCCCGATCTTCATCTGCCCCACGTCGAAGGCCGTGTCCACGCCCGGGCCGCCGCGCGCCGCCCAGTACCGCACGCCGTCGGATCCGTACTCCTGCAGCATGCCGAGCGGCGTGACGACGTTGCCCTTCGACTTCGACATCTTCTTGCGATCGGGGTCCAGCACCCAGCCGGAGATCGCCGCGTGGGTCCACGGCAGCGAGTCGTTCTCCAGGTGCGCGCGCAGCACCGACGAGAAGAGCCATGTGCGGATGATGTCGTGCGCCTGCGGCCGCAGATCGAGCGGGAACGTCGAGGCCGCAAGCGCGGCGTCGGTCTCCCAGCCCGAGACGATCTGCGGCGACAGCGACGAGGTGGCCCACGTGTCCATCACATCCGGGTCGCCGACGAAGCCGCCAGGCTGCCCTCGCTGGCCGGCGGTGTACCCGTCGGGCACATCGGTGGACGGGTCGATCGGCAGGCGCGCCTCGTCGGGCACGATCGGGCGCGTGTAGTCGGCGCGGCCATCGGCGCCGGCCGCGTACCAGACCGGGAACGGCACGCCGAAGAAGCGCTGGCGGCTGATGCACCAGTCGCCGTTCAGCCCGTTCACCCAGTTCTCGAACCGCGCACGCATGTACTCCGGGTGCCACGTCATCTGGCGTCCGCGCGCGATGAGCGCCTCCCGTTGCTCCATCGTCCGGACGAACCACTGGCGGCTCGTGACGATCTCGAGCGGCCGGTCGCCCTTCTCGTAGAATTTCACGTTGTGCGTGATCGGCTTCGGATCGCCGACGAGCATCCCGCCCGCCTGCAGCAGCTCCACGACGACCGGCTGCGCCTTCTTCGCCGAGAGGCCGGCCAGGCGGTCGTAGGCGGCCTGCGCCGCCGCGGGATCCTCGGACGCCCACCCGGGTGCGCCCCAGGTCACCGGCCCCAGCGTCCCGTTCGGCTGGATGATGGCGCGCACCGGCAGTTGCAGTTCGCGCCACCACGTCACGTCGGTGAGATCGCCGAACGTGCAGATCATCGCCAGGCCGGTGCCCTTCTCGGGCTCGGCGAGCGGATGGGCCTTGACGGGCACGCGCGCGCCGAAGAGCGGCGTGACCACCTCGGTGCCGAACAACGCCTGGTACCGGACATCGTCCGGGTGCGCCACGAGCGCGACGCACGCCGGGAGCAGTTCGGGGCGCGTCGTCTCGATCTCGACATGCCCCCCCCCCGGCTTCGCGAACCGCACGCGGTGATAGGCGCCCGGCTGCTCGCGATCCTCGAGTTCCGCCTGCGCCACGGCCGTCCGGAAGTCCACGTCCCAGAGCGTCGGCGCTTCGAGCTGGTACGCCTGGCCACGCGCGAGCATCCGCAGGAACGAGAGCTGCGAGACGCGCTGGGCCGGGCGCCCGATCGTCGCGTAGGTGAGCGACCAGTCCACCGACAGCCCGAGGTGCCGCCACAGATGCTCGAAGGCGCGCTCGTCTTCGATCGTCAGGCGCGTGCACAGCTCGATGAAGTTCGGCCGCGACACCGAGATCGGCTGCTTGCCGGGCGAGGCGGGCGGCACGAACGACGGGTCATACGGCAACGACGGATCGCAGCGGACGCCGTAGTAGTTCTGGACGCGCCGCTCGGTCGGCAGGCCGTTGTCGTCCCACCCCATCGGATAGAACACGGCCTTCCCGCGCATCCGTTGGAAGCGCGCGACGATGTCGGTGTGCGTGTAGGAGAAGACGTGGCCCACGTGCAGCGACCCGCTGACCGTCGGCGGGGGCGTGTCGATGGCGTAGACGGACTCGCGCGGACGGCCGCGCTCGAAGCGGTAGGTGCCGGCGGCCTCCCAGCGGGCGGTCCACTGGTCTTCGAGCCCTTCCAGGACAGGCTTCTCGGGAACGCGGAACTCAAGCGTATCGGACATGGTTGGACTGAAGTCGTGGAACGAGATAAAGCCAGTCGGCCGGGACGCCCTAGCGGCGGCGTTCCGCCTCGCCGCGAATCCGCCGGATCTCTTCGCGCACGAGACGCTCGGCGGTCTCAACGACAATCGCGCGCACCTCGTCGCTCAGCCCGCCGGTGGCGAGCCGCGCGGCCACGCGCGCGGTCACCTCGTCGATGAGGTGCTCGGTGACCGGCACCGCCGGCGCCGGCGGGGCAAACCCGTCGCCCTGCTCGTCGGCCAGGAACACCGCGAAGGCGTCGGCCACCGACGCCATCGGGGGACCGGCGAACGTCGCGCCCATCGGGGCGGCGTCTGGCATCGGCGCGGTTGGCACCACCGCGGCCGGCGTCGGCGCGGCCGGCACCGGCACGGCAGGAGGGGGCGGCGCCTGCGTGGCCTGTTCGCGGGCGGCGTTGGCCACCTCCTCCCCGAACCACTCGTCCTCGACCTCGAAGACGGGGGGATGACCGTCCTTCGCCGCCGCCGGCGGCGGGCGACGGGCGCCGGCCGGCGCGCCGGCAGCTGACGGGTTCGACAGCCGCTGGTCCAGCGTGTCGAATGCCGCGTCGAGGCTGTCGAGGTAGTCGCCGCCGCCCACCGGCGGTCCTTCGACCGATGCCGTCTCCGGCCCGAGCCCCGTCTCGGCGCGAAGTTCCTCCCACGAGGCCGACGCCGCAGGCCCGGGGGCCGTGGCGGGGGCGGCGGGCGGGGGCGCCTCCGGCCGCGGCGC
>JAUXWO010000114.1 GCA_030680175.1 Vicinamibacterales bacterium
GCGCCGGGCGGCCGCGCGGCCGCCGTGTCGGACTGCCCTGTGCCCGCCGGCGCCGCTTCGGTCCCGGCCTCGGCGACGTCCGCCGCCTCGTCGGTCGACCTCGGCACGGCGTCGGCGGCGGCGGTCGTCACGGGCTGCCGCAACGCCAGGGCGTACCCGGCGGCCGTGCCGATCACGAGCCCCACGAACAACGCGGCCGCGACCGACCCGGCACCAAAGCTCCCCGTGGTGCGGCCGCCGGCCCGCCCGTCGCCACCGAACATGGCACCGGGCTGATCCTCGAATCGAGACGCGGACCCGCCGTGCGCCACGGGGCGCTCATCGCCTTCGATCACGCGGCGCCGCTCGTCCCCGACGGCATCGTCATCTCCCTGATCGTCGCCGGTGTCCTCGTCCTCGTCGGCGTCCACATCGCGGGCGTCCTCGTGACGTTCGTCCACCACGATGCCCACCGGCTCCTCGTCACGGTCATCCACGACGACGAGGGACGCGAGCGGATCGAGATCGCCGGGCGCGAGCTGCAATCCCTCGTCGGCGTCCAGCGTGAGGACAGGCGGCTCACTCGGCGCGATGAAGCGGTCGAGGGGATCGTCGTCGACCTCGATCGACTGGAACCGCGCGGGCTCCGGGACGACGGCGGCCTCCCCGGCGGCGGCCTCGTCCACCGCATCGTCTTCGAGGGGCAGCGTGGGGATGACGGCGGCCGGCGCCTTGACCTGGCGGCGCGCGGCGCGGGCCATGCTCTCGAGCTTCGCCTCGTGCTGGTCGATGACGGCGCGTTCGAGCGCCATGATGAAATCGGCGCACGAGGGAAACCGATCCTGCGGATCGACGGCGAGCGCCGTGGCAAACGCGCCCGTCATCCGCGTGCGGTCCACGCCGGGGAGTTGCGGCACCGTGAGCGATTCGTTGGCGGGGCCGGCGACGCGGCGGCCGAACAGCCACTCGTGCGCGATGGCCGCGAGCGCGAACTGATCGGATTGCGGGCTCGTGGCGTGGCCCTCGAGCTGTTCGGGGGCGGTGTAGGGCCGGCGCGCGGACAGCCGCACACCCGACCGCTCGAGGATCGGCGCGATGCCAAGGCCAAGCACCCACGTGTCGTCGCCGGCGATCAGCAGGTCGCGCGGATGGAGCGCCCCGTGCCAGGCGCCCTGTGCCGCCGCGCGGTCGAGCGCCTCGGCCAGCGTGGCGAGGCGCGGGAGCGCATCGACGCACGCGGCCGGGCCGTACTCGCGGAGCGCCACATCGAGCGAGACGCCTTCGACCAGCGGCCAGACGACGAAGGGGACGAGATCGGCGAGGCCGGCATCGACGGGCGCGACGACCGATGGATGCACGGGCAAACGCGTGGCGAGGGCCGCGAGTTCGTCGGCCACCTGCCGGCTGCGTTCGGGGGGCAGATCGACGCGCAGGGACTTGATGGCGACCTGGCCGCCGCGCGCCGGGTCGTCGCCGAGAAACACGGGGCCGAGGCTGCCTGCGCCAATCTGGTGCAGCACCCGGAAGCGGCCAAACGCCGCGGGGGGAACGTCGAAGAGTGAACCTTCTCCGGTCAGGGGATCAGCTCCTGGACGAGCGGTCGGCGTCCGGACATCTACGGGATTATACAGGCTCGCCCTCCCGCTCGCGTGGGGATTCCTCGGCCCTCGGCGCGCGCGCCGCGCGTCCTGCCGCGCGTCGCTCACGGAAACGCCCCGCGCACGGCCGTCCGTTGGCCACCCGTCCCGTCACCGGCGCTGCGGCATCAGCCGGACGGCCCATTGACACGCCGCTTGTGCGTCTGAGACAGTAGCCACCGGTGTCATCTGAACCCGCATCGGCATCATCCGCCACCGCGATCCCGGTCGACATTCGCCGTTTTCCCTGGATTCGCCGCCTCGCCACGGACTACGCCTTCGCGTACGACCGCGTCCGCCCGTTCTTTGCGGGCGATCCGGCGACGCCGGGTGCGTGGGCTGACGCGATCACCCGTACGCAGGCGCACCTGCGCGCGCCCGCCGAACTGGCGCACGTGCTTTCCGCACAGCAGGAGCGCCGGGGCGCGCCGGCGGCGGCCCGCGCCGCCGCCGCCGACCTCGCGCATCCGCAGACGGTGGCGATCGTCACCGGACAGCAGGCGGGCCTCTTCGGCGGTCCGATCTTCACGCTGCTGAAGGCGCTCACCGCGATGAAGCTCGCGGCCGAGGTCTCGCGCGACCACGGCGTGCGCGTCGTCCCGATCTTCTGGATCGACGCGGAAGATCACGACTGGCCCGAGGTCAGCGGGTGCACGGTCCTCGATGGGGAGCTCGTGCCGCACACGATCCGGCTGGCGGATCTCGACGGCGCCGGCGACCTGCCGATCGCGCGGCTCACGCTCGACGCGGGCATCGAGGCGGCGCACGCGGCGCTGGCGGACGCGCTGCCGGCCACCGAGTTCACCCCGGCGCTGCTCGACAGCCTTCGGGCCGCGTACCAGCCGGGGGTCGGCATGGCCGAGGCGTTCGGCCGGCTCCTCGAGCAGGTCCTCGGACCGCACGGCCTCGTCGTGTACGACTCGTCGGATCCGGCGGCCAAGCCGCTCGCGCAGGACGTCTTCGCGCGCGAGATCGCCAACGCCGGCACGACGGCCTCGCTCGCCGCCACGGCGGGCCACGCCCTCGCCGCCCAGGGCTATCACGCCCAGGTGACGCCCGGTGACGGCAGCCTCTCGCTCTTCTACCTGAACGGCGGCCGCGAGGCGGTGAAGTACCAGGGCGACACGGCGATCGTCGGCGACCAGCGCCAGCCGCTCCTCACGCTCGTCGAGGAAGCACGCACGGCGCCGGCGCACTTCAGCCCGAACGTGCTGCTGCGTCCGCTCGTGCAGGACACGATCTTCCCGACGATCTGTTACATCGCCGGCCCGAACGAGCTGGCGTATCTCGGGCAGCTGCGCGATGTCTACGAGCACTTCGGCGTGCCGATGCCGCTGATGTATCAGCGGGCGACCGCCACCATCGTCGACTCCGCCGCCGTGCGCTTCCTCTCGAAGTACGAGGTCCCGCTCGAAGCGCTCCAGCGGCAGGACGAGTCGGTGCTGAACCAGTTGCTCGAGGATCAGCTCCCGCCGTCCGTCGAGCAGGCGCTGGCGGACGCGGCCGAGGTCCTGCGCGAGCGCATGCAGGCGGTCGCGGCGGTGGTGCCGCAGATCGATCCGACGCTGGCCGGCGCGGTCCGCTCGACCGAGAGCCGGATGGAACAGGACCTCCGCACGCTCCACAGCAAGGTGATCCAGGCCGCGAAGCGCCGCGACGAGACGCTCCGGCGCCAGTTCCACCGCGCGCAGGGCCAGGCATTTCCGCACGGGCACCCGCAGGAACGTGAAGTCGGCCTCGTCTGGCTGCTGAACCGCTACGGCCCCGCCGTCGTGGACCGGCTGCTCGAGACGCTGCCGCTCGAGATGGGGCGGCACTGGGTGCTGACGATCTGATGCCCCCGCGCAAGCCCAGGGCCCGGAGGGGGCGGCGCCCGCTCTGGCGGCGCGTGCGCCGGGTCCTGCTCGCGCTCACGCTCCTCCCCCTGCTCGCCGGCGCCGGCCTCTTCGCCTATTACTATCCGCGGTTCGCCGCGGTCATCGATGAACGCCTGCACGGTGAGCGCGACCGCGTCATCCCGCGGGTGTTCGCGCGCCCGCTGACGCTGCACACGGGCCAGTTCCTCTCGAACGCGGACCTCATCCAGCGCCTGAACGACCTCGGCTACGCCGAGCGCCCGCGCGTCCAGCGCGCCGGCGAGTTCACGGTGGAGTCCTCGGGCGTCGTGCTGATGCCGCGCGGGGGCGATCACCCCGGCACGCTCGTCCGCGTCCGCTTCGAGGCCCCGGCGGTCGCGGCCCGCGCCGTCTCGTCCACGACGCCGCCCCCCGCGCCCGAGCGCCTCACGCATCTCGACGCCGGAGGCGCGCCGCAGGCCGCGCTCACGCTCGAGGCGCCGATGCTGACGGCGCTGGTCGGCACGTCGCGCGAGAAGCGCCGCCGGGTCGCACTCGACGTGATGCCGGCGCACCTCAAGGAGGCAGTGCTCGCCATCGAGGACCGGCGCTTCTACGGTCATCCCGGCATCGACCCGATCCGCATCGCCGGCGCGCTCGTCACCAACATGCGGGGCGACCTGCCCTACCTGGTCGGCGCCAGCACGATCACCCAGCAGCTCACGCGCAACTTCTTCCTGACCGAGGAGATGGCCCTCGAGCAGCAGACACGCGAGCGGTCGCTCCGGCGCAAGCTGCTCGAGCAGTTCATGGCCGTGATCCTCGAGACGCGCGCGACGAAGGATCAGATCCTCGAGCTCTACCTGAACGAGGTGTACCTCGGGCATCGCGGCTCGTTCGCGCTCCACGGCGTCGCGGAAGCCTCGCGGATGTTCTACGGCAAGGACCTCACGAACCTCTCCCTGGCGGAGGCCGCGCTCCTCGCCGGCGTGATCCAGTCACCGGGCAACCACTCGCCCTTCACCGACAACGACCGCGCGCGCGAACGCCGCAACGTCGTGCTGCGCGCGATGGCCGATGCGGGGTATCTCAGCGATGAGGCGGCCACGCGCGCAATGAGTGAGCCGGTCACGGTCGTGGCGCGGGCCCTCGACTTCGAGGCGCCGTATTTCATCGACTACCTCGGCCAGGCCCTCCAGGACCAGTACCCGGGATTGACGACGCGGCCGGGGACGCTCGACGTGCACACGACGCTCGACCTGAACCTGCAGCGCTACGCGCAGGCCGCGGTGCGCGACGGGCTGGCCCGCGTGGATGCGGTGCTGCAGCGCCGGCGGCCCGGCGTGCGCGCGCAGGCGGCCCTCGTCGCGGTGGATCCACGGACGGGCGAGGTCCTCGCGCTCGAAGGCGGCCGCTCCTACAACCAGTCGCAGTTCAATCGCGCCATCCACGGCCGCCGCCAGCCGGGGTCCGTCTTCAAGCCGTTCGTCTACCTCGCCGCCTTCGAGCGGGCGGCCGCCGAAGGACGCGCCGACCTGACGCCGGCCACGATGGTGTGGGACGAGCCGACGACCTGGACGTTCGACGACCAGGAATGGTCGCCGCGCAACTACGAGAACTCCTACGACGGGCACATCACGCTGCGCCGCGCGCTCGCGCTCTCGAAGAACATCGCCGCGATCAAGGTCGCCGAGCAGGCGGGCTTCGATCAGATCGTGGCGCTCTGGAAGCGCATCGGCGTCGGCCGCACGGCGCCCGAGCCGTATCCCTCGATCGCGCTCGGCGTCTTCGAGTGGACGCCGTTCGAAGTGGCCGAGGCCTACACGCTCTTTCCGAACGGCGGCGCGACGCGCGCCCTCACCGGCATCGCGCGCGTCCTCAGCGGCACGGAGACGCTGGTCCCCGATCCGGGGCACCCCCGCGTGGTCGCCCGTCCGGAGACGACGTTCCTGGTCACGCAGATGATGCGGAGCGTGCTGAACGAGGGGTCGGCGATCTCGGCGCGCGTCCAGGGCTTCACGGCGGATGCGGCGGGCAAGACGGGCACCACCAACGACGTGCGCGACGCCTGGTTCGTGGGCTTCACGCCCGAGTTGCTGACGGTCGTCTGGGTCGGCTTCGACGACAACCAGCCCCTCGGCCTGAGCGGGTCCCAGGCGGCCCTGCCCATCTGGACCGACTTCATGCGCCGGGCCCTCGAGGGCCGTCCCGGAGTGCCGTTCGAGCCGCCGCCGGGCGTCAGCGTGGTCGAGATCGACCGCGACACCGGGCTGCTGGCCCTCCCCACCTGCCCGCGCGTCATCGGCGAGACGTTCTTCGCCGGCACCGAGCCGCTCGAGTACTGCACGCTGCATGCGTGGTAGTGGGGAGTGGGTAGTGGGTAGTGGGTAGTGGGTAGTGGGTAGTGGGTAGTGGGTAGTGGGCCGCACCGCGCGGCCACCTGGCCATGGTCGCCATTCTCCCCACGCACCCGCACGACCCACTTCCCACGCACCCGCACGACCCACGCCCCACGCACCCGCACGACCCACGCCCCACGCGCCCGCACGACCCACGCCCCACGCGCCCCCACGACCCACTCCCCACGCACCCGCACGACCCACGCCCCATCCCCCCACGACCTCCCCCATCACTACCCACTACCCACGACCCACTACCC
>JAUXWO010000115.1 GCA_030680175.1 Vicinamibacterales bacterium
GCCGCCCGCGCGGCGCCGCCCCGGGTCCCGGCCGTCCGGGCGCACCCCGCTCGTCGTCTGGCGGCCGCCCCGGCGGTTTCCGCGGCGGCACCTACGGCAGCTCGCGCCGCTCGCGCTGAGGCGCGCGCCGGGAGGCGGGCGCCGGCCGTTGATGGCCTACGGCAGGACCCACGGCATCACCAGCGTGGTCCACGCGATGATCAGGGGCGGGCCGATCAGGCCCATGATCAGGCCCATCCCCATCAGGTCCCGCGTCGTGACGTGGCCCGACGCGAAGATCATGGCGTTCGGCGGCGTCGACACCGGCAGGCACATCGCAACCGACGTTGTCAGCGCCAGCGGGATGGCGGCCAGCGCCGGTGACGGGCCGCCGAGCGCCAGGGCCATCGGCATGACGATGGTCGCGGCCGCGGTGTTGCTGATGAAGTTCGACAGCACGAGCGTCGGGACCGCGAGGGTGAAGGCCAGCGCCAGCGGCGGCAGATCCCGGCCGGCCAGCCCGCTGACGAGCCAGGAGGCCAGCCCCGTCTCGGCGACGCCCACGCCGAGCGACAGGCCGCCGGCGACGAGCACGAGGACGTCCCACGGCAGCAGGCGCAGCTCCCGCTCCGTGACGACGCCCGAGACCGCGAGGGCGGCGATCGGCATGACGGCCACCACGGCCGTCGGGATGCCGTGCAGTTGCTCGGTCATCCACGCGGCCACGGTGACGCCGAAGATCAGCCCGACCAGCATCTGCGACCGCGCGCGCTCAGGCCCCGGTGCGTCGTCGACGAAGTCGAGGCGCACCGCCTCGAGCCCCGCCGGGATGTACTTCGCCGACAGGTAGAGCCAGGCGCCGCCCGCCAGCAGCAGCGCCGGCGGCAGGCCGAAGGCGATCCAGCGCGCATAGTCAACCGGCTGCATCGGCGCGAGCGCCGCCGCCGCGATCGCGTTCGGGGGCGTGCCGATGAGCGTCCCCATGCCGCCGAGGTTGGCCGCCACGCCCACGCCGAGGAGCAGCGCCCGCGCCAGCGACGGCGGCAGGCCGCCGGACGAGGCCATCGGCGCCACCAGCGCCAGCATCATCGCGGTCGTGGCCGTGTTCGACATGAACATGGACAGGACGAACGTGATGCCCATCATGCCGAGCAACAGGCGGCGCGGCCCGCCGCCCATCGCGCCCAGCACGGCCGCCGCGAGGCGGCGGTCGAGCCCCGTGCGCTGTGCGGCCGTGGCCAGCACGAGCCCGCTCAGAAACAGCCACATCACCGGGCTGGCCCACGGGGCGACGAACATCTCCCACCGGCGGGGGTCGCCGTGGGAGAAGTCTCCGGCCGGGTCCCCGAGGAGCGCAATCTGCAGGGCGATGACCAGGAGGCTGACCGCGAACGGCGGCAGCGCGCTCGAGATCCAGAGGCAGGAGGCGAGCGTGAGGACAAACAGCGCGTGCGTGCCCGGCGTCCCGAGGCCGTCGTGCGCGGGCACGTAGGCGACCATCGCGGCCAGCAGCGTGCCGAAGACGATCATCGAGATCGACCAGCGTGCGGAGATGCGAGCCGCAATGCCGGCGAGCAGGACGCGGGGCATCAGGACACTCTACAGTGCCGGGACGGCGTACAAACACGAAGGTCACGAAGGGACGAAGGACCTTCGTGTTTGTACGTCTCCCGGCGTCGAGCGACGCTCTGGGCTACGTCAGCTCGACGAGGACGATGTCGACTTTGCGGGTCTGGTGGGCGGCGGGCTGCCACTGGACCAGGATGGGGCTCTGGTAGGTGCCCCGCACCAGCTTCGCGGCCGGACGGCCGTGGTCCGATGCCAGGAAGCTCACGCGGCGCGACCGCAGGAACCGGCGCGCGGGCAGGGACATCACCTTGGCGAGCAGCCGCTCGATCGATGACTGCTCGAGGTGGAGCGCCTCCATCAGCGAGTTCAGCAGATGCACGGCGTCAAAGGTCGCATAGCTCAGCGTCTTGCCGGGCACGGCGAGGGGGTCGTTCAGCGCGTTGCGCGCCTTGACCTTGGCGAAGTGCAGCGGATTGCGCAGCACGTCCATCAGGTCATGCTGCATCAGCAGCGTCTCGTACTCGTTGACGGTGATGCCGACGTGCCGTTCGGCCGGATCGATCACCATGTCGACGCGCGCGTGCGCCAGGCCGTGCTGCGCGGTGAGCTCGTTCACCATGTCGAGCAGGCCGAGCCGCGGGTCGGCGAGGTTCACCGAATCCACCGAGTGCTTCGAAACGGGCACCGCCACGGACAGGCGTGTGACCACGCGTTCGTGGTCGTAGCCGAGGATGCTCGTCGTGCGCTGCCGCCGCATCGCCTCGCACATCCCGTCGAGTTCGATGAAGTAGACGGGCGCCTTCGGCTGGGTGCGGTACGTGACGCAGTTGCGGAGCCCCGCGCCGATGTAGGTCAGGTGCGAGTCGCCGTTGCGCGGCTCGACGACCTTCTGCGCCTCGCTCAGCTCGCTGCGCAGTTCCATCCGGTCGTGGCGGTACGCGCCGCCTTCGGGAAAGAGCGCGTGGAAGCTGCGGAAGAACAGCGACAGCCGGTCGTGGCTGTGGCGCATGCGCGCCGACAGGCTCTGGTCCAGATACCCGGCGGTCGTGTGCAGCGAGCAGTACAGCGCGCGCGTGTGCCGGGCCAGGACGTCGCCGGCCTCCTGGAGGATCCGCGTGTTGACGTCGATGGCCTCGAATCGCCGCTGGGGGGCGAGGGAGAGCTTCAGTTCGGTGGGTCGTGAGGTCATGCCGCGCGCCTCACGCCTGCCAGGACCGCGCCGGGACCCCGGCGCGCCGGCGATGGTTCTGCCGCAAATTCATCCACCCAAAAGGATACCCCAAACCGGTAGTGGGTGGTGGGTCGTGGGTAGTGGGTGGTAGTAGGTAGTGGGTCGTGGGTGGTGGCCAGTGGGTAGCCGCACTACCTACTACCCACTACCC
>JAUXWO010000131.1 GCA_030680175.1 Vicinamibacterales bacterium
TCGTGCGCGGGGTCGGCGCCTCCGTGGCGACGAGCGGCCGCGCGTGGCCGGCCAGAGGCCGGATGATCCCGGCGGCGTCCTTGTCCTCCATCACGGCCATGACGATCGGAATCGCGCCGATTCCCGCATCGTCCAGATACGCGGCCAGTGCGGCCGCGCCCGCGGGGTTGTGCGCCGCATCGAGCAACACGCGCCGGCCGCCCGGCAGGGCGATCCACTCGAGGCGCGCGGGCCAGCGCACCCCGGACAGGCCCTCGACGATGGCGGCGGGCGGGAGGGGGAGGGGCGCGGCGTCCGCCAGGCACTCGAGCGCGCGCACGGCCACGACCGCGTTGGCGACCTGGTGGCGGCCCGCGAGCCCGAGCGTGATCGGGGGGTACGCGCGGGTGGGGGTCGTGAGGGCGAGCGTGGCGCGGCCGTGGTCGTACGACACCTCGCACCGCACGCCGGCCATGGCCTCGATGACCGGCGCGTTGACGGCGGACGCCGCGTCCGCGATCACCCCTGCCGCCTCCGCGTCGCACGGCCCGACGACGAGCGGGACCCCCGGCTTGGCGATGCCGGCCTTCTCGAAGGCGATCTGCGCGCGGGTGGCGCCCAGGTGCCGCTCGTGGTCCAGGTCGATCGAGGTGATGGCGGTCACCGACGGCTGGAGCACCGTGGTGGCGTCGAAGCGGCCCCCGAGCCCCACCTCGATCACGCCCACGTCGATGGCCGCGCGCGTGAACAGCAGGAACGCGATGGCGGTCGTGGCCTCGAAGAACGAGGGCCACGCCTCGAGCCCGCCGTCCTCCAGGAGCCGCTCGATCGTCGCGAGCACGTCGGCGGTCGCGCGTGCCAGGGCGGCCGTCTCGACGGGGACGTCGTTGATCGCGAAGCGCTCTTCGAGCCGGTCGAGGTGCGGGGAGGTATAGCGGCCGGTCGTGTGGCCGGCGGCGCGCAGGGCGGCGTCGATCATGGCCGCCACCGATCCCTTGCCGTTGGTCCCGGCGATGTGGACGGACGGCCACGCGCGCTCGGGATGGCCGAGCGCGGCGGTGAGCCGGTGGATCGGATCGAGGCCGAGCTTGATCCCGAAGCGCTCGAGATCCAGGAGGCGTTGGACAGGGTCCATGGCCGTGGCGGCCGTGTCGCGGGCTACGACGCCGGCGCGACCCGGGTGCCCATGAAGCGGAACGTCCGGCCGATGACCGCGCGCATCTCGCGGCGGTCCACGATCAGGTCGAGCATGCCGCGCTCGAGCAGGAACTCGCTGCGCTGGAACCCCTCGGGCAGCTTCTGGCGGATCGTCTGCTCGATCACGCGCGGGCCCGCGAAGCCGATGAGCGCCTTCGGCTCGGCGATGTTCAGGTCGCCGAGCATCGCGAAGCTTGCCGTCACGCCGCCGGTCGTCGGGTCCGTCAGGATCGACAGGTACGGGAGGCCGGCGCGGTCGAGGCGCGCGAGCGCGCCCGAGATCTTCGCCATCTGCATGAGCGACAGCGCGCCTTCCATCATGCGGGCGCCGCCCGAGCACGACACGATGATCACCGGCAGCTTCCGCTCGAGCGCCAGTTCGATGCCGCGGACGATCTTCTCGCCCACGACGACGCCCATGCTGCCGCCGATGAAGGCGTACTCCATCGCGGCGACGACGGTCTCGATGCCCTCGATGCGGCCGACGCCGACGATCACGGCGTCCTTGCGGCCGCTGGCCTTCTGGCCCGCGAGGAGGCGCGCCTTGTACGGCTTGGTGTCGGTGAACGTGAGCGGATCGTTCGACTCCAGGTTGGGGTCGCGCTCCTCCCACTTGCCGTCATCAAACAGCGCGTCGAGCCGCTCGACGGCGCTCAGGCGGAAGTGATGCGTGCACTTGTGGCAGACGCTGAGGTTGGCCGTCAGATCCTTTGCGTAGAGGACCGTCGAGCACTCCGGACACTTCACCCACAGGCCCTCTGGCACGCGGCTGGCCTTGTCGGGGGCCGCGATGGGCTTGCGGGTCTTCTTGAACCACGCCATGCCCCTTCAGGATACAGGAAGTGCCCGGCGGCCAGAAGCGGCCCGGTCTCCGGGCTACCCCGTGCGGGGCACGTAGTACTGCGTCCCCCGGCCCATGGCGCGCACCTGGCGGATCAGGTCGTCGAGCGCGGCGTCGCTCTGGTCGGGTTCGAACTGGGAGGTCTCGACCACGAGCAGCGGCGTGGCCGTGTAGTGGAAGAAGAAGTGCTGGTACGCCTCGTTCAGCTCGCGCAGGTAGTCGGGGCTCGGGCGGGGGACCTCACGCTCGGGGTCCGCCGGCTGCGACCGGATCCGCTCGAGCAGCACGTCGGTGGGCGCCTGCAGGCAGATGACGAGGTCGGGCGCCGGGACGTCGCGCGCCAGCAGGTCATACAGGCGTTGATAGATGAACAGCTCGTTGTCGTCGAGGTTCAGGTAGGCGAAGATCTTGTCGCGGTCGAACAGGTAGTCGCAGACCGTCGTGCCCGAGAACAGGTCCGCCTGGCGCAGGGCGCTCAGCTGGCGATGGCGATTCAGCAGGTAGAAAAGCTGGGCCTGCAGCGCCGCGCCCGGCCGGTCGTTGTAGAAATCCGCGAGGAACGGATTCTCGGCCTCCTCGAGCAGCGTCGTGCCGCCCAGCCGCGCCGCCAGCTGCCGGGCCAGGCGCGACTTGCCGACGCCAATGGGCCCTTCGACGGCGATGTAGTGGAACGACACGGCGGCGCGAGTATAGCGACCGCCCGACATCGGACGCAAGCCGGCGCCCGGGCGGGCGCGGGCTGCGTGGTATCGTTACCGGACGTCCGGAGGGCGCCTGCCGCATGAGAATCGACCGCATTGACGTCCGCCTCCTCCGCCTGCCGCTCGTGCATTTCTTCGAGACGAGCTTCGGCCGCAGCTACGACCGCACCTTCATCCTCGTGAAGGTGGAAGGCGGCGGGCAGGAGGGCTGGGGCGAGGCGGTGGCCGAGGCCAATCCGTATTACAGCTCGGAGACGGTCGAGACGGTCTGGCACATCCTGACGGGGTTCCTGGCGCCGCGCGTCATCGGCGTCGACTTCGCGCACCCGCGCGAGGTGTTCCCGGCCCTCGCGGCCGTGCGCGGCCACAACATGGCCAAGGCGGCGCTCGAGATGGCGGCGTGGGATCTGCACGCGCGCCTCGAAGGCGTGCCCCTCCAGTCGGTGCTCGGCGGCACGCGGCCGCGCATCGCCTCGGGCGTCTCCATCGGCATCCAGGACTCGCTCGATCAGCTCGCCGCCAAGGTCGAGACCGAACTGGCCGCCGGGTACCAGCGCATCAAGATCAAGATCAAGCCCGGGTGGGACCTGAACGCCGTCGAGATGGTGCGCGCGCGCTTCGGCGCGATCCCGCTCATGGTGGACGCCAACGCCGCCTACTCCGTGGGCGATGGCCCGCACCTCGCGCGCCTCGACCCGTTCGACCTGATGATGATCGAGCAGCCGCTCGAGTACGACGATGTGATGGACCATGCCGTGCTGCAGCAGCAGCTGCGGACGCCGATCTGCCTCGACGAGTCGATTCACACCGTGCGCATCGCCCGCGACGCGATCGACGCGGGCGCCTGCCGCATCATCAACATCAAACCGGGGCGCGTCGGCGGCCACCTCGAGTCCAT
This sequence comes from Vicinamibacterales bacterium, assembly GCA_030680175.1. GTDB lineage: Bacteria > Acidobacteriota > Vicinamibacteria > Vicinamibacterales > UBA2999 > JAUXWO01. Next base: position 3,617 of record JAUXWO010000131.1, read on the forward strand.
CCGGCTGCACGATCTCTGCGCCAGCCGCGGCATTCCCGTCTGGCACGGCGGCATGCTCGAATCGGGCATCGGCCGCGCGCACAACATCCACCTGGCCAGCCTGCCGAACTTCACCCTGCCGGGCGACATCGCCGCGAGCCGGCGGTACTACGCGCCGGATCTGATCGAGCCGCCGATCGAGGTGGCGCCCGACGGCACGGTGGCCGTGCCGGAGGGGCCGGGCATCGGCGTGCGTCTCGTGCAGGAGCGGGTCGACCAGGCGACGCTCCGCCGGATCTCGCTCGACGCCGCGTCGTTTCCGGCCGTGGCGAAGGAGTGACCGCGCGGATGCGACGATCCCTGCTGGCGACGATCGTGACCGCGGCGGCGCTCGCCGCCGGCGCCTGCGCGAGCCTGCCGCCCGGGGCGGCGGCCGTCGTTCCCCTGACGTACGAGGCGAAGGTGGGGGCGATCCTCCGCCTCGAGCAGCAGCGCCTCCTGCGGCTGCCCGACACCGAACTGCCGCCGCCGCTTCTGACGGCACCGGGCGAGCGGGCGGCCGTCGCGCCGCCGCCTCCGCCCGACCTGATCGGGTTGACGCGTGACACCGAGGCCCGCGTGCGTCGTCGCGCGGCGATGGCCATCGGCCGCGTCGGCCTCGCCGAGGGGATCGCGCCGCTGGTGGACCTGCTGGCCGCCGACCCGGAGCCCGATGTCCGGAAGATCGCGGCGTTCGCGCTCGGGCTGATCGGCGACCGATCGGCGGCCGAGCCGCTGATGGCGGCGCTCGAGGACGGCGATGCGCGTGTGCAGGGCCGGGCGGCCGAAGCCCTGGGGCTGATCGGCCACGCGCCGGCTGCCTCCGCGATTGCCGCGATGATGCGGACCTACGTCGAGGCCGGTGTCCTGACGGCGATCGTTCCCGACGATCTGGGGCACCCCAAGCCGCCGGACGTGGAGGCGGTGCGCCTGGGGGCGTACGCCCTCGTCCGGCTGCGCGACGCGGCGGCGCTGCGGGGGGCGCTCGTCGACGCGGCGGGCCAGCCCGTGAGCGACTGGTGGCCGGTGGCGTACGCGTTCCAGCGGATCGAGCACCCGTCCGTCGCGCCCGTGCTCTTGCGCCTGCTCGAGAGCGAGGGGCAGTTGACGCGCGCGTTCGCCGCGCGCGGCCTCGGGCGGCTGAAGGCGGAGGGCGCGAGTGCGCCGCTCCTGGCCCTGGTGCCGGACGTCCGCGTCCCGCAGGCCGTCCGCGTCCAGGCGATACGGGCCCTGGCCGAGATCGGCACGCGCGGCGCGGAGGCCCCGCTGCTGGCCCTCATCGTGGCGCGCGACACGCCGTGGGCGCTGCGCCTCGAGGCGACGGCCGCGATCGGGCGCGTCGGGAGCGCCGGCGTCGTGGAGGTGCTGCTCGACCTCGTGACCGACGGCGGGCCGGCCATGCGCGCGGCGGTGATCGACGCGATCGCGCGCCTCGACGCCGACGCGTTTCTCGCCGCGCTGTCGGGCCTCGGCCCCGACCCGCACTTCAGCGTGCGCGCGGCGATCGCCGGCGCGCTGGCGCGCCTGCCGGCCGAGACGGCGACCCCGCGTCTCGAGGTGCTGGCCGGCGATGAGGACCAGCGCGTCGTGCCGGCGGCCCTCTCGGGACTGGCCGCGGTCCGCGCGCCCGGCGCGGCCGATCGGTTGACCGCCGCGCTCGAGGCCGATGATGCGGTGGTACGGAAGGCCGCGGCGGAGGGCCTGGCCACGCTTGGCGCCGGCGCGGCGGTGCCCGCGCTCGAGGCGGCGTTCGAGCGGGCACGCGGCGAGGGCACGTATGTCGCGCGCGCCGCGATCCTGGCGGCGCTGGTCACGCTCGACCCCGGCGGCGCGACGGCGCGCCTCGCCGGGGTGCTCGCGAATGATCGCGACTGGGCCATGCGGATGCGCGCGGCGGACCTGCTGCGCGCGCGCGACGCGGACGCCGATCTGTCCGCGATGCGGCCGGCGCCCTGGACCGCGCCCACCGCCGGGGCGCTCGCGGCGATGGTCTCGCCGCCCTATGCCCCGCAGGCGTACATCGAGACCGACAAGGGCACGATTCAGATCGATCTGGCGGTGCTGGACGCCCCCTGGACCGTGGCGAACTTCATCGCGCTGGCGGGCCGCGGGTACTTCAACGGCGTGAGCCTGCACCGCGTGGTGCCGGACTTCGTGGTGCAGGACGGCGACCCGCGGGGCGACGGGGAAGGCGGCCCGGGTTACACCATCCGCGACGAGCTGAACGAACGGCCGTACCTGCGCGGCACGGCCGGGATGGCGCTCGACTGGAAGGACACCGGGGGCAGCCAGTTCTTCATCACCCACTCGCCGCAGCCGCACCTCGACGCGCGCTACACGGTGTTCGGCCACGTCATCGCGGGGATGGACGTCGTCGACGCGCTGGAGCCGTGGGATGTGATCCGGCAGGTGCGGGTGTGGGACGGCGCGGTCTGGATCGGAACGCCGTAGGCGGGAATCGTCGGCGTCGGGGATCGCCGTACACAAGTCGGGGGGCAAACCGGGTGCCCCCCTTTTGAAACGCACACCGAAGTGCGACGTCGTTACCGCTTCTTCTTCGCGGTCTTCTTGGCAGCCTTCTTCGCGGTCTTCTTGGCAGCCTTCTTCTTGGCAGCTTTCTTCGCCATCGCCTTATCCCCCCCTTCAGGTTGGGTTGTGCGGAACGGGTCGCCGCGCCACCGCATCGCCTCTGCCGCCTGGCACTCGGCTCGCTGGTGCCGGCCGTTCCCGCCTCGACGCACGCCGACGGCCGGCGTGCAAGATGAGAAGAAAAGGTGGGGCAGTCCGTTAAGGCACCGCCCCAGGCCTTACGGCCACGCTACCGCTGCTACTACGCGGTCTTCTTGGCAGCCTTCTTCACGGTCTTCTTGGCTGCCTTCTTGGCCGCCTTCTTCGCAGTCTTCTTCGCCATTGGTCCTCCTGAAGGGATGTGCTCTGCCAGTGTGGCACCGCGAGTTGGGTCACAACCCGTGGCTTGAGCCGTCTTCCCTCATACCAGATGTAGATTATGGATGAGAAAACCGCGATGTCAAGCACAAAACGCCGACGCTTGTCAAAACGACGCGCGTCGCCGGGCGCGATCGCGTAACTGCAAACGTTGCCCGTGTGTCAACCGCGCGCGTGTTCGGCGCGCGCCGCGGATCTCATCGATGCGCCACGCCGCGATCCGTGACCGCGATCGCGCGCACTGCTTCGTGTTGTCGGCTCGAGCGCGTGGAACTGTAGCGAGGCCGCGATCAGCGCGGGGGCGGCGCGAGGCGCGCGGCCTCGCGCGCGGCGTGATCGCGGCG
>JAUXWO010000001.1 GCA_030680175.1 Vicinamibacterales bacterium
GTCGACGACTACGGCTGGCTGCGCGACAAGGACACCCCCGAGGTCCTCGAGCACCTGCGCGCCGAGGCCGCCTACGCCGAGCGCGCGATGGCGCCCCTGGCCCCGCTGCGCGCGGCGCTGTTCGCCGAGATCGTGTCCCACATCGCCGAGGACGACGCGTCGGTGCCGGTCAAGGACGGCGCCTGGCGCTATTGGCGGCGGACCCGGAAGGGCCAGAACTACGCCGTGCTGCTGCGCGAGCCCGTCGCCGGCGGCCCCGAGCAGGTCGTGCTCGACATCAACCGCCTCGCCGAGGGCAAGGCCTACCTCGGGCTCGGCAGCGTCGAGACGAGTGACGACGGCGCCAGGCTCCTCTACGCCACGGACGAGACGGGCTTTCGGTCGTATGACCTGCGCGTGCGCGACATCGCCAGCGGCGTCGACGCGGCCGACGTGATCCGCCACGTCGTGTCGGCCACCTGGGCGGCCGACGGCGCGACGATCGTCTACGTGGTCGAGGACGCGGCCAAGCGCCCGTACCGCGCCTATCGGCACACGCTGGGGACCGATCCGAAGGACGACGTCCTCATCTACGAGGAGAGCGACGGCCGCTTCGAGCTCGCGTGCTGGCGCACGAGCAGCAAGGCCTTCGTCGTCCTGCACAGCGGCTCGCAGCTCACGACCGAGGTGCGGCTGCTCGACGCGCGGCGGCCGGCGGCGGCGCCGGTCGTGGTCGCGGCCCGCGCCGAGGGGCACGAGTACCACGTCGAGCACGCCGGCGACCGGCTGTTCATCCGCACCAACGACGCGGGCTCGAACTTCCGCCTCGTCACGGCGCCGGTGAAGACGCCGGGGCGGGCCCACTGGAAGGAGCTGCGCGCCCACGATCCGCGCGTGATGCTCGAGGAGATGACGGCGTTCGCGACCGTGCTGGCGCTCGAGGTCCGCGACGGCGGGCTGCCGCACCTCGAGCTCATGGACCACGCGGGCCGCAAGACCACGCGCGTCGCGCTGCCCGACCCGGTCTACGAGGTGTCCTACGAGCAGAACCCCGAGTTCGGGGCACGGGAGATCCGTTACACCTATGAGTCACTCGCGGTGCCGCGCAGCGTCTACGCCTACGATCTGGCGAAGGCGACGAGCACGCTGCTGAAGGAGGACCCGGTGCCGGGCGGCTTCGACCGCG
>JAUXWO010000002.1 GCA_030680175.1 Vicinamibacterales bacterium
CGCCGCCCCCGCCACCCCCGCCGCCTCCGCCGCCGCCGGGCCCGCCCGCGGCGGCGCCGCTGACGGAGGAGGAGATCTTCGCCCGCAAGTCGCTCGAGCAGCTGAACGCCGAGCGTCCGATGGACGATGTCTACTTCGACTACGACCAGGCCGGCGTGCGCGCCGACGCGCGCGGCGCGCTGCAGAAGAACGCCGAGTGGATGAAGCGCTGGCCGTCCACCCGCGTCACCGTCGAAGGTCACGCCGACGAGCGCGGCACCGCCGAGTACAACCTCGGGCTCGGTGAGCGCCGCGGCAACTCGGTGAAGGACTACCTGGTGAGCCTCGGCGTGCCCGCCGATCGCATCATGGTGGTGAGCAAGGGCAAGGAATCGCCCTTCTGCACCGAGAGCAACGAGAGCTGCTGGCAGCAGAACCGCCGCGGCCACTTCGTGATCACGGCCAAGTAGCCGCGGTCAGCCGTTCGACCGGAGCCGCCGGAGCGCAGCGAGCAGCTGCGCTTCGGCGATCCGCCCCCGCCCGACTTCCTGCCCCTCACACACCACGACCGGAATCGCCCAGCGATAGCGCGCGTACAGATCGGGATCACCCGTGATGTCGATGCTGGTGAGCGCGAGGTCGCACTCGTCCGCGATCTCCTCGAGCAGATCGCGCGCCTCGTCACAGAGATGGCAGCCGGGCTTGGTGTAGAGCACCACGGCGCGCGGCATGGCGCCTAGCTCGCCGCCAGGGTGTGCGCAATGCGCTCGGCCGCGGCCCTCGGGTCCGGCGCAGCGGTGATGGGACGGCCGATCACGAGGTAGCTCGCGCCCGCGGCCACGGCGTCCGCCGGCCCCATGGTGCGCGCCTGGTCATCGCTGCCAGCCTGCGCGGCCTCGCGCACCCCGGGGGTCACGATCGTGAAATCAGGACCGCAGGCGCGGCGGAGTGCCGCGGTTTCGAGCGGCGACGCGACGACGCCGTCGAGTCCCGATGCCTGGGCCAGCGCGGCCAGACGCAGCACCTGCGGCATCACGCCGGTCGTGACGCCCACGTCCGCGAGGGCGGCCTCGTCGAGGCTCGTAAGGACGGTGACCCCGATGACGAGCGGGCGTGCGCGCCCCAGCCGTGCCGCCGCGTCGCCGGCCGCGTCGGCGGCCGCGCGCATCATCGCGGCGCCGCCCGAGGCATGCACGTTGATCATCCACGCCCCGGTGGCGACCGCCGTGCGCACCGCGCCGGCCACCGTGTTCGGGATGTCGTGAAACTTCAGATCCAGGAAGACGCGGTCCCCGCGTTCCACGAGCGCGCGCACGACTGCCGGCCCTTCCGCGGTGAAGAGCTCCTTGCCGATCTTCACGCCGCCGACCGCCCCGCGCAGGGCGTCGGCGAGCGCCAGCGCGCGCGCGGCATCCGGGACGTCGAGGGCGACGAGGATCGGGTTCATGCGTGGGCCGCCGCGGGCGCCGAGGTATCCATCGTGCCGACCAGGTCCTGCAGCCGCGCGATCGAGTGGCGCTGCATGTAGCTGGTGAGCCCGTCCAGAATCTTGCCCCAGACGAACGGGTCCACGAAGTTGGCGGTGCCGATCTGCACGGCGTTGGCGCCGGCGATCATGAACTCGAGTGCGTCCCGCGCGTCCATGATGCCGCCCATGCCGATGATCGGGATCTTCACTTCCTGCCGGCACTCCCAGACCATGCGGACCGCAATCGGCCGGATGGCCGGGCCGCTCAACCCGCCGAGCACGTTCGACAGCCGCGGGCGCCGCGACTCGACGTCGATCGCGAGCGCGAGGAACGTGTTGACGAGCGAGATGGCATCGGCGCCGGCGTCCTCGGCCGCCCGCGCGAACGTGGCGGGCGCCGTGACGTTGGGCGTGAGCTTCGGAATCACCGGCAGGGTCGTCGCCTTGCGGACGGCGCTCACGACCGCGTGCGTCCCCGTCAGGCTGCACCCGAACTGGATGCCGCCTTCCTTGATGTTGGGGCAGGAGATGTTCAGCTCGAGCGCGCCGACGCCCTCTTCCTGCGAGAGGATCTTCGCCAGCTCCACGTACTCGTCGATCGTCGTGCCGCAGATGTTGACGATCACCCGGGCGCCGGCCTCGCGCAGGCGCGGGAGCCGCTCGTCGATGAAGCGGTGGACGCCGATCCCCTGGAGGCCGATGGCGTTGAGCATGCCCGAGGGCGTTTCGACAATGCGCGGCGGCGGGTGGCCCTCGCGCGCGTTGAGGAAGAGGCCCTTCACGGCCACGCCGCCGAGCGAGGCGAGGTTCACCACTTCTTCGTACTCGAGGCCGTACCCGAAGCAGCCGCTGGCCGCGATGAGCGGGTTCGGCATCTCGAGCGACCCGATGCGTACCGACAGATCCATCGCTACTCCCACACCACGGCCGCGCCGTCGAAGACGGGCCCGGCGATGCACGAACGGACGAAGTGCGGCTGCGGATCGCCGGGTGACCGCACCGGCACCACGCAGCTGTAGCAGCCACCCAGGCCGCAGCCCATCACGCGCTCCAGCGAGACCTCGCACGGCTGATCGTGACGGGCGGCGAGGCGCGCCACCGCGGCCAGCATCGGCTCCGGCCCGCAGGCGTACACCGTGGTGGCCCCCGGCGCGGGCAAGGCGCCGAGTGCCGTCTCGAGCGGCACCGTCACGCGGCCGTGCGTGCCCCGGCTCCCATCCTCGGTGGCCAGCACGATGCGTACGCCCAGCCGCTCGAAGAACTCCAGGTAGAAGAGCTCCTCTCCGGTGCGCGCGCCGTAGAAGAGGGTGGCCGGCACCTCGAGCGCGGCCAGCGCCTCCGCCAGCGTGGCAAACGGGGCGAGCCCCACGCCGCCGGCCACCATCCACGCCTCGCCGCCGTTGACCGGCGGCGTAAACGGGGTGCCAAGCGGCCCGAGGCAGGCGACGCGCGCGCCCGGTTCCAGCGTGTAGAGCCGTCCCGTGGTGACGCCTGCGCGCTTGTTGAGGATGCTGATGGCGCGGACCGTGCCGAGGTCGTCGCGGAGCACCTCGAACACCGAGAACGGCCGCCGCAGGAGCGGGTCCGTGCCCAGGCCGGGCTTGACCATCAGGAACTGGCCGGGCTCGGTTTCCGCGCCGATCTCCGGGGCGGCCAGCGTCAGCACGTTGTAGTCGGCCGAAAGCCGTACGTTCGAGATCACGGTCGCGTCGATGTCGAGCGGACTCATCCTGACGATCATAACCCAGCGCCGACGCGGGGCGGCGCCGCGCGGTCGCGTAAGATCAGTGGCGTGCGCTACCTCCGGATGCTGTCGAACTCGGTGATCGCCGGCGCGCTCGCCTCCGGGTACCTCACCGTGCTCTTCCTGCAGCTGAACCCCGCGTTTCCGCTGGCGCCGGGGGCCCTGCTCCCCCTCGCGCTGATCCTCGGCGCGGTCTACGGCGCCAACCTCACCGTCGCTTTCTACGCGCTGATCGTGATCCGGCAACTCCTCGCCGTCGAGGTGCTCTCGCCCGGATGGGTCAGCGTGCGCCTGCTCTCGTGGCTCTCCACCATGGCGGCCGCCGGGGCCGCCGGCGTGATGTGGCTGAACCTCGAGGCGTTCGGGCCCATGCTCGATGCCGAGACCACGCGGCGCATGATGCTCGGCAGCCTGGCCGTCTCGGCCTGTGGCGCCGTCTTCCTGGTGATGGCGCTCGCGCATGTCGGCCGTCGCGGGGGACGGCTCAGCGCGACGATCCTGACGACGACCATGGCGCTCTCGATCGGGCTGCCGATGGCGTTGCGGGGGCCGGGCGTGACGCCGCCACCGGTGCCGCCGGCGGCGCCGGTGTCAGTGGCCGACGCCATGGATCAGGACGGCCGCGTGCTGTTTGTCGGCATCGATGGCGCGTCGCTCGACTTCATCACGGTGGCGGCGGCCCAGGGGCGGCTGCCAAATTTCGGCCGTCTGCTCGACGGCGGGGCGGCCATGCACCTGGCGACGCTCAGCCCGACACAGGCCGAGCCCGTCTGGACGGCCGTCGCCACAGGCCGGCTCCCCATGGCGAGCGGGGTGCGATCGTCGGCGCGCTACTTCGCCGGGCCGGCAGCGCCGGCCATCGACCTGCTGCCCGACTACTGCTTCGCGCGGGCGCTCGTGCGGTTCGGGTTCCTGCGCGAAGAGCCCCATACGCCGGCGTCGCTGCGCGCGCGCCCCGTCTGGGAGATCCTGAGCGGGCTTGGCGTGCCTGTCGGCGCCATCGGCTGGCCGCTCACGCATCCGGCGCCGCCGGTCAACGGCTACCTCGTCAGCGACGAACTGCACCGGCTGCCGGAGGCGAGGCGGGCGCTCGACGGCGCAGACGCGGTGCATCCCCCGGGACTCCTCGGCATGCTGCCCGACATCACCGCGTGGCCGCTGGCCGTGGACCCGTTCGCGGTGATCTCGACGCTCGGCGATCCGCCCGCCGGTGACGTGGACGCGCGCGCCGACCCCTCGCCGATCGTGGCCGACCGCCTGCACCTGCAGATCCTGGAGTTGATGGAGCTCCGCGCCCCGGTCCGCTTCGTCGGTGTGCGGCTCCCGGGACTCGACGCGGTCGCGCACTACTACCTGCGCTACGCCACCCCGCAGCCCTTCGGCGACGTCACCGAGGAGGAGCGGCAGCAGTGGGGGCGCGTGCTCGACGAGTACTACGGCGTGTTTGACGCCGTCATCGGCCGCTTGATGGCGGCCCTCGGACCCGAGGACCTGCTGTTGGTCGTCTCGCCGTATGGGATGGAGCCGCTCAGTCCCGGCAAGCGCGTGCTCGAGCGCGTGTTCGGCAATCCGCGCGTGAGCGGCTCGCACGAGCAGGCGCCGGACGGGTTCCTGCTCGCCTACGGTGCCGCGGTGGCGCCGCGCCGCCTGCCGCGCGCCTCGGTTCTCGACGTGACGCCCACCTTGCTCTACTACCTCGGCCTGCCCATCGGCCGTGACATGGACGGCTTCGCGCGCACCGACGTGTTCACCGGCAGCTTCACCGAGGCCGTCCCGCTGACGTTCATTCCGAGCTACGGGCGATAGCCCTCACGTACGAAACACGAAGGACACGAAGGTCACGAAGACGCCACACGGAAACTCATTCCAAGGATGACCGGATAGAACATGGCATCCGTGCGTCCTTCGTTTCTTCGTGTCCTTCGTGTTTGTCCGTGACCGCTATTCGAGGTAGAGCCCGGCCCCCGGCCCGACGGGCAGTCCGAACGTCAGCCAGATCGTGAAGAGCACAATCCAGCCGATCAGAAGGGCGACGGTATAGGGCAGCATCGTGGCGATGACCGTGCCCATGCCGGCCTTGGGCTCGTAGCGCTGGACGAACGCGATGATGAGCGCGAAGTAGCTCATCATCGGCGAGATGATGTTGGTCGTGGAATCGCCGACGCGATACGCCGCCTGGGTCACTTCCGGCGAGTAGCCAAGCAGCATCAGCATCGGCACGAACACCGGCGCCATGATCGCCCACTTCGCCGAGGCGCTGCCCATCGCCAAATTGATCACCGCCGTCAGGAGGATGAACGCGATGAACAGCGGCACCTCGTGCAGTCCCGCGGACTGGAGTGCCGTGGCGCCCTCGACGGCCACAATCAGGCCCAGGTTGGTCCAGTTGAAAAACGCCACGAACTGCGCGGCGAAGAACACGAGGACCAGATAGGTGCCGAGCGTCGACATCGCCTGGCCCATGCCCTTCACGACATCCGCATCAGACTTGATCGTGCCGGCCCCCACGCCGTAGGCCACGCCGAGCGAGACGCCAATCAGGAAGATGAAGGCGACGATGCCCGTGAGGAACGGCGAGCGGAGCACCGAGCCCGTGCCGGCCTCGCGCAGATAGCCGTCCTCAGGGATCAGGCCTCCGAGGATCATCGCTGTCAGCACGAGCAGCGTCACCCCCGCGAATCGCAGGCCCCGCCGCTCCGCGGGCGTGAGTGGTCGGAATTCGTCGCCCTCGACCGTCGTCCCGCCGCTCCACGCGCCGAGCCGGGGGGCGACGATGCGCTCGGTCACCCACGTGCCGATGCCGGTCACGAGGAACGTCGAGGCCGCCAGGAAGTAGTAGTTCGCTGCCGCATTCACCGTGTACGCGGGATCGACGATGCGGGCCGCCTCCTGAGTGAGGCCGGCCAGCAGCGGGTCCACGGTGCCGAGCAGCAGGTTGGCGCTGTAGCCGCCGGAGACGCCGGCAAACGCCGCGGCAATCCCGAGGACGGGGTGGCGTCCCGCCGCCTGGAAGATCAGCCCGCCCATCGGCACGAGCAGCACGTAGCCGATCTCGCTCGCGGTGTTGGACATCACGCCGGCGAAGACGAGCACGGCGGTCAGCAGGCGGCGCGGCGCCGACAGCACGAGCTTCCGCAGCGCGGCGCCCATCAGCCCGCTCGACTCGCACACGCCGATGCCGATCAGGGAGACGAGCACCGTGCCCAGCGGTGCGAAGCTCGTGAAATTCGTGACGAGGTGGGTCAGGATGCGGTGCAGGCCCGCGGTGTTCAACAGCGACACGGGCCTGACCACCTCGCCCGAGGCCGGATGGGTCACGGACAGGTTGGCAAGCGCGGCCACGGCCGACAGCAGGATCGTGAGGCCCGCCAGGATCGCGAACAGCGTGGCCGGGTGGGGCAGCGTATTGCCCACACGCTCCACGACGGTCAGAAACCGGTCAATCGGACCTCGCGCCGCCGGAGGGGCATCCGTCATCGGACCTCCACCCGTGCATTCTGCCCTCGGCAATCGGCAATCTCCAAGCTATACTCCTGGCAGACTCTTTAACCGCGAGCCGGAGAGCTCGCAAAGAGGGACACATGAGGACCTGCCCGGAGGCCCGCCCATGGCCGTAGTCATGGACGCGGACCGCATCTCGCGCGCGCTCACGCGCATCGCCCACGAAATCGTCGAACGCAATCGCGGTGTGGACGGCCTCGCCCTGGTCGGCGTCCGCTCGCGCGGCGTCCCGCTGGCCCGGCGCCTCGCCACGGCCCTCAAGACCATTACCGGTGACGACGTGCCGACCGGTGCGCTCGACATCACGCTGTACCGCGACGACCTGATGCGCCACCAGGTGGGGCCGCAGCCGCTCGTCCGCAAGACCGAGATTCCGTTCTCGATCGACGACGCGACCATCGTGCTGGTGGATGACGTGCTCTACACGGGCCGCACGACGCGGGCCGCGCTCGACGCCCTGATCGACTTCGGGCGGCCGAAGGTCATCCAGCTCGTCGTGCTGGTGGACCGCGGGCACCGCGAGCTGCCCGTCAAGGCCGACTACGTCGGCAAGAACATCCCCACGTCGCGGCAGGAGAGCGTGCAGGTGCGCCTGCTCGAACTCGACGGGACCGACGAGGTCGTCCTCGATCGGCCGGAGGGCTGAGCCATGGACCCCACCGTCGCGCCCGCCGCGCCGCTCACCGGCCTGAGGCACAAGGACCTGCTCGGCATCGCCGGCCTGACGCCCGAGGAGGTCGTGCTGATCCTCGACACCGCCGAGGCGATGAAGGAAGTCGGGCAGCGCGCCATCAAGAAGGTGCCGACGCTGCGCGGCAAGACGATCGTCAACCTGTTCTTCGAGGCCAGCACGCGCACGCGCACCTCGTTCGAGATCGCCGAGAAGCGGCTCAGCGCCGACACGCTCAACGTCGCCATCGCCACCTCGAGCGTCACCAAGGGCGAGACGCTGGTCGACACGGCCATGAACATCGAGGCGATGGCGCCCAGCATGATCGTGCTGCGCCACGCCTCGTCTGGCGCGTGCCATCTGCTCGCCCGCATCTGCAGGGCCGGCATCGTCAACGCGGGGGACGGGCTGCACGAGCATCCGACGCAGGCGCTGCTCGATGCGTTCACGATTCGGGAGCGGAAGGGCCGCATTGCGGGCCTCAAGGTCGCGATCGTGGGCGACCTGCTGCACAGCCGCGTCCTGCGCTCGAACGTGCGGCTGCTCACCAAGCTCGGCGCCGATGTCTGGGTATGCGGCCCGCGGACGCTGATTCCCGTCGGGATCGAGGCGCTCGGCGTGCGCGCGACGACGCGCGTGGACGAGGCGGTCGAGGGCGCCGACGTGGTGATGATGCTGCGGATTCAGCTCGAGCGGATGCAGGGCGCGTTCTTCCCGTCGCTGCGCGAGTACTTCACGACCTTCGGGATGACGGAGGCGCGCGTGGCGCGCGCCAAAGACGACGTCATCATCATGCATCCCGGGCCCATCAACCGAGGCGTGGAGATCGCCTCGGAAGTGGCGGACGGCCCCTTCTCGGTCATCCTCGACCAGGTCGCCAACGGCGTCGCGGTCCGGATGGCCGTGCTGTATCTCCTGGCGGGTGGAGCGGAACATGAAACGGCTGCTTAAGGGCGGACGGGTGGTCGACCCCGTCAACGGCCTCGACGGACAGTTCGACGTGCTCATCGACGGTGACCGGATTGCCAGGGTCGGCGCCGACCTGCCGGCCAGCCTTGCCGAGGGCGGGGAGGTGGTCTCCCTGCCGGCGGGCCTCGTCGTCTGTCCGGGACTGATCGACATGCACGTCCACCTGCGCGAACCCGGGCAGGAGCACAAGGAAACCGTGGCCACCGGCGTACGGTCGGCGGTCGCGGGCGGCTTCACCGCCGTTGCCTGCATGCCCAACACGAATCCCGTGAACGACACGGCGGGCGTGACGCGGCTCATCCTGCAGAAGGCCGCCGAGGCCAACCTCGCGCGGGTGTACCCGATCGGCGCGGTCTCGCGCGGACAGAAGGGCGAGGAGCTCGCCGATATCGCGGAACTGCGCGCGGCCGGCTGCGTCGCGGTCACCGACGATGGGCACCCGATCGCGACGGCGCTCCTGGCACGGCGGGCGCTGGAGTACACGAGCATGTTCGGCATGCCCGTCATCGAGCACTGCGAGGATCCGACGCTCAAGGGCGACGGGTGCGCGCACGAGGGTCCGCGCGCGTCGGAACTCGGGCTGCGCGGCATCCCCGGGGTGGCCGAGGCCATCACGGCGAGCCGTGACATCCTGCTCGCGGAGATGACCGGCGGCCACGTGCACATCGCGCACATGAGCGCGTGGACGACGCTCGAGGCCGTGCGGCAGGGCAAGAGCCGCGGTGTGAAGGTCACGTGTGAAGTCGCGCCCCATCACTTCACGCTGACCGACGAGCTGCTGGCCGCGCCGATCCCGTTCGACACCAACGCGAAGATGAACCCGCCGCTGCGCGAGGCGCGCGACCGCGACGCGATGCTCGACGGGATCCGGGACGGCAGCGTCGACGTCATCGCCACCGACCACGCCCCGCACCACTACGACGAGAAGCACGTCGAGTTCGACCGCGCGCCCTTCGGCATTGTCGGGCTCGAGACGGCCGTGCCGATTGCGATCGACCGGCTCGTGCACGCGGGGGTCGTGTCGCTGTCGCGGATGGTGGAGCTGATGTCGGTCAACCCGGCGCGCATCCTGAACGTGCCGGGGGGATCGCTGGCCGAGGGGCAGCCGGCCGACATCACGATCCTCGCGCCCGACCTCGAGGTGACGATCGACCGCGCCCGGCTGCAGAGCAAGTCGAAGAACACGCCGTACGACGGCTGGACGTTCCGCGGCGGCGTCGCCGCGACGATCGTCGGCGGACGCGCCGTGTTCGTCAACTCGGCGGCCGGCCTGGCGATGGAGGCCGAGGGCGCATGATCACCGCGCGTCACGACGACATCCGGGAGCGCGCGCGGCAGGACCTGCGCCGGTTCGAGGTGGTGATGGACGGCCACTTCGACTTCGGCAACGGCTTCCACGGGCGGGTGTACCTGAATCCGCACCAGCTGTTCCGGAACCCGTCCACGATCTGGCGCGTGGCGCAGGACCTGATTGACGTGATGCCCGCGGCCCTCGTCGCGCAGGCCGAGGTGATCGCGGGTCCGGTCACCGGCGGCGCGCTGCTCGCGCATACCATCGCCGGGCTGCTGGACGGCCGCCGTGCCCTGTCGGCGCCGCCGCACATCTTTGCGCCCTTCGGGCGCGGCCCGGGCGGCGCGCCGGCGCTCAGCACGTTCTACGCGTCGGTCGTGCGCGCGCGCCGGGTGCTGCTGGCTGATGATGTCCGGAACACGGGCCAGACGTTCGCGCAGTGCGCGTCGCTCGTGGCAGAGGCGGGCGGCGTGGTGATCGGCACCGTGGAGATCGTCGACCGTCTCGAGGCCGTGGCGACGCTCGACGTGCCGAACGTGGCGCTGGTGGACTACACGGCGCCGCCGAACTACCCGGCCACGACGTGCCCGCTCTGCGCGGCCGGCGTGCCGATCACGTCCTTCTAGTGGAGTGTATCGACTGAAGAGGTACTGCCCGCACCTCTGCTCAGCCGCGATTCCGCGGGCCGCCCAACGGGCGGCCCGGTAGTAGACCGTCAACGACACGTCCTTCGAGTGGAGTGTATCGACTGAAGAGGTACTGCCCGCGCCTCTGCTCAGCCGCGATTCCGCGGGCCGCCCAACGGGCGGCCCGGTAGTAGATCGTCAACAACACTCCACCAGTCCCTGTGAGGCAGCGTCCCATGAGACATCTCCACCTGCGTGCGCTCCCCGCCCTCCTCGCGGCGGCGCTGCTCGTCGCGACCGGCTGCGGCCAGCCGTCTCCGGCCCCCACGCCGCCGCCCGCGCCCGCCATCGACGGCGAGGCGCTCATGACAGTGGTGCGGATGCTGGCGGCGCCCGAGATGGAGGGGCGCGGCGCCGGAACGCCGGGGGGCCTCCGCGCGCGTGCATTCGTGCTGGAGCGCCTGCAGGCGACCGGCCTCGAGCCGGTGGGCGACGGCTTCCAGCTGCCGTTCCAGTTCCCGGCCCGCGCGGACGGAGCGATCACCGACGGCGTCAACCTCGCGGCGCGATGCGCGGGCACCGCGCCCGAGGCGCCGGTCATCGTCGTCTCGGCGCACTACGACCACCTCGGTGTGCGCGACGGCGAGGTGTATCACGGCGCCGACGACAACGCGTCCGGCGTGGCCGTGCTGCTGGCGCTGGCCGCCGCCTGCCGCGAGGCGCCGTTCCATCACACCGTCATCTTCGTGGCGTTCGACGCCGAGGAGCACGGCTTGCGCGGCGCGCGCGCGTTCGTCGAGTCGCCACCGGTGCCGCGGGAGCGCATCGCCCTGAATGTGAACCTCGATATGGTGAGCCGCGGCGACACGGGCGAGCTCTACGCGGCGGGTACGCATCACACCCCGGCCCTCCGTGCGCCGCTCGAGGCGGTGGCGGCGCGGGCGCCTGTCGCCTTGCGGTTCGGCCACGATCGTCCCGAGGACGGCAGCAACGACTGGACCATGCAGTCGGATCACGGGCCGTTTCACGAGGCGGGCCTCCCGTTCATTTACTTCGGCGTCGAGGACCACCCCGACTACCACCGGCCGACGGACACGGTCGACCGCATCGACGTCGCGTTCTTCACCGCGGCCGCGACGACGATCCTCGACGCGCTCCGGGCCCTCGACACCGCGCTGGCCGGGCGCTGATCCGCATGGGACTGCGGCGCGTGCCCACCGAGTCCCTCGCCCCACGGCTCGACCGCCTGTACAGCGACTACAACCACGCGTATGTGGTGAGCGATCCGATCTGGATGGTCCGCCGGTTCACGCGCGCCGACGATCAGGAGATCGTGGCGTTCTGCGCGGCGGCGCTCGCGTTCGGGCGCGTGCAGAGCGTGCTGAACTCGATCGAAGGGCTGCTGCAGGTGATGGGGCCGCATCCCGCGGCCTACACCCGCTCGTTCGATCCCGCGCGCGAGGCGCGCCGCTTCGATCATCTCGTGCACCGGTGGACGCGCGGCGCGGACCTGGCTGCTCTGGTGTGGCTGCTGCACCAGATGCTGGCGCGCGCCGGGTCCATCGAGGGGTTCTTCGCGGAGGGGCACGACGAGGCGGCCGAGGATGTGGGGGCCGGACTCGAGTCGTTCTCGGCTCGGGCACTGGCGCTCGACCAGGCGGCGGTCTACGGGCGGAGGCGGCCGCGGCCCGGGGTGGCGTACTTCTTCTCGCGGCCCTCGTCTGGCGGGGCGTGCAAGCGGCTGAACCTGTTTCTGCGGTGGATGGTGCGGCGCGACGAGGTGGACCTGGGCGTGTGGACGCGGGTGCGGCCGTCGCAGCTGGTGGTGCCGCTCGATACCCACGTGATCCGGGTGGGCCGGTGCCTGCGGCTGACGCGCTACCGGAGCCCGGGATGGCGGATGGCCGCGGACATCACCCGCGCGCTGCGGGTCCTGGACCCCGAGGATCCCGTGAAGTACGACTTCGCGCTCTGCCATCTGGGGATGATGGGGGCCTGCGGCTACGGGACGAAGCAGCGCGCCTCCCAGTGCCCCCTGAAGGGTAGCTGCTACCCCGGGGTCAGATCTTGATTCTGAGCGCAAGGATCAAGATCTGACCCCGTACGCGGCGAGCGTGCCTTCGACGAGGTGCCCGATGTCGAATTGCCCCGCAACACGCCGCCGGCCGGCGGCGCCCATCTGGCGGCGCAGGGCGGGCGACTTCAGCAGCCGGATGATGGCTTCGGCCAGCGCGGCCGGATCCCCGGGCGGCACGAGCAGCCCCGTTTCGCCATGCACCACCGCCTCCGGGATTCCCCCCGCGCGCGTGCCGACAACCGCCAGGCCCATCGCCATCGCATCGAGCAGGGTCGATCCCAGGCCTTCCGTGATCGAACTCATCACGAACAGGTCGGCCGTCTTCGCGAGCGACAACACGTCCTCGCGGAACCCCGGCAACAGGACGTGCTTGTCGAGGTGCAGGTCCTTCACCTGGCGTTCCAGCGCCCCCCGGAGTTCCCCCTCGCCGAATATCACGGCGTGCGCGTCCGGCACCGCGCGGCGCACCCGGGGCATCGCGTCGATCAGGTGCCGCTGCCCCTTGTGATCCACGAGCGCCGCCACGTTGACGATCACGGGCACCCCGTGCGGCAGCCACAGCTCCTGATGCAGGTCCACGGCCGGCATGCCGCTGATCCGTTCGACGTCGATCCCGTCGTGGACCACCACGATGCGTGAGGCTGGCACGCCGTCGCGCACGAGGATGTCGCGGATCGCGCCCGAGGCGGCAATGAACCCGTCCACCTGCCGGTACACCCAACGCGAGAAGGAATGGCGCTGCAGGTGGAAGTCGACCCGCCGCGAGGCGAGGAGCCGCGGCCGCGGCACCGGCGCGCCGAACGAGAGCGCGAGCGCCGCCATCGACACCGCGTGGGCGTCCTGCGCATGCACCACGTCCGGCCGGTACTCGCGGATCAGGCGCGACAACCGCCACGCGGCGCCGAGGTCCATGGCATTGCGCGGCGCCAGCGGCACGAGGTCCGGCCCCTCGCGCGCACGCTGGAACAGCACGCCCTGCGGATGCGCCACGAGCACCGTCCGGTGGCCGAGCCCCCGGAGGCCCAGCACCGTCAGGAACGCCTGGTTCTGCCCGCCGCGCCAGGTGCGTCCGGTATCGATGTGGAGTGAGAACACAGCTCCCACAGCTTGGCGAACTTCATGCCGACGTAGCCGGCGTTCATCAGCGAGATGATGAGGCCGGCCTGGCCGTCCCGAATGCCGCCACGCAGGATGTAGTTACGGAGAAACGCGGCGATCGGATGCAGCGCGAGATCGCTCCAGCCCGCGCGGCGTCCGTCCTCGAAGAGCTGGCGCGCCGCCAGCGTCGTATACCGGTCCATCGTCTGGAGATGATGCGAGAGATCGCGATACGCGTAGTGCTGCAGCTCGTGACGGAGCCGCAGGACGGGGCCATCGGCCGTCACCGACTCGTGCACGTGCCGCCCGGCCCACCGCCCGCGCCGCCGGTCGTAGAGCCGGAGCTGGTAGTCGGGATACCAGTCCGTGGACCGAATCCATCGGCCGAGGTGGAACGTCACGCGAGGCACGCGGTAGCCCGCCGCATCCGGCCCCACGCGCATCAGGGCCCGGATCTCCTCCGCCAGCGCCACGGGGACGCGCTCATCGGCGTCGACCGACAGGATCCAGTCGTGGCTCGCCTGCTCGGCCGCGAAGTTCTTCTGTGCGACGTAGCCGGGCCACGGCCGCACGATCACCCGCTCCGTGTACCGCCGCGCGATCTCCACCGTGTCGTCGGTGCTCTTGCTGTCGACGACGACGATCTCGTCGGCAAAGGCCACGGACTCGAGCGCCGCCGCCACGTTGGCGGACTCGTTCTTCGTGATGACCGTGGCCGTCAGGGCTGGCACGGAACTGAGTGTAATCGGAAATGCAAAATGCAGAAGGCAGAATGCAGAAGCCGCAGGGCCGTAGGGCCGAGAGCTGATCGCCGAACGCTGAGAGCGGATCGCTTCGGCGAAGCCCCCCAGGCCGGGCCCGGCGCTCCAAGCCGGCCTGGGGGGGCTGACGACGACTACTGCTGCTGCTGTCCGCCTGCCTGGACGGCCGTGACGCCGCCGGCGCCGCCGATGGGCGCGCGCTGCGCGGTTTCGTAGTCGACCACCGACTTCAGGTAGTCGATGAGCGCCTGCAGTTCGTTGTTCCGCGCCTGGTTCAGGTCGCGCTGGGCCTGGAAGACCAGGAAGCTCGTGGTCATGCCCGCCTGGAACTTCTTTTCCTCGGCCTCGAGCCGGCGCTCCGCGAGCGAGCGCGACGCGCGCGTCGCCTCGACGCGCTTGCTGTTGGTCTGCACCGAGCGCGCGAAGTCGCGGATTTGCGTGGCCACCGTCAGCTCCTGGCTCTCGAGCTGCTTCTGGGCCTGCTGGTTCTGCAGGCGCGCGCGCGCCAGATTCGCGTCGGCATTCGACGTGCCGATCGGGTAGCTCACCTGCAGCGCGAAGCTCCACGTCGGGAAGGCGTTCCCGAACGCGTCGCCGAGCACCGAGCCGAACGATCGCTGGCTCTGGCCGACCACCTGCGGAGGGAACCCGGGGCCGAACTGCAGCTGCGTGCCGCCGAGGCCGATCGCGCTGTAGTTGACCTGGGCGTTCACGTCGGGCAGCGACTGGTTTCGGAAATAGCGGATGCTGACGTCGTTCGACTCGATGCGCTTCCGCGACTGCTCGAGGTCCGTCCGCTGGTCGAGCGCGCCGCGCACGGCCGCATCCACGTCCACGATCACCGGCACGAACGTGGCCTCGTCCGCCGGCTCGATCCGCATGCTCCAGAAGTCGGGCGCTGACGGATTCGAGATGAGCGCGCGCAGCCGATCCTCGGCACGCTGAATCGCCGCCTCGGCCAGGATGACGCCCTCTTCACGCTGCGCGACCTCGGCTTCTGCCTGGACGATGTCGATGGGGGCCATCGTGCCGACCTCGACCCGCGCGCGGTTGTCCTTCAGCGACTGCTCGGCGAGGCGCAGCGACTGGTTCTGCACGTCGAGGTTGCTGTTGGCGTAGACGAGGTCCCAGTAGGCGTTCTTCACGTTGCGCGTCGTGACCGCGATGACCTGCTGGAGCTGCACCTCGGAGATCTCGCGATTCTTGCGGGTCACGAGGATCTGCTGGCGCGTGTTGTCGATCGAGAAGTTGCGCAGCAGGGGCTGCGTGTAGTTGAACGCGAAGGTCGAACTCAGGCGCGGGTTGAAGGTGCTGAACTCGTTGTTCGTCTCGGCGCGCCCGCTGTTCCACGACACGTTGTAGGAGCCGCCCCACGGGAGCAGCTGGCCGACGCCGAAGTTCGTCGTCAGCCGCTCGTCGGTGATCTTCGCGTCCGAGCCGGCGAGGAAGCTGTCCGACGGGCTGTTCTGCGTCTGGTTCTGGAGGGTGGACTGGAACGTCGGCACCCAGCCCGTGCGGGCCAGCGAGATGCTGACGTCCTGCACCTGCGGGTTGATCCGCTCGACCTGGAGGTCCAGGTTCTGCTCCAGCGCGAGGGTGACGGCCTCGTCAATGGTCAGGTGGCGGACCGGCCCCTGGCTGGCGCCGGGTGTCTGCGCGCGGACAGGCTCTGCTCCGAAACCGGACAGGCCCACGGCGACCAGGGACGCCATCAGGGTTCGGGTGAGGAAACGCTTCTCGTGACGCATTACGGGAATCTCCGCTCTAAAACACACACCGGCCGCCCATGCGGCTGCGATCGACGACAGCAAAACAAGTACCGGGGTTTGAGTCCCCTGAAGATAGACGGCGAAGGCCCGCCCGGGGTTCGACCGCTGGCGAACGCTATACTACCGCCCGTGACCCAGAACGACCTGTTGCCCCTGTTTCGACGCTCCGGCGCCCTCCTCGAGGGCCATTTCCGGCTGTCGTCCGGCCTCCACAGCCCCGGCTACCTCCAGTGCGCGCTCGTCCTGCAGCACCCGGACGATGCCGGGACGCTCGGCGCAGCGCTCGGCGCCAAAGTGCGCAGTCTTGGCGCCACGGTCGTGCTGGCGCCCGCGCTCGGCGGGATTGTCATCGGCCACGAGGTCGGCCGCGCGCTCGGCCTCCGGGCGATCTTCGCGGAACGCCAGGACGGCACCCTGACGCTCCGGCGCGGGTTCACGCTCGCCCCCGACGACCGCGTGCTCGTCGTCGAAGACGTGGTGACGACCGGCGGGTCCACCCGCGAGACCATGGAGGTGGCCCGCGCGGCGGGCGCGACGGTCGTCGGCGCCTGCGCGGTGGTCGATCGGAGCGGCGGCCAGCCGAACCTCGACGTGCCCTTCGAGGCCCTGCTGCCGATGGCCCTGCCGACCTACGCGCCCGAGGCGTGTCCGATGTGCAAGGCGGGATCGCCGGTGGTCAAGCCGGGATCAAGAGATAGATAGATAGATGCTATCTCGTGACGTGGTGATGTGGTGATGTGATGATCGGATGTGCGATCTCCAGATGCGCGATCTATCTGGTGATCTGATGGTGCGCGATCTATCTGATGGCCTGCGGGCACCTCCGATCAGATCACCAGATAGATGTCACCGAGGGCGGGTGAGATCGGCGCATCGGACATCCAATCACCACATCACCACATCACGAGATCACCAGATTCACGTTTCTTATCTATCTATCTATCTATCCATGTCCCGCACCCTGAAGCTGACGCTGGCGTACGACGGCACGCGGTTCGCGGGCTGGCAGCGCCAGGAAGGGCTGCGCACCGTGCAGCAGGAGATCGAGGCCGCGCTCGCCGAGATCGAGGGCGGCCCGGTGGCGGTCGCGGCCGCCGGCCGCACGGACGCCGGCGTCCATGCCCTCGGACAGGTGGCCACCACCCGCGTCACCGGCGTCCACGACCCCGAGACCTATCGCCGCGCCCTCAACGCGAAGCTGCCGGAGGATGTCCGCGTCCTGGCGGTGGAGGAGGCGCCCGAGGGCTTTCACGCGCGCTTTGCGCCCTCCGTCAAGGCCTACCGCTACACGATCTGGAACAGCCGGCTGCCGCCGCTGCTGGCGCGGCCGATGGTGTGGCACGTCTCGTTCGCTCTCGACGTCCCGGCGATGCGCGAGGCCGCCGCGCTCGTCGTGGGCACGCACGACTTCGGCGCGTTTCGCGCGCGCGGGAGCACCGTCAGGACCTCGACGCGGACGATCGTCGGTTCGGACCTTCACGAGACCGCCGTCTCGCCCGGCTGGCCCCTCGATCCCGACCCCGACCCCGCGCGGCCGGTGCGGCTCATCACCTACGACGTCTGCGGCCGCGGCTTCCTGCGCCAGATGGTCCGCATCCTGGCCGGCACGCTGGTCGAGATCGGCAGGGGACGCAGGCCTTCGGACGAGATGCGGCGGCTCCTCGCGGTCGGGGCGCGTGGCGAGGCCGGGGAGACGGCGCCGGCCGCCGGCCTCGCCCTTCGGTCCGTGCGATACGAGCGTCACGGTCTGGACTGTTGAAGTCGGGGTCTAACCCCAAGTAACATCGACCTTTACTGGACCTCATGGCGTCTGAAGAACTTCTCGCCTGGATTCCTCCCGGCCATCCCGACCGCGAGCTGGCCCTGCAGGTCGCTCCCGACCGGATGCCCGCCCATGTCGCGATCATCATGGACGGCAACGGGCGGTGGGCCGCGCAGCGACACCTGCCGCGGGTCGAGGGCCACCGCGCCGGCATCGACGCGGTGCGCGACACGGTCGAGGCCTCGGCGCGGCTGGGCCTCGGGGTGCTGACGCTGTACGCCTTCTCGGTCGAGAACTGGAAGCGCCCAAAGGCCGAGGTGAGCACGCTGATGTCGCTGCTCAAGCGCTACCTGCGCTCGGAGCTGAACACGCTGCTCAGCAACAACATCCGGTTCCAGGTGATCGGCCGCGTCGACGAGCTGGCGCCGGACGTGCGCGACGAACTCGCGGCGGCGGAGGCGCGCACGGCGGCGAATACCGGGATGTGCTTCAACATCGCCCTCAACTACGGCGGCCGGGCCGAGATCGTCGACGCCGCCCGTCGCGCGATCCGCGAGGGCATCCGCCCCGACGATCTCGACGAGGCGCGGTTTGCGTCGCTGCTCTATACGGGCGGCCAGGCCGACCCCGACCTGCTGATCCGCACGAGCGGCGAGATGCGCGTCAGCAACTTCCTGCTCTGGCAGATCGCGTATGCCGAGATCTGGGTCACCGACACGCTGTGGCCCGACTTCCGCCGCCAGCACCTGCTCGAGGCGGTGCTGGCCTACCAGAAGCGCGACCGCCGCTACGGGGGCATCGCCGCGCCGCCGGTGGCCGCGGGCGTCAAGTAGGCGCGCGGCGCCCGTGACACCTTCATGATCCGGCTGCTGAGCGGGCTGACGCTCGCGCTCCTCGTCGTGGCGCTCATCTGGCTGCTGTCGCCGGTGCAGCTGCTCGTGGTCGCGCTCGGCGTCGCGGGCCTCGCCTTCCGCGAGTACGCCCGCCTCGTCGGCGCAATCGGGGCGCGCGTGCCGTGGGGGTCGACGCTCGTGGCCACACTGGCAGCCTGCGCGATGGTGCCGTTCCCGTGGGTCGCCGTCGAGTCGGTCCTGGCCGTGGCGCTCGTGACCATCGCGGTGATGGTGATGAGCTCCGACCGTGAGGGGCCCGCCGTGCTCCACGACACCGCGGCGGCGGTGCTGGCGCCGGTCTACATCGGCCTGCCGCTCGGCGCGCTCGTCGGCGTGCTGGCGCTCGAAGGCCGCGAAGGCGTCCTGCTCCTGCTCGGGACCGTGGTGGTGAGCGACAGCGCCCAGTTCTACGCGGGCCGGCTGTTCGGCCGCCGCCTGCTGGCGCCGGTGCTCAGCCCGAAGAAGACCATCGAAGGGGCCATCGGCGGGGTCCTCGTCGCGCCGGCGGTGCTGGCGGCGGTGGGGCCGTACGTGCTGCCCCAGGTGTCGCCCCTGCTTCTGGCGGCGCTCGGCGTCGTGCTGGTCGCCGCCGGCATCTGTGGCGATCTGTTCGAGTCGATGCTGAAGCGCGCCGCGGGCGTGAAGGACAGCGCGTCGCTCATCCCCGGGCACGGCGGCGTGCTCGACCGGATCGATGCGCTGCTGTTTGCCGCGCCGCTCTTCTACTTCTTCCTGCGCGCCACATGACACGCATTGCCATCCTTGGCGCGACCGGGTCGATCGGCACCAGCGCGCTTGCCGTCGTCGAGACGCACGCCGGCCGGCTGCAGGTCGTCGGCCTGGCGGCCGGGCACAACGTCGAGGGCATGGCCGCGGCCATGGCGCGGCATGCCCCGGCGGCCGTGGCGATGGCGACGGGCGCGGGGCTCGATGCGCTGCGCGCCGCGTGCGGGGGCGTGCTGCCGCCCGTGCACGGCGCCGGCTCGGAGGGGCTCGTGGCGGTGGCGACGCACCCCGACGTCGAGATCGTGCTGTGCGCCTCGTCGGGCACCGCCGCGCTCGAGGCCGTGCTGGCGGCGATCGAGGCCGGCAAGACCATCGCGCTCGCGAACAAGGAAGTGCTCGTGATGGCCGGCGGGCTGGTGATGGACGCGGCGCGCCGCAAGGGCGTGCCGATCCTGCCGGTGGACAGCGAGCACAATGCCATCCACCAGTGCCTGCACGGCCACGCGCACGGCGAGGTGCGGCGGCTGATCCTCACGGCGTCCGGCGGGCCCTTCCGGGGCCGGCCCGCGGCCAGCCTCGCCGCCGTGACGGCCGCCGACGCCCTGCGGCACCCGACCTGGCAGATGGGCCCGAAGATCACGATCGACTCGGCGACCCTGATGAACAAGGGGCTCGAGGTGATCGAGGCGCACTGGCTCTTCGACGTGCCGGCCGCGGACATCAGCGTGGTCGTGCATCCGCAGTCGATCGTGCACTCGCTCGTCGAGTTCAGGGACGGCTCCATCCTCGCGCAGATGGGCCGGACCGACATGCAGCTGCCGATCCAGTACGCCTTCTCGTATCCCGAGCGCTGGGACGCGCCGGTGCCGTTCCTCGATCTGACCCGCATGGGCGCGCTGGAGTTCCACGAGCCGGCCTGGGACGACTTCCCCTGCCTGCGGCTGGCATTTCGCGCGCTCGAGGCCGATCGGAGCCTGCCAATCGTGCTGAATGCAGCCAACGAGGTGGCGGTGGCGTCTTTCCTGGAGGGGACGCTCGCGTTCACGGGGATTCCCCGCGTGATCGAGGCGTGCATGAACGCCCACGACCCGGGGCCGGCCGCCACGCTCGACCAGGTGCGGCGGATCGACGCGTGGGCCCGCACGCGGGCGGCCGCCGAGGCGGCCCGCGATAGAATTGATCGCTGAAGGGGTAAGACCGTGACCACGCTGCTTGCGTTTGCTTTCGTCCTGGGAGTCCTCGTCTTCGTGCACGAGCTCGGCCATTTCATGATGGCCCGCTGGCACGGCGTGCGGGTGTTGACGTTCTCGCTGGGCTTCGGGCCCAAACTGCTCTCGATGCGCCGTGGCGACACCGAGTACTGCGTCGCGGCGATCCCGCTCGGCGGCTACGTCAAGATGGCGGGGGAGAACCCCGAAGACCCCCGCAGCGGGTCGGACGACGAGTTCCTGTCGAAGTCGAAGTGGCAGCGGTTCCAGATCCTGATCATGGGGCCGGTGATGAACCTGCTGCTGGCCGTGGTGCTGCTGTGGGTCGTGCTGCTGCAGGGCGCACAGGTCGCGGCGTTTCAGGACGAGCCGGTCGTCATCGGCGTCGTGCAGCCCGGGTCGCCGGCCGAACAGGCCGGCCTCAGGCCCGGTGACCGCGTCATGTCGGTGGCCGGCTCCGAGACGGCGACCTGGGATCAGTTCTCGCTCGCCATCGGCACACGGCCCGACCGCGACACCGAACTCGTGGTGATGCGCGAGGGCCTCGACGTCCGGATGACCGTGCGGCCCAACGCGACGACGCGGTACGAGGTCGGCGACATCGGGGTGCTGCCGGATGTCTATCCGAGCATCGGCACCGTCAACCCCGGCGATCCGGCCGACCGCGCCGGCCTCAAGGCGGGGGACGTGCTGGTGTCGGTGGCGGGCGAACGCATGGTGTTCGCGCAGCATGTGTCGGCGGCCATCTCGAAGAGCGCCGGTCAGCCCATCGAAATCCGCGTCCGGCGTGACGGCGAGGAGCAGGCGTTCACGGTGACGCCGGAACTCCGCGGCGAGAGCGGCATCATCGGCGTGAGCCTCGCGAATGCGACGCGCACCTTCCAGCCCGGGCCGGTCGAGGCCCTCGGCCTCAGCGTGGAGCGCAACATCGAGTTCGCCGGCCTGATCCTCCAGACCGTCTGGGGGCTCGTCGTGGGCGAGACGTCGCCGCGGCAGCTCATGGGGCCGGTCGGCATCGCCCAGATCTCCGGCGAGTCGGCCCAGCTCGGCTGGGTGGCCCTCTTCGCCCTGATGGCCACCATCAGCCTGAACCTCGGCCTGCTCAACCTGCTGCCGATTCCCGTGCTCGACGGCGGGCACATCCTCATCATCGGCCTCGAGGCGGTGGCCCGCCGCGACTTCAGCATGCAGGTGAAGGAGAAGCTGTTCCTCGGCGGCTTCGCGCTGCTGATGGTGCTGATGGTCACGGTCATCTACAACGACCTGACGCGCATCGCGTGGATCGAGCAGTTCATGCCCTGGCGGAACTAGTGGAGTGTATCGACTGCAGAGGTACTACCAGCGCCTCTGCTCAGCCGCGATTCTGCGGGCCGCCCAACGGGCGACCCGGTAGTAGATCGTCAACAACACTCCACCAGGCGATCCTCACGCCTGCGGCATCGCGGAAGAAGGGGGGCGTCATGATCACTCACGGGGCGCGGCTGTTGGTGCTGCTGGCGATGCTCGGTCTCGGCGCGACGCCGGCGATGGCGCAGCCCGAGGTGTCGACCTCGGACATCGAACGGCTGCAGACGATGGTCAACGAGGCGGGGCGGGAGGTGGCGTCACTGCGCGAGCGGGACACGGCGGCCGCCCGCCGGCTCCAGGCGGAGCTCGACGAACTGCAGGACGAGGTGATCTACCTGCGCGTGAAGCTGCGCAAGGAGCGCAGCGTGCCGCGCGCGGAGTACGCCGAGCTTCGCGATCGGCTCGACCGCCTGCGCGTCCGCACGGGCGGCGACCCGCCCCCCGCCCCGGCGGCGGCCGCCGCCGAGGATGATCGTGAGATCCCCGTCGGCACCGAACTCGACGTCCGGCTGCAGACCGCCATCAGCTCCGGCACGGCCATGGTGGAAGACCGCTTCGAGGCGACGACCCTCGTGGACCTGCTGCGCCAGGGCCAGGTGGTCATTCCGGCCGGCGCCACCGTGCGCGGCGTGATCACCGCCGTGCAGGCAGCCGGCCGCGTCGAGCGCAAGGCGAGCCTGTCGCTGAGCTTCGACCGCCTGACCGTCCGTGGCCGCACGTATCCGCTGCGTGCGACGGTGACGGGGGCCATCGAGGGGGAGGGCATTCGTGGCGAGGCCGGCCGGGTCGGTACGGGCGCCGCGGTCGGCGGCGTCATCGGCGGCATCCTCGGCGGCTTCCGCGGCATGCTCGCCGGCATCCTGATCGGCGGCGGCGGCACGCTGGTCGCGACCGAAGGCCACGACGTCGAGCTCAAGCCGGGCACGGTGCTGCGCATGCGCTTCGACAGCCCGCTGGTCGTGGCGCAGTAGTTCGCCGTTCGCTATTCGCTATTCGCCGTTCGCTATTCGCTATTCGCGGGAGCCGATAGCCGAAAGCCGAAAGCTGATCGCCGAAAGCTGATCACCCCTTCCGCCTTGCGACTTTCCGCATGGCCGCGCGCGCGGCCTCGATCGTCGTCGCGATGTCCTTCGCCGTGTGCGCGCCCGAGAGGAACCAGCTCTCGAACTGCGAGGGCGGCAGGTAGACGCCGCGATCGAGCATGGCGTTGAAGAACACGCCGAACGCCTTCGTGTTCGAGGTCGTCGCCGAGTCGAAGTCCCGCACGGGCACGTCCGTGAAGAACGGCGTGATCATGGACCCCATCGCGTTCACCTGCAGCGGCACGCCCGCGTCGCGCGCGGCCGAGGCCAGGCCCTCGGCCAGCGTCTGGCCCATGGCGGCGAGGCGCTTGTAGAGCGCGGGTGTCAGGCCCTTCAGCGACCACAGCCCCGCCGTCATCGCCAGCGGGTTCCCCGACAGCGTCCCGGCCTGGTAGATCGGTCCGGCGGGCGACACCTGGTCCATCACGTCGGCGCGACCGCCGTAGGCCGCCACGGGCAGCCCCCCGCCGATGATCTTGCCGAGGCAGGTCAGGTCCGGGCGCACGCCGAACGCCTGCTGCGCGCCCCCGGGCGCGAGGCGGAACCCCGTCATCACCTCGTCGAAGACGAGCAGGATGCCGTGGCGATCGCAGATCGCGCGCAGCCCCTGGAGGAACCCCGGCTGCGGCAGCACGACGCCCATGTTGCCGGCCACCGGTTCGATCATGATCGCGGCGATCTCGCGCGGGTTCGCCGTGACCAGCGCCTCGACGGAGGTGAGGTCGTTGAAGCGCGCCAGCAGCGTCCCGGCCACGGCGCCCGCGGGCACGCCGGGGCTGTTCGGGTGTCCGAACGTGAGCGCGCCGGATCCGGCCTGGACCAGGAACGCGTCGGCGTGTCCGTGGTAGCACCCGATGAACTTGACGATCTTGTCGCGGCCGGTCGCCCCGCGCGCCACGCGCGCCGCGCTCATCGCGGCCTCGGTGCCGGAGCTGACGAAGCGCACGCGCGCCATCGACGGCACCAGCGCCTTCACGCGCTCGGCCAGGTCCACCTCGAGCGGGCTCGGCGCGCCGAAGCTCGTGCCGAGCCTCGCCTGTCGTGCGAGGGCGCGCGTGAGGCCCGCGGGGGCATGCCCGTGAATCATCGGGCCCCAGGACATCACGTAGTCGATGTACTGCTGGCCGTCCACATCGCGCAGGCGGGCACCTGATGCGCTCGCGATGAAGCGCGGCGTGCCGCCGACGGCCTTGAAGGCGCGCACGGGGCTGTTGACGCCGCCGGGGATGACGCGCTTCGCGCGCGTGAAGAGCCGGACCGAACGCGTGGATGCCACCGGAATCTATCCTCGTCTCAGCAGGCGCGCGGCCTCGCGCGCGTAGTAGGTGATGATCATGTCGGCGCCGGCGCGGCGGATCGCGATGAGCGATTCCATCATCGCGCGGCTCTCGTCGATCCAGCCGTGGGCCGCCGCCGCCTTCACCATGGCGTACTCGCCGCTCACCTGGTAGGCGGCCGTCGGGTGGCCGAACGTGTCCTTCACGCGCGCGATCACGTCGAGGTACGGCAGCGCCGGCTTCACCATCACGATGTCGGCGCCCTCCTCGAGATCCATCTCGACCTCGCGGAGCGCCTCCTCGATGTTCGGCGGATCCATCTGGTGTCTGCGCCGGTCGCCGAACTGCGGCGCCGAGTCCGCCGCGTCGCGGAACGGGCCGTAGAACGCCGAGCAGTACTTCGCCGCGTACGACATGATCGCGACCTGCTCGAAGCCCTCCGCGTCGAGCGCGGCGCGAATGGCGGCGACGCGGCCGTCCATCATGTCGGACGGCGCGACGATGTCCGCGCCGGCCTTCGCGTGCGACAGCGCCGCGCCCACGAGCCGTGCGACCGTCTCGTCGTTCAGGATCTCCTCGCCCCGCAGCACGCCGCAGTGGCCGTGCGAGGTGTACTCGCACAGGCACACGTCGGTGACGACGACCAGGTCCGGCAGCGCCTGCTTGAGCAGCCGCGTGGCCGCCTGTACGGGGCCGTCCGGCGCCTCGGCCGACGAGCCCACCTCGTCCTTGTGCGCGGGGAGCCCGAACAGCAGCACGGCGGGCACCCCCTCGCCGTACGCGGCGCGCGCCTCGGCCACCGCCTCGTCGGCCGACAACTGGAAGACGCCCGGCATCGACGGCACCTCGCGCCGGACGCCGGCGCCCTCGACGATGAACAGGGGGTAGATGAACTGCTCGGGCGAGAGCCGGGTCTCGCGGACGAGGCCGCGGATGCCGGCCGATCGGCGCAGGCGCCGCGGGCGGCGCTGGAGCGGGAGCGAGGACGTGGGGGCGGACGGGTTGCTCATACCTGGGCTTCGGGGGCCTCGTCGCCGTGCGTCCGGAAGTGCGTGACGATGGCGTCGACGAGCGAGGGAATCGTGTAGGTCGCGGGTGTGATGCGCACGCGGATGTTGTAGCGGGCGGCCGCTTCCGCCGTGACGGGGCCGATCGTGGCCACGTCGGTGTGGTTCAACAGGTCGGCCGCCTGCTCGGCGCCGAAAAGGGCCACGAAGCTGCGGATGGCCGACGCGCTCGTGAACGTCACCACGTCGATGCGATGCTCGAGGAGCTGTCCGTAGATGTCGAGGTCGCCGTCGCCCTCGGTCGCCATCGTGCGGTACGCCACGACCTCGGTGACCTCGGCCCCCGCCGCGCGCAGGGCGTCTCCGAGCACGTCGCGGGCGATGTCGCCCTGTGGCAGCAGGATGCGCTGGCCGCTGAGCGGCCCGAGCGCGGCCAGCGCACTGGCGATGGCCTCGGCACGATGTTCATCGGGGATCAGGTCCACCTTCAGCCCGAAGCGCGCGAGCCGCGCCGCCGTGCCCGGACCCACCGTGCAGATCCGCGCGCCGGCCAGGGCGCGCACGTCGCGCGGGCCCTCGAGCAGGCGGCGCATGAAGCTGTCGGCGCCGTTCGCGCTCGTGAACACGATCCAGTCGTAGCGGCCCGCCTCCGCGCAGGCACGCTCGAGCGGTCCCTCGTCCTCGGGCGCCGCGATGCGGATGAGCGGCGCTTCGACCGCTTCGGCGCCGGCGGCCTCCAGCAGATCGACGAGCTCGCCGGCTTGATCGCGCGACCGCGTCACGAGCACCCGGCGGCCGAACAGCGGCCGCTCGTCGAACCAGCGCACCTTGTCACGCAGACCGACCACCTTGCCGATGATGAGCAGCGCGGGCCCGCGTGCCGGCTGCTCCTTCAGCATCTGCGAGAGCGTGCCGATCGTGCCGCTGAGCGTCTGCTGGTCCGGCAGCGTGCCGTTGGCCACGATCGCGGCCGCGTCGTCCTGCGGGCGGCCGGCGGCCAGCAGGGCGTCGAGCATCTGGGGAATCTGGCGCGGGCCCGCGTAGCAGACGAGCGTGCCATCCAGCCCGGCGAGCCCCATCCAGTTCACCGCCGGCGGCTCGCGCCCGTCGTCTTCGTACCCGCGGACGAACGTGATGGTGTCGCCGCCACCGGGGAACGTGACCGGGATGCCGGCGTACGCCGGCGCGCCGAGCGCCGCCGGCACGCCGGGCACGACCTCGAAGCGAATGCCCTGCGCGCGCAGGAACACGGCCTCCTCGCCCCCGCGGTCGAACACGAACGGGTCGCCCCACTTGAGCCGCGCCACGACCTTGCCCTCGCGCGCCTTCTCGGCCAGCAGGTAGCAGATGGCTTCCTGGTCCACGCGCTGGGGCGCGGCGCTGCCGACGTCGATGCGCTCGGCAAACGGCAGCGCTTCGCGGAGCAGGCGCGCATGCACCATGTGGTCGTAGATGATCACGTCGGCGTTCTGCACCACGCGCAGGCCCCGCGCCGTGATCAGGTCCGGCGCGCCCGGGCCGGCGCCGATGAGGTACACGATGGGGCGGGCCATGGGGGCATTGTAGTCTGGCGACCCGGGAGACGCGACTCGCGGCTCGCGAGTCGCCGCTGTCAGCCTTCGGCTCTCGGCTTACGGCTTACGGCCGTCAGCTCTCAGCTTTCGGCTGTCAGCTTTCGGCTTTCGGCTCGTGGGGTTCGTCGCCAGCGGGAAGTCGCCGGGAGCCGGAAGCTGAGAGCCGAGAGCTGAGAGCCGACCGCCGAGAGCTGAAAGCTGACGGCTCACAGCGAAGCCGCATCAGCTTCGCGCGCTCGCCAGCAGCGGCGCCGCGCCCGCGTCGAGCAGGGCCTGCGCCAGGCGGCGGCCCGTCGCTGCGGGATCCGCGGTGGTGCCGTGTGCCTCGGCCCGCACCGCCTCGGCGCCGTCGGCGCTCAGCACCACACCGCGCGCGTGCAATCGCGCCCCGTCCACCTCGGCGATGGCGCCGATCGGCATCTGGCATCCGCCGCCGAGCGCGGCCACCACGGCGCGCTCCGCGCCGAGGGCGGCCAGGGCTGGCGCGTCGCTGATCGCGCCGACGGCGGCACGCACGTCGGCGCGATCCGCCCGGACTTCGATCGCCACGATGCCCTGACCCGGCGAGGGCAGGCAGATCTCGAACGGCACCGCCCACGAGATGCGCGCGCCGAACCCGAGCCGCACGAGGCCCGCGGCCGCGAGCACGAGGGCATCGCACTGGCCGTCATCGAGCTTGCGCAGCCGGGTATCGAGGTTGCCGCGAATCCCCGCGAACGTGCCCTCGGGAAAGGCGCCCTTCAGCTGCGCGACGCGGCGCACGCTGCTCGTGCCGATGCGCGGCGACGGACCGAGGGTGGCCTGCAAAGCCTCCAGGTGCCGCGGCGCCGTGCCGTGCGCCGGGAGCACCACCGCATCGCGCGGGTCCTCGCGCGGGAGCACGCCGCCGATGACCAGGCCGTCGGGCTGATCCGCCGGCATGTCCTTGCTGCTGTGCACGGCCAGGTCGATGCGCCCGTCGAGCAGCGCCTCTTCGATCTCCTTCACGAAGAGCCGCTTCACGTTGACGGCCGGTCCCGGCTCCGCGGCCGGCGCGCCGGGCAGCGTCGATCCGTCCGGGCCGCGTCCCGTGCCGGCCTCGTCTCCCGACGTCCGGATGACGACGATCTCGGTGGCCGTCCCGAGCGCCGCGAGCAGGCGCGCGACGGTCGTGGCCTGCCACAACGCGAGCTGGCTGCCGCGCGTGCCAAGCCTGAGCGGCCGCGTCACTTCGCCTCCGGTGTCGCGTCCGGGATCGCCACCGGCGCCTTGGCGGTGGTGGCCGCGTCCGAGTCGTCGGCGAGCGCGAACAGCCGGTTCAGGGCGTCCGAATAGGCGACGACGGTCTCGCGGTCCGGCAGCGTCTTCAACTGCTCGGTCGGCTGCAGCAGCAGCTTCTCGACGATGAGCCGCGTGATCTCGTCGACGCGGCCGCGCGCCTCCGGCGGCAGCGCGGCGAGCTTGGGCTCGAGCCGTTCCAGCTCGGCGCGGCGGATCGCCTCGAACCGCTGCCGCAGGGCGACCACCGTGGGAATCGCGCCGCGCGACCGCTGCCACTGCGAGAACTTGCCGACCTCCGCATCCACGATCATCTCGGCCTTGCCGACCTCGGCGCTCCGCTTGCTCAGGTTGTCGTGCACGATCGCCTGCAGGTCGTCGATGTTGTAGAGAAAGACCTGCTCGATCTCGCCGGCGTCGGCCTCCACGTCACGCGGCACCGCGATGTCGATGATGAACAGCGGCCGCGTGCGGCTGGCCGGCACCGCCGCCTGCACCATCGCGCGCGTCAGCACCGGCTGGGCCGCGCCCGTGGCGGTGATGACGATGTCGGAGTCGACGAGCGTGGGCGCGAGGTCGCTCCACGGGATGACCTCGCCGCCCACGACGCTGGCCAGCTGCTGCGCGCTGGCCAGTGTACGGCTCGTGATCGCGAGGCGGCCGATGCCCTGCCCCTTGAGGTGGAGCGCGGTGAGCTTGCCCATCTCCCCGGCGCCGACCACGAGCACGCTCCGGCCCGCCAGGTTGCCGAAGATCTTCCGCGCGAGCGAGACGGCCGCGAAGCTCACCGAGACGGCGCCTTCGGCCAGTGCCGTTTCCGACCGCACGCGCTTGCCGACGCCGAACGACCAGTGGAACAGCTTGTTGAGCACCGGTCCGACGGTCTGCTTGGCCGACGCGACGCCGTAGGCGTCCTTCACCTGTCCCAGAATCTGCGGCTCGCCGACGACGAGCGAGTCGAGGCCGGACGCGACGCGGAAGAGGTGGCGCGCGGCGTCGGTGTCGACGCGCTGGTACAGGTGGTCCTGCACGTCCTCGGCGGACACCTGGTGGAACTCGCAGAGGAATGCCAGCAGGTCCTCGCGCGCGCGCTCCACGTCCTCGCACACAACGTACATCTCCGCGCGATTGCACGTGGAGACGACCGCCGCCTCGCTCGCGGCCCGGCGCTCGGCGAGCGCCATCACGGCCGTGTCGAGCCCGCGGCTCGCAAAGTCGAGGCGTTCCCGGAGTTCGACGGGCGCCGTCCTGTGGCTGATGCCAACGAGCAGCAGATGCACGTCAGTAGAAGTTATGGCTGCGGGTCAGGAAGTAGCTGACCGGCAGGAAGTTGAGCAGCACGATCGCGAAACCGGCTGCCGACAGCCACGCGGCGCGGCGGCCGCGCCAGCCGAGCGCGCGCCGCGCCACGATCTGGAACGTGTAGACGAGCCACGTCACGAGGGCCACGAGGATCTTCGGGTCGACAATCGACATCGCGCCCATGCGCGGGTCGTCGGGGGCAATCGCCTGCGCCTGCACGGCCCAGAGCGCCCCGAACGAGATGCCGGTGGTCAGGCACACCCAGCCGATGAGCGCGGCCCGCGAGTTCATCACGTCGAGGGACTGGAGCGACGGGAGCCGCGTGTAGAAGAAGCCGAGGTGCTTCGCCTTGATCTCCTTGAACAGCAGGAGGTACGTGACGCTGATCACCGCGGCGAGTCCGAAGCTGGCGTACGACAGCAGCATCGCCGAGACGTGGACCCAGAACATCGGGCTCTCGAGCAGCGCCGACCGTGGCTCGACCCCGGGATCGCCGAGCACCGGCACGAGCTGGAGCGCGATGACGATGGGGAGGACGAAGACGCCCATCCCGCGCTCGTCGGCCGCCATCTCGGTGTAGAGATAGGCGATGACCAGCAGCCACACGAACGTCGAGATCGCCTGCGTCGTGCCCGCGAACGGCACGTGCCCGATCTCCATCGTCTGCATGCCGATCACGAACGCGTGCGCCAGCGCGCCGGCGCCGAGCAGGGTGGTGGCCGTACGGCCGACCGCCGGAGACCGGCCGCCGAAGTGCACGCCGTACGCCGCGGCGGCAAGGACGTAGAAGACGAGGGGGAAGAGCTGCACGGGCCTCAGTTGGTGGGGGCATAGTAGCCCCGCTTCGTGCGCGCCGTCAGGTTCGGACGCGCCACCTGCACGACGAGCCGGCGCCACGCGCCGTCGCGCCGCGGGTTCTTCGAGACGTAGCCGAGCGTGTACTGGCTCGACAGCTCGTCGGCGATCTGGCCGTAGATCCCCGCGAGTTCCTCCGCGCGCTGGACGAAGATGCTGCGCCCGCCGGTTTCCTGCGAGAGCTGGCGGAGGA
This sequence comes from Vicinamibacterales bacterium, assembly GCA_030680175.1. GTDB lineage: Bacteria > Acidobacteriota > Vicinamibacteria > Vicinamibacterales > UBA2999 > JAUXWO01. The sequence continues at coordinate 30,437 of JAUXWO010000002.1, forward strand.
CGTATTCCGCCTCCCGGAAGCCGCGCGCCGCAGCCGCGTCGCGCGGCTGCAGGCCGATGGCGTAGATCGCGGTCTCGGATCGCTTCGCGAGTTCCAGCACCTCGTCGAAGCCGACGAGGCTCGACGTGTCTTCGCCGTCCGACAGCAGCACGATCGCCTGCCGCCGCACGTCGTCGGCCGTGGTGGCGCGAATCTTCGCGAGCTCCTTCAGGGAAATGTAGAGGGCATTGTAGAGCGCCGTCGAGCCGCCGGCCGACGTGGTCCGGATGGCGCGCTCGAGCGTGGCGGCGTCGTTGGTGAAGTCCTGTGCGATCTCGACGCGGCTGTCGAAGTCGACGACCTGGGCGAGGTCCTGCGGACGCAGGCGGCGGCTGAAGCCGATCGCCGCCTCCTGCGCAATCCCCATGCGCTGCTCCATGCTGGCGCTCGAGTCGAGCAGCAGCGACAGCGCAATCGGCTGGTTGATGCGCGTGTAGTACATGAGGTCCTGTCCGGCGCCGTCCTCGAAGACCGTGAACTCCTCCTGCGCCACGTCCGTCACGTAGCGGCCCTGCGCGTCCACGACCGTCACGTTGAGCGAGACGATGTCGATGCCCGTACGGAAGACCTGCTGCGCGGGATCCTGGCGCGGCTGGCCGGCGGCGCCGGCCGTCATCACCGCGACCGCGACCGCCGCGGGGAGCCACACCGGGGGCCGGTGCATGGATCAGCCGCCCTTCTGGCCGCGCGCCGGCGTCGCACGCGCGTCCAGGCCCGGACGCGCCATCGTGACCTCGACGCGGCGCGGGGGAATCAGGGTCTGGGGCCGCGCGTAGACGACGCGGTACTGGTGGGTGAGGACCGTCGCGAGTTCGCGCATGCGCGACTCGTAGGCCTGGCTGGCGAGGACATCGATCCGCAGCCCGCCGGATTCGCGCACGCCGCGGTCCAGGACCGTCGCGCGGTTCTGCACGCGGTCGTCGCCGAAGGACCCGCCGGGGCGCGTCCACACCACCGCGTGGAGCGCGGCGCCGCTGTCGGCCACGGCCTCGAGCACCTGGGAGTAATGCGCGTCGCTGAACTCGATGTGTTCGGCCACCAGCAGCACGATGGCTGCGCGCTCGCCCTCGCGGCGGCCGATGCCGCGCGCCGTTTCGATGATGCCGTCGAGCAGGGTGGCGCCGCTGCCCGGGACCGCGAAGACGCGGTTGATGGCGGAGGTGAGCGAGGCCGGCACCGTCGTGTAGTCGGCCAGGATCGTCGGGCGATCCGCCACCGAGATGAGCGCGATCGGCCCGAGCCCCTGCGCCGTCTCGGCAAAGGCGGTCAGGGCGCGCCGCAGATCGGCAATCGCCGGGCTGCTCGGGGCGCTGTTGTCGACGATCACGGCGATTGGCATCGGCTCGGTGGCGCGGGTGACGCGCAGCACCTCGCGCGCGACGCCGTCCTCGCGCACCACGACGTCGGCGGGCGCCGGGGTCTCGGTCAGCGGTGCGTAGCTGCCGCCCTCGAACACGCTCACATAGACGACGCGCTCCAGCGCCTGTCCGGAGAGGGTGACGGCCAGGGCCAGGGTCGCGGCGAGGGCGGCCAGCGTGAGTCGGGCAGCCGAGGGGACGGTCTTCATGGGGTGTCCACCGGAACCTGGCGATTGGCGCCGGCCATCAGGCACGGCCTCCGGGAAGCCGGCGGCCAGGGGGCCGGGCGCTGGGAAAACGAAGGCAGTACGCCTGCCCGGCCAGTATAGCAACGCGCCGGACTACACTGAAACCATGGCCGGGCTGACGCGGGGGGACACGATCAAGATCATCGGCCAGCTCAGTACGGTGGGGCTGTCCTTTGTCTTCGCCCTGGGGCTGGGCTTCGCCGGCGGGCTGTGGCTGGACGGCGTCTTCGGCACCAAGCCCTGGTTGAGCCTGTGCGGGTTCGCGATCGGGCTGGCGGCCGGCGTCCTGAACGTCGTGCGCATCATGAAGGGCATCACCCGCATGGAGCAGGACCGCGCCCGCGCGGATGCCGGGTCCAAACCCGGAGCGTGACATCGTGAGCGCTGACCTGATGTTGCGCCGCGTGTCGCGGGACACGCTCGTGGTGCTGGCCGTGATGGCGGGCGCCGCGGCGGCGGTGCGGCCCGACGACCTGCGGCTGGCGTTCGGGGTGCTCGGGGGCGGGGCGCTGATGGCGCTCGGCGCCTGGGCCATCCGGTCGGGGGTGGGGGCGATCGGGGCGGACGGGACAGCGCCCGGCCGGACCTGGGCGCTAGTGAAGTATTTCACAAGACATGCTATTCTTGCCGTGGCGGCCTACGGTATGATGGTGCGTTTGCACCTCGATCCCCTGGGGATGCTGCTGGGGGTCTCGTCGCTCGTCGTCGCGGCGGCCGTCGAGGCGCTCCGCTCCTTCAGGGGAGCATCGTAATCTAAGTGGTTCTGTGACGCGGCGGCAGCGGCCGGCCCCGGGCCGGCAGGTGGCGCGCGTGTACATGTGTGAAGTAGGCGTGTTGAATAGACGCGTGCTGAGGAGGCGTTAGCTGTGAGCACCCGACGGACCGTGTTGGCTTCGTTCTTGATGTTTCTCGCCATGGGCGCGGTGTCGCCCGCCTATGCGCAGGAGGCCGGCGTGTCGCCCGACAGCGGCCTGGTGATGTGGTCGGTGATCACGGCCGGCTTCGCGCTGGCGTTCGCCGCGGCGTTCGGCGCGCTCGGGCAGGGCAAGGCCGTTGCGTCGGCCGCCGAGGCCATCGCGCGCAACCCCGGGGCGGCCGGCGAGATCCGCGGCGCGCTCATCCTGGGCCTCGTGCTCATCGAGTCGCTCGTGATCTACGTGCTGCTCATCTCGCTGATTCTGTTCTTCATCAAGCCGTTCGGCGGCTAGGTGGGGAACCGGGAGCGGGTCCGCCTGCTCCCGACGAGACGAGACGGCTGACGCGCTCGGTACGCTGATGACAGCGCCTCTGGCTCACGCCGGGGCGCTGTTCGTCGTTTTCCGCCTTCCCATCGTCCCGCATGACGGCGCACCGGCGGGGCAGGCCCCCGCCGCCCCTGAGGCATCGCACCTGTGGCACAAGAGGCCCCCGAGGCACCAACGGCACCCGTGGTCGCCCGCGCCCCGTTCGGCGGGCTCGACGTGCTGTTGCTCCTGATGATCGTCATCTGGGGCGCCAACTTCTCCGTCATCAAATACGCCATCCGCGACTTCCCGCCGCTGGTGTTCAATGCCCTGCGGCTGATCGTGGTGGCCGTCCTGTTCCTCGGCGCGATCGCGTACGAGCGGCAGCGGTCGGGCCCCGGCACCGGCTTCACGCGCGAGGAGTGGATCCGCGTGGCCCTGCTCGGGGTGCTCGGACACACCGTGTATCAGCTCTGCTTCGTCGGCGGCCTCGCGCGCACCAGCGTCGCCAACAGCTCGCTCATCTTCGGCTGCTCGCCGATCGCCGTGGCGCTGATGGCGGCCGCGGCCGGTCACGAGCGGGTTACCTGGCCGCGATGGGTCGGCGCGGGCCTCTCGTTCGTCGGCCTCTACTTCGTCGTCGGCCGCGGCGCGCGCCTCGAGGTGAATTCGCTGACGGGGGACGCGCTGATGTTCGGCGCCATGCTCTGCTGGGCGCTCTACTCGGTGGGGTCGCAGCCGCTGCTGCGCCGGCACTCGCCGCTCGTGCTGACCGGCTGGTCGACGATGATCGGCGCGACGCTGTACACCGCGATCGCGGCGCCGGCGTTCGTGACGACGGACTGGGGCGCGATCCCGGCGACGAGCTGGGTGCTGATGTTCTTCTCCTCGGTGTTCGCGCTCGGGGTGGCCTACCTGATCTGGTACACCGGCGTGCAGCGGATCGGATCCACCCGCACGTCGGTCTACAGCAACCTCACCCCGGTTGTCGCGATGGTCGTCGCGTACGTGTGGCTCGCCGAGCCCGTGCTGTGGACGCAGGCAGTCGGCGCGACGGCGATCATCAGCGGCATCTTCGTGACCCGGTTCGCGCGCGGATAGGCCGCGGGGTGTGCGGCGGCCCGCAGCCCACCCGAACGAGCGTCCGGTTTTGTCCCCGAAAATCGACCATTGGCCCCCGGAAAGTACTTGCTTGTCCCTGAACGGTTGAGCTAAAAGCTCTGGGATGCGTGGACGGCCTTCGGGCCGTCCGCATTTTTCCGGCCCGGGATGCCCACGTCCCGGTCACCGGCTTCGATGAGTGGGCCCCGGCCGGCCATCGACCGGGGACTGCGCGTCCGTCCGTTTGCCCCGCTCGTTCAGCAAGACCGTCCGTCCGTAGCTCGAACTCCGGAGCGCATTCCGGTGTCGTTCGTCGTCGTTGGGTGCCCGACCTTACGCGCGTCGTCTGCAAGCTTCGTTCGTCATAACCGGTCGTCCGCTGTCATCCCTCGTTCCGCTCGTTCGCTCGTCCGTTCGTGCACTCTCGGTCGTTCGCCGGTGTGAAGCCGTGTCCGGGCCGTTCCGCCAGGACCTTCGGCTTCGTTTGGCGCGCCGTGGCGTTTCGCGGCGTGCCGTGTGAGGAGAATGGTATGCATCAGCGTGTATTGACAGGGTGTCTGATGATCGCGGCCCTGTTGCTTCTGTCCCCACAGGTTTGGGCGCAGGGCGGCGGCGCCAGTTCGACAGCAACGATTCAGGGGCGGGTCGCCGATACGAGCGGCGCGGTCCTTCCCGGTGTGACGGTCACGGCGGCGAGCCCGTCGATGCTCGGCCTCCAGACGTCGGTGACGTCGGAGAACGGGAACTACCGGTTCCCCGCGGTGCCCCCCGGCACCTACACGATCACGTACGAACTCCCCGGCTTCAACACGGTGCGGCGTGAGAACGTCCAGCTGACGCTGGGCTTCACGGCGACCATCAACGTCGAGCTGGCGCTGGCGACGCTCGAAGAGACGGTGACGGTGACGGGCGAGTCGCCGGTCATCGACACGCCGTCGACGCGCTTCGATCAGAACTTCAAGCTGGACTCGCTGAAGTCGATCACGAACGGCCGCGACATGTGGTCACTGCTGGCGGTGACGCCGTCGGTGCAGATGACCCGTATCGATGTGGGCGGCAACCGCGCCGGCACGCAGACGGGCTACTCGGCCT
>JAUXWO010000015.1 GCA_030680175.1 Vicinamibacterales bacterium
CCTGATCGTCGAGGTGGAGGCCGTGCCCGTCGCGGAGCTGACGGACGGCCCGCCCGGCGAGGCCTCCTCCGCCGTGCGCATGCGTGTCCTCGCCGCACGTGCGCGTCAGCGGGAGCGGCTCGCGGCGCATCCCGGCCACACGGTGAACGCCACGCTCCAGGGCCGGGCGCTGGCGCAGCACTGCGCGCTCGACGCGACCGGCCGCCGGCTGCTGCACCGCGCCGCCGAGCGGCTGCAGCTCTCCGCGCGCGGCTTTCATCGCGTCCTGCGCGTCGCGCGCACGATCGCGGATCTCGCCGGCGCCGACCGCATCACGCCGGCGCACCTGGCGGAGGCGCTGCAGTACCGGATGGTGGAGTGAGAAGGGGCGTGATCGCGGCTTCCTGCGTCGTTCCATCGTTGACATCAAGGCATCAAGTGCCTAGCATCAAGGCATGAGGACGACATTGACGCTCGATGACGATGTGGCGGTGAAGTTGAAGGCGGCGACGCGGGACCGGCCGCTGAGGACCGTTGTGAACGAGGCGCTGCGCGCGGGACTGGCAGCGCTCGAGAAGCGCGTGCCGCCACGCACGCCCTACCGCACACGCGGTTTCGATCTCGGACCGAGCCTCGTCGGCAGCCTCGACAACGTCGAAGAGGTCTTGTCCAGAGTGGAAGGCGAAGGGCACCCGTGATCCTCGTCGATGCGAACCTGCTGCTCCATGCCGCCAACCACGCCGCCCCCGAGCACGAGCGCGCGCGTGTGTGGCTGGACGACCGGCTCAACGGAACGGTGGCCGTCGGGTTGCCGTGGCCGTCGCTCCTTGCCTTCATCCGGCTGGCCACGAACCCCGTCGTGGTGCGGCATCCCGTGACGCCCGCCGCAGCGTGGCGCCAGGTGGACGAGTGGCTGACGTGCGAACCGGTCTGGGTGCCGCTGCCAGGCAGCGCCCACCGAGAGATCGTTGGTGCGTTTCTGCGTGCGACGTGGATGACGAGCCGTCTGGTGCCCGACGCCCATCTGGCGGGACTCGCCATCGAGCACGGACTGACGCTGCACTCCACGGACGGCGACTTCTCGAAGTTCCCCGGCCTCAAGTGGGAGAACCCGCTGGCCGCGTGATGCCCCGACGGACCTGGCGGCCGTCCCAGAGCGATGCGCCATGGCTGCGTGCGCATGCCGTTGAGTTGGTGTGGCCGGCATCTTGCGCGTGATGCGGGCGCACGAATCGCGCGGGCCGGCGTACAGTGAGGGCATGGCCTCTCGCTCCGACGATCTCACGCCGCCGCTCTGGGCGCACGACGATCCGGCCGCTCGTCTGGCCGAACTGGTCGCCACCGATGCGGAGCTGAAGGTCGCGCCGCTCCGCCGTGATGTGCGCCTCCTCGGCACGCTGCTCGGCCGCGTCATCCGCGAGCAGGCGGGCGTGGAGCTGTTCAACGCGGTCGAGGCCCTGCGCACGCTCGCCATCCGGCACCGGGAGCGCGCCCAGAACGAAGGCGCGTCCGACCCCGCTGATCTCGCGTTGATGCAGGAGGCCGAGCGGCTCGTCGACGTCCTCCCCGTCCACGAGGCCTACGGCCTGACGCGCGCCTTCGCCATCTACTTCGACCTGACGAACCTCGCGGAGACGGCCCATCGCCGGCGGCGGCGGCGCGCCGCACGGTTGCGGCGCGACGAGGCGCCCCAGCCCGGGACCCTGCGCGGGACACTGCGGCGCCTGCGCGCGTCTGGATGCGATCGCGACGCGGTCCTCGGCCGGCTGCGCGAGGTCGAGGTGGTACCGGTCTTCACCGCGCACCCGACGGAGGTCTCGCGCCGCACCGTCCTCTTCAAGCACCGCCGGATCGCCGCCGCGCTCGACCAGCTCGACCGGGTGCCCCTCACCGATGCCGACGCCGCGGCCCACGAGGCGATCATCACGGCGGAGATCACCGCCCTCTGGCAGACCGACGACGTGCGGCGACGGCGGCCGTCGGTGCTCGATGAGGTGCGGATGGGCCTCGACTACTACACCGACGTGCTCATCGACACGATGCCCGTCGTGTACGAAGAACTCGGGGCGGCGTTCGCCGACGCGTATGGCGAGCGTCCCGACAACGATGCGCTGCCGCGCGTGGTGCGGTTCGGCTCGTGGATTGGTGGCGATGGCGACGGCAACCCGCACGTGACCCCGGAGGTGACCCGCGCGGCCCTGCGGATGGCGCGCGAGGCGATCCTCGACGCCTACGTGCACCGGCTCGAGGCGCTCGTCGAACGTCTCAGTGCCTCGACCATGCGGGTGCCCGTCTCGGAGGCGTTGCAGGCGCGGCTCGACGAGTACACGCGGACGATCCCCTCGCTCGATCCGTTGCCCGATCGCCGATCGCCCACGGAGGTGTACCGCCACCTGCTCGGCTACATGGGGTGGCGGCTGCGCGCGGCGCGGGACCACCCCGGCACGGACCACGGCTACCCGGATGCCGCCGCGTTCACGCAGGATCTGCGCGCCATTCGCGACAGCCTGCGCGACAACCACGGTGCGCGCGTGGCCGCCCTGCTGATCGACCCGCTCCTGCGGCAGGTCGAGACGTTCGGATTTCATCTGCACGCCATCGACCTGCGTCAGCACGCGCGGGTGCACGCGCGGGCGCTCGCCGATCTCGAGGGCGCCTCGGAGCGCCCCGGCCTGCCGGCGCCGCCGTCCGGGGACACGCGCCGCCTGCTCGACAGCCTGCGGGGCCTGGCGGACCTCAAGCGCGCGTATCCACCGCCCGCGATCCGGAGCTACGTCATCAGCGGCGCCCGCGGCGTGGAGGACGTCCTCACGCTGGTGCGGCTCCTCGAGACGAGCGGCGTCCAGGTGGCCGCCACCGGCGCGGACCCCGGCGTCATGCCGGTCCCCCTCTTCGAGTCCATCGACGATCTACGGCACGCGCCAGACGTCTGCCGGGATCTGTGGACGCGGACCGACTACGCGCGCCTCCTGGCCTCGTGGGGCGGCCGCCAGGAAGTGATGCTCGGCTACTCCGACTCCAACAAGGACGGCGGGATGCTGACGAGCACATGGGAGATCTATCGCGCGCACCGGGCGCTGCATGACGTGGCGCGCGACTGCGGCGTCACGCTCGGCCTCTTCCACGGCCGGGGCGGCACGGTGGGCCGCGGCGGCGGTCCGACCCATCGTGCGATCACCTCGCAGCCACCCGGCGCCTTCGACGGGGCGATCAAGATCACGGAGCAGGGCGAGGTGCTCAACTGGAAGTACGCGGACCCCGTGCTCGCCGAACGCAACCTGTCGCTGATGGTGGCCGCGGCGCTCGATGCGCGGATCAACCTCCGTCCCCCGGCACCCGCCGACGAGGCGCGGTGGCACGCGGCCATGGAGACGCTCTCGGCGGACGCGTATGCGTACTACCGCGCGGAGATCGCGGAGCATCCCGACACCCTGCCCTACTTCGAGCAGGCCACGCCGGTCGCCGAGCTCGATCACGCGCGCATCGGATCGCGTCCGGCCCGGCGCGGCGAGGCCCGCGGCCTCGACGACCTGCGTGCGATTCCGTGGGTCTTCGGCTGGATGCAGAGCCGGCACGTGCTGCCCGCCTGGTTCGGCGTGGGGTACGCGCTCGATCGATTCGCCGAAGGCGGCGCGGCGCACGCGGCCCTGCTGCGGGAGATGATGCAGGCCTTCCCGCTCTTCCAGGACCTCGTCCGCAACGTCGAGATCGGCCTGGCGAAGGCGGACCTGTCGATTGCGGCGCGGTACGCCGCGCTCGTGACCGACCGGTCGCTCGGCGACCGTGTCTTCAACCGCCTGTCCGCCGAATTCGCCCGTACCAGGCGTCTCGTCCTGCAGGTCACCGGTCAGTCGGACCTGCTCGAGCAGAACCCCGTGCTCGCGCGGTCGATTCGGTTGCGCAACCCATACGTCGATCCGCTCAGCCTCATCCAGGTGACGCTCCTCTCGCGCAAACGTGGCGGGGAGCGGAGCGACGCCCTGGACTACGCCTTGGCGGCCACCATCAACGGCATTGCGGCCGGGCTCCGCAACACCGGCTGAAGAGGGGTCTGGCACCGTGACATCGAAATCCGCGCAGTTACTGCGTACCCACGCACGTGACGGGAGTCGGCTGGCGGCCACGCCGAGATTTCCACAGGGGCGTACGCGGAAACTGCGCGGATTTCGATGTCACGGTGCCAGACCCCTTATACTTTCGCGGTGACTGACCTTGAACGCCGCGTCCTCGCCGCCCTCGACCCCGAGGCACTCGTCGACACGCTCTGCCGCTTCGTCGCCGTCCGCAGCCTCAACGGCACCCCCGGCGAAGACGACGCCCAGCGGTTCTTCGCGGGCGAGATGCGGGCCATCGGCCTCGACGTCGACACCTGGCCCCTCGACATGCCCTCCCTGCGCCGCCATCCGGCGTACACCGCCGAGACCGAGCGCGCCGAGGGCCTCGGCGTGACGGGTTCGATGGGGCGCGGCGACGGGCCGTCGCTCATCCTCAACGGCCACGTGGACGTGGTCCCCGTGGGCGACGAGCGGCGCTGGACCTACCCGCCCTGGCAGGGCACGGTCGCCGACGGCCGCGTGTACGGCCGCGGCGCCCTCGACATGAAGGGCGCGCTCTGCTGCGCGCTCTTCGCCGCCAAGGCGATCCGCGACGCGGGCGTCGCTCTCGCGGGCCGCCTGCTGATCCAGAGCGTCATCGGCGAGGAGGATGGCGGCACCGGCACGCTCGGCGCGATTGTCCGCGGGCCGGGCGCCGATGCCGCGATCGTCATGGAGCCGACCGAGCTGCAGCTGGCGCCCGCACAGGCCGGCGCCCTCAACTTCCGTATCACCGTGCCCGGTCGCACCGCGCACGGCGCGATGCGCGCCGAGGGCGTGAGCGCGATCGAGAAGTTCGTGCCGATCCTGCAGGCGCTGCTTGCCTTCGAAGCGGATCGCAACGAAGCCATCCGCGACCCCCTCTTCGCCAGCTACGCGCTCCCCATCCCCCTCTGCCCCGGCATCGTCCGTGCCGGCCACTGGGCGTCGAACGTCGCCGAGAGCCTCGTCTGCGAGGGACGCTACGGCATCGCGGTCGGCGAGGACCTCGCCGCCGCACGCGACCGCTTCGAAGACGCGGTGGCCCGCGCGGCCCTGGAGGACCCGTGGCTGTCGGAACACCCGCCGCTCGTCGAGTGGTGGGGCGCGCAGTTCGCGCCGGCCTCCATCCCCGCCGACCACGCGATCGTACGCGCCGTCGGCGCCGCCTTCGAAGACGCCGCCGGACGTACGCCCCGGCTGCAAGGCATGACCTACGGCGCCGACATGCGCCTGCTCGTCAACCAGGGCGGCATCCCGACGATGATGTTTGGTCCTGGCGACATCCGCGTGGCGCACCAGCCCGATGAGCACGTGCCCATCGACGACCTGGTCACCGCGACCCGTACCCTCGCCCTCACCGCCGTGCGCTTCTGCGGCACGCGCGCGTAGGTCTACGAGAGAGCGCCGAACAGCGCACTGATGGCGACGGGCATGCGGCGTACCGTGTGACGCGCCGATTGCCGAGAGCCGAGAGCCGCACACCAACGAGGTCCCCGATGCCAGGTCCGTCGACCCGATCCGTCCATCTGCTCTCTGAAACCGATCCCGCCACGCGCGCGGTGGTGGCGCCGCTGGTCGCCAACGCGGCGTTTGCGTACGACACGGTCGCCGACTGGCGGCGCGTGGCGCTCGGGGAAGTACCCGGCGACATCTACAGCCGGAACTCGAACCCGACTGTGCGCCTCTTCGAGCAGAAGATGGCGGCGCTCGAAGGCGCCGATGGCGCGGTGGCGTTCGCCAACGGCATGGGCGCGATCGCCTCGACGCTCTTCGCGCTCCTCTCCCCGGGGCAGCGCGCCGTCACCCTGAAGGATGCCTACGGCGGCACCTACCTGACGTTCACCGAGCTGCTGCCGCGCTTCCAGGTGCAGTGCGCGGTGTGCGAGACCGACGACGCCGAGGCGATCGAGGCGGCGATCGGTGGCGGCTGCGACCTGCTGTACCTCGAGACGCCGACCAACCCCACGCTGAAGGTCGTGGATCTGGCGCGCCTGGCGGCGGCCGCGCACCGGGCGGGCGCAATCGTCATCGTGGACAACACGTTTGCCACGCCGATCAACCAGCAGCCGCTGGCGCTCGGCGCGGACCTCGTAATCCACAGCGCGACGAAGTTCATCGGCGGACACGGCGATGCGATGGGCGGCGTCGTGTGCGGACGGCGAGACCTGACGGATCGCATCTATCGGTGGCGGGAAATCGCCGGCGGCGCGCTCGACGCGCAGAACGCGTTCCTGCTGCTGCGCAGCCTGAAGACGCTCGGCCTGCGCATCGCGCGGCAGAACGACAACGCCATGGGCGTCTCGCGCTACCTCGAGACCCACCCGGCGGTCGCGCGCGTGCACTACCCCGGCCTGCCGTCGCATGCGGCGCATGCGATCGCCGCGCGGCAGATGTCGGGCTTCGGCGGGATGCTCAGCTTCGAACTCCGCGGCGGCCTCGAGGCGGCGACGCGCGTGCTCGACCACCTGGATTACGCCTATCTCGCCGCGAACCTCGGGCAGGTGGAGACGGTCGCCGGGCCACCGTCGCTCACGAGCCACGTGGAACTGACGGCCGAGGAACGTGCCGCGGCGGGGGTGCCCGAGGGGCTCATCCGCTACTCGGTGGGGATCGAAGACCTCGACGATCTCATCGGCGATCTCCGCAGCGCCCTCGACGCGCTGTAGCGAGACGCGGACAGCGGGCCGCGGAGGTCAGTTGCGCGGCAGGACCAGCACCTGTCCCGGGTGAATCGTGGACGAGGTGAGCCCGTTCGCACGACGCAACGCCTGCACCGTGACACCGTGACGACGGGCAATGCGGGCGAGGCTCTCGCCGCGCTGCACGGTGTGGGAGGAGTGCCGTGCGGCCTCCGCCAGCACCGCCTCGGGCGATGCCCCAGTCAGGGACGCCACGTAGGCGACGTAGCTCGACGGGAAGAGGGCCACGTGGTAGTGCGGCGGGCGGTTCTCCCGCGTCGCATCGAGCACGTCCTGGCCGTCAAGGTGCAGCAGCGTCGACTCCAGCCAGCGACGGCACTGCGGCGCCGAGGGACGGCGAAGGTCCAGGGCCATCCCCGTCGGATGCACCGACCGCGCCGAGGCGTTGGACGGCTGGTGCGACGCGGGCCTCGTGAGGCTCGTCACCACGAGCGGTTCGCCGCAGGCGCGACGGTACTGAGCCGAGAGCCGCTCCACGAACAGCCGCACTTCCGGCCGCGCCACCTCGAACGACACGTTGTGCAGGCGGTAGTTCTCGTTGCCCTCCAGCGGCACGAGCAGCCCGGCGTTGACGAACCGCCTGACCTCAGGCCGCGCCTGCAGGTAGGTGAAGTCGTGACGCTCGGCTTCGCGGTTCTGGCGGGTCAGCGCCGCCTGACTGCCACGCAGCGTCTGCGCCAGGGCGTCGTCAGCCCAGCTCACCAGGGCGGCCGTCACCGCCGCGGCAGCACACAGCGCCCGGCGCCGCCTCGTTCCCCTCGTTGAACGCTCCATCTCGATCGTCATCCCTTCGCTGTCCGCTCATCGCGGAACCACGTTGTCCCCGGTGAGAGACGGCGCGCCGGACGCACCCAGCTCAGCCGCCGTGATTTGACCCGCGCTCCGATACGAGGTACTCAGCCCGGCATGGACCCGTTCACACGCTCATTCCTGATGCTGTTCGTCCTGCTGAACCCGTTCATCATGACCACCTATCTGGAGGATCTGGTCAAGGAGATGACGTTCCGCGATTTCGCGGGCCAGTTGATCCGCGCGGGCGTGATCAGCTTCGGCGTGTTCGTGCTGTTCGCCTGGGGCGGCGACCGCGTGTTCGAGAACGTCCTGCAGATTCGCTTCTTCGCCTTCCTGATCTTCGGCGGGCTGACGTTCCTCATCATCGGCATCCGCCTGATTTCGGGCCTGTCACCGGGTGGGGTGGGCCGGCGGCCGGACGCGAACGGCGCGGCGGCCTCGATCGCCATGCCCTTCCTGGTGGGGCCCGGCACGATCAGCGCCAGCGTGCTCGCGGGCAGCCGTCTGCCGCTGCCCCAGGCGACCATCGCGATCGGCCTCGCGCTGACGGCGGCACTTGCCGCCATCCTGGTCCTGAAGCGCGTCCATGACCTGCTGCGAACCCACAACGAGCCGCTCCTGCATCGCTACACCGATGTCGCGGGCCGTGTGACGGCGCTCTTCACCGGCTCGTTTGCCATCGACATGATCCTGCGCGGGTTCGAAGGCTGGATCGCCTTCCTGCGCACCTGATCCATTGCACCCCGCTGCACACCCCGGCGTATCGGTCCGGCACGCCTGGACTTCAGGGTGGCATCCCGTCGAGTCATGTCGATCGAAGACCTCGACGATCTCATCGGCGGTCTGCGCCGCGCCCTCGACGCGTTGTAGCCCGCCTCAGCGGTCGCATCCCCGGCAGGACTGCAACGGGTGGCGCTTTTCACGTAAGATGGCCGATACTCGATGCAGGCGGCTGATCGCAGCCGCCGGAAGGACTGTATTGCCATGCGTACCATGAACGTTGTCGCGGCCAGCCTCCTGGCCCTCTCCCTCACGGCCTGCTCCGCCCCGAAAGAACGCGAGTTCGGCCAGGCGGACCTCGCCGCCCTCAAGACCCTGCTGCAGGAGTTTGTGGTGACCTACAACGCCGCAGATGCGGCGAAGGTGGCCAGCTTCTTCGCCGGCACGGCCGTGGTCATGCCCCCCAACGCTTCGTCCGTCCGGGGGGTGGAACCGATCGAGCAGTACTACGTCGGCCGGTTCGCCGAGGGCGCCTCGGACCTCTCGCTCGAGCCACGGGATATCTCCGGGGCGGGCACGATTGCGTACGTCAGCGGCGACTACCGCCTGAACATGGCGCCCCCCGGGGGCCAGGAGCGGCGTGACCGCGGCAAGTTCCTCTTCGTGTTCCGCGACCTGCGCGGCAGCTGGAAGCTGGAATACCTGATGTTCAGCAGCGACTTCCCGCCGGTCGTGCCCTCGACGAACTGATCGGGGCCGTCACGGACAACGGCGCGCGGCCTATGCGAAGCGCACGGCGTGGACGGGTGGCAGGTTGGCAGACACCGCCTGCCACGAGTCCCCGCCGTCCTCGCTGATCCACAGCGACCCCGTCGTCGATCCGAACGCCAGCGTCGTGCCCGTCGCATCGACGTCGAGCGCGTGGCGGAACACCAGATCGTACGCGTGCTCCTGGGGCAGCCCGCGCGAGAGCGTCTCGAACGTGCGGCCCCCGTCGCGCGTACGCGTGACCACGACGCGACCGTCCACCGGAATCCGCTTCTCGTCCTTGATTGCCGGGACGAACCACGCGGTCTCGGGGTCGTGCGGGTGCACGGCGACGGCGAAGCCGAACGTCGAGGGCTTCACATCGGCGATCTCCAGCCACGTCACGCCGCCATCCACGGACCGGAAGATGCCGTTGTGGTGCTGCACCCACAGCACGTCCGGATCTCTCGGGCACTGCACCAGCAGGTGCGGGTCCTGGACGTTCGGCTCGAACGCGCGCTCAGGGGGCATGAACTCGGCGCGCATGCCCGTGCCGGCCAGGTCCCATGTGGCGCCGCCGTCTCGCGTGCGCCAGGCGCCGCCGCACGAGATGCCGATGAGCACGTGCGCCGAATCGCGCGGGTCGACACAGATCGAATGGATGCCCGGATGGTCGGCGCCGCCGCCGAACCACTCCTCGCGCCGCGGGTCATCCCACAGCGGCCGGTTGATCGCCCACGAGTCGCCGTGGTCCGTCGACCGGAACAGCCCGCCCGGCATCGTCCCGCACCAGATCACACCGGGCTCGTCGGCGCCACCGGGCTGGATGGCCCAGACGAGCTTCAGCGCCCAGTCAGCCGGGGTTCCCTCGACCGGCGTCTTCGGCACATAGCCTTCGGGCTTCTCCGGATAGACCGGCGCGGCGATCTCCTGCCACGTCGCGCCGCCGTCCGGCGAGCGGTGCATCTTCACGCCGAAGTGGCCGTGGTTCAAGGTGGCGAACAGGTGCCCCGAGCGCGGATCGGCGACGGCCAGCGTGCAGTTGTCGCCGAGGAAGCTCGCGCGTGCGATGCCCCAGCCCGCACCGGCGCGCTCGAGGGTGAACAGGCCCTTGCGCGTCGCGACATGGCAGACCTCAGTCATGATGTGGCTCCTCCCGAGAGCGACTGGACAACGTCGACGGCCTCGTCCGGCCCGACGGGATCGGCCAGCCCCCGCCGATCCTCGAGCTGACGGCCACCGATGAAGACGGCCATGTGCTTTCTGACGCGGCCCTGATCGTCGAGGACGTAGCCGCGCGCGGCGGGATGGCGGACGAAGTAGGCGTCGAGCACCGCGCCTAGCGTCGCGCCTTCCACGTCCTCCGGCGGACAGGCCACATGGCGCTGGATGTTCGCGGTGAATCTGACGTGAGCCATCGCGCCGGCAACTCCTCGACCGTGACTGGCCACTCCACGACGAGTGGAGTGGCGCGACTGAAGCGGTACCGCCTGCGCCTCTGCTCAGCCGCGATCCCGCGGGCCCGCCCCACGGGCGGCCCGGTCGTCGATCGTCAACACCACTCCACTCGACGGCCCGGGCGGCGAGACGCCATCGGTCGCCCGGGTGCCCGCGTGGCGGAGAGCGCCTACATTAGACCAGTGCAGGGGTGGCCGTCGACTGCGACGCGGGCGGGCGCGGGGTGTGGCGGGTGTGATACCACGCATCGAGGGGCCCCGATGCCGTGAGGGTGAAGAGCGGCCGCCCGTCGATGTGCCCGTCGGCGACCGGCCAATGGTCCGTCCCGCGCTGAGCGCAGGGGCCGATCACGAACGCGTCCGCCGCCGCGACGAGAGCGGCCGAGGAGGGCTTCCAGTCCTCGAGGGGGGGTGACAGCACGAAGATCGCGGTGGTGGCGCCGGCATGCTGCACCAGGCGGTTCGACTCGACGATGACGTTCATCCCGCTCGCACGCAGCCCCGCGACGAATTGCGCGGCCATCGGCATGACGGCGTCGGCGGCGTGGCACAGCCACGCCCGCCGTGCGCCGGCCGCGAGGTAGCGTCCCGTCTGTCGATCAGGGCGGCGGCCATCGTCTTCTTCGACCAACAGGCGGCCGGCCGGCCCCGGCGTATGCCGGTGCGCCGAGATCTTGACCGCCACCCAGGCCTCGTGCGGGCTGCGCCGCAGCAGGTGCTCGATGACGGTCGTCTTGCCGACGCCGCGGCAGTGCCCGCCCACGATGATGAGCTGGCCGTCCCCTATGACGCGCACGTGAATCCTCCATCCTCCTCGTCGTCGAGGACCGGCTGGATCACGGGCAGGCCGGGCGCGCGTGGACGCGACCCGACACGCGCGGCCAGCAGCGCCGAGGCGCGCGCGAGGTACGACACGCCCGAGGCCGCGAGCAGGCCCGCGATCGGCTCGGCCATCATCGCGAGGTGCTCACGCACGAATCGCTCACGGACCCGCGCGGTGAGCGCCGCCGTCTCGGGGTCGGCCGTCGCGACGGCGAAGGCCTCCTTCAGATACAGGTAGGCGACGAAGCCCACCTCGACGGCGAGATGATCGGGGGGTTCGGGTGAGCCCGGCCGGTAGTCGAAGGCCTCGTAGTGGCTGACGAGCGCGGACATCAACGTCCCGAGTTCCAGCGTGTCGTGGTAGCTGACCTCGCGCGGAGGCGCCGGCCCTCCAGGCCCGAACACGGAATGGAAGAGGCCTTCGCCGGCCTCGACGCCGGCCTCCGCCACCGCCGTGCGCAGCTCCCCCTCGGGGAGCTCACGCGCGAGCGCCTCCAGGTCCGCGCGCCACGCGTCCGAGGGACACTCGAAGAGGCGGCTGAGCAGCCGCCACTCCGCCGAGCCTCTCAGCAGCGCCCGCATCATCGCGTCGCGTTCGTCAGGACTGTCGGCGCTCATGGTGCCTCCCGCATCGACAGGGGCACCCAGCCGGTCCGCATCTTCCGGGCGCCCGCTTCCCCCGCACCGCCCTGCCACACCGCGAACGCCACCGTCGCCGGCGCCTGCAGCGACAGGCCCTCGGGACGCGGGCGGACAATCACCACGGCCCAGCCATCCGCCGTCCGCACGCCCCCGCCGCGAGACACGGTCGTGGCCGCGGGCGACAGGGTGCCGGGGCCCTCCGCGACGAGATCCTCGACGGCGGAGGTGCGCCACGCCCCGCGCACGTTGCCCGCCCCCACGGCAGGCGCGTACCGCGTGGCCATGTCGCGCTGCGCGTCCGAGCCGCGCTCGAGCGACCGGGCGTCGAACGGGTAGTGATCGACGGTGGCATTCGGGTAGAGCTCCTGAATCGTGTCGCCCCGCCCGTTCACGGTCGCCTGCCAGTCGGCTCGCCAGAACGTGATGTCGACCCCCTGCCCCAGCTGTCCCATCTGCGGATCCGGGGCGCTGGCCGCCGCCTTCTGCGGGAACTGCACCGCGCACCCATCGGGAAACTGCCCGGGTCCGGGGCGATCGTCTGCCTCGACATCGGCCCACTCGAGGCGCAGGGCGATCTCGTCGCCGCTCACAAGGGCGCGCACGCGCACCGCGGCGGTCGAGGGCGTCATGAGGCGCGGCTCGACCAGGTCCTGCAGCAGCAGCGCCGCGACATGCTCGGGCGCCGCCTGCCAGGCCCGGTCCAGCGGATCGCCGGGCAGGGTGGCCGTCGCGACGGCCACGACATCGGGCGTCGGTGCCGGCGGGCGCCGGCACGCCGCGCCCGCCCCGAGCGCGACGACAAGCAGCACGGTCCAGATGGTGCGCATGGCGTCCTCCTACGGGCAGTTGTGCCGCATGATCTGATAGACGCGGTCGAAGGCGGCGCGCTCGACGACGGGTTCGGTGAGCGGGACGCGCACGAGCGTGGTGCCCCGATCGTCGACGCCCGCCACCTCCTGGCCCTGCCGCACCCAGCGCGTCATCACCGACTCGGTCGAGCCGAACAGGCTGAGCAGGCCGGCCAGGTCGTCGTCATTCGGCGCGTTCCGATACGCCGCCACCGCCGCGTCGACGCCGGGCCCGAAGATCTGGCGCAGGAACGGCGTCGGCACGTGGATGGGCGGAATGTAGTAGACGTTCGGCTCGAGTCCGAACTGCGGGTACAGCGGCAGCGCGATCTTCCGCACGTGCACGAGGTAGTCGAGCGGGTTGTCGGCCCGGGCCTTGTCCGGCGTGGACAGGTAGCCGGCCATCCGGATCTTGCCGATGCAGTTGACGAAGCACTGCGGCTGCAGGCCCAGCTCCATCTTCGGATAGCAGGCGATGCACTTCTCGGAGGTGCCCGTCATCGGATTGAAGAACACCTTCTTGTACGGACAGCCCTTCACGCACTCCTGGTAGCCGCGGCAGCGCCCCTGGTCCACGAGCACGATGCCGTCTTCCGGGCGCTTGTAGATCGAGCCGCGTGGACACGACGCCAGGCAGGCCGGATACGTGCAGTGGTTGCAGATGCGCGCGAGGTAGAAGAACCACGCCATGTGCGGCAGCGAGAACTCCGCACCGCCGTCCACCTGCCCGGCGCAGTCGTCCTCTCCGACGTTCGGGTACGCGTAGTCCTGCGCCTCGGGCTTCCAGCCCATCACCCGCTCGCCCGCCGGGGCCGACTCGAAGATCGTCTGGCCCTCGTAGACGCCGCCATTCCACTGGCTGCCGCCGATCATGTCGAGCAGCTTCAGATCCCACGCCAGCGGATACGACCCGTACGGCTTGGTCTCGACGTTGTTCCACAGCATGTACTCCTGTCCCTTGCCCGACGTCCACGTCGTCTTGCAGGCGAGGGTGCAGGTCTGGCACGCAATGCACTTGTTCGTGTCGAAGACGGCGGCGAACTGCTTCTCCGGCCGGCTCTCCGGGTACCAGTAGGACATCTCCCGGCCGATCTGCCAGTTGTGGACGCGTGCCATGGCCTACTCCTTCACTCCGGAAACGAAATCTCCGCGCAGGTACCGCTTCATTGCGTCGGACTCGTAGCGTGGGCGGATGCCCATGGCGGCGGGCCGCCAGAGCGCCTCGCCGCCCATCCCCCCGGGCTCGGCACGCGAGATCTTCACGAAGGCCTCGCGCGGCGCGCCCGTGGGACAGTGCACATCCGGCAGGAACCCCTCGCCGATGCTCTGGCCGAACGTCTCCTTGCGGACGAGCGAATCGGTCATCAACGTGGGCTTGAGCCAGCCGCGTGTCGCCGACTGGTGCGAGCCGGACCGGAACATGGCCTGATAGCCGGTCCGCGGGTTCTTCGCGAGCCCGTCGGCGCGCTGCTGCTGGCCCTGCACCGATCCCGGCGAGGCGCCATACATGTTGAACCACATGCGCGTCACGCCCTTCGGGGTGCCGGGGTAGTACCGCGCGCGGCACAGCAGGCGCGCGAAGGCCATGTCCCGCTTGTTCGTCTGCCAGCCGCGGAAGGGCCGGTCCTCGGGGTCCGGATCGATCCAGACGTAGTCGCCGTCGGCGACGCCAAGCGCCTGGGCATCGCCCGGATTCATGTCGACATAGCCCTCCGTCACGAACGGGCTGCGCTTGTCCTGCCGGTAGATGTCGCCGAACGGCCCGAAGAGCACGGCGTTCATGTCCGTGTCGATCGGCGTGGTGTGCGACCCGTGGCGGTACTTCGGCGTGTGGAAGATGAACTTGAACCCCTGCGACGCCAGGTGGTGCTCGGTCTGCCGGGTCTCGGCCCACGTCAGGACGACATTGCGCCCGCTGCGCACGTCACAGCGCATGTCACTGCGCGCGACCCCGTAGGCCTCCGGCCCGGCCGGACGAATCGCCTCGTGCTTCGGCGCGACGATGACGTTGGCCTCGTAGAAGGTCGAGTCGATCGGCTCGCGGTGCACCGGAAGGTTCTCGCCGGCTTCGATGAACTCGTCTTCCTCCCGGTAGAACTCCAGCCGCCCGCTCTTCGTGTACCAGGGCGCCGAGTCCGTCACCTGGTCGTAGCCGACCGCCTTCGGGGTCGTGCGCGACTGCATGACGGCCGGCACCCCCTCGAGTGCCTTCGCCTCCAGGTCGCTGAAGCGATAGCCCTTGGTGTTGGTGGAGTGGTCGAGCACACGCTGCAGGTACACGTCCGTCCGCCCGTCGCGCACGAACTTCCAGCAGTCGTTGAAGCGCTGATCGCCGGTGAGCTCCGCCAGCTTCGATGCGACCAGCGCCTCCACTTCGATGTCACCGATGGTGTTGAAGATGCGCGGCATCGGCGTCCGGGGGAACACCGCCAGGAACGGATTGGTGACCGACGCGGTCATGTCCGGGTGCTTGAGCTCGGCCCACGAGTCCACCCCGAACACGACGTCGGCCCACTCACAGGATCCCGTCCACCACCACTCCTGCACCGCGATCATCTCGATGCGCGGCAGCGCATTGACCACCGTGTTGTAGTGCCACTTGACGTTCCCGAGGATCGAGTTCGCGTTGGCGAACCACATGGCCTTGGTGGGCGTCGGCATGTGGGTGGACCCGGTCAGCATCCGGGTGCCCACCTTGAGCGGGTGATCCTCGTGGTTGTAGAAGTGCGCCGACTCCGCCCGCCAGAACTGGCGGACCCGGGCCGGCTGCGCCGGATCCAGCTCGAGGTTGAACGGGTCCTCGTTGATGTACTGCGGCGAACCGTTGAACAGCGACACCCGGTAGTTCCCCGCATACGAGCCGACGTTCCCGCCGATCTTCCCGACGTTGCCGGTGAGCGCCGCCAGCAGGAACACCCCGCGATCCTTGTTGTCGTTGTTGAAGAACTGGTTCGGCCCCATGCCGAGCGCGAAGAGCGTGGTCCCCGGCGCCGCGGCGATGTGGCGGGCCAGCGACTCGACCGCCGACGCCGGCGCCCACGTCAACTCCTCCGTCGTCTTCGGGTCGAAGTGCGCCGCGTACTCCTTCACCAGGTCGAACACCGGGCGGCAGCGCACCTGGGATCCGTCCGCGAGCGTGACGGTCACGGCGCCTTCGAGCTGCGGGTCCGCCATCGGCGAGCCGGTGCCCACCTGGTCGCGCGTGAGCGGGTGCGGACGCCCCGACGCCCGGTCCCACCACACGTAGTCGCCCCACGCCTTCCGCATCGCCTCGGGCATGCTCTGGCCCCGCTGCGCCGCCGGCGCCGCCGCGCGCGTCCCCGCCGGGAGCACCTCGGCCTGATGCAGCGCGGCGAGCTCGCCGCCGAAGACGTCCTGGGCGCGCAGGTACTTGAGCGTGTCCGTGCGCACCAGCATCGGCAGGTCCGTCCAGCGCTTCACGTAGTCCGCGTCGTACAGCCGGTCGCGCAGGATCACGTGCGACAGCCCCAGCGCCAGCGCCGGCGTCGTCCCCGGCCGGACGACGATGGCCTGGTCCGCCTTGCTCGAGGTCGCCGAGTACTCGCACGCAATCACGACGATGCGCGTCCCCTTGAGCCGGGCCTCGGTGAGCCAGTGCGCGTCGGGCATCTTGGTGCAGATCCAGTTCATGCCCCACACGACGACGGTCCTGGCGTGCTCGACCGCCGAGAGGTCGAACTCCACCGTCTGCTGGCCCGTCACCATGGGATGGCCCGGCGGCAGATCCGTGTGCCACGAGTAGTTGTCGAACCCGCGGCTACCGAGCGCCTGGTCCGGCCCCACCTTGCGGATGTGCGCGTCGAGCAGGGCCAGCGAGTTGGCCATCCGGTACAGGCCGAACACCCGCGTGATGCCGAGCAGCGGCATCCCGCCCCGCAGCTTCAGCACCTGCGTCCCCGCCCCCTGCGTGGCCTGGATGGTCTCCTCGTCGTACTTCTGGGCGCGCAGCCGCGCCTGCCCTTCCTCGCCCGAGTACGTCTCGGCGATGTTCTTGAGCGCACGCGCGACGATGGCGGCCGCCTCGTCGTGCGGCAGCCGCACCCACTCGTCGCGGGCACGCTGGAAGTACTCCTGCGGCGGCCGCCCGTCCGCATCGCGCGGGAAGTCCGCCTCCACCCATCGCTTGAATCCCGCCCGCACCATCGTCTGATTCACGCGCCGGTCGCCATAGAAGCGGCGTGTCAGCGCCAGCCCCTTCTGACACACGCGTGGATCCCAGCGGTGGGTCGTGCGGTTGCCGGAGAGGTCCGTCGCCTCGCCGTAGCGCATCGTCGGTCCGATACGGGTGATGACGCCGCTGCGCATGTAGGCGTTGAGCAGGCAGTTGTGCGTGTCGTTCGGCGCGCAGGTGAACGTGAACTTCGAGTCGTAGGCCCAGAGATCGCGGTACGTGCGCTCCCAGTCGCGGTTCGGATACGTGGCCAGCGGGTTCTGCACGCCCTGGAGGCCCCAGGCCTGTTCCACGGACAGCGCGAAGCCGCCGAGCCCGGCCGCGGCCACCATGTCGAGAAACTCGCGGCGCGTGAGGTGACTCATGACGGTCCTCCCCAGGAGCGGATGAAGGTAATGAGGGACTCGAGTTCAGAGGCCGACAGCGTCCGGTAGGTCGACGACGGGGTGCCGAAGGCCGGCATCGCCGTGCCGCGCCGCCCGCGGCGCACGGTCTCCACGAAGTAGGTGTCGGTGGCGAGCTCCTGGAGGACGGGGTTTCGCAGCGCGGGCGCGTCCGCGCCCTCCCCCGCCGCCCCATGGCACCCCGCGCACGAGCCGGCGTACAGCCGTTCGCCCTCTCGGACATCGCCAGCCACCCAGCGAGGCGGACGCGTCTCGCTCGGCGCGGGCACACCGGCGAGCGCACGCAGATGCGCCACCAGCGGCGGCACATCCTCGGCGGTGAGCCCGGTGGTCCCGTCAGCCCAGGCCCGCATCCGGGTACCGGGGCGTCCTCGAAGAATGGTCTCCGCC
The DNA here is from genome assembly GCA_030680175.1 of Vicinamibacterales bacterium. Classification (GTDB taxonomy): domain Bacteria; phylum Acidobacteriota; class Vicinamibacteria; order Vicinamibacterales; family UBA2999; genus JAUXWO01. Next base: position 17,769 of record JAUXWO010000015.1, read on the forward strand.
ACGAGGGTGTCGGAGGCGAGGCCAAGGAAGTCGGGGTTGGCCACCGAGGGGAAGGCGGCGAGCCCGGCGGCGCGGTGCCCCTGCCCCTCCGGCCCATGACACCCGGCGCAGAACGCGGCGTAGACCGAGGCCCCATCCGACGCGAACTCGCGCACGCCGAGTCGAGCCACGCGGATCTGATCGAGCGGCAGATAGGACCCTGGCACCTCGCGCCGCCGCAGCGACAGCGTGAAGAGCGTCAGCGCCTGCACGTCCTCGTCTGACAGTCCGAGCGCCGGCATCTGCGATCCCGCCACCACGGACGAGGGCGCGCGGACGTGTGCGCTGAACCAGTTCTCGAGGCTGCGGCGTCCGGGCACGGGCGTGAAGTCGAGTTGACCCGGGTCCCGCTCTCCGATCCGGGTGAGGTCCGGCCCCGTATCGCCACCGACGCCGCTGACCTTGTGGCAGCCAAGGCACCCGCTCGACAGGAACACGCTCTTCGCCGCGATGAGGCGGGGCGCCGCGACGCGCGTGTGCAGGAACGTCTCGAGGTGCGCGCGGTCGGGCGCCGAGATCGGGCCGAAGGCGGTTGCCCACGGACCCGATGTCTCGGTGGCCGCCTTCGCCACGTGCGCGTCGTACCACGACGGGTCGTAGCCGGCCAGGCCCACGCGCGACAGATCCGGGCCTTCCATGCCCCCACCGTCGGGCCGGACCGTGCCGCCGCGCCCGTCCACGCGGTGGCAGGCCGCGCAATCGAGGCGAGCGTAGGTCGCGGCGGCCAGGTCGAGCACGTCGCGCCGCGGGACGCCGGTGGCGGTGTGGCAGGTGCCGCAGCCGGCTTCGCTCATCGACACGGGGAGCATCGGCTCGGGCCAGAACCGCACGTGTCCGTGCGCATCCGCCTTGTCCGTGGCCCGCCCCTGCCCGCCGTGACAGACCGTGCAGCCGAACTCCGCGGGGTCGTGCACCACTGGACGATGCAGCGCCATCTGCGGTCCGGTCACGCCCTGCTCGCCCGGTCCCATCGCCACGTGGCAGGACACGCACCGATCGGCCGTCCCGAGTCCGGGGTTCACGATCTGCCGGAGCATCACGGGAATCGGCCCCTCGTCACCCACGGCCGTGGCCTGCACCTGCCGCCACTCACGCAGGTAGTTCTCCTGCACGGCGGCGACGACGAGCAGCGCCAGCACCCCGAGGCTCGAGACGAGCAGCAGCCACTTGTTCTTCTGCATGGCTGTCGACTCTCAGTGGCCGCCCGGCCAGTCGGCCGGTGACCAGAAGAATTCCCAGTTCGGCCCGCGGAAGTACGTGCCGATCACCGTGAGGACGATGAAGCCGCAGAGGAAGCAGGTGAACAGCCCGAGCGCCCCGGCGCGCGTCGACCCGTAGCGCCGCACGAGCCACACGGAGTACCACGCGTAGATGAGGGTCAGCACCGTCCCGGGATTGATGGCGGTGACCACGAGCTGCGGGATGTCCGGGAACCACTCGCGCAGCCACCCGAAGCGGATGGCGATCGACTCGACGATCAGCGCCGCGCTGAAGCCGAAGGCGATCGAGCGCTGGACGAGCCGCCAGCCGCCCGGCCCCCCGAACCACACCCCCGTCCCCTCCTCTTCGCGATCGAGGTACGGAATGAGACCGAGCCCGATCAGCACGATCGCCGGGATCCCGATGCCCCCCATGAACGCGGAGAAGGCCACGAGTTCCTGCAGCCCGAGGAAGTACCACGGCGCCTTGGCCGGGTTCTCGGGCACCTGCGCATTCGCCAGCTCCTTGAGCGGTGCGTCGGAGACGAGCGCGAGCGCGGTGCAGACGAAAAGCGTCAGCATGAGCACGCCGAGTTCCGCGTAGAAGAGGTGCGGCATCGACGGCACGGTGTGCTCGGGACCCGATCCCACGGCCGGCGTGCGGCCGCGCACGATGGCGGCCAGGTGATACGTCTTCACCGGCTCCTCGGTGAAGACCGGGTAGACGTCGGCGGGAGGCGGCCCGAGGCGCTGGTTGACGTCGGCCGGCTTCGTCAGGCCGCCGTCCTTCCGGATCCGCCAGAAGTGCACGGCCATCAGCATCGCGGCCACCAGGGGCAGCAACATCACGTGCAGCAGGTAGAAGCGGATGAGCGCCTCGTCGCCGACGGTGTCCGACCCGAGCAACAGCAGGCGCTGCAGCCCGCCCGGGTCGAAGTGCTCGGTGATGCCGAGCGCGTCGGTGACCTCGCGGGGCGACTGCGCGATGTTCGCGCCGATGGTGATCGCCCAGAACGCCAGCTGGTCCCACGGCAGCAGGTAGCCGGTGAACGAGAGGCCGAGGGTCGTCACGAGCAGCGCCAGGCCGATGAGCCAGTTGAACTCGCGCGGGGCGCGGTACGAGGCCGTGTAGAAGGCCCGTGCCATGTGCAGGATCACCGTGACCACCATCACGTTCGCGGCCCAGCGGTGGATGTTCCGCATGAAGCGGCCCGTCGGCACGACGAAGTGGATGTCCTTGATCGAGTCGTACGCGACGTCCGGGTAGGGCTTGTAGTAGAACATCAGGAGCACGCCCGTCACGAGCGTGATCAGGAACGCCGCCACGCTCGCGATGCCGAGCCCCGCCGTCGTCATCCAGCGGAGACTCCAGCGGTGGGTGCGCACCGAGTGAAGGTGCAGGAAGACGTTCCCGAACACGAACGACGAGCGCCCGCGATCGGTGGACGGCGTGCCGGTCCGGAACGCGGAGTGCACCATGCGCCCGGGGGCGGCGCGCAGGTGGTCGCGGAAGACCTGCAGCGGCGTGCGGGGCAGGGACAGGCTCATACCGGTACCCTGGTGCCCGACGGCACCGTCACCCCTTCGTCCACCGTGACGAGCCCGCCGCTGGTCGAGACCTGGAGCCAGTCCAGCGCGCGTGGCGCGGGCCCCCTGGTCACCTCCCCGCTGGCGGTGAACCCCGAGCCATGGCACGGGCACTCGAACCCCTGCGTCGTGGCGTGCACGATGCAGCCGAGGTGGGTGCAGATGGTGGAGATCGCGTAGACCCCCTCGGGATCACGGTAGATCGCCACCGCGCGGCCCGGCGGCACGAACGGCTCCCCCGCCGCCAGCGTGTCGGGCAGCGCCACCCTGAACTTCTTCGAGGGCGAGGCGAGGACCGCGGCCTTCGGCAGCCGGAACATCCCCACCGTCGCGAAGAGCAGGGCCGTCGCCATCGACCACAGCGACAGCAGGCCCAGGACATCGCGCCGCGGCATCGGTTCGGGGTCGAGGCGCGACCTGGTCGCGCCGGGTTTCACCGTCATGACACCCTCCAGCAGGTCGCCACCGCCACCCGTTCCATCTGAATCGCATCGGTCGGACAGCGCATCACGCACAGCGCGCACCGGATGCAGCGGTCCTCGTCCTTGACGATCGCGGAATGCGCGTGGAGATCGACGCCGGCGCCCAGCGCGTCGGCGATCAGGTGGTCGATCTCCGTCGTGGCCGCCACCTCGCTCAGCGGCACGAGCTTTAGGCACTCGGTGGGACACACGTCGACGCACCCCCCGCAGAGGATGCAGCGCGTGCCGTCGAACACCGGCGTGACGCCGCAGTCGAGGCACCGCGACGCCTCGCGCATGGCCTGCCCCGCGTCGAACCCGAGTTCGACCGTCGCCTCCGGCGCCTCGAGGCGCGCATCCGGTTCCCGCAAGGGCACACTCTGGCGCCGGATCGACTCGTAGCCGCGCTCGCGCCGGTAGCCCGGAAGCGGCAGGTGCGAGGTGACGGAGGCGGCGTGCAGGGTGTGACCGGTGATGTGCGCGTAGACGGCACGCGCCGCGGCCTTGCCGGATGCCACCGCATCGATGAGAAGGCGCGTGCCGTGCGCGAGGTCTCCCGCGACGAACACGCCCGGGGCGGTGGTCGCGAGCGTCGCCGGGTCCACCTTCGGCCACCCCGGCCGGGCCATCTCGACGTCCGAGCCGCCGGTGGCGAGGAAGTCCGTCACCGGTGACTGCCCGACCGCGAGCAGGACCGTGTCGCAGCCCAGCATCTGGCGGTCCCCGTCGTCGAAGACCGGCGCGAAGCGTCGGGCCTCGTCGTACACCTGGAGGCAGCGGCGGACGGCCAGGCCCTTGACCCGGCCCTGGGCATCGCGCACGACGGCGACCGGCCCCCAGCCGTTGAGGCGCTCGACGCCCTCTTCGTCCCCTTCGGTGATCTCGACCGTGTCGGCCGGCATCTCCTCGAGGCCCTCGAGGGAGATCAGCCGCACCCGGGTGGTCCCGGCCAGGCGGGCGGCGGTGCGCGCGGTGTCGGAGGCGATCTGCCGGACGACGGTGCGCGCCACGTCGTAGGCCACGTTGCCGCCCCCCACGACGACGACGTCGTGACCGATGTCGAGCGATGTCCCGAGCGCGACGGCGCGCAGCAGGTCGACGCCACCGTACACGCGCGGGCCCGGCTCGCCGGGAAGGCCCAGTCCCCGGGACGCCTTGGCGCCCACCGCGATGATCACGGCGGCGAAGTCCCGGCGGAGGTCGGCAAACGTGACGTCGACGCCGACCTCGACCCCGCACCGGATCTCCACGCCGAGCGCCTCGATGACCGCCACTTCCCTCGCGATCAGCTCGCGCGGCAGCCGGTAGGCGGGCACCCCGACCGACAGCATGCCGGCGGCCACCGGCTCCCGCTCGAACACCACCGGCCGGAAGCCGCAGAGCGCCAGGTCGTGCGCGGCGGACAGGCCCGCCGGGCCGGCGCCGATGATGGCGACGCGCTCGGCGTCTCCGCGCATCAGCCGCCGATCGATGCCCGCGCGCAGCAGGGCTGCCAGCTCATCCGGGCTGGCCACGACCGAGGGTACATAGTGATGAAGGTCGTGGAGAATCGCGTCCGTGGGCCGTGCCTCCGGTCCGGCGACGTCGCACGCAAACCGCTTCAACGCCCGAATCGCGATGGGCCGATCAACCCCGACGAACTGCCCATCGTCATCGACCCGCGGTACGCGGCCGCGACGGCAGGCGGCTTCACACGGGGCGCCGCAGATGCGGCCGCAGATGGAGGCGAACGGGTTCGGCCCGCGCGCAATCAGGTACGCGTCCTCGAAGCGCCCCTCGGCGATGGCGCGCACGTAGCCGCGCGCATCGGTGTGCACAGGGCACGCCTGCTGGCAGGAGATCAGGCCTGCGTGATACCCATCGCCCGGAACCGCCACCTGGAGAGGCTGCATGCCGTCGGCCCTCGATGCGGCCATCCTGTCCCAGGCGCAACCTGGGCGGTATGACCGCGGTCATACCGCCCAGGCGGAAGCACGATGGGGCGGCGCGGCGCCGGACGAAGCCGTCAGCTCCGCAGACGCCGCACCGAAACCACCGGGCACGAGGCGTGTCTGAGCACACGCTCGGTGACGCTGCCCACCCACAGCCGCTCGACCGCCCCTCGCCCGTGGGTGCCCATCACGATCATGTCCACACCATGGCCGTCGGCGTACGCCAGGATCTTCTCGGCCGGCGATCCGATCTCGACACTGACCTGGACGTCCAGCGCCTTTCGCTCGGCGGGCGGCGACAGCGCCTCCAACTGGGCGCGAGCGTCGGCTTCAATCCGCTCGAGCATCTGCGGCAGGTACGCCTGCTCCACACCCCACCCGAGCGTGACGGGGTCCGTGAGCACGTGGATGAGATGCAGCGACGCGCCAAAGGCCTTGGCGAGCGTCACGCCGTAGGCCTTGGCTTCGAGCGAGGCGTCGCTGAAGTCAGTGGGCACAAGGATGGTAGTCGGCTTCATTGGTCTCTCCAGTCAGGCGTACGCCTCCACGCACCACCTCGACCGTCCCGTGGGACAGCGCGGGTGGCGCCGGTGGCTCCCCTCGTTGACATCGCCAAGGAGCAAAGCCTGTACCAGTGGGAATCAGGAACAACCCCGGTGATGCGTGATGCAGTCGCCGGGGTACCGGTAGTGCCGGCGGATAGGATGAAGGACAGGAAGGACCATCATCATGACGCCAGCGATCCCGACACCTCAGGCGATCGTCCAGATGCTGACCGACCGGCGCTGGGCCGATCTGCGAGCCACACTCGCCCGCCTGCCGGCGCCCGAGATCGCAGATCTGCTTCGGGCCCTCGGCACACCGGACCGCAGCGTCCTCTTTCGAGCCCTCAGCCGCGAGCCGGAAGCGGAGGTGTTCGCGCATCTGACCTCGGCCGAGCAGGATGCGTTGCTCCGCGAGCTGACCGACGACGAGACCCGGTCCCTCCTGGCCAACCTCCCGCCGGACGATCGGACCCACCTGCTGGAGGAAATGCCGGGGCGGGTAACGCAGCGGCTCGTCAACCTGCTGTCTCAGGCGGACCTCCGCGAGGCCCGTGAGCTCCTCGGTTACCCGGACGAGAGCGTCGGCCGCCTGATGACCCCCGACTACGTCGCCATTCGACCGGCGTGGACGGTCGATGAGGCCATCGCGCACGTGAGGCAGCGCGGCACCGACTCGGAAACGATCGACGTGGTGTATGTCGTCGATGCCGACTGGCGGCTCGTGGACGAAATCGAACTCCGTCGCCTCATCCTTGCTGAGCCGGCCACGATGGTCGAGGGCATCATGGACCACTCCTTCGTGAGCGTCCCGGCTGGCGCGGACCGGGAGGAGGCCGTCCGGCTCATGACCCGCTACGGGCTTTCCGTGCTCCCGGTCGTCGATTCCCAGGGCGTCCTGCTCGGCATCGTGACGGTCGACGATGCCTTGAGCGTCGCCGAGGAGGAAGCGACCGAGGACTTCCATCGCGTGGGGTCGGTGGGCCCCCTGCACATGAGCCTCAAGGACGCGTCCCTCGGCCTGCTCTACCGCCGCCGAATCGGCTGGCTGCTGACGCTGGTGCTCGTCAACATCTTCTCGGGCGCCGGCATCGCCTATTTCGAGAACACCATCGCGGCGACCGTGGCACTCGTGACCTTCCTTCCCCTGCTGATTGACAGCGGCGGCAACGCGGGCTCGCAGTCGGCGACGCTCGCCATCCGGGCGCTGGCCACCGGGGATGCGGTCGCCCGGGACTGGCTCCGGCTCGTCACACGGGAGCTGGCCACCGCGATGCTGATCGGCCTGACGATGGCCGGGGCCGTGTCGCTGCTGGGCGTGATCCGTGCACCCGAGATCGTCCCTGTCGTCGCCGTGACGATGCTGGTGGTGGTGGTGGCTGGGAGCCTGCTGGGACTGTCCCTGCCGTTTGTGTTCACCAGGGTGGGCTGGGATCCGGCCACTGCCAGCGGCCCCCTGATCACCTCGATGGCGGACATCCTGGGGGTATTCGTCTACCTTTCGGTCGCCACCTGGTATCTCGGCGCGACGCTGGCGTCCGGCTGAGCTCGAGACACGGCGCCCGCAGGTCTCGGCGCGGCGCGCAAGGCGCCTGCCGAGCTGAGTGGCGGTCGCGGGGCCGGGAGGACAGCGCGAACCGGCGGGCGCGCGGAAGTGAACCGGGTCAGACGCCGGTGCGCCGCCCGCCTTCGAGCACGTGGGCCATCCACCGCGACTGCGGCGACTGCTCGAGGCCGATCTTGATGGCCATCGTGATGGGCACCGAGAGCAGCGCGCCGGCGATGCCCCAGACCCAGCCCCAGACGATCACCGACAGCAGCACGGCCAGCGGCGACAGCCGCAGGCGCTGTCCGAGCAGCGTCGGTTCGAGCAGCGAGCCGAAGCCGATGTTGATGCCGATGTAACCGGCCACGGTCAGGGCGGAGGCGCCCGGGCCGAACTGGATGAGCGCCAGCAGCGCCGGCGGCACCGCCGCCAGAATCGATCCGAACGTCGGGATGTAGTTCAGCAGGAACGCCAGCAGGCCCCAGAGCAGGGCGAAGTCGATCCCCAGGAACACGCACCAGGTCCAGGCGGCCAGCCCCGTCATCAGGCTGATGCCGGACTTCACCCAGAGATAGGTCTGCAGGTCGCTGATGAATCCGGCCAGGGTGCGGCGCTGGGACTCGGTGAGGATGCGCTGCCGCAGCTCGAAGACGTTGGCGGCTTCCGCCAGGACGAACGCGGACACGATCACCACGATGAAGGCGACCGACAGCAGGGTGACGACGCCGGAGAGGGTCGCCAGGATCAGCTCGAGGGCGCGCGCCGGGTCGGCGAACGCCGTCAGCGCGGTCGTCTCGACGTTGTTCTTTTCCAGCCACGCGAAGGCCGAGGCGGTCATGGCCCTGAGGCGGGCTTCGTAACCGGGCACGGCCGAGGCGAACTGCCGGACCGCGGCGACCACGAGCAGGCTGGGCCCGGCCAGCGCCGACAGGATGGCCACGACCGTCAGGAACACGGCCGGCACGATGTGGAGGCGGAACCGCTGGAGGAGCCGGACCAGGGGAAAGCTGAGCAGCGCGAGGAAGATGGCAAGGACGAGCGGAATCATCACGGCCGAGGTGGCGCGCAGCCCCGCCCCGATCACCACCAGGCTGGCCACCCCGACGAGGACTCGCATCACCTTCCCAGAATACCGAAGAACACGGCCCGGGCTAGACGGAACTGCGCGGCACGTCGCGGGCCGCCACCGGCCGCCACATCCAGACGGTGTCACGGCGGCCACACATCTTCTCGACCGCGCCGTCGAGCCCGCGCCAGATGTCGCGGAGGGGGATCCAGACGGTGGCCCACTGCGGCCGGGCCTTGAGCGCCGGCTCGAGCGATGCGTGGATGCCGCGCACGGCGAGCGCCAGCGGCGCGGCGGACTTCCACGCGCGGACGAGGTCGTCACGGAGATAGGTGAGGACGACGCGGCCGAGCCACGGCGAGGTGCCGTCGGCTTCCAGCGCGAGCGCGAGGCGGACGAGCGCGACGTCGAGCGGTCCGAACAGGCGCGTCTGCCCCTGCGTGCGACGCGGCAATTCCGTGCCGAGGCCACCGGTGACGAGCAGGTAGCGCACGCGCCGCGCGGTGCATGGACGTCCCGACAGCTCCTCGACGAGCGTCGCGACCTCCGCGGCGGTGAGCGCCTTCAGCGGCGAGGCCATCGCACGGGACTCCTCATACCTGCACGACGGTATACGGACGACAAGTATTTGTCAATCGTTGTTCGGTCCCTGCGCTGCGCATCGTCGCACCGAACTGCACGCCCGGCTCTCGCCGCGTGGCGTGGCACCGGACGGCGTCTGCAGGACGCCTGAGCGACGGCGCGCCACCCGGCTGCCGCGGCCGGACGCGTCCGTGGAGGCCAGACGGACGCCGCTGCAGGACGTGTCGCCGTGGGCAAGGGGCCGTGTGCGCGGGCGCTCACGAGGCTGCCCACTGCCGGGCAAGGTTCGTCTTTTGTTCTCCCAGTCTTCAACCAACGGCTTCAAATTTCCGTATTGCCGTGGTAACCTCCTCCGGTCCCGGCTCCGATACGAAAGGCACGTCTGGCGTTCACCTCCGCGACGCATGCGTCGTCGAGGGTGCGCCACGGAAACCGCACACAAAACTGATGCGTTCAAAGCGATACACGATCCTGCTCGCCGACCGGAACACCGGCGTGGTCCGTCGACTGACGATTGGCCTCCGTCCCGCGATCGCCATCGTCTCGGTCGCGATGGGCCTGCCGATGCTGATCGGCCTCGGTGCAGCGCTCAAGGCGCATGCCGAGGTGGCGGGGTTGTATGCGACGACGAGCCAGCTCGAGTTCGAGAACGCCAACTACCGCGCGACCACCGAAACGCTGACCGGCCAGATTCAGGGCCTGCAGGCCGCCATGGACGACCTGGGCGCCCGCGCCGCGCTCGACCCGCAGCTGCAGGTCGCGATGGACAAGCTGCCGGCGATCGTGAAGTCGCGCGCCATGGGCGGCGCGCTCTCCCCCGGCTCCCCGCTTGCGGGCTCGACGACGCCCGGCGTCAACTCCCCGGAAGACACCTTCGGCCTGCTGCGCGACCTGCTGTCGGGCCTCGAAGCCCGCCTGCGACTCGTCCGCAACGATGTCGACAGGCGCAACGCGCTGGCCGCGGCCACGCCGTCGATCTGGCCGGTGCATGGCTGGCTGTCGTCAGGGGTGGGCACCCGCGCCGACCCGTTCACCGGTGATCGCGACTACCATCCCGGCCTCGACATCTCCGCCGACCGCGGGTCTCCGGTCTACGCCACGGCCGACGGGACGGTACGCCACTCGTCCTACCAGGGGGCGTACGGGAACCTGGTGATCGTCGACCACGGCTTCGGCCTCGAAACGCGCTACGGCCACCTGTCGGCCTTCAAGGTGAAGGCGGGCGACACGGTGAAGCGTGGCGACCTCGTCGGCCTGGTCGGCTCGACCGGCCGCGCGACGGGTCCGCATCTGCACTACGAGGTGCGCGTCAACGACCGCATCCTCAACCCGCTGCAGATGCTGCTCGGCCAGCGTCGCTCCGCGGACTAGTGGAGTGTATCGACTGCAGAGCCACTCCCAGCGCCTCTGCTCCGCCGCGATCCTGCGGGCCGCCCAGCGGGCGGCCCGGTCGTAGATCGTCTACGCCCCTCCACTAGTGCCCACGCCCTCCGTTCCTTGACGCCTCTCGTACCGGGGCGCTAACATGGGCGGATACTTCGGTTCGGTCCCTCCAATCCATGCTCGGCAACCTGCTCGCCAAGGTCATCGGCACTCAGAACGATCGCGAAATCAAGCGATTGCGTCCGCTTGTCGAACGAATCAACAGCCTCGAACCCCAGATCACCGCGCTCAGCGACGACGAGCTGCGCGGGAAGACCCTGGAATACAAGGCGCGCGTCAGCCAGGGCGAGTCGCTCGACCAGATCCTGCCGGAAGCGTTTGCCGTCGTGCGGGAGGCCGGCCGCCGCGTCCTGAAGATGCGGCACTACGACGTGCAGCTCATCGGCGGCATGGTGCTGCACAACGGCACCATCGCCGAGATGAAGACGGGCGAAGGCAAGACGCTGGTCGCGACGCTGCCCGCCTACCTGAACGCCCTCGAGTCGAAGGGCGTCCATGTGGTCACGGTCAACGACTACCTGGCACGCCGCGACGCGGAGTGGATGGGCCGTGTCTACCGCTTCCTCGGCATGACGGTCGGCGTCGTCCAGCACGAGCTGAACGACCAGCAGCGCCAGGCCGCCTACAACTGCGACATCACCTACGGGACCAACAACGAGTTCGGGTTCGACTACCTCCGCGACAACATGAAGTTCGATGTCGGGAGCATGGTGCAGCGCCCGCATCACTACGCGATCGTCGACGAGGTCGACAGCATCCTCATCGACGAGGCCCGCACCCCGCTCATCATCTCGGGTCCGGCCGAGGAGTCCACCGACCTCTACTACGAGGTGGACCGCATCGTGCCAAGGCTGGTGAAGGGCGAGGTGCACCAGGGCCAGATGAAGGGCGAGGATCGGGACCGCCTCGAGGCCTCGGGCGACTTCGTCGTCGACGAGAAGCACAAGACGGCGACCCTCACCGAGACGGGCATGGCCAAGTGCGAGCAGCTGCTCGCCCACCGCCTGCAGCCGGGCGGGCTCTACGACCCGGCCAACATGCCCCTGCTCCACCACGTCAACCAGGCCCTGCGCGCGCACACGCACTACCATCGCGACGTCGCGTACATGATCAAGGACGGCCAGGTCGTGATCGTCGACGAGTTCACGGGCCGCCTGATGCCGGGCCGCCGGTGGAGCGACGGCCTTCATCAGGCCGTCGAGGCCAAGGAAGGGGTCAAGATCGAGCGCGAGAACCAGACGCTCGCGACCATCACCTTCCAGAACTACTTCCGCAAGTACAAGAAGCTCTCGGGCATGACCGGCACGGCGGATACCGAGGCCCCGGAGTTCGCCAAGATCTACAACCTCGACGTCATCGTCATCCCCACCAACCGGACGATGAAGCGCATCGAGGAGCCGGACCTCGTCTACCGCACCCAGACGGAGAAGTACGGCGCCATCGTCGACGACATCATCGAGCAGCAGCGCCAGGGGCGCCCCGTCCTCGTCGGCACGGTCTCGATCGAGAAGTCCGAGCGTATCTCGGAGATGCTGAAGAAGCGCGGCACCAAGCATGTGGTCCTGAACGCGAAGTACCACGCGCAGGAAGCCGAGATCGTGGCGCAGGCCGGCGGCCGCGGGATGGTGACCATCGCCACGAACATGGCGGGCCGCGGCACGGACATCCTCCTCGGCGGCAACCCCGAGCACATGGCCCGGCAGCAGTGCCTCTCGGAGGGCGTGGCCGAAAAGCTCGCCAAGGGCGACGAGAAGTTCGTCGACGACGACGAGTTCGTCTACTTCTTCCACATCGACGCGTTCTACCGGGTGCCGCGCGGCGACTGGGAGCGCATCTTCGGGCACTTCCGTGCACAGTGCGCGGCCGACCATGAAGAGGTGATTCGGGTCGGCGGCCTGCACATCCTCGGGACCGAGCGCCACGAAGCCCGCCGCATCGACAACCAGCTGCGCGGCCGCGCCGGCCGTCAGGGCGACCCGGGCAGTTCGCGCTTCTACCTGTCGCTCGAAGACGACCTCATGCGGATCTTCGGATCCGACCGCATCTCGGGCCTCATGGAGAAGCTCGGGATGGAGGAAGGCGTCCCGATCGAGCACGGGATGGTCACCAAGGCCATCGAGCGCGCCCAGAAGCAGGTCGAGGCCCAGAACTTCTCCGTCCGCAAGCACCTGCTCGAGTACGACGACGTCATGAACAAGCAGCGCGAGAGCGTCTACACGCTCCGCCGCGAGATCCTCGAGGGGCAGATCCACCTGACGCCCGACGAGGTCGCGGATACGCGCGGCTACGTGCTGGCGACCGCCGAAGAGCAGCTCGATGACCGCCTGGAGCAGTACTGCCCCGACGAGGCCGACATCGAGGAGTGGGATCTCGACGCCCTGCGCCGCGAGCTGAGCCAGGTGTTCGCGCTCGAGGACGCCGACTACGCCGCGGTCCAGTTCGACGAGATCGCCGCCAACGACCTCCGCGATGCGCTGCTGGCGCGCATCGTCGGCAAGTACGAGGACAAGGAGCGGATCGTCCCCGCCGAGGCGATGCGCCGCCTCGAGCGCGACGTGATGCTGCACGTGGTCGACTCGCAGTGGAAGGACCATCTCTACTCGCTCGACCACCTGAAGGAAGGCATCGGCCTGCGCGGCTACGGCCAGCGCGACCCGCTCGTCGAGTACAAGAAGGAGAGCTACACGCTCTTCAAGGAGATGAAGGCCCGGATCGACGAGGAGGTCATCCGCTACCTCTGGTGGCTGCGCCCGATCCTGCAGGGCGAGGGCGACCAGGCGGTCATTCCGGCCGCGCCGGCCCCGAAGAGGCAGACCGCGCTCAGCTACAGTGCGCCGTCGGGCCAGCCGGCGCCCGCGTTCGGCGCCGGGGGCGCCGCGGAGCCCGGCGCCCGCCAGCCCGCGCGGGTGGGCGGCGACGACGCGCCCATCAAGACGGTGAAGCGCGAGGAACCGAAGATCGGCCGCAACGATCCCTGCTGGTGCGGCAGCGGCAAGAAGTTCAAGAAGTGCCACGGCGCATGACACCCAAGACCGAGACCTCCGCTCCTGCCTCCCTCGCCCTGCGCCTCGAGACGGCGCTGACCTTCGACGACGTCCTCCTGGTTCCCCGCTATTCGAACGTGCTGCCGGCCCAGGTGGACGTGACCACGCGGCTGACGCAGCGCATCGCGCTCACCGTGCCAATGCTGAGCGCCGCCATGGACACCGTCACCGAGTCGGAGATGGCGATCGCGATGGCGCAGCACGGCGGCCTCGGGGTGATCCACAAGAACCTGCCCATCGAGGAGCAGGCGTCCGAGGTGGACCGGGTCAAGCGGTCCGAGAGCGGGATGATCGTCAACCCGATCACCCTCTCGCCGCACCGGCGCATCAGCGAGGCGCTGGAGCTGATGCAGCGCTACCGCATCTCGGGCGTCCCGATCACCGAGGACGGCAGCAAGGAAGGCCGCCTCGTCGGCATCCTCACCAACCGCGATCTCCGCTTCGAGACCAACGTGACCCGGACGGTCGCCGAGGTGATGACCAAGGACAACCTCATCACCGTCGCCGTCGGCACCACGCTCGACGAGGCGCGCGAGATCCTGCATCGCCGCAAGGTCGAGAAGCTGCTCGTCGTGGACGCGGATTACCGGCTGAAGGGCCTCATCACCGTCAAGGACATCCAGAAGGCCATCCGCTACCCGAACGCCTGCAAGGACGACCTCGGCCGGCTGCGGGTCGGGGCGGCGATCGGGATTGCCAAGGACACGCTGGAGCGCGCGGCCGCCCTCGTGGCGGCGCACGTGGACGCCCTCGTCGTCGATACCGCGCACGGCCACTCGCAGGGCGTGCTGAACATCGTCGAGCAGGTGCGGCTGGCGTTCCCCGACGTGGACATCATCGCCGGCAACGTCGCGACGGCCGAGGCGACCGAGGCGCTGATTGCGCGCGGGGTGAACGGCGTGAAGGTGGGCATCGGCGCCGGCTCGATCTGCACGACGCGCGTCGTCGCCGGTATCGGGGTGCCGATGGTCTCGGCGGTGCATGAATGCGCGCAGGCGGCCGCGAAGCACGACGTCCCCGTCATCGCGGATGGCGGCATCCGCTTCTCGGGCGACGTGGTGAAGGCGCTCGCCGTGGGCGCCAGCGCCGTGATGATCGGCAACCTCTTCGCCGGCACGGACGAGAGCCCGGGCGAGCTCATCCTGTATCAGGGCCGCACGTTCAAGGAGTACCGCGGGATGGGGTCGATCGGCGCGATGCGCAAGGGCAGCCGCGACCGCTATTTCCAGGACGACTTCGAGATCGAGAACACGCCGGGGCCGTCAGCCAAGGGCTCGACCGAGAAGCTGGTGCCGGAGGGCATCGAGGGCCGCGTGGCGCACAAGGGCAGCATGGCCATGGTCGTGCACCAGCTCGTCGGCGGCCTGCGCGCCGGGATGGGCTACTGCGGCGCGGCGACGATCCCCGACCTGCAGCGCGACGCCCGCATGATCCGCATCACGAACGCCGGCCACCGCGAGAGCCACGTCCACGACGTGACGATCACCAAGGAAGCCCCGAACTACCGCGTGGAGTAGGGGTCTGGCACGGTGACACGGGAAAGTGGTGCTGTTTCTGCCACGCCCCTGTGGCAGAAACAGCCTCATTTTCCCGTGTCACCGTGCCAGACCCCTATCGCGCGGGCGTCGGCGCCTCGGTCCTCGATACGGACTGATACCGCGCCGGCGGGGACCCGGGCCAGGCGATCGGGCCACTCGACCGCGAGCACGCCCTTCCCCGTCACGTCCGCGTCCAGGCCCAGTTCGTCGAGATCGGCGGTCTCGAGCCGGTAGAGGTCCACGTGGAGGAGCGGCAGCCGGCCGCCGTCGTACTGGTGGACGAGCGTGAACGTCGGGCTCGTGACCTCGCCCGGATCGATCCCAAGACCCTCGGCCAGCCCCCGCACGAACGCGGTCTTCCCCGCGCCCAAATCACCAGACAACAGGAGCACCGCCCCCGGCGCCAGCGTGGCGGCCAGCGCCGCCGCGATCGCGCGCGTCTCGCGCTCCGACCCCGACACCACGGGCGCGCTCACTCGGACTTGGCCACGACGCGCCGCCGCGCCGAGAGCTCGAGCGCCGCATCGCCGAGGTGCGAGATCAGGTCCACGGCCGTCATCGCCACCTCGCCTTCGTCGGCGTCGGCCAGCTCCCCCGCCACGCCGTGCAGGTAGGTGGCGATCTGCCCGGCGACCTCCGCATCCAGCAGCTGCCCCAGCCACGCGGCCACCATGCCCGTCAGCACGTCCCCCGTGCCGCCGGTCGCCATCCCGGCACAGCCGGTCGGATTGATGTACGCGTGCCCGTTTGGCGCCGCGATGATCGTGCGGTAGCCCTTCAGGATCACGTAGACCTTGTGGGTCGTCGCGAAGTCCACGGCGATGCCCAGCCGGTTGGCCTGCACGTCCTCGACGCTGGCCCCGATGAGGCGCGCCATCTCGCCCGGATGCGGCGTGATGATGAGGTCGCGGCCCTCGCGGCCGACGAGGAGCGACGGTTCGTCCGAGAACGCGTTCAAGGCATCGGCGTCGAGGACCAGCGGCACCTCCGCGCGCTCCACCAGGCCCCGCACGAACGTCGTCACGCCCTCGCCTCGTCCGAGGCCGGGGCCGACGGCCATCACATCGGCGTCGAGGCCGAGCACATACTCGAGCGCGGCGTAGTCGATCGTGCCGTCCACGGTCTCGTCCACGCCTTCCGTCATGAACTCGAGGCCGTGCGCCGAGACAACCGGCTGGCACGAGCGCGGCGTCACGACGGTCACGAGGCCCGCGCCTGAGCGCAGGGCGCCCTGCGCCGCCAGCACGGCTGCCCCCGTCTTGCCTCGGGAGCCGGCCACCACCAGCACCCGGCCGTAGTCACCCTTGTGCGAGTCGGCCTCGCGCGGCGGGAGGCACGCGCGCATGCGCTCGCGCGTCAGCAGCATCAGCCGGGGACCCTCGACGGTATCGATGACCTCGCTCGGGATGCCGATATCGGCAATCACGACCTCCCCGGCCCGCGCCTCGGCCGGCGGGAGGATCAGCGGCAGCTTCGGCGCCCCCAGCGTCACCGTCACCGCGGCCTCGACCGTATCGCCCGGCAGCTCCGACGTGTCCGCCGACATGCCCGACGGCAGGTCAATCGCGACGATGGGGATGCCGGCGCCGTTGAGGTCGGCGACGACCGTCTCGAGCATGCCGGTGAGCGGGCCGTGCAGCCCCGTCCCGAAGATGGCATCCACGATCAGGTCGCTCTGCGCCACCTCCGAGAAGTGGAGTTCCCAGGACTGCTCATCGCCCACCTCGACCACGGTCACGCCGAGCCGCCCCAGCACCTCGAGGTTGGTGCGGGCATCGCCCTTCACCTCGGCCACCCGGCCGATGAGGAACACGGACACGTCGGCGCCCCGCTGCTGGAGCGTCCGCGCGACGACGAACCCGTCGCCGCCGTTGTTGCCCCGTCCGCAGACCACCGCAATCGTCCGGTCGAGCAGGTCGCTGTAGAGCGACTCGAGGGCCGCCACCACCTGGCGGCCGGCGTTCTCCATCAGCACCACCGAGGGAATGCCGATGTCGACCGTGGTCCGGCGGTCGACCTCGCGCATCTGCGCCGTGTTCAGGATTCTCATGCGCCCTTCAACCCACCCACTACCCACCACCCACTACCCACTACCCACTCCCCACCACCCACCTCCAGCATTGTGCCGCACACCGGCCGCCATCGGTCTACAATCTACCCTCGTATGGCTGCCACTTACGTCAACGTCAACGGCGTCCTGACCGACGCCGCCCACGCCACGATTTCCGTCTTCGACCATGGCTTTCTCTTCGGCGAGGGGGTCTACGAGGTCTGCCGCACCTACAACGGCGAGCCCTTTCTGTTCGACCGCCACATGCAGCGGATGCGCGCGTCGGCGGCGATGATCGCGCTCGACGTGCCGTGTTCGGACGACGAGTTCCTGCGGCGGGCGAAGGAGACGATGGCCGCGGCCGGACTCGGCCGGCAGCCCGACGGCTCGGTGCGCGACGCCTACGTCCGCATCCTCCTCACGCGCGGCATCGGCGAGCTGACCTACGATCCCGCCGCCACGCCCGTCCCCTCGGTCGTCGTCATCGTGAAGCCCAACGTGCAGGTCCCGGCCAGCCAGCATGCCAACGGCGTCCCCATCATGTTCGTGGACATCGTCCGGAACCACCCGCAGTCGGTGAGCCCGCTCATCAAGAGCAACAACCTGCTGAACAACGCGCTCGGCATGCAGCAGGCGCTGAAGCGTGGGGGTGTCGAGGGTGTGTTCCGGAACTATCGCGGCGAGATCTCGGAGTGCGCGCAGTCGAACCTCTTCATCGTCTCGGGCGGCGTCGTGCGGACGCCCGGACTCGAGGCGGGGCTGCTGGCCGGGATCACGCGCGCGTTCGTCCTGGAGATCGCGGCGGAGCTTGGCTACCGCACGGAAGAGGCGGTGCTGCGGGATGCCGACCTGTTCGGGGCGGATGAGGCGTTCCTGACGAGCACGACGAAGGAGATCGTCCCGGTCGTGCGCGTGGACGATCGCCCCGTGGGCACCGGACGACCGGGCCCCATCACCCAGGCGCTGCTGGCGGAGTACCGTCGCAAGGCCGAGGCGATGACGGCCGCGCCGCACGCCCCCGCGTAACGGCTTACGCGTACGCTTCCATCGGCGGGCAGATGCACATCAGGTTGCGATCGCCGTAGGGGTTGTCGATCCGGCCGACGCTCGGCCAGAACTTGTGGTCGCGGACCCACGGCAGCGGGAACGCCGCCTGCTCGCGCGAGTAGGGATGCGGCCAGGTGTCGGCGCCGATGGCCGACGCCGTGTGTGGGGCGTTCTTCAGGACGTTGTCCTTCTTGTCGGCCTTCCCCGTCACCACGTCCTCGATCTCGCCGCGGATCGCGATGAGCGCGTCGCAGAACCGATCGAGCTCCGTCTTGTCCTCGCTCTCGGTCGGCTCGATCATCAGCGTGCCGGGCACGGGGAACGAGACGGTCGGCGCGTGGAACCCGTAGTCCATCAACCGCTTCGCGACGTCGCCCTCTTCCACGCCGTGCGCCTTGAACTTGCGCAGGTCGAAGATCATCTCGTGCGCCACGCGGCCGTTCGCCCGCGTGTACAGCACGTCGTAGTGATCCTGCAGCCGCGCCTTGATGTAGTTCGCGTTCAGGATGGCGTACTTCGTGGCGTCGGTGACGCCCGTGCCGCCGAGCAGGCGGATGTAGGCGTAGGAGATCAGCAGGATGCTGGCGCTCCCCCACGGCGCGGCCGAGACCGCGGGGATCGCGCGGTCGCCGCCCACCTGCCGCAGCGGATGGCCCGGCAGATAGGGCGCGAGGTGCGCGGCCACGCCGATCGGCCCCATCCCCGGCCCGCCGCCGCCATGCGGGATCGCGAAGGTCTTGTGCAGGTTGAGGTGGCACACGTCCGCGCCGATGAGCGCCGGGCTCGTCAGCCCGACCTGCGCGTTCATGTTCGCGCCGTCCATGTAGACCTGCCCGCCGTGCTCGTGCACCGTGGCGCAGATGTCACGAATCGCGTCCTCGAACACGCCGTGCGTCGACGGATACGTGACCATCAGTCCGGCCAGCGCCTCGCGGTGCTGTTCCGCCTTGGCCTTGAGGTCGTCCACGTTGATGTTGCCATTGGCGTCCGACGCCACGACGACGACGCGGTAGCCGGCCATGACGGCGCTGGCGGGATTGGTGCCATGCGCGGAGGCCGGAATCAGGACGACGTCGCGGTGGCCCTGTCCGCGGTCACGCTGGTACGCGCGAATCACCATCAGGCCGGCGAACTCCCCCTGCGCCCCGGAGTTCGGCTGCAGCGACACCGCCGCGAACCCGGTGATCTCGCAGAGCGCCGCTTCCAGCTCGCGGCAGATCTGCCCGTAGCCTTCGGTCTGCGCCGCGGGCGCGAACGGGTGGATGCGCGAGAACTCCGGCCAGGAGACCGGGTACATCTCGGTGGCCGCGTTCAGCTTCATCGTGCAGGAGCCGAGCGGGATCATCGAGATGTCGAGGCCGATGTCCTTGCGCTCGAGCTGCTTCAGGTAGCGCATCATCTGCGTTTCCGAGCGATGCGCGTGAAACACCGGGTGCGTCATGAACGCGGACGTGCGCCGCAGCGGCTCCGGGAGCACGTGCCCGCTGAGCGCCGCCGCATCGGCGCTGCCCTTGGGTGCGCTCTTCCCCGCCGCCGTCGCGAAGATCCCGATGATCGTCTCGACGTCCGCGGTCGTGACCGTCTCGTCGATGGCGAGGCCGAGCGCCGTGTCGCTCACCGGACGGAAGTTGAACCCGGCCGTGTCGGCGGCCGCGTGCACCGCCGCGATGCGCGCCGCGTCGCCCGTGATGCGGAGCGTGTCGAAGTAGACGCCGTTCTGCTCGGTGAACCCGAGCGCACCGGCCGCGCCGGCGACCAGCCGCGCGTGCGCATGGATGCGGCCCGCGATCGTGGTCAGGCCGTCGGGGCCGTGGTAGACGCCGTACATCGCCGCCATGTTGGCCAGCAGCGCCTGCGCCGTGCAGATGTTCGACGTGGCCTTCTCGCGGCGGATGTGCTGCTCGCGCGTCTGGAGCGCCATGCGGTACGCGCGCCGGCCGTGCGCGTCCACGGACACGCCGATGATCCGGCCCGGCGTGTGCCGGACGTACTCGGTGCGTGTGGCGAAGAACGCGGCGTGCGGACCGCCGAAGCCCATCGGCACGCCGAACCGCTGCGCGTTGCCGAACACGACGTCGGCGCCCATCTCGCCGGGCGGCGTCGTGAGCGTGAGCGCCAGCAGGTCCGTGGCCACGGCCACGAGGACGCCGGCCGCGTGCGCACGCTCGATGAACGGGCGCAGGTCGTCGAGGCGGCCCGCCTCGTCCGGGTTCTGCACGAGCGCCGCGAACACGCGCGGGTCGGTGAAGTCCATCTCGCTGGCCGGCACGATCCGCAGTTCGATCCCGAGCGGCTCGGCTCGACTCCTCAATACGTCGATCGTCTGCGCGTAGCACCGATCCGACACCAGGAACACCGCATCGTCCGGCAGCGTGCGGGTGTGGACGCGGTGCAGCAGCGTCATGGCCTCGCCGGCCGCCGTGCCCTCGTCCAGCAGCGACGCCGTGGCCACGGCCATCCCCGTCAGGTCGCAGACCATCGTCTGGAAATTGAGGAGGGACTCGAGGCGGCCCTGGGCGATCTCGGCCTGGTACGGCGTGTAGGGCGTGTACCAGCTCGGGTTCTCGAACAGGCACCGGCGGATGACGCTCGGCGTGTGCGTGTCGTAGTAGCCGAGGCCGATCAGGCTGCGCCGCACCGTGTTCTTCGCCGCGACCTGTGCCAGGCGCGCCAGGTAGGCCGGCTCGCTTTCGGGCGGCGGCAACTGGAGCGGGCCGGGCAGGCGGATGCTCGCCGGGATCGCTTCATCGATGAGCTGATCGAGCGAGGCGGCGCCGACCGCCTCCAGCATGGGCGCCAGGTCGGCGGGTCGCGGACCGATGTGGCGGTAAGGGAAGAGATCGCTGGCGTGCAGGGTCATCAGGGGTCTGCCGGGCGCGTCGGGCGCCTACTTCACAAGGTCGGAGTACTGGGCCGCGTCGAGCAGGTCGGCCGGCTCGCCGCTGATCTTGATCTTCACCATCCACGTCTCGTGCGGCTGCTCGTTGATGGCTTCCGGCTTGTCGCGGAGGCTGGTGTTGACCTCGACGATCTCGCCGTTGACGGGGGCGAAGAGCTCGGAGACGGCCTTGACCGACTCAATCGTGCCGAACGACTCGCCCGCCGTCACCGTGGCGCCCACCTCGGGCAGCTCCACGTAGACGACATCGCCGAGCTGCTTCTGCGCGAAGTCGGTGATGCCGACGATGCCGTGGCCGTCCTCGAGACGGATCCACTCGTGGTCCTTGGTGTACTTCAGGTCGGCGGGATACATGGTCAGCTCCTCGGACGCTTGTAGAACGGCATGGGCACGACGCGCGCGCGGGCGCGGCGGCCACGAACGTCGATTTCAAACTCGGTGTCGATGGCGATCATGTCGATGGGCACGTAGGCCATGCCGATGGCCTTCTTCAGGAAGGGCGTCTGCGTGCCGCTCGTGACGTGGCCCACGGGCTGGCCGTCGCGCAGCACCGCGTGCCCGTGGCGCGCGATGGCGCGGTCGAGCATCTCGAAGCCCACGATCTTGCGCGTGGTGCCGTCCGCCTTCTGCGCGCGCAGCACGTCGGCGCCGATGAACGCGTCCTTGCTCCAGCCGACGATCCAGTTCAGGTCGCACTCCACGACGCTGGTCGTCTCGTCCATGTCGTTGCCGTAGAGGCGCATGCCGGCTTCGAGGCGGAGCGTGTCGCGGGCGCCGAGGCCGCACGGCACGAGGCCGTGGTCCTTGCCGGCGGCGAGCAGCGCGTCCCACAGGCGCGGCGCGAAGGCCGGCGGCACGAAGATCTCGACGCCGTCCTCGCCCGTGTAGCCCGTGCGCGAGACGGTGCCGCGCAGGCCCGCGATCTCGCCATGCGCGAACCAGTAGTACTTGATGGCGCTCAGGTCGATCGCCGTCAGCGACTGGACGATGGCGCGGGCGTTCGGGCCCTGGACGGCGACGAGCGCGTAGCGGTCGCTGGAGTTGACGACGGCCACGTCACCGGCCTCGGGGGCCTTCGCGGCGATCCAGGCGTAGTCCTTCTCGATGTTGCCGGCGTTGACGACCAGCAGGAAGTGGCTCGGCGCGAACCGGTACACCAGCACATCGTCCACGAACCCGCCGGAGGGGGTGGTGAGGGCGGAGTACTGGGCCTGGCCCACCTGGAGCTTGCTGGCGTCGTTGCTGGTGATGTGCTGGACGGCGGCGAGGGCGTCCTTGCCGGCGAGTTCGATCTCGCCCATGTGGGAGACGTCGAAGAGGCCGGCGGCGGTGCGAACGGCGTGGTGTTCTGCCGTGATGCCGGCGTATTCGACGGGCATGTCCCAGCCCCCGAACGGCACCATGCGGGCACCGAGGGCGACGTGGGAGGCGTGCAAGGGGGTCTTCTTCAGAGGGGCGCCGGTCGGCTCGGTCATCAGGGTCTCGGACGTGAAGGTCTGCGTGCACAATCATACACGCTGGCCCCGGCGCGCGAAACCCGGGCGACCGCGTCCGGACCACCCCGGCCGAGACCTCGCCTCCCTCCGATGCCCGGGCTCAAGGCCCTGGCAACGCCGACGGGTCCGAGGCCGCCTCATCGTCATCCCCGTCCCGGTCGCGAGAGACGCGGCGGGGGGCCTCGGCCTGCGTGCGCGGCTGGTACGTGAGGTACGCCTGCAGCGTGTGGTAGCTGATCCCCAGGCGCTTGCAGGCCTGGCGCTTGTTCCCCTCGAAGCGGTCGAGCACCAGCCGTGCGTAGCGGCTGCCCCAGGCGCGCATGCTGTCGTCGCGCTGCAGCGACGGCAGCAGGTACTCGCCGTACACGCCTCGCAGCGCCGCCGGGAGATCGTCGAGTCCGATCCGCCTTGACTCGGCCGTGGCCACTGCGCCCTCGATCAGCCGCTCGAGTTCGCGGACGTTGCCGGGCCAGTCGTACGTGAACAGGGCGTCCGCCGCAGAGGCCGTCAGGCTGAAGTGGCCGCGGGCATCGTGCCGGGCCAGGAAGTACCGTGCGAGTTCGAGTACGTCCTCGCGACGCGCGCGAAGCGGGGGCACGCGGACATCGACCCCACTGAGCCGATAGAACAGATCCGCCCGGAAGGCCCCCTTCGCGACCAGCCCCGCCAGTGGCTTGTTGGTGGCCGCGACGACCCGCAGGTTGACGCGGCGCGTCCCCTGCCCACCGACACGCTCGACGGTGAGGTCCTGAATGGCGCGCAGCAGCTTGGCCTGTGCGGCGAGCGACAGGTCCGACACTTCGTCGAGGAAGAGCGTTCCGCCATCGGCATGCTCGAACTTGCCGCGACGCCCGCGCACCCCGGTGGCCGTCCGGTCCTCGATGCCAAAGAGTTCGGCCTCGAGCAGCGTCTCGACCAGGGCCGCGCAGTTGATCGCCACGAAGGGCCCGAGCCGGCGGCGGCCGATTTCGTGGATCTGCCGGGCGACCAGCTCCTTCCCGGTGCCGCTCTCGCCTTCGATCAGCACGGTGAAGTCGGTGGTCGCCACGCGTTCGATACGCTCGCGCAGCGCCCTCATCAGCGCGCTCGACCCGATGAGCGGCGCGGCCCCATCCCCGGCCGGCATCCCATCACGGAATGCGCGCCACACGCGGATGCGGTCGGCCTCGAGCACGAAGGTGGCCAGACACGCCGCGCCCTCCAGGATCTGGCACGTCCACTCGTCTAGGCCCTGGCCGCTCTCGGCCGACGCCTCGAGCACGACCTGCCGGGTCCCGTCGACCATGGGCACATCAAAGGCGATGGCATCCCGCGCGCGCATGGGACGCCCCAGGCGCAGCTTCGCGGCCTGTTCCAGTTCATGGAGGCGGAGATTGCGCACGGGCAGCACCGCGGCCAGCTGACGCTCGAAGACGGACCGGAGCGGCAGTCGACGCGTGCCCGCCGCGTACTCGGCGGCCAGCGCCCGCACGAGCGTCAGTAGGCCGGCGCGGCGGTCCGCCCGCCGTGCCACGCGTCCCTCCTCCGGCTGCACATCAACGGGCTGAACGAGTGCCATGTCTGCCTCCAACCTGCGCGGTCGCGCTCTGGCCCCCAAACAAGTCGGATGCCAACGTGGTCCTGCGCGATGAGGCCGTGAAGAGTTGTGCTGATCGGCCATGCCGTGACGTCACCTCCGAGCCGGCGGGTAGTCCTCACCCCGGCGCATCTCTCCGCTTCCGTCCGCCATGGGCCACCGCTACCCGCTACCCTGCCCTTCGCGATCCACCGCCAGCGGTTCCTCGAAGGCCAGCGCGCCGCGGTAGCGGAGGGGATCGAGTTGGGCCACAGCGCACCGCAGCACGCGTGCCGGAAGGACGCGCCGGCTGCGCGGGCCGACCAGTTGCAGTTCCGTGCGCATGCCCGGCCGCATCCGTCGCGTGGACTCGAGCAACGCCCCCTGGCTGGACAGGTTCACTACGACAACCTCCTGCCCCGGCCGCAGCAGCGCCACGTCCAGCCACGGTGTCTCGTGGGGCCGCCGTCTCGCCTCCGCGCGCCGGTCGTCGACTCCCGCATTCAGTGCGGCCGCCACGCGCCGGCCCCGGGATCGAAGCGCAACACCCGGGTCCGTCCCGTCGCGCCGAAGATGCGCACCGCGAACTGCGGGCCACGCGGGCCGGCCACGTACAGCGTGCCGCTTGTCGCCGAGCCCACGGGGCTCCACGACAGCATGTTCGCCGCGCCAAGCCGGATCGGGTCGTCGCCCAAGGCCACTGCGGCGCCCCCATCGATCCCGGGAGTGGAGAAGACCACGGCGAAGTCCACGTCGCCGAAGTGGTCGCCGAGTGCGTCGCTCGGCCCCAGTGGACGGTCGACGCCGCTCGCGATGTCCGCACTGCGAACGCCGTTTCCATTGCCATCCACGAAGGCCGTGAACCGCACGCCCCCGTCTACCACCTGGAACTGCAGCGCCACGTGCGCGCCGCGTCGCGCGGCCTCGAGACGGGCCGCGTGCACCTTGGTGGCCACGTACCTCGCCGCGCCATGGGCCCTCGCATCGGCGGCGGCCTGGCCGAGTATGGGCACGCTCACGACGCTGAGCAGTGCGACCAGGCCCGCCACGACCACCATCTCCACGAGCGTCGTTCCGCGTTCCCTACCCATGCGCAGTCCCTCCGGCGGTCTCGCCTGCCTCGACCAGGACGCGGCGACCACCGCCCCCACGGCGGCCGCCGTCCCTGGGCAGACGGGTCCCTGACGCTAGGCCCACGCCCCCGAGGGACTCGCCTTGGGCGGCGTCACGCTGATGAGCGGCTTCAGCCGGAGGAAGCTCTTCTCGCCGATGCCCTGCACGTTCATCAGCTCCTCGACCTTCTTGAAGTCGCCGTTCTTCGTGCGGTACTCGACGATGCGCTCGGCGGTGCGCGGGCCGATGCCGGGCAGGCGTTCGAGCTCGGCGGGTGATGCGGTGTTGAGGTTGACGGTCGCGGCCGGCGCCGCCGCCTGGGCCGCGCCGCCGGTCTGCGGGGCTGCGTGCGCCATCATTGCGACGCCGCCGATGAGCGACAGCCACACGACGAAGAGCCAGCGAGCCGATGCGTGCATGGGATCCTCCTTCAGGAACCGAACAGGGTTGACGCCGCGCGGCACGTGCCGCCAGCCGACAGCGAGGTCAGCGCACTGTGAACCGGCGCCGACCGCGCGGCAGTGGCGTCCATCGCAAGGACCGCGCCAGCCGCTCGCCCGGGCGCCGCCGCGCAATTCAGGCCTGTTCCGGCTCGTGCTTCCCCGCTTCATCAGCGCGGA
This sequence comes from Vicinamibacterales bacterium, assembly GCA_030680175.1. Taxonomy (GTDB): domain Bacteria; phylum Acidobacteriota; class Vicinamibacteria; order Vicinamibacterales; family UBA2999; genus JAUXWO01. The sequence continues at coordinate 43,527 of JAUXWO010000015.1, forward strand.
CCACGCGCCCGCGTGAACCGCGGTTGGCGCGCCGAGAGGCAGAGCCCTACTCCTCGGCGCGTACGGCCCGGTTCTCACACGTGCCGGCACGCGCAACTCTCGTTGCGGCCGTGCAGCCACGGTTGCCTCTCGAGAAATCTCTGGCGCCGGCTGGTGGGCGTGTGGGGGAAGAGTGGCGATGGGTGGAGGCGAGAACCGCTGAGGCGCGTCGGTGCCGCCTCACTGCTGGCGGTCAACAGACGACGGGGCGTCGACGACAGGCAGCAGCGCGAAGCCTGACCACACGCGAGCAAAGATGGCCGCGTCGTACGACAGTCGCCCGGCGCGCGGGTCGGCCACGATCAGCCGATCGCCGTGGTGCGCTTCGACGACAACGTAGTGGTTCCAGGAGAGGTGGGCGATCCAGGGAGGGGGCAGCGTCTCATGTCGCGCCGGTGCCACAGAGACGGGTCGCAATGCGAGTCCCTCGGAAGCCGCTCCGATGGACATCTCGGTCAATGAGAGGCCGCCTGGTGGCACAGACAGCTTCGTGAAGAACTGTTCCGTGTCCACGCCATGGCCCATACGCTCCAGGAGCATGATGAGCGCCGCGACGCCGCAGTCGTCGACCGTCCGCTGATGGACGACGCCCCGGCTGTCGAGCGCCTGGACAAGGGCCGGGTGTTCGACCCGATATGCCGTGGCCAGGAGCGCGCAGACAAGGGCCGCAGCCCCGGAGGCGCCTGCAACCCCACGCGCCGTGGGGCGCCACGGACCCACCTCCTCACCTGAAACCGTCCTCATCGCACGAGCAGTTCAAACAGCGCTACGGTTCCCTGAATCACGACGACGGTGACGGAGGCTGTGATGGCCGCGGTCCGGAGCGGCAGACGCTGCAGCACCATCAAGCCCGCCGTCGCGATGGCCACCGACCAGACCTCGAACGGTCCGAAGTGCCGACCGACGAGCATGACCACGTCGGGCAGGTCGCCCGCCAGTGCGAGCACGGCATCGAATCCCGTGCGAACCTCGACGGCAGAGCCCGGAGCACCGGTCAACTCACGCGCCCAGAGGACAATGGCCACCAGAAGGCGCCGAAAGATCTCGACCCCCTGCGTGACCGCCGCGATCAGAAAGCACGTCCGCCATTCCGTCTCGAAGCCACCGAACACCGGAAACGTCCAGAGCAGTCCTGCCATGACGGTTGCACTCGCCAGCGCCCCGACTGGCGCGAACGCTCCGATGTTCAGCACGACGATGCGCCAGGCCAGGCCCTCCTCGACTGGCACGCCAGACGTCTGAATGGTGGCCAACATAAACGGGATGAGCCATGCGGCGCTGGCCACCGTCGCAACCAGCAGGCCGACCACCACAACCAGCAGAGGCTGCGTCTTTGAGTACGGCCGAAGGGCCTCACGCGGCCACAGTGGGCCGGACAGCGGGAGCAGCAGGGCGTCGAGCATCGGCCACCTCGATTCCTAGTTGCGCCGGGCGACCAGCGCCTCGTCCGTCAGCATCGCGAGAGCCACGCGAAGGGTGACGAACAAGAGGAGGGTCGTCCCCATCACGAGCAACACAAGCAGCGCGGGTCTGAGCAGGAGCAGTCCGAACCAGAGCCCGATGACCACGGCCATCATGGGTCCAGACACCAGCAGCGCCATGCTCGAGGCTGTCTGTGGATCGGTCGTTCGCCCCGATGCCACCATCACGACGGCCGTGAGTAGACATCCCAGCAGCAGGACGAGCAGCAGCAATCCGGATGCGACCGGCCATGACCACAGCGCGGCGCTCTGCCCCGGGAGCAGCCACAACGCCAGCAGGAGTGCCAGGGCCACGGCGGCCGTCTCGACGAGGGCGATGCCGTAGATCGCCAGCGCCTTGCCGGTCAGCAGGTCAACCTTCGAGATCGGCAACAGCAGCAGCGCCTCCAACGTGCCACGGCTGCGCTCGTGTACGAGTACGTGTGCCCCTACGGAGACCGGGGTCCCGCACACCGCGATCAGCAGCAGCCCGCCGGCCAGACCTGCGGCGTCCTCGCCCGCGGTCTGGATGATGCGGTTCAGCGTGAGCGTCAGCAACGTGAACAACGCCATCGCATGGGTCACGAGCAGCACGCGATTCCTGAGGATGCTCTGCCATTGGAGCCGTGCGACCCGGAGCAGATGCTCGCTCAATGCACTCTCGCCTCCTCTCCACCGGCTCCTCGCCTCAGCCGGGCGTAGACCGCATCCAGATCTGAGGCGCCGGACAGCCCGACCTCACGCGCCATGTGCTCGAACCCCTCGTACTCTCGGGTCGCCCCCTCGGCCAGGACGAGCAGCCTGTCGCTCAGGCCCGCGAGATCCGACAGCGTATGGCTGCTGATCAGGATGGCTGCGCCCCGCCTTGTGCGCTCCCGCAGCACCTGCTTGATGTCGTGTCGTGCCAAGGGGTCCAGGCTCTCGAAGGGCTCGTCCAGGAGAATCACCTGCGCCCATGGGTGGGTCGCACGGGCTACCGCAAGGCGCTGCCTGTAGCCCGTGGAAAGCGTCGACACTTGCGCCTCCTTCACACTCCAGAGGCCGCAGGTCGTGATGGCCATCTCGACAGCGGCCTCACGTTCCATGACGCCGCCTCCGTAGAACGACAGGAAGAACCGCAGGTTCTCGAGGACGGTCAGTTCATCGTAGTGACCGGCGCGCTCGATCAGCGCTCCGAGATGCGCACGTGCCACAACGGCCTCCGCGTGTTCCATGACGGTCACACGACCGGATGAAGGGTTGAGCAGCTTCGCAGCAAGGCGCAGGAGCGTGGTCTTGCCGGCTCCGTTATCTCCAATGAGTCCGACGACCTCGCCAGCCGACAGACGGAAGCTGACATCGCGCACGACCATCTCGCCATCGAACGCTTTGGAGACCGATTCGAACAGCAGCCGTGACATGGTTTCTCCTCGCTGGAGTGCCACCGCTCGACGGGGACGGACGGTGCCCGTTGGACAACGGGTGAACGTGCCCTCTGGCACGGCACCATCGCGGCGCCGGGCATCGTCCGCCCCGCGTTCGGTCGCAGGCCTCAGGCCAGCGCTACATGTTCTGGTAGATCAGGCGCCCGAGACCCCAGAGCGCGCACGCCGCCAGACCGACCGTACTCGCAGGAAAGACGAGCGCACCGACGGCTGAGATCGCGCAGCCCGCATCGATAGCCACCCCCCAGTTCACGCCGCCACGCACCGTCTCGAAGTCACACAGCGGGGCCTGCGCAACCGCAAGCAAGGACTGGGCCTCCACCGGGCCCGCGAGGTTCACGAGGGCCAGCAGCACGAGCACCGCCAACCCGAGCGCCGGTGAAACCGACCACTTCGCCACTTCACTCATCACGCACCTCCTCCGCCGCAGGTCTTCACGCGGCGTTCGAGGTGCGAGGGGCAAGGTCGGGGCCACATGCCCCGTGCGCCCGTATGTTCATCACGCACATGGACTTCATCGATTCGGCGTCCTGCCCATGATGGTTCGCTTGCGAGCGGGACGCTCACTCCGGTTTGCGAGCGGGCGCACGTCTGCGTTCCACTCGCGGATTCCCGACGACAACCGAAGTCCGGGTACAGCAACGACAGTTGCCCCTTGGATTGGTGTGCCGACGTGGTTGGCTCACGGGTAGCGCTCCGTGAGAATTCGCACCCTGCGCCACAATCCGAAGCGGGCACGAACTACCCTCTACCCGTGTCGTCACGGTCAGCGTGCCGTCGCCCCTCCGCGCGCGCCTGACTCCGCGATAAGATCGTTCGGTGAGACCCTGGGAGCTGCTCGGCGAGACCGAGGCGCCGGACGGCACCGCGATGGCCCTGACCCGGCGGTCGGGGGAATACGTGATCCTCGCCGGCGGCGAGAGCCTGATGTCGAGCCGCATGCACGGCTCCGAGGAGGCGCTGGCCACGCTCGGCTGCGAGGACGCCCGCCACCTCGAGGCGCCCCACGTCCTCGTCGGCGGCCTCGGCATGGGCTTCACGCTGCGCGCCGCCCTCGACCTCCTGCCGCCCGGCGCCACCGTCACCGTCGCCGAACTCATCCCCGCCGTCGTCGACTGGAACCGCGGACCGCTCGGGCCGCTCGCCCACCATCCACTGAAGGATCCCCGCGTGCGTGTGGACCCGCGCGACGTCAGGCTCGTCCTCGAGACCGCCACGGCCGCCTTCGACGCCGTGCTGCTCGATGTGGACAACGGACCCGCGCCGTTCACCTCCGACGACAACGCCACGCTCTACGCCGACCGCGGCATCGCGGCCATCCGCCGCGCCCTGCGGCCGGACGGGGTCCTGGCCGTTTGGTCCGCGCGCGAGGACCGCAAGTTCGAACAGCGCCTGCGCTACGGCGGCTTCCGCGCCCGGGCCGAGCGCGTGCGCGGCCGCCTCCGCAAGGGCGGCCCGCACCACGTCATCTTCGTCGCGACGCTCGAAGCGTAGCCGCGTCACGTCGCGGACATGGAGCGACGGGGGGCATCCGCAGATTGCACGGATTACACCGATTCCGGACGGGCGAGCGCCCCGCGGCTGCGGGTCCCAGGACCCGCAGCCTGGCGTACGAGTGGGGCCGGATCCGAGTGAGTGTCCCTGCCGACTGCACTCACTCGGATCCGGCCCCACTCGTACGCCCGGCCGGCCCCGGGCCGGCCGCGGGACGCGACCCCACTAAGCTCCGTGAATCCGCGTCATCGGCGTAATCCGCGGATCCGGCCCCTCAGAACTTCGCCACCAGCGCGACCGCAATCACCGTGTCCCGCCGCTCGAACCCCGGCACCGGCTGATTCACCATGCGCAGTTCGTGGGCGACGCGGATCGACAGCACCCGCGTCATCGTCGTCGTCACGGCGAGCGTGTTCGACAGACGCCAGTCCTCGCGCTCATCGAGCGATGCCGTCACCAGCGCATCGTCGGTCACCGCCGTGGCGCGGGTGATCTGCCATCGGTAGGCGCCGCCGAGGTTGGCCAACGCGGACGAGAGCGTGGGGCTCGCCAGACGCGTCTCGCGCGAGTAGCCGAGCGCGGCGTCCAGGCGAAGCCGGTGCGCGCCGCTCGTCGACACGTTCCAGCCCAGCCCGGCGTCGGTCGTGACCCGGCGGTCGATGCCGGCGAACTCATTCGCCAGGTAAGCGCCGCGGCCGAACACCTCGAGGTGCGGCGTCAGCCGCCGCGACTGCCGCACGTCGGCCGTGAGCGCCTCGGCCGTGCGCACTTGGTCGGTCTCGCTGCGCACGAATGACGCCTTCGCGTCGGTGCGCCACGCCCCCGGCCGCCACGTCACCGCCCCACCCACGCCGAGCGTCTGCGTTTCGGTATTGCCGCCGGTCGAGACCAGCGACAGCTCGCCCGACCGCTCCCAGAGCGGCGGCGGCGCGTTCTCGCGCGCGAACTGCTGCGCCAGACCCCCGCCGGCCGGGCCGGCATGCCGCAGCGCCAGCCGCCACCCCTCGCCGTCGTGCCGCCAGACGTCCGTCACCAGGCTGCGGATGATCGCCCGGTCGCACGTCTCGGGATCCCGGAAGGTCGTGAGGACGAACGAGACCACGGCCGAGGCCTCGCCGTTGTCGAGCAGCCGGAAGTCCGTCAGCTCGAACGTGTCGCCCCAGCAGAGCGTGAGCGCATTGGCGAGCCACCTCTCGCGCGGCACGTCCGGCAGCCCACGCAGGACGAAGTCCGGGGCGAGCAGCGCCTCGAAGCCGGCGGCATCCTTGGTCGTCAGGGCCGTCGCGAGCCGCGTCTCCAGGGCACGGAGGGCGTCTGCCTCGGGTGACTGCGCACGGGCCGGGGTGGGGACGAGCATCGAGACGAGCAGCACGAGCAGAACCAGGAATGAGTGCATGCCTTCAGTGTTGCAGGTGCAGGCCGCAATGGAAAGCACCGCGGACGCGCCAGTGGACAGACCGCCGGCCGTACATGTATGTTGCATACCTATATGGATGCCACCGACACGACGTCGCTCCAGAAAGGCAGCGCCGAACTGCTGGTGCTGGCCGTCCTCGACGGCCCGGCCCGCCACGGCTACGAACTCGCGCAGATCATCGAGACGCGCTCCGACGGCCGCCTGCGCTTTCAGGCCGCCACGCTCTATCCCCTGCTCTACAAGCTCGAAAAGCGCGGGCTGGTCGCCGGCAAGTGGGTCGAGAAGCCCGGCGAGCGCCGCCGGCGCTTCTACCGCCTCACGCCCGCGGGCAAGACGATGCTGCGCGAGCGACGGAAGCTCTGGCGCGCGTTCCTCGAGGCGCTCGACCAGGTCGCCGCCGTGCGGCACGCCTAAGACAGAGGCCCCCCATGGACTGGCGCGCCTACGTCCGTCAGCGGCTCCCCGCCCTCGACATCCCCGGCAGCCGCGAGGCCGAGATCGTCGAGGAACTCGCCCTGCAGCTCGAAGCCGCCCACGACCGCGCCCTGAGCGCCGGCGCCAGCGGCGATGAAGCGTTCGCCCGCGCGGCCTCCGAGGTGCCCGACTGGCAGGCCTTTGCCGACGCCCTGCTGCACGCCGAACGCCCCGTGGCGGCGCGCCTGCCGTCCGCCGTCCGCCTGTCCGCCGATCCCCCCGTGCCCGGCGCTGCCAGAGGAGCCGTCATGCAGGACCTTCTTCAAGACATCCGCTACGCCGTCCGGTCGTTCCTGCGCGCGCCGCGCTTCACCATCCCGGCCGTCCTCGCGCTGGCCCTCGGCGTCGGCGCCACCTCCGCCATCTTCAGCGTCGTGCGCGGCGTGATGCTGGAGCCGCTGCCCTACGCGAGCCCGGACCGCATCGTCTCCATCTGGGAGGCGAACGTCAGCCTCAACCAGACACGGAACGTCGTCAGCGCGGCGAATTTTCTTGCGTGGAAGGAGCGGAATCGCTCGTTCGAGTACCTGGGCCTGACCGGGCCGTCGCGCTTGATTTTCATCCTCGACGGTCAGCCGCACGAAGTGTCGGGCCTCATCGCTTCGTCCGAGGTCTTCGCCGCGCTCGGCGTGCAGCCGGCGATGGGCCGCACCTATACCGCAGAAGAGGACCTCGAGGGCAACGCTGGCGTGATCATGATCAGCCACGAGTTCTGGCGGTCTGGGCTGGGTGGGCGCCCGGACATCCTCGGCACAACCGTGGTCGCAAACGGCCGGCCTTTCGAAGTCATCGGTGTGATGCCGCCTCGATTCACCATCGAAGGGCAGCGGGCCGACTTCTATCGCACGTACGCCTGGACGCTCGAAGCGCTCCGTTCCGCGACGGGGCGCGGAACGTCGCATGCCATCGCGCGGCTTCGTGACGGCGTCACACTGGCGCAAGCGCAGGACGAGATGCGGACGATTGCAGCGGTGCTCGAAAAGGAAGAGCCGCGGCGTAACACCGGATGGTCCGTCGCGGTCGTGCCGATACACGAGATCACGACCGAGACCATCCGGCCGGCGCTGCTCATCCTTGCGGGAGCCGTGCTGCTGGTGCTGCTCATCGCCTGTGTGAACGTCGCCAACCTCCTGCTCGCCCGCAGCACCGTACGGCAGCGCGAGCTCGGCCTGCGCACGGCCCTTGGCGCCGGACGATCGCGGCTTCTTCGGCAGATGCTGACGGAAAGCCTGCTGCTGTCGGTCATTGGCGGCGTGGCGGGTATTGCGCTCGCGGCGGCGTTCCATCGCGGGCTGCTGGCGCTGGTAGCCGACCGCATTCCGGTCCCGCGGCTCGATCAGGTGACGCTCGATTTCACGGTCGTCGGCTTCACCATGGCGCTCTCGCTCGGAACGGGTCTGCTCTTCGGCCTCGTTCCGGCGCTGATGGCCACGGCAATGGCCAACGATGCGCTCCGCGAAGGCGGCCGGCATGGCAGCGGCCCGCGATCGCGGCGCGCTCTGGGCACGCTCGTCGTCGCCGAGGTCGCGCTGTCGCTGGTACTGCTCGCCGGAGCGGGATTGCTCATCCGCAGCTTCGTCAAGCTTCAGAGCATCGACCCGGGATTCCGCGCTGAAGGCGTCTTCACTGCACGCGTCAATGCACCATCGGCGCGCTATCCCACTGGAGGCGACGCTGAAAGGTTCTTCTCGCGCGCGTTGGAGGCCATTCGGCAGATCCCCGCTGTGCAGAGCGCCGCCGGTATCTCGTTTCTCCCGCTGGCCGGTCCGGGCATGGGAACGAGCTTCTACCGTACCGACTTGCCCATTCCTGCTGACGGCGAGCGGCCGGGGACGGAAGTGCGGCCGGTGACGCCGAACTACTTCCGCACCATGGGAATTCCGCATTTGGCTGGCCGCGACTTCACCGAGGCGGATAGCGCTGATGCCCCGCTCGTGGCGGTTGTGAGCGAGGGGCTCGTTCGCCGGATGTACCCGGGAGAAAGCCCACTCGGCAAGCGCTTGCAGGTGGCGATCGGCCGCGCCGAGGGCATGGACGTCGAGATTGTCGGCGTCGTCGGCGATGTGAGGTTTGCCTCGCTCGATGCGGAAACGCGGCCCGCGGTTTACATTCCACTGCCGCAACTCTCCATTGGCCTGGTGACATTCGTGGTGCGCACCGGCATGGAGCCCCTCACCCTGACCAGCAGCGTGAGCGCGGCGGTGCGATCGCTCGATCCGGAGGTGCCGCTGGCGGACGTCCGGACGATGGAGGCCGTGGTCGACGCGACGCTGGCGCGCCCGCGCGTCGTCGCGGTGCTCCTGAGCGCGTTCGCCGCGCTGGCGCTGCTCCTCGCCGGCGTCGGCATCTACGGCGTGATGGCGTACTCCGTGGCCCAGCGGACGCAGGAACTCGGCGTGCGCATGGCGCTCGGCGCCACGCCCGCGTCGGTGTTCCGCCTGGTGCTGGGACAGAGCCTGCGGCTCGTGCTCGCGGGCGTGGCGCTCGGGCTGGTCGCGGCGGCGGGGCTCACGCGGCTGCTCGAGGCGCTGCTGTACGACACGGCCCCGCTCGATCCGTGGACGTTTGGCGCGACGGCGCTGCTGCTCGTACTGGTGTCGATGCTGGCGTCGTACGTCCCGGCGCGCCGCGGCACGCGCATCGCCCCGGTGGAGGCGCTGCGCGCGGACTAGCCGGGTGGACCTAACCTGGCGCTAGACGGAGGCTTGGGCAAACCGAGTGTCGAGTCCCGCCCGCTTCAGCAGGCCTTCGAAGCCCGCCTTGTCGACCGCCTTCAGGTAGGCCTCCTGGGGCTCGACGAGCTTCTTCGTCACCAGCTCCATCAGGGCCTCGTTGAGCGAGACCATGCCCTGCGCGCGCCCGACCTGCATCATGGACGGGATCTGGAAGGTCTTCGCCTCGCGGATCAGGTTGCTGATGGCGCTGTTGATGAGCAGCACCTCGAGCGCCGCGATCCGGCCGCCGCCGATCTTGCGGCACAGGTTCTGCGCGATCACGCCCTTCAGCGACTCCGACAGCATCACGCGGATCTGCGACTGCTGATCCGTCGGGAACTGGTCGATGATGCGGTCGACGGTCGAGGCCGCCGTCGTGGTGTGGAGCGTCCCGAAGACGAGGTGTCCGGTCTCCGCCGTCTCGATCGCAATCGCCACCGTCTCGAGGTCGCGGAGCTCGCCGACGAGCACGATGTCCGGGTCCTCGCGCATGGCGGCGCGCAGCGCGTCCTTGAAGCCGTCCGTGTGGGTGCCGACTTCGCGCTGGTTGATCAGGCAGCCCTTGTTGTCGTGCACGAACTCGATCGGGTCCTCGATCGTGATGATGTGATCGGACCGGTGGCGGTTGATGTAGTCGATCATCGCGCAGAGCGTCGTCGACTTGCCCGAGCCGGTGGGACCCGTCACGAGCACCAGCCCCTTGGTGAGGTGGCAGAGCTGCAGGATGTGCTGCGAGAGCCCGAGCTGCTCGGCGGTGAGGATCTCCTCCGGGATGACGCGGAACACGGCGCCGCGCCCCTTGCGATCGAGGAAGACGTTGGCGCGGAACCGGGCGAGACCGCGGATCTCGTACGCGAAATCGGTATCGTGCCGGCGCGCGAACTCCTCGCGGTTCTTCGCCGGCATGATCGGATCGAGCAGCGCCTCGATCTCGCCGGCCTCGAGCGGTCCCGCCCCGGCCTCGAGCGGCTGCATGTGCCCATCCTTGCGGACGAGCGGCGGCATCCCCGACGAGACGTGCAGGTCGGAGGCCTTGCTGGCCACCATCAGGCGGAAGAGGCGATCGATCGCCGGCGCGTTCGGGTCGACCACCACCGGCGGGGGCGGGGCCGCGGGCGGCGCGGCGGCCGGAGCCGGACGGGCCGCGACGGCCGCACGCGCCGGTGCGGCGGCCGCGGCCCTGGGCGGCGCCGGCGGCGCGTCCTGGCTCCGCGGCACGAACGTGACGGCGAGCTCCGCGCCATTGCGCAGAATGGTCACCGTGTAGGCGCTGCCGTCCGGCGTGGCGTAGTCGAAGTCGACGGACTGCTCCTGCGGCAGGCGCCGGCGCGCCTGCTCGGGCACGATGGGCGCGATCATCTGCAGGATCTCCTGCCGTGTCAGCGCCGCCCCCGTCATCGTCTGCGCCGCCCCGCCTGCGTCGAGCATGCGCGCCGGGCTGCCGGCGGCCAGACGCAAGCCGCGCGCCCCGGCACTCGCCAGCGTCTGCAGCAGGTTGTCGACGGCGTCGGCGCCCATCAGCCCTCCACCTCGGATAGCGCCACGATGTGCGCGGCGTTGATCAACAGCGTCCGGTCGGGCTGCTCGAGGTAGCGGAATCGCTCGCCCGCATCCGCGCAGTAGTCGCTCAGGCGATCGCGGCCCGGCGGGCTGTAGATCATCACGGTCCCCGTCAGGGACTCGCCGCTCGTCAGCAGCATCTTCACCAGGCGCCTCGTGGCCACGTCGTAGCCGGCGTCGAGCTGCGCCTCGATGACGGGGGCGGGCAGCGCGACCTTCAGGACATGGGCGCGGTTGACCAGCGCCGTCTCGCCCGTCCCGGCCTCGAAGGGGAAGAAGCCCGGCTCGAGGTTCAGCAGGTCGCCCACGCGTTCCGGGCCGGCGTGGGCGGCACTCGCCCCCGACAGGAAGAGAAAACCGGCCATCGTGGCGCCGGTCGTCAGCGTCAGTTCGGCCGCTTCGCGCCGCTTCTGGACGCGGAATTCGGACATGCGCGCCATGCTAACACTTCCGCTGGCGCCCCGGTGGGGGCGACCGGACGCGCGGGTGCGTCATACTGTGCATGGTGCCCACCCTCTCGTTCATCGTCCCCGCCCACAACGAGGAGCAGCTCCTCGGCCGGACGCTGGCCGGCCTCCACGCGGCGGCCCGCGCCGTGGGCGAGTCGTACGAGATCATCGTCGCCAACGACGCCTCGACCGACCACACCGCCGCGGTGGCCGAAGCGGCGGGCGCCACGGTGGTGCACGTCACCTGCCGGCAGATCGCCCGCACGCGCAACGCCGGCGCGGCCGCCGCGTCGGGCCGGCTGCTGATCTTCGTCGATGCCGACACGCACGTGCCGCCGGAGACGCTGCGGGCCACGCTCGCGGCCTGGCGCGACGGCGCGATCGGCGGCGGCGCCAGCGTGCACCTCGATGGACGGCTGCCGCTCCACGTCCGGATGCTGATGCCGGCCTTTCGCGCGGGCATGCGGGCGGCGCGCCTGGCGGCCGGCTGCTATGTGTTCTGCATCCCGCCGGTGTTCGCGGCGATTGGCGGATTCGACGAGCGGCTCTTCGCGGGGGAGGAACTCGCGTTCAGCCGCGCGGCGCGGCGGCACGGACGGTTCGTGGTGTTAGGCGAGGGCGTGCTGAGCTCCGGCCGGAAGATGCGCACCTACCGGTTGCGGGAGCTCCTGCCGCTGGCGATGGCCGTGGTGCGGCAGGGTCCGGCCGCGCTGCGCAGCCGGGCCGCGCTCGGGGTCTGGTACGACGAGCGCCGTCACGACCCGGAAGACACCGCCGCCTGAGCGTCTATCGCTCGGTGCTCGCCTTGCGCGCGAGCATGCCGGTGACGTTTGCCACGGCAAAGCTCAGCCCCTTCAGGTTGTCCTCGGGCGACACATCCGGCAGCGGACGCGGATAGCCCGTCGCCCACGCATGGAGGTCGCCGTCGGCCTCGACCTCGAAGCGGCACTCCTCGCGCGGGATGGACCAGTCGAGCGAGACCGCCACCACGCCCGGCAGCGCCCCGGGCAGCCAGCGCGCATCCGGCTCGGGCGCGGCCGCGATGATCACGACCCCGCTCGCCTGCGCTTCCTTCACGGCCTCGGCCAGCGCGCGCTCGTGCGCGGGGTTCGACGTGCCGAGGCTCAGGTTGATCATGTCCATGCCGCGCGCCACCGACCAGTGGATCGCGCCGACGAGCGCCTCGACGGTGGCCTCGAGCTTCTTCTGGAAGACCTTGACCGCGTAGACCTGCGCCATGGGCGCCTTCTCGCGAATCACCGCGGTGACGGCGGTGCCGTGGCCGAGGAAGTCCAGGTAGTCGGCCGACATGCGTCCGTCGGGCCCGTAGCCCATGCCGCCGGCGACGCCCTTGACGTGCGGGTGCACGGGGTTGACGCCGCTGTCGATCACCGCCACCCGCACGCCGCGGCCAGTGGCCTCGGGCAAGTCCGCCAGGCGCAGCGGCCCGTTCTGCATCCCACTGATCATCGCGTCTCCAGTCTCTCGCCCGCGCCGGCGCCGAACAGCTGCGCAAACGCGCCGCCTGCCCGCATCAGCGCCTCCGGTGGCCCTGCCTCCACGATCCGCGCGCCCTCGAGGACGATCACGCGGTCCGCGTTCATCGCCAGCTCGCGCCGATGGGAGATCAGGATCGTCGTCCGATCCCGCATCACGGCGCGATACCCGTCGATCACGTGCCGCTCCGACACGGGATCCAGAGCCGCCGTCGGCTCGTCCAGCACGAGCACGGCCGGCCCCGCGAGGAACGCCCGCGCCAGCGCGATGCGCTGCCGTTCCCCGGCCGAGAGCGCCAGCCCGCGCTCGCCCACCACGGTATCGTACTGCTTCGGCAGGGCTGCGATGAAATCCGCGATCCCGGCCGCCCCGGCCGCGGCGCGCACGTCGTCGTCGGTGGCCTCCGGCCGGACGTACCGAATGTTCTCGGCCACGGTGGCATGGAGCAGCGTCGGCTCCTGCTCCACCAGCACGACATGACGCCGCACATCCTCGAGCCGCAGCGTGCGCAAGTCGTGGCCATCGACCCGCACCGTGCCGCGGTCGGGGTCGAGGAGCCGCAGCATCAGGTGCGCGATCGTCGACTTCCCGCTGCCGCTGCCGCCGACGATCGCCACGGTCTCGCCGGGATATACCTCGAAGCGCACATCCTCGAGAACGAGCACACCGCGGTCGGTGCCCAGGGTCACGTCCTCGAACGCCACGGCGCCCCGGGGCGCCGTCCACGTCCGCGCCTCCGCCGCCTCCACGACCTCGACCGGCGCATCGAGGATCTCGAGCACCCGCCGCCACGACACACGCGCCGTGGCCAGGCTCGCGTAGAGGCCCATCAGCGCCTGCGCCGGCGCCATCACGCGCATCTGGTACGCGAGGAACGCGCCGAACGTCCCGAGCGAGAGGCTCCCCTCCACCACGCGCGAGCCGCCGTAGAGAAACACGACGGCGGTCCCGAGCGACAGGGCGACGCCCGGCAGCCCCCCGGCGAAGTAGGTCACCCGCTGCATGGCCATCAGCGCGTCGATGAACGCATCGTTCAACCGCCGGAACCGGGTGGTCTCCCGCCCCTGCGCGTTCGACGCGACGATGAGCGTGGTGGCCTGGAGGGTTTCGATCAGGAAGCTGCCGATATCGGCGCTGCGCTGCCGCATCACCAGCACACGCGCCTCCAGCCGGCGGCGGTAGCGGACGAGCGCCCAGAGGCTCAGGGGCATGGCGGCGGCGCCCAGCAGGAACAGCCGCCAGTCGAGCCAGACGAGCATGACGAGGCTGCCGGCGAGAAACAGGACGTTGCCCACCCACGCCAGCGCCGCCTCCGCGGCCACGCGCTGGATCTCGCCGATGTCGTTGTTGAGGCGCGAGACGATCTCACCGAGCCGCGTGCGCGCGTAGAAGCGCGGCGACAGCCGCTGCAGGTGCGCGTAGAGCGCCAGCCGCATGTCGAAGAGGATCTCGGCGGAGACGCGCGTGTAGCGCAGCCCGCTGACCACGTTCAGGGCGAACCCCAGCACGCCGAGGCCGGCGAAGGTCGCCACAATGCGAACGAGCGCCGCCATGTCGCGGCCGAGCAGCGCCGTGTCGATCAGGTCCTTGGAGAGGTACGGAATGGCGAGCGACGTCGCGGTGCTGATCAGGCTGATTGCGACGACGAGCGAGAGGCGGCGCCAGTAGGGGCGCAGGTACGCAAAGGCGCGGCTCAGCTCGACGTCGCCCTCGCCGCCGGCCGCCACGGCGCGGCTACCTCGCCGCGGGCGATGCCGCGGGCGCGGGCAGCACGAAGAGCTGCGTCGTCTGGTCGGCGGTCATCTGGATCGTGCGGAGGTGCTTGAACGACGCGGCCTCGTGGATGTCGATCGTGGCGCCCGCGTTGAAAAGGTACAGCAGGCGCCCGTTCGACGACGTGCGCAGCGCCATGCGCGGCCGGCCCGGGAACGCCGTGCGTCCGGCCAGCGTCTTCGTCGCCAGGTCGAACGTCCACATCTCGTAGTGGCCGATCTGCTGCAGCAGGCCGTAGCCGCGCGTGCGGTCGGGCGCCATCGTGAACCCGACGCCCTCGGCGGGACCGATGGGCGTGAAGTCCACGCGCTTGCCCACCAGGTCCACGCGCCCGATGCCCATCAGGCGCCGGTGCTGGACGGGATCCTGCATGGTGAAGAGGCCCGTGAAGAAGCCGGGATCGTCGTTGACGTCGTCCACGGGACCAAAGCTCACGCGCCCGAGTCCCGACTCGAGCGGACGGCTGAGGGCCCAGGTGTCGACCTCGGTGAAGTTCTCCGTCTCCAGGATCACCACGTCGTCGCCGAAGAAGTAGAGGAGCTTGCCGTCCGGGGAGAAGCGGATGTTGACGAACTCGCGCTCCTCGCCGCGAGGCCACGGCAGCGTGCGCGCCACCTTGCGCGCTTCGAGGTCGTATACCTGCAACGTCGCGTCGCCAATCACCCACCGGTCGCGCTGCTTCGTGGCATCGCGCGTCAGCAGCACCATGAAGCGGTCGAGCGGATCGATGGCCATGCCGCGGATGCGGGTCTGGCGCGCCGCCTCGCTGAGCGTGAAGCTGCCCCGTGATTTCCGGGACGCGATGTCGACCATCTCGACCTTCTCGTACTGCCAGTTCAGGATGTAGAAGGTCTTGCGGTCCTGCGACAGCGTCAGCGACCTGGGGATGCCGGTCTCGAGCTTGATCGCGCCGATCTGCTGCTCGGTCGCCTCGCTGAAGATCTGGATCTCGCCGCCGTACGTCCCGATGTACAGAAGGTGATTGCCGCCCGAGGGCGACGGCGCACGGCCACGGCCCTGCGCGGACACGGCAACGGCGCCGGCCACAAGGGCGGCGATCACGAGGGCAGGCACTACACGTCTCAGCATCGGTCGCGTTCCTGCGCTACGGGAAGATGAGGTCGATCTTCCGCCAGTCCTTCTGTGCCGCCGCGCACTTCGCGGTCCAGTCCGGCGCATGGTTCAACTGATCCGGCACCTGCGCCGGCCAGAAGCAGCCGATGTGGCAGTCGAACAGATCCCGCTCGACGGGCTGGCAGAGGCCTGCCGTGCCGCCGTTCCGGTCGGCTTCCCATCCCGGCGAAAACACCAGCGAGCATCCCGGCGGGATGTGGGGGCCTTCCGGCTGCTGGGGCGGCCCGCCCGACTGCAGCGCGACGACGCCTGGCGCGGTCACCTGTTCGACGCGCGCGGCCTTCACGTTGATCGCTTTGAGGTGCTTCATACGATGGCTTCCGTTCGGGCGAGCGTGCCCGTGCTCTCGTGGCCGGCCGCCTGCGGCGCGTCGTCGAATTGCCGGAGGAAGCCGGGGTTCTGCGCCGCCAGCGCGCCGTAGATCTCCAGGCAGGTGTGCGTCCACCCGCGGATCCACTCGCAGTAGTGCAGGTTGGGGGCGGTGGTCGCGCCGTGGCGCGTGTTCGCCTCGTGATAGCAGCCGCCGGCGCAGATCGGCCGCGCCCAGCACGTGCGGCAGTCGGTCTTCTCGTCGATGTGATGCGAGGCCAGGAACGCCTGCTGGGCGCCGCGGTCCACGCCGTCGCGCACCGAGCCGATCGTGTGGTCCGCGGACCCGGCGAAGCGGTGACAGAGGGCGACCTCGCCGTCGGTGGCCACGCCCATCAGCCCGATCCCCGCCCCGCACGGATACGCCTTGGCGTGTCCCTGGTGGATCTCCTGGAGCGTCTCGCGGACGTTCGAGAATCCGTGATGCCGGTTCTGCAGCGAGGCCTCCAGGAAGTCCTGGGCCAGGGCGCGGAACTGCGCGAGCAGGTCGTCGAAGCCGTTGCCGGCAATCGCGTAGTCGCGGCCGGGCGCGGTCGTGACGGGCGCGAAGCCCACCTCCCAGAACCCCATCTCCTCGGTGAGATGCTGGAAGATGCGGCGGATGTCGAGCGTCTGGCGCGTGAGCGTGACGCGCGCGCCGATGGGGCGCGTCGTGTGACGCGCGAGCAGCGCCTTGATCTTCGGCGCCACGACGTCGTAGCTACCCGTCCCGTTGTGGAAGACGCGGAACTTGTTCTGGAGTTCCTCGGGCCCGTCGATCGAGATCGTCACACCGATGCGTTCGGTGGCCAGGAAGTCGATCACCTCGGGCCGCAGGAGCGTGGCGTTGGTCGTCAGGCTGAAGTCGACGTCCTTCCCCACCGCGGCGGCGCGCTCCCGGGCGTAGGCGACCGTGGCCTTCAGCACCGGGAAGTTCAGGAGCGTCTCGCCGCCGAAGAACGTCATGTGGGCCGTCGGGTTCCCGCCGGCCTCGCGGAGCATGAAGTCCACGCTCTCGCGGGCCGTCTCCGCGCTCATGAACTTCGGCTGCTTGCCGTTCTCGGTGTCGACGATCTTGTCCTCGCCGTACTCGTAGCAGTACGTGCACGCGAGGTTGCACTGGTTCGTGACGTTGACGACCAGCGTCTGCAGCGGGATGTGCGTGAGCGGGATCACCTTCGGTGCCGGCGCCGCGGGGCCGGCCGGTCCCACCGCCCGTGCGCGCTGCAGGTCGGCCAGCGCCTCGACGATCTCGTCCTCGGTGAAACGCGGCGACAGGCGGCGGGCCAGTTCGCCTTCCGCCTGCGGTCCCTCCGCGAGCGCGTCGAGCACCGCCTCCGAACAGGAGTCCACGGCGAAGACGGCGGCGCTCGGCACGAGGTACAGGAACCGGTGCCCCGCCGCCTCGAACGTGTGGAACTCGCGAAGGGCCAGCGCGCTCATTGCGTCACCGACGGATCCCACCGCATGTAGAGCGGGACGGTGACGAGCAGATGCGCGCGCGCCCGGAGCGGCGCGGGGGCGCCCTCCGGCTGGTAGCTCGCCACGACCCACACGTCGCCGATGTTGTTGCGCTCGCCGGCGCGCCCGGGGTTCGGGCCATCGATGTTCGGCGTGAACCGCCCGGTCCGCGGGTCGATCTCCCCCACGAACTTCACGTCGTCATCGCCGTAGATGGCCGTGAACTCCTCGACCGTCCACGTGGCGGGGACCACGCCGAGGTTGAGGTCGTCAGGCGTGCCGGGACGGCCGTCGGGGCCGTTGTGACGCCCCCACGCTTCGAACTGCGCCAGCATCTTCGGGAACTGCACCCCGCCGACGCGCGCCATGTTCCACGCGGGCGTTACCGTGATGGCATCCACGCGGTCGTAGACGGCGAGCGCCTGCGCCTTCGAGGCGCCGCCGACGAAGAGGTCGCGCATCCCCACCGCCGCGTCGGCGGCCACGTCGACGGTCACACGCACGGCGTCGGCGGAGGCGCTCTCCACCGAGGCGATCGTCACGCCGGGCCCGAGATCGATCTGCGCGGCCGTCAGGCCGGCGGGCAGGGCCGCGCCATGAATCGTGAGCGCCTGCCCCGCCTGCCCCACGCGGAGCGCGGTGATGTCGGTGCCGAGCACGCGCGGCTCGGCGCCGATGCGCTCGAGGCGCACATCGAGGCCCTCTTCGTCGTAGCCGCCCGTGTACCAGCGGCCGTCAATCGCGCGCCAGTCCCGGTCGACGAACATCACCTCGCGCAGCGACGTGTCATCGTCGCCGCCCACGGTCGAGCGCCCGCGCCACTGGAACCCCGTGTAGACGACGACGCGGCCCGCCCGGGCCACCGTCTCGCCCCCGCGCGCGTACTGGTAGGTGATGGTCGTCGTGAACTCGTCGGGCATGTTCGCGACCGGCGCGATCACCATGCGGCCGAAGACCGCGCCCTTGCCCGGCTCCCACCCGCTGAGCGCCCACGTGCCCTCGAGGCGGGGCGGGCGCATCGTGGCCGACCACGCCGACCACTCGGGGGTCTTGAGCGGGAAGGCCTGCGCGAGATGATCGACGGCCTTCTCCACGGGGTGGCGCGTGTCCGGCGGACGGCCGTCGGCGCCGCGGCCCGTCGGGGCGGGTCCCATCCGGCGGAAGCCCTGCGAGTCGATGAGCGGATACCAGCCGCGGTGCATGGCAATTAGCAGGTCCCACTCGGAGCGCGTGCGGCGCTGCGAGATCACGCGGCCCATGGAGTGGCACGCCGAGCAGGTGGCCTGCACGTCGCTGCTGGCCTCGTAGGTGTAGTCTTCGAGCCGCCGCTGGACCTCGAAGGCCGCCGGGCGCGCTTCCTCGGGCGCCAGGCCCAGGTGGTTCGACAGGTACTTGACGATCTCGCGGGCCTCGGCCGGGTCGAGCTGCACGCCGTTGAGCGCCACCATGCGCCGCACGGTCTGCTGCCAGCCTTCCGGGGTCGTCCGCCGGTAGGAGATCCGCGTGAGCTGGTTCTGCTCGTCCCGCCGGTGGCACGTCGCGCAGGACTTCTGCACGACGAAGCTCGGCACGGGGATGCCCTCTTCAGGGGTCGCGGCCGGGGTTGCGGGCGCGGGACCGCCGGATCCGGGTCGCTGGGTTTGCGCCAGGATGGCCGGCGCGGAGGCCGTCAGCCACAGCAGCGCGGCGACGGCAAACAGACGTGACATCAGTGGCATGCGGCCTCTTGGTGGCACACTTGTAACATAAACGGACGGACGTTCGCCAATTCGCCAATTCGCTGTTCGCTATTCGCCATTCGCTGTTCGCTCTTCGCTCTTCGGTATCCGCTGTTCGCTCTTCGGCCGGCACCCCCGGCACCCCGCCCCCCCCCTAGACCAACCAGCCGCGCGCGACGGCCGTGGCCAGGACCGTCAGAAACACCGCCAGGTCCACCGGCGCCTCGTGCGCGCAGTAGGCCTCGAACAGGTCCGGCGCCTGCGCATGCGCGGGCGCCAACTCGATCAGCCGGACGATGTCCACGCCCTGGAGGTAGCGGAGGCCCTCCGGCGTGCGCTCCGTGACAAGGCGGGACTCCCACACGACCTCGTGCCCGCGAATCGCCGGGCGGGGCTCGAGCCGAAAGGGACCCGGTGTCAGCGCGAGCGCCGGCGCACGGCGGATGCGCTCGAACGCCTCACGCACCCGCCCCTCGTCCTCCGGGTGCGCCTCCCCCGTCTCCTCATCGTCGCCGCTCGCCGGGGCCTGCCGGCCGGTCCAGAAGGGCTCCGTATGTCCCTCCGCCGCGGTGGCGAAGTGCTCCACGGCCAGCCGGCGCAGCCCCGCATACATCCGGTGCTCGCGCGCCTCGAAGTACGCGAGCGCCGTTTCGCGCATCGCCGGGCGCGTCAGGCTCGTGTGGACCGCGACGGCCGCCGTCCATCCCGACACCAGCGCCTTGCGGACGCCTGCCGACGACAGCGGATCGACAAACGAACCGGCATCGCCCACGAGCAGGACGTGGCCATGAACGTAGCGGGTGGCGTGGTACATCGACGCGTCCCAGCCCCAGGGCCCCTCCTGCAGGACCGCGTCCCCGACGAGCGCGTGGAACCGCGGCGCCTTGGCGAGTTCGCGCCGGTACACCTCCACCGACGCCTGGCCGCGGGCGAGCGCCGAACGCCGGGGGTCCACCATCACGGCGACGTGCCGCATCCCGGATCCCACCGGGACCGACCAGGCCCAGCCATCCTCGTAGGATTCGATCAGCGTGTGCGTATCGTCCGGCACCGGCCACCCGCCCGCGCGCTGCCACACCCCGACCATGGCCACGCTGCGCAGGCCGGGCTCCGGGACCCGCACGCCGGGCTCCCGCGCGAGCACACCCGCCCGTCCCGTGCAATCGAGGACGAACTGCGCGGTGGCGGCGCGCGCCTCCTCGGAGGTGAACGCCCGCGACTCAACCGTGACGCCCGCGGCCGCCGCAGACGCCAGGAGCACCCGCGACAGCGCGGCCACCTCCGCCTGCCACCCCCGCGCGCCGGCGGCGAACGGCTCCACACGCATGCGGTCCCCGCCCCACCACGCGGTGTTGCCGGATGTTCGAACGAAGCCGGCCGCATCGACGGCCTCGGTGACGCCGATCAGGTCGAAGATCTTGGCGCCGCTTGGGGGGATGGAGACGGCGAGGCGGGCGCCGCCGTCGGGCGCGGGCCGCGTGACGAGCCGCACACGATGGCCGAGTCGCGCGAGCGTCTGCGCCGCGGCGCACCCGGCGGGCCCGCCGCCAGCGATGAGGATGGGGTCAGGCGTCAACTGGCCGAAGCGCGATACCACTCCACCGTCTGGCGCAGGCCATCCTCGAGGCTCACACGGGGCGTGTAGCCGAGGAGGCGCGCCGCCTTGCTGATATCGGCCTGCGAATCCCTCACGTCGCCATCGCGCCCCGGCCCGTAGGCCGGCACCAGCGACGTGCCCATCAAGGCCTGCAGCACCCGGAGCAACTCGTTGAGCGAGGTCCGCGTCCCGGTGGCCACGTTGATGACCTGCCCGGTCACGTCCGGCGCCTCGGTGGCGCGCAGCACGCCGTCGACGACGTTCGCGACGAAGGTGAAGTCGCGGGTCTGCTCGCCATCGCCGTGGATCATCGGCGCGGTGCCGGCCAGCAGCGCCTTGATGAACAGCGAAATCACGCCGGAGTACGGCGACGAGGGATCCTGCCGCGGGCCGAACACGTTGAAGTAGCGGATCACGACGGTCTCGAGGCCGTAGAGATCGGTGAAGAGCCGCAGGTACTGCTCGCCGACGAGCTTCTGCAGCGCGTACGGCGAGAGCGGGCTCGTCGGCATGTCCTCGCGCTTCGGCAGCGTCGGCGTGTCGCCGAACACCGACGACGACCCGGCAAAGACCACACGCGTCGCGCCGGTGTCACGCGCGGCGACCAGGACGTTGAGCGTGGCGTCGATGTTGGCGCGGTTCGACGCCACCGGTTCCTTGACGGACCGCGGCACCGAGGGAATGGCCGCCTGATGCAGCACGATCGTCGCGCCTTCGAGCGCGCGGCGCGCGAAGTCGAGGTCGCCGAGGTCGCCCACGACCAGCTCGGGACGCCCGAAGGGACGGCCGCCGCTCCCGACGGATTGCACCGCGGCGTCGACGTTGCCGCGCTTGCCCGTGCTCAGGTTGTCCACCACGCGCACGCGTTCGCCGCGGCCGAGCAGGGCTTCGACGAGATGCGAGCCGATGAAGCCCGCACCGCCGGTCACGACGTAAAGGGACATGCCTGGTGGAGTCCTGACCTACTGGGGGAAGGCCGAGGCGTTCAGCCCGGGGACCAGCGCCAGCGCGTTCTTGTAATACAGCTTCTTCAGCACATCGTCGGGCAAGCCCATGCCGTAGAGCTTCCAGAACGCGTGATAGTCGCGGTAGTAGTCGAAGTACTCGTCGTTGGTCTCGAAGACGCGCCAGAAGTACGGGAACTCATCCGGCTGGAAGCTGTCCTTGCCGAAGAGGATGCGGTCCTGGTACTTGACGAAGAAGGCGTGCGCCGCGCGCGGCTGCCGGCCCAGTTCGGCGAGGATCGCGCCGACCTCCAGGTAGACGTTCGGCAGGCGGTCGAGCAGCTCCGCCGCCTGCTGGAGGTCGTTGGCGCGGTAGGCGAAGTGCGCCGCGATGAACTTCGTCTTCGGATGGTTCGCGAACATGCGGTCGCGCTCGCCGAGCAGCTCCTCGAACCGCGGGGCGCCGCCGCCCTCCGGGTAGCGCCGGTCGCGGAAGAGCGCCAGCTCGAGCCACCGCTCGTTGGTGTAGTCGATCGGCTCGAAGAACTCCTGCGGCTCGGCGGTGTGGATCAGCACCGGCACATTCAGCCGCGCGCAGACCTCCCAGATCGGCGCCAGCACCGGGTCGTCGACCTTCAGCCGCGTGCCATCGGCCTTCCGGGCGCGGAGGCCGAGGTCCTTGAAGATCTTCAGGCCGCGCGCGCCCGCCTTGATGTCGGCCTCGAGCTGCGCGGCAGCCTTCTCGCCCCAGCCGGGGCCACCGGCGCCGTTGAAGTCGACGTTGGCGAAGAGCACCATCCGGTCGGGCCACGGGCTCGTGCGAATCGCCTCGAGGCCCTGCGCCAGCCGGTCGCCGCTCGAGCCGCTCAGGTTCACCAGGATCTGGAGGTTGTTGGCCTCCATGCCCTGCATCACCTGCGCGTAGCGCTCGGGGGTGATCGGCGTCGGGTGATGGCTGTGGATGTCGATCACCGGAAACTTCGCGCGCGGCGTGGGGTGCTCGGCCACCTTCAGCGTCGTGCGCGGCTTGTACTGCGTGATGGTCGGCTCGGGGAACTCGGGCGTCCGGCCCTCACCCGGCCGCCGCTGGCCCTGCGGTCCCTGCGCGAGCAGCGCGCCTCCGACGACCATCACCACCAGCACGACACCGAGCTTGAGTTGTCTCATACGCAGTTCAATGTTCACGGTTCACAATTGAGGGCGAGCACGTGTGTAAGCCGCCGCAGTCGGCCTGTAAGCCGAATTCTGTCCGCCTTCGCACGCGGGCCTTGCGGCCCGCGCGCTTCGGCGGGATGACCATTCCTCTAGCCCCGTCATTGCTGACGGGATCGAGCAACCTACCCGGAAGCCTTGGGCGAGCCGCCCTCCCTGGCCGTCCCCGGCGTCTTGCGACGCCGAGGCGCCAATCGCCTCCCTATTTGGTCTTGCTCCGTGCGGGGTTTGGCCTGCCACCGCTGTTGCCAGCGGCGCGGTGCGCTCTTACCGCACCATTTCACCCTTACCCACCTTCGCGCTCCGCCCTCCGGGCTCCGCGCTGCGGCGGGGTAAACCCTGAGAGGGGGGCCGCTCGCGGGAGCCCTCGGCTCCGTGCGCGCGCCCCCTGTCATGGGCTTGCCCCGCCGAAGCCCGAGGCTCAGAGAGCCGAGGGCGAAGGCGGGCGGTATATTTTCTGTGCCACTTTCCGTCGGGTTGCCCCGCCCGGGTGTTACCCGGCGCACTGCTCTGCGGAGTTCGGACTTTCCTCCCCTGCCGGCACTTCGCGGTTGCCCGCGGTTACCGGCAGCGGCGGTCATCCGGCCGGCTGCGGCGTCTATCCGTCCTTCTCCTCCGAGATCTGGTACTGCTCGAGCTTCTTGTAGAGATTGCTGCGAGGCGTATCGATCTCCTCCGCGGTGCGCGAGATGTTCCAGCCGAACTCGCGCAGCTTGCCCACGAGGAACGCGCGCTCGGAGATCGACTTGAACTCCTGCAGCGTCGCCGTGCGCATCCACTCATTATGGGCGGGGGCCGCGGATTGGTCAACGCGCGCGGGGCCGAGCCCCGGCAGATCGCCGACGTCCACGGCATCGCCGGGCGACATGATGATGAGCCGCTCGACGTAGTTCCGCAGTTCGCGGATGTTCCCGCGCCAGTGGTGCTGGCGCAGCTGCTCCATGGCGGCCGCCGTGAACGTCTTGCGCCGGAAGTTGTTCTCGCGCGTGAACCAATCGGAGAAATGCCGCACCAGCAGGGCGATGTCGTCGCGCCGCTCGCGCAGCGGCGGCACGTGGATCGGGACGACGTTGAGGCGATAGAAGAGGTCTTCGCGGAACGTGCCGCGCTCGATCTCGTCCTCGAGGTTCTTGTTGGTGGCGGCGATGACGCGGACGTCCACCTTGATCAGCTTGTTGCTGCCAAGGCGCTCGAGTTCCTGCTCCTGCAGCACGCGCAGGACCTTGGCCTGCGTCTTCAGGCTCATGTCGCCGATCTCGTCGAGGAAGATCGTGCCCTTGTCGGCCTGCTCGAACTTGCCGATCTGCCGCTCGGTCGCGCCCGTAAACGAGCCCTTCTCGTGGCCGAAGAGCTCCGACTCGATCAACTCATCGGGAATCGCCGCGCAGTTGACCTGCACGAACGCCTGGTCGCGGCGGAGGCTCCCGCGGTGGATCGCCCGCGCCACCAGCTCCTTCCCCACCCCGCTCTCGCCCCAGATCAGCACCGTCGCCGTCGTCGGCGCCGCCCGTGCGATGGCTTCGCGCACGCGCGCCAGCGCGGGGCTGTCGCCCACGATCTGATAGCGCTTCTCGACGTCGCGCTTGAGCGTCCGGACCTCGGTGCGCAGCCGGTTCGAGTCGATCGCGTTGCGGACCGTGACGAGGACGCGCTCGGTGCTCGGGGGCTTCTCGATGAAGTCGCGGGCGCCCAGCTTGATGGCCTGCGCGGCCTCGCTCGCGCTCGCCCCGCCTTCGGCCACGTTGCCGGAGATGACGATGACCGGGGTCTGATCGGTGAGATGGGTGAGGCGCCGCAGCACCTCGATGCCGTCCATGCCCGGCATCTTGATGTCGAGGAACAGCAGGTCCGGCCCCTCCCGCTCGACGATGGCGAGGCCTTCCTCGCCCGTGGCCGCCGTCAGGACGTCGTAGCCCTCGTACTCGAGGATCATCCGCATCGCGTCGCGGATGGCGGCTTCGTCGTCAATGACCAGGATGCGTGGCTTCATTCACTCGGGATCCAGCCGGACCGTGCGGAGGCTCCGCTGATCGAGTTCGGGGACATACAGATAGAAGAGCAGGACGCCGCCCGGCGGCGCCGACGACAGGACGCGCCGCAGCTCCACCACCGTGCTGACCGCCTGACGATTCACTTCGAGGATCACGTGGCCGCGCTCGATCCCGCCCTCGGCGGCGGCGCTCAGTTCCTCCACGCGCTGCACGAGCAGGCCCGTCACCGGGCCCGGCACGTTGAAGCGTCCGACGTTGGCCTCGCCGAGTTCGACGAGCGTCATGCCCAGCTCCCCGGGGCCGAACGGCTGCCGCGACGGCTCGGGACGGCCCGGGGGCGCCTCGCGCGTCGTTCGCACCGGACGCTCGGCCAGCTTCACCGTGAGCATCCGCGGCCGCCCGTCGCGCACGTAGTCGACGCGCACGGCCGACCCCGGCGCCCGCGCCGCGATCTGCCGGATCAGATGGTCGTTGCTCGAGACCGGCTGGCCGTCCACGGCCGTGATCAGGTCATAGGCACGCAGCCCCGCCCGCGCCCCGGGCGACCCGTCGGTCACATCCTGCACGACGGCGCCCGACGCGGGTTCGAGGTCCAGCGACTCCTGCAGATCCGGATCGAGGTCCCTGAGCGCCACGCCGAGATACCCGCGCGACACCCGTCCGTCGGCGATCAGCTGCGGGAGGATCTCCCGCGCCTGATTGATCGGAATCGCGAACCCGATGCTGCTCGCCTGACGGCTGATCGCGGAGTTGATCCCGATGACCTCGCCCCGCGCGTTGATCAGCGGGCCGCCGCTGTTCCCGAAATTGATGGCCGCATCCGTCTGGATGTAGTTATCGAGGCTCGAGTCGAACAGCTTCCGGCCGATGAAGCTCACGACGCCCACCGTGACCGTGTGCTCGTAGGCCAGCGGATTCCCGATGGCGCAGACCCACTCCCCCACCCGCAGGCCGTCGGAGTCGCCGAGCGTCGCGTGCGGCAGCGGCGCCGGCGCGTCCACCTTCAGCACCGCGATGTCCGTGTCCGGATCCGACCCGACGACGCGGCCGCGGAGGCTGCGGCCGTCGGCGAGCTTCACGGTGATGCGCTCCGCGCCCTCGACGACGTGGTGATTGGTGAGGATGTGCCCCTCGGCATCGATCAGGAACCCGGTGCCGGCCCCGCGCGGCGGCGCGAGGCCGCGCCCGCGGAACGATTCCTCCGAGCCCTCCCGGCCTGGCCGCCCCTCCGCGGCGCGGCCGCGCCGCGTCCGCGCACTCGCGTCGATGTTGACGACGGCGGGATTGAGGCGATCGGCGGCATCGGCGAAGCTGATGAGGCCGGCGGCGACCGGGAGCGGGGCGTCGACCCGGGTCACCCCGGCCGGCGCCGGGCGCGCCTCTGGCAGCACCGCGGTTACGGGAACCGCCGGCGCGAGGGTACCGCTGACAATCAGGCCGACCAGAAAACCGATGGTCGCCGTCAGCCCGGCCGTGAGCCACGCGAGACCGCGCGTCATGGCCACATTATAAGCGCCAGAAACGCCTCGGGCTCGAGCGTTTCGACGCCAAGCTCCCGCGCCTTGTCGAGCTTGCTCCCGGGGTCGTCGCCGACCACCACATAGCTGGTCTTCTTGCTGACCGAGCCCGTGACCTTGCCCCCGAGCGCCTGAATCCGTGCGGCGGCCTCGTCCCGCGACAGCCCCGGCAGGGTCCCCGTCAGGACGAACGTCCGGCCCGCGAGCGGCTGCTCCCCGGCGACCGCCCGCTGCACCGGGCCGGTCATCCTCACGCCGGCCGCGGCCAGTTTGGCGAGGAGGGCCTCGTTGTGGGACTCGTGGAACCAGCCGTGCACGGACGCGGCCATCACCGGTCCCACCTCCGGCACCTCCTGCAGCGCCTCGAGGCTGGCCGCGGCGATCGCGTCGACGCCCCCGAAGTGTCCCGCCAGCACCTGCGCGCTCCGCTCGCCGACATGCCGGATGCCGAGGCCGTTCAGCAGCCGCCAGACGTCATTGCTCTTGGAACGCTCGATCTCGGCGAGCAGGTTCGCGGCCGACTTCCTGCCCATCCGGTCGAGGCCCTCGAGCGTGGGCGCATCGAGCGCGTAGAGATCGGCGGCATCGCCGACGAGGCCGCGCGCGGCGAGCTGCTCGATGAGCGCCTCGCCAAGCCCCTCGATGTTCATCGCGGTCCGCGACGCGAAGTGCTCCAGGCTGCGCCGCAGCCGCGCCGGGCACGAGCTGTTCTCGCACCGCCAGACGACCTCATCCTCGTCGCGCTGCAGGAGGCTCCCGCAGACGGGGCACGCCGACGGCATCACCCACGGCACGGAGTCCGCCGGCCGATGCGCGAGCACCGGCCCCACCACCCGCGGGATGACGTCGCCGGCCTTCTCGATCGTGACGAGGTCGCCTTCGCGGATGTCCTTCCGCGCGAGGTCCTCGGCGTTATGGAGCGTGGCCATCGCGATCGTGGAGCCGGCGACGAGCACCGGGTCCAGGACGGCGTACGGCGTGGC
This sequence comes from Vicinamibacterales bacterium, assembly GCA_030680175.1. GTDB lineage: Bacteria > Acidobacteriota > Vicinamibacteria > Vicinamibacterales > UBA2999 > JAUXWO01. The sequence goes on from JAUXWO010000015.1 coordinate 70,733, forward strand.
GGCGCCGGTGCGGCCGATGTTCACGCGGATCTCGCGCAGCCGCGTCGTGGCCTGCTCCGCGGGGAACTTGAACGCGACGGCCCAGCGCGGGAACTTCGCCGTCGTCCCGAGCGCCGTGCGCTGCGCGACGCGGTCGACCTTCACCACGACGCCGTCGGTCTCGAACGGCAGGGTGCGCCGCTCGTCGCGCCAGCGCTCGCAGAACGCCCACACCGCGTCGATGCCCTCGCAGCGCTCCCAGTGCGGCTCGACGGGCAGCCCCCACGCGCGGAGCGTCTCGAGCAACCCGCCGTGGGTCGGGGGCACGACCGTGGTGTCGTCGGCCACGAGCTGGTACATCCAGCCGGCGAGGCCGCGGCGGGCCACCAGCCGCGGGTCCAGATTCCGCATCGCGCCGGCCGCGGCGTTGCGCGGGTTGGCAAACAGCGGCTCGCCGGCCGCGGCGCGCGCCTCGTTCGTCCGATCGAAGGCCGCGCGCGGCAGGTAGACCTCGCCGCGCACCTCGACGCGGCCCCGCGGGCCGTCCGTCAGCGCCAGCGGCACGGCTCGAATCGTCCGGACGTTGAGCGTCACGTCCTCGCCGTGGACGCCGTCGCCCCGCGTCGCGCCGCGCGTGAGCCGCCCGTCCTCGTAGGTCAGCGCGATGCCCAGGCCATCGATCTTGAGCTCCGCGACGTAGGTGATGGCCCCCGGGGCGTCGAGGCCCTTGCGCACCCGTTCGTCGAACGCGCGCAGTTCCGTCTCGGTGTAGGCGTTGTCGAGGCTGAGCATCGGCACGAGATGCGCCACGGTCGCGAAGCCCTCGGCGGGCCGCCCCCCGACGCGCTGCGTCGGCGAATCGGGGGTGACGAGCGCGGGATGCTCCGCCTCGAGCGCCTGCAGCTCACGCAGCAGCGCATCGAAGGCCGCGTCGGAGACCTCGGGCGCGTCGTGCACGTAGTACAGCTCCTCGTGACGCCGGATCAGGCGCCGGAGCTCGTCGATGCGGGAGGCAGGCGGAGGGGAGGACGGCACGGACGCAGTCAGGAGCCACGCGGGCCACGGAAGGGTGAACGGTGAAACTCGCGCCGAACTGGCTACCGGTCTCGGGCGATGACGTAGTCCGCCAGGCCCATCAGCGCATCGCGCTCGGGCCCTTCGGGGAAGACGAGAAGGTGGCGCTTGGCCGCTTCGCCGTACTCGTTCGCCCGCGTCTGCGCGTAGTCGAGCGACCGGTGCTCCGCCAGCATCGCCGTCAGGCGGCCCCAGTCGGCCGGGCTGACCGCGCCGTCGCGCACGATCTGCCGCACGAGCGCATCGGCCTCCGGGCCCCCATGGGCGCGCAGGTGGATGATCGGCAGCGTGATCTTGCCTTCGCGGAGGTCGCCACCGATGGGCTTGCCCAGGGCCTCGGCCTCGCCGGTGAAGTCGAGCAGGTCGTCGACGAGCTGAAACAGGATGCCCAGGCTGAAGCCGTACTCGCGCAGGGCCGCTTCCTTCTCGGGGCCGGCCTCGCCGAGCATGGCGCCGATCTGCGCGCAGCCGCCGAACAGATACGCGGTCTTGCGGCGGATGATGTCGAAGTGCTCGTCTTCGGTGATCTCGACATCGCCGTTCTTGGTGAGCTGGTACAGCTCGCCCTCGATCATGCGCAGGGTCACGTCGCACAGCATGCGGACCACGTCGAGCGTGTCCTGCGTGAGCGCCATGGCCATCGAGTTGATGTAGAGGAAGTCGCCGGCCAGCACCGTGACGTCGTTGCCCCAGCGCGAATGCACCGCGCTCCGGCCGCGCCGCACCTCGGCCTGATCGATGATGTCGTCGTGGACGAGCGTGGCCGTGTGGATGAACTCGACCACGGCCGCGTTGAGCACCGCGCGCGGGCCCGTGTAGCCGCAGAGCCGCGAGGCCATGAGGAGCACGGCCGGACGGACGCGCTTGCCGCCACTCTGCTGGATGTAGCGGCCGATCTCCGGGATGACGTCGACCTTCGACCGGACCTGACGTTCGAACTCGCGCTCGACCTCTTCGAGGTCGGCGCGGATCGGCTCGAACATCTGCACCAGGTCCACGGACGTCTTCTGCACTACGTTAGTCAAGCTGGTCAATCTCACCATAGACACCGGCGCGTGTCAACGCGACCGGGGGCCGCTTACTGCTTGCAGGGCGGAGCTTTAGCACAGATGGCCACGGGCCTCGGACGCCGGGTGGGCCACGGGCGCCCTACGGCCGGAAGAGCCGGTCGAAGTTCGCGTCCAGCATCTGATCGAGCGCCGCGCGGTCGACGCCGCGCGTGTCGGCCAGCACGTCCACGACACGCGCGACGTACGCCGGCTCGTTCCGCTTCCCGCGGAACGGCACCGGGGCCAGATACGGGCTGTCGGTCTCGACGAGGAGCCGGTCCTCGGGCACGATGACCGCCGCCTCCCGGAGCTCGGCCGCGCGTGGAAACGACACGATACCCGCAAACGACAGATGCAACCCGGTCGCCAGCGCGCGCGCCGCGACGGCGGCGTCCCCCGTGAAGCAGTGGAACACCCCACGCAGTGGGACGCGCGCCTCCTCGCCGAGGATGCGGAGCGTGTCCTCCTCGGCCTCGCGTGTGTGGATCACGATCGGCAGGTCGCGCGCCACCGCCAGCCGGATCTGCGCACGAAACACCTGCTGCTGGACGTCGCGCGGGGCGAAGTCGTAGTGGTAGTCGAGCCCGATCTCTCCGATGGCACGCGCCTCGGGCAGCCGGTCGAGCCGCTCGGTCACCAGCCCCGCGGCCGCGTCGGGGTCGTCGACGAAGAGCCCCGCCTTGTGCGGGTGGATGCCCACCGCGAACCGCGTGCCCGGCCACGCCGCCACGACGTCGGCCGCCCGCGCGATCTCCCGGCCATCGTCGGCCGCCAGGATCACGAGGGCACGCGAGACGCCCGCCTCCCGCGCGCGGGCCACCACGTCGGGAAGATCGGCGAGGAACTCCTCACCCGCGAGGTGGCAATGGGAATCGATCATTCGCTTCGCTCATGAAAGGCAAAAGGCAGAAGGCAGAACGTTTTGCATTTTGCATTCTGCATTTTGCCTTTCGCGTCCTGCCTCTCTTCAGCGGACGCGCGTTCCCGGCGTCGCCGGGTCGGGATTGAGCAGGATGGCGCCACCGTCTTCGGGGCTGGCCGCCAGGACCATCCCGTTGGACTCGATGCCCATCAGCTTGGCGGGCTGCAGATTCGCGACGAACACGATCGAGCGGCCGACGAGCGCCTCGGCCTCGTAGCTCTCCGCGATGCCGGCGACGATGGTCCGCTGTTCGGTGCCGGCGTCCACGAGGAGCTTCATCAGCTTCTTCGACTTCGGCACGCGCTCGGCCTCGAGGATCTTCCCGACGCGGAGTTGCACCTTCATGAAGTCGTCGATCGAGATGCGATCAACGGGTGCCGCTGCGGCCGCGGGGGCGGGAGGCGCCGGCGGGGCGGCGTTCCCGGGTGGGGCCGGGGCCTCGGTGGTGGTGGTCGGACCAAGGCCCGCGGTGCCCTCGGGGGCCACGGGCGTCACGCGTGCGAGAGACTCGGGTGTCTCGGGCCGGGTTGGATCAGTCACAGTCGGTGCTCCCTTCGGTTCGGCTTCGAGGCGCGGCCACAGCGCGCCGGCATTGAGAATCTGTTTGTCACCCTCGCGACGCCAGGCGGTGTCGGCGTCGAACCGCAGCTGGCTGGCCTCGCGCGTCTCCCCCATCCGGCGCAGCACCTCGGCGGCAGACGAGGGCATGATCGGCAGCAGCAGCACCGCGGCGATGCGCACCGCCTCGGCCGCGTCGTAGAGCACCGCCGTCAGTTCGCCGGCGCGCGCCGGGTCCTTCGCCATCGCCCACGGCTGTGTGTCGGCGATGTACAGGTTCGTCGCGTTGATCAGGTCGAAGGCCGCGCCCGCCCCCTCGTGCAGTGCAAAGCGGTCCATCCCGGGACGATAGCGCGCGATCGCCTCGGCCGCGGCGCCCGCCAGGCGCCCCGGCGCGGCGTCGCCGGTCAGCCGGCCGCCCCGATAGCGCTCGGTCATCGCGGCCACGCGATTCACCAGGTTACCGAGGTTGTTGGCGAGGTCGGCGTTGTACTTCTCTTCGAAGCGATCCCACGAGAAGTCGCCGTCGCCGCCGTACGGCACCTCCTTCACCAGGTAGAGGCGCAGGGGGTCGGGGCCAAAGCGCTCCGCGGCGGCCAGCGGATCGACGATGTTGCCGAGCGACTTGCTCATGCGCTCGCCCTTGAAGAACACCCAGCCGTGCCCGAATACCTGTTTCGGCAGGGCGAGGCCGGCGCTCATCAGCATCGCCGGCCAGATCACGCAGTGGAAGCGCGTGATGTCCTTGCCGATCACGTGCAGGTCCGCCGGCCACCACTGCGCGCAGAGGGCCTCGTCCCATCCGTAGCCCACGGCGGCCGCGTAGTTCACGAGCGCATCGAACCAGACGTAGACCACGCTCTCGGGATCGAAGGGCAGCGGGATGCCCCACGACTGCCCGGCCCGGCTCACCGAGATGTCCTCGAGCCCGGCCTCGACCAGGCGCAGGATCTCGTTACGCCGCACCTCGGGTTCGATGAACGCCGGATGCGCCGCGTAGTGCGCCAGCAGCGGCTGCTGATACTTCGACAGCCGGAAGAACCAGTTCTTCTCCCGGATCCACTCCGGCGGCGTCTGGTGGATGGGGCAATTCCCCTCCACGAGATCCTTCTCCTGCTTGAAGGCCTCGCAGCCGACGCAGTACCAGCCTTCGTAGACGCCCTCGTAGATGTCGCCGGCCTCGCGGCAGCGTTCGACCATCCGCTGCACGGCGGGCCGGTGCCGGCGGGCGTCGGTCGTCCGAATGAAGTCGTCGAACGAGATGTCGAGGGTGCGCCACACGTCGCGGAAGACCTGCTCCATCTCGTCGCAATAGGCGAGCGGCGTCTTGCCCTGCTCCTGCGCGCGACGGAACACGTTCTGGGAGTGCTCGTCGTTGCCCATCAGGAAGCGCGTCTCGAAGCCGGCGAGCCGCTTGTAGCGGGCGATGACATCGGCCGTGATCTTCTCGTACGCGGTGCCGAGATGCGGCCGGTTGTTGACGTAGTCGATGGCGGTCGTCAGAAAGAATCGCATGGTCGCTGTTCGCCGTTCGCTATCCGCGGGAGGCCCAGGCCGCGAGGGCCTGCGCCTGGACGTCCTTGATGGCGAGGCCGCGCTCGCCCGCGCGCGCCGCCAGGTCATCGAATTCCGGCTGCGCGTTCACCACGCGGCCGTCGCGCCGGGCCACCTTGAACCGTACCACGCCGACGGGGGTCTCGACCCGCACCGTCTCCCGCTCGAGGCACTCGCGCTGCATCCGCTGATACCGGACCCCGATCGTCGTCGTCTCCCGGAAGAGCAGGTCGGTGAGCGCCGCCCGCTCGTGCGGACGCGTCACCAGCGTCACGAGCGTCCCGGGACGGTTCTTCTTCATCTGCACGGGCGCGTAGAACACCTCGAGGGCCCCGGCGGCGTAGAGGCGGTCCATCAAGGGGCCGAAGAGCTGCGGGTTCATGTCGTCGATCTCGCACTCGACGACCGACACTTCCATGGCCGATTGCGCCTCGTCGGCCTCGCCGATCAGGACGCGCACCACGTTGGGCGTCTCGGGCAGCTCGCGGTCCCCCGCGCCGTAGCCCACCGCGGACACGCGCATGGGGGGCACCGGGCCGAAGCCGTTGGCGTAGGCCGTCAGAATCAGGGCGCCCGTCGGCGTCAGCAGTTCCTTCTGGATGCCGCTCGAGTAAATCGGGGCGTCGCCGAGCAGCCGCAGCGTCGCGGGCGCCGGCACCGGAAACACACCGTGCGCGGAGTGCACCATGCCGCCGCCCACGTTCATGGGCGAGACGATGATGCAGTCGGCGTTGATCCACTCCAGCGCAAACACGCAGCCGACGATGTCGATGATCGAGTCGAGGGCGCCGACCTCGTGGAGGTGGACCGCGGAGACGGGCATGCCGTGAATCGCCGCCTCGGCCTCCGCCAGCCGGTCGAAGAGCGCCCTGGCCCGCGCCTTCCCGGCCGCCGACAGTGCGGACCCGTCGATCAGGGCGTGAATGTCCGGCAGGGTGCGATGCGCGTGGCTCCCGTGATGGTGCGGGTGATCGTGATCGTGCGCGTGATCGTGGGTGTGCGGATGGTCGTGATGCGCGTGATCATGAGCGTGCGCATGGCGGTGCGCCTGTGCGCCCGACGGCTCGTGCGTGTGGGCGCCGCCGGCCGCCGCCGCCGTCGCCGATCGCTCGTGCAGCCGGAACTTCGTTGCCGTGACGCCGGTCTTCAGGACGCGGTCGGCCGAGATCTCCCAGTCGTCGATCGCGAGGCTGCCGAGCGCCGCCTTCAGGGCGTCGAGCGGGACGCCGGCGTCGAGGAGCGCGCCGAGGATCATGTCCCCCGCCGCGCCGGCAAAACAATCGAAGTAGAGAATCTTCACCGCGTCGTCACCACCGAGGGCGCACCCTCACGAAAGCTGAACCACCGGCCGTCCCCGAGAATCAGATGGTCGGCCACCTGGATGCCCATCACGTCACCGGCCTGCGCGAGCCGGCGCGTCAACACCACATCGTCCGCACTCGGCGACGGGTCGCCGGAGGGATGGTTGTGGAAGAGCACCAGCAACGACGCCGACGCCGCCACGGCCTCCCGAAACACCTCGCGCGGATGAACGAGGGTCGCCTCGAGCGATCCGACCGACACGATCGTCGTCCGGATCAGCCGGCGCCTGACGTCCAGCAGCACCAGGCCGAACCGCTCCACCGCGAAGCCGCTGAAGCGCGGCATCAGGTAGGCGGCCACTTCCCGCGGCGTGGCCAGCTGCGGACGCACCTCGCGGCGCCCGGCGAGGCACCGGCGCCCCAGTTCGACCGCCGCCATCACACGCGCCGCACGCACGGCGCCGACGCCTGGCACCCGGCAGAGCTCGTCGAACCGCGCGCGCCCCAGCCCCGCGGCCCCGCCGCAGGTGGCGAGCAGTTGCCCCGCCACCTCGATCGCCCCCCGTCGCGGGAGTCCGGCGCCGAGCAGCAGCGCGACGAGTTCGTTCTCGCCGAGCGCCGCCGCGCCCGCCCTGATCAGCTTCTCGCGCGGCCGGTCGGCGTGGGCGACGCCCTTCACGGCGCCCCCCTGCGCGGCGCCGCCGCGGCGTCCCTCGACCGGACCTGTCCCCGTGCCGCCGCGCGCGTCGACCGGCGATCCTGCATCGTACCTCAAATCCCGGCCACGCGATGCCGGGGCGCGCTCGCGGTGGCGTATACTTTTTCCAATGCCCCGCGCCGTCTCGCTCGCCGCCTGCCTGTTCTCGATCGCCCTGACTGTCGCGTGCGCCGAGCCCCCGAGCAAGGAGATGAACCAGGCCCAGGGCGCCATCGACGCGGCCCGCGCCGCGGGCGCCGCCGTCTACGCCGCCGATGAGTTCACCGCCGCCGTGGACGCGCTGGCGCGATCCGAAGAAGCGGCGGCGCTGCGCGACTACCGCCTGGCGCTCAACTACGCCATCGACAGTCGCGAGCGCGCGCAGAATGCGGCGAAGCTCGCCGTCGAAGGCCGCGCCCTGGCCCGGGGCGCCGCCGAACGCGCCGTCGCCGAGGTCTCGGCCCTTGTCGGGCGCGCACGCGAGCGTCTGGGCGATCCCGAGGTGACGCGCCTGCCCGCCCGCGCCCTGGCCGAGCCGGTGGCCGCCATCGAGGCTGCTGAGGGATCCCTGCAAGAAGCGCGCACGGCGCTGGACGCCGATGCGTATCAGAAGGCGATCGACGCCACGGGGGGCGTCGCGGCCCGTGTTCAGGCCGCGCTTCGCGCGATCGACCTCGCGGCAGCGGCGCCCGCCGCCCGCCGCCCGCGCTGACCAGCCGCGCCCCGCGTCACAGAATTTGCCACCCGCCGCGCCGCCGACAGCGCAGCAACTGCGTCGCAGGGGTCAGATCTTGATTCTGAGCGCAAGGATCAAGATCTGACCCCTGCCCAGACGCCCTCGAAGACGACCTCGGCCCAACCCGTCAGGTAGACCCCGTCCTCGCGCCACTCGACGCGCTGGGCGCCGCCGGGCGCGACGACCTCGACGTCGCGGCCGGCGCCACCGAAGGCCGCCGCCGCCACCGCCGCCGCGCACGACCCCGTGCCCGACGACTTCGTCGGCCCCACGCCACGCTCCCAGATCAAAATGTGCACGCGGTCCGGTGGCTCCACCACCGCGAACTCCAC
>JAUXWO010000038.1 GCA_030680175.1 Vicinamibacterales bacterium
CCTGACCCCCTCTCCCCCCAGTCCGGCTCCGTTCATGATTCATGACCTGACCCCGCCGGACCCCCAGGCACGATTCATGACCTGACCCCCTCTCCCCCAGTCCGGCTCCGTTCATGATTCATGACCTGACCCCGCCGGACCTTCATGACCTGACCCCGCCGGCCCCCCCCGGCTCCGGACCCCGGCTCCGCTCTCCCCGGCGCCGCTGACGGATGCACTACGATCACGGCATGCCGCTCACATCGACGAACCCCGCCACCGGCCTCGAGGTTGCCCGCTACGACGAGATGACCGAGGCCGAGCTGGAGGCGGCGCTCGCCGCGGCCGACGAGGCCTTCCGCGCGTGGCGGACCTCGCCGCTCCCCGCCCGCGCGGCGCTGCTCACGCGGGCCGCCGCCGAACTCCGCGCCCGAGCCCGGGATCTCGCGCGGCTGATGGCCGAGGAGATGGGCAAGCCCCTCGCCCAGGGCGAGGCGGAAGTCGAGAAATGCGCGTGGGTGTGCGAGTACTACGCCACGCACGGCGCCGGCATGCTGGCGCCCGAGACCATCGCCACCGACGCCGCGCGCAGCTTCGTCACGTATCAGCCGCTCGGCTCCGTCCTGGCGATCATGCCGTGGAACTTCCCCTTCTGGCAGGCGCTGCGCTTCGCCGCCCCCGCGCTGATGGCCGGCAACACGGCGCTGCTCAAGCACGCGCCCTCGGTGACCGGATGCGCGCTGGCCATCGAGGCGATCTGGGCGGCCGCAGGCGCCCCGGCAGGCCTCTTCCAGGTGCTGCGCCTCGACGAACCGCGCGTGGGTCCCGTGATCGACGACCCCCGCGTCGCGGCCGTCACGCTCACCGGCAGCACACGCGCCGGCCGCGCGGTCGCCGCGCGCGCGGGCGCCGCGCTCAAGAAGTGCGTCCTTGAACTCGGCGGCAGCGATCCGTACGTCCTGCTCGATGACGTGGACCTCGACCAGGCGATCGCCCTGTGCGTCACCTCTCGCCTGATCAACTCGGGACAGAGCTGCATCGCCGCCAAGCGATTCATCGCCACCCGCCGGCTCGCCGGCGAGGTGGCGCGCCGTTTTGTTGACCTCATGCGCGGCAAGACGATGGGCGATCCGTTCAGCGAGGGCGTCGCACTCGGCCCGCTCGCGCGGCACGACCTGCGAGACACGGTGCACGCACAGGTCGAACGCAGTGTGGCCGCCGGCGCGCGTCTTCTGCTCGGCGGCCACCTCCCCCCGGGACCTGGCGCCTACTACCCGCCCACCGTCCTCGCCGACGTCCGGCCCGGCATGCCGGCCTACGACGAGGAGATCTTCGGGCCCGTCGCCGCGCTCATCACCGCCGAGGACGAGGAAGACGCGCTCCGCATCGCCAACGACACCCCGTTCGGCCTGGGCGCGGCGGTGTTCACGCGCGACGTGGCACGCGGCGAACAGATCGCCACCGAGCGCCTGGACGCCGGCAGCGCGTTCGTGAACGCGTTCGTGAAGTCTGATCCGCGCCTGCCCTTCGGCGGGATCAAGGCATCGGGCTACGGGCGCGAACTCAGCCTGTGGGGGCTGCGGGAGTTCGTGAACGTCAAGACGGTGTGGGTGGACGGGGGGTGGGGGGTGGGTCGTGGGTAGTGTGGGTCGTGGGTAGTGTGGGTCGTGGGTCGTGGGTTGTGGGTTGTGGGTTGTGGGTCGTACGGCTAGTCCATCTTTCCCTGCCACCGTTGTGCCTCGAGCGTGACGCCGACCTGGTCGAGGAGGCGGATGGCCGTGTAGGTGACCATCTCGTCGAGTGACTGCGGCTTCTGGTAGAACGCCGGCATCGGCGGGCTGATGACGACGCCCATGCGCGCGAGCTTGAGCATGTTCTCGAGGTGAATCTCGCTGAGGGGCGCCTCGCGCACGGCGAGCACCAGCCGGCGCCGCTCCTTCAACACGACATCCGCCGCCCGGTGCACGAGGTGATCGCCCAGCCCGGTGGCGATCGCCGCCAGCGACTTCACGCTGCACGGCGCCACAATCATCCCCATCGTCTGGAACGAGCCGCTCGAGATCGCGGCGCCCTGGTCGCCCGGGTGATGCACCACGCTCGCCAGCGCCTCGACCTCGTCCTTGGTCCGCCCCGTCTCGTGCATCATCGTCCGCACCGCCCACTTGCTCATGATGAGATGGGTCTCGACGTCCGTATCGCGCAGCAATTCAAGCAGGCGGATGCCGTAGATCGAACCGGACGCGCCGGTCATGCCGACAATCAGACGGCGGGGGACGGAGGAAGTGATGGCCATGCTCGCTGTTCGCTGTTCGCTGTTCGCAGGAAGATCAAAAGATCAATCAGCAGATAGATCGTCAGATTGTCACATCGGACATCGTCGAGATCACCACATCACGAGATCACCACATCATGAGATGTCCTGATTCCCCTTCAGTGCCTCCCACATCTCCCTTGCCTTCTCCCAATGGACGTCGTCGGCGGCGAATTGGATCCCGGATGTGATGCGGACGTGCCCTTCGCGGGCCGCGTCCGTCTCGTCAATGCGCACCTCGTCGACCCGCACGTCGAAGAACGCGTATCCACGGGGGGCGCTCGTCGTCGACGGCTCCGCGTGCCCCGTCACATAGTAGACCGCGCCGGGCTCCACGACGACGAGGGTGACGAGGCCGCGCACGGCGAGGTTGGCGGCCGTACGGCTCGAGTCGTAGGTGGCCAGTCGCAGCGCTTCAGCGCCGGTCGCCGCCACCTCTAGTGAGCTGAGCATCGCCGGGTGCGGCCGGCCGGCCTCGTCGACCGTGCAGATGACGAACGCCAGGCTCTCGCCCTCTGCATGCGCCTCCCGCTCGAGAAGCGCCCGCAGACCGCCCGGCAGCGTACACCCCATGCTTCTGGCCATGCCCCATCTTAGCGGTCAGACCGCCGCCCGCTCCCACCGCCCACGCCCCACTCCCCACCGCCCACTACCCACTACCCACTACCCACTACCCACGACCTACTACCCACGACCCACTACCCACGACCTACTCCCACGACCTACTCCCAACTCCCCACTCCCGGTATGATTCCTGAATGTTCCTGAAGCGACAAACCGAAGGGTCGGTGCTCTGCACGTCGTGCGGCGTGCTGGTGGGAGTCAAGGACGAGACCTGCTACAACTGCGGCCGGCGCAACCCCGGTCTCTGGGGTTATGGGCCGGCGTTCCGGCGGCTGGGCAACGACATGGGCTTCGTGCCCCTCGTCATTGGCGCCTGTGTCGGGCTGTACGCGCTCGCTCTGTTGCTGTCGCGCTCGAACATGCAGATGATGCTGGCGCCGAGCACGGAGATCCTGTTCTTGCTGGGCGCGAGCGGCGCCGTGCCGGTCTTCGGCTACGGGCGGTGGTGGACGGTGCTGACGGCGGGCTGGCTCCACGCCGGCGTCCTGCACATCCTCTTCAATGTGTTGTGGCTGCGCCAGCTCGCGCCGGCGACCGCGGACCTCTACGGCGCCGGGCGCATGATCATCATCTATACGGTGTCGAGCGTCACGGGCTTCACGTTGAGTACGCTGGCGGGCGCGTACCTGTACTGGATGCCGATTCCGTTCCTGCGCGGCGCGCAGTTCACGGTTGGCGCCTCAGCGGCGATCTTCGGCCTGCTGGGCGCCCTCGTGTACTACGGACGCCGCACGGGCAGCAGCCACGCCGGCAGCCAGGCGCTGATGTACGCCGCGGTGCTCGGGGTGTTCGGCCTGATCTTCCCGGGCGTGGACAACTATGCCCACCTCGGGGGGTTCCTCGGCGGCTACGGCGCGGCGCTCGTCATGGACCCGTTGAAGCCCGAGCGCATCGACCACCTCGCGGCGGCCGTCGTGTGCCTGGTGCTGAGCGCCGGCGCGATCATCCTGTCGTTCGTGACCGCGCTGCCGCTGTTGTTGGGGTGATGACGTACACACACGAAGCTCACGTCCGCCTTCGCGGCCGATGGCCGCTACGGCGAGACCTCGCCGAAGCTCGCCAGGCTCATGATGGCGAGCGCAGGCGGGAAGGCCACGAGGACGCACGAAGAATCCTTGACTTCGCCGGTCCGGTTCGCCACCGGATCCTCGCACGTGGTCGTTTCGTGCGTCCTTCGTCTCTTCGTGTCCTTCGTATTTGTCCGTGATCACGTGGACCGCAATGCGTCGGGCGGGTCGATGGCGGTGGCGTGCCAGGCCGGCATCTGGAGCGTACCGTTGAGGGGTGCCACGGCTGGCGGACTTCGCCGTTTCGGATATCGCCCTTCGCCAAATTGAACCGCGCGGCATTTCGTCACCGCGTCTCGCCCCACGACAGGATTCCTCGGCCGCGGTGAGCGGCGGCGGGAGCGGGACGAGTCGTCGCTCGCCCCAGCGGACCACCACTCGTCCCATCGCGCCTCTTCGACCCGCTCGCACGCGCGGTCGCGGCACCCTCCTTGCTCTGCTGCGGATGCCGGTCTCGATGGACCGGCGGTTTCGGATGCGCCGGGCGCATTCGTGTATTCGTGACCCCACAGGAGAGTTCGCCAATGGTGACACGTACGATCAACATCATCGCAGCGCTCATGGCGGCCGTGCTGCTGTCAGCGTCGCCCGCGCTCGCCCAGGGCGGCGGCGCCAGCTCGACCGGCAGCATCAGCGGCGACGTCAAGGACACGAACGGCGGCGTCCTGCCGGGCGTGACGGTGACCGCCAGCAGCCCCGCGCAGATCGGCCTGCTGACCGCGGTGACCAACGAGGCCGGCATCTACCGCTTCCCCTCGGTGCCGCCCGGGGAGTACCGGCTGTCGTTCGAACTGGCCGGGTTCCGGACCGTCGTGCGGGACGGCCTCCGCATCACGCTCGGCTTCAACGCCTCGGTGAGCGTGCAGCTCGGCATCGCGTCCCTCGAGGAAACCGTCACGGTGAGCGGCGCTTCGCCGGTCATCGACACGACGGCCACACGCGTGCAAACCAACTACGACCAGCAGGCGCTGGCGTCGCTGCCGAACGCCCGCGACATGTGGTCGCTGCTCGCGACCACGCCGTCGGTCACGCTCAACCGCGTGGACGTCGGCGGCAGCACCGCAGGCACCCAGACGACGTACTTCGCGTACGGGTACTCCGGGCAGAACCGGCCCCTCATCGAAGGGATCAACACCACGGAAGGCACGGCGGCCGCCGGCTTCTACCTGGACTACGGCTCGTTCGAGGAGGTCTTCATCGGCGCCGCCGGCAACTCCGCCGAGATGCCGAACCCCGGGGTGCTGACGCAGTTCGTGGGCAAGAGCGGCGGCAATACACCGTCGGTCAGCCTCTACTACGACTTCGAACACGAGTCGATTCAGAGCCGGAACCTGACGAGCGACCAGACCCGCCCCGCGCCCGGCGCCACGATCCGTGAAGACGGGAACCGCCTGGCCGAGTACAAGAACCTGAACCTCGGCATCGGCGGCCCGATCATGCGCGACCGGATCTGGGGGCACTTCTCGTACCTGAACCAGCAGAACTCCGTGGCCGCGCCCCCCGCGGGCTCGATCCTCGACGGCACGCCGTTCAACACGACGCTCACCAACTACACGGGCAAGCTCACCTACCAGATCAACCAGGCCAACAAGCTCGTCGGATACCTGCAGCACGGTACGAAGCAGCAGCCGAACCGCACCGACAGCAGCAACCTGCTCGGCGCCCCCGTGCACCTCGAAGCGGCCTCCACGGTGCTGCAGGAGTCGCCGAGCTGGGTGTACAAGGGTGAGTGGAACGGCACGATCGGCCAGAACCTGTACGCCGAAGTGCGCGGCGGCCAGTTCGGCTACAACTTCGGCCTCGTGAGCAACACGACCGACACGCGCTACGAATCGCTCACGACCAACCAGGTCGTTGGCGGCGGCCGCGACTGGGAGCTGCGTCGGCGGCGCAATCAGTACACGGGCGCCCTCAGCTACTTCAAGGACAACTTCGCGGGCGGGTCGCACACCTTCAAGGTGGGCCTCGAGTACCTCGACGAGAAGGGTCAGACCCTCTGGAACCAGGGCTACGCCGACAACGTGATCCACTTCGTCAACGGCGACCTGTCGGGCGGACTCGCCGGCACCACGCCGGCATCCGTCCGGCTCTACAACAACTCCAACAGCTGGAGCGCCCTCGCCACCACCAGCGCGTTCGTCACCGACACCTGGAACCTGGGCCGGCTCACGCTGAACCTCGGCGCACGGTTCGACCACTACCGTCCGTGGCTGCCCGAGCAGTCGCTGGCCGCGGGCCGCTTCGTCGCGACCGCCACCTCATTTCCCGAGCACTCGGAAGTCGTCTCGTTCTCGCACATCGTGCCGCGCGCCGGCGCGATCTACGACTTCGGGCGTGACGGCAAGACGGTGGCCAAGGCCAACTACGGCCGGTTCTACTTCAACACCGGCGTGAACCTCGCGGACGCCGTGAACGAGAACTCCGGCAACCAGTACAGCGACTACACGTGGAACGACGCCAACGGCGACTTCGTGTTCCAGAACGGCGAAGAAGGCGTGTTCCAGCGGCGGGTGGGCGGCTCGAACGTCTCAATCGACCCGAGCCTCCGCAACTCCTATACCGACGAAGCCTCGTTCTTCCTGGAGCGGGCGGTGCTCGCCGACCTCGGCGTGCGCGTCGGCTACGTGTGGAAGAAGGACAGCGACGGCTGGCAGCAGATGAACACGGCGAGGCCGGCCTCGGCGTTCAACGTGCCGACCACGATCCGCGACCCGGGCCCCGACGGCGTCCTGGGCACGGCGGACGATGGCGCGGACATCGCCGGCTTCAACCTGGACAACCCCGCGCGCGGCTCGAACGTCGTGACGATGAACGTCCCCGGCTACGAGGGCACGTACAAGACGCTGGAGTTCTCCGCCAACAAGCGCTACACGAACCGCTGGTCGATGAACGCGTCGTTCTCGTACACCTGGACGGACGAGTTCGGCAACCTGTACTTCAACAACCGGTTCGGCACGGCCGTGAACCAGTTCTCGCTGTTCGGGTCGTATCCGACGAACCCGAATGAGCGGACGCGGAACGAGTACACGAACTGGAACGCCAAGCTGTCCGGGACAGTGGACGCGGGCTGGGACGTGCGCGTGACGCCCGTGGTGAAGCTGCAGAGCGGCTCGCCGTACGGCCGGTACTTCACGGCGCCGATGAACTACGGCAACCAGGTCATTCTGGTGGAGCCGATCGGCACGCGCCGGCAGGACACCGTGAGCATCATCGATGTGCGCGCGGAGAAGCAGGTGCGGTTCGCCGATCGGGCGCGCGTCGGCGTGTTCGTGGACGTGTTCAACGTGTTCAACTCGAACACGGCGGTGAACATCAACTGGCGGTCGGGCGCGAGCTTCGAGAAGGCGACGACGGTCCTCGGGCCGCGCATCGCGAAGTTCGGCGTCAAGTTCGACTGGTAGCGGCGGGGCGGGGACCGGGCCACAGGGCCCGGTCCCCGATCGTCCGCGTCAGCCCCGCAGCCGGTGCCGCTTCGTGAGCGCCTCGGCCCCGTCCATCGACCGCAGGATCTCGTCGCGGTCCACGCCGGTGGAATAGCAGGATGCGTCACAGGAGCGAGGGGGATGGAGGGCCTGAGAGGCCCCCCGCGCCTGTGTCCCGCCGCTACCGGCCGTCGCCCGTCGCCAGCCGCGCCTGCAGGGCTTCCTTGCACAGCCGCGTCAGGCATCGAGCCACGTCGCGATCTGCTCCCGGCTCCAGCGATGGTGGTCGTTCAGGTGGACGATGATCGACGCGAGGGCCAGCGTCTTGTGACAGCCCTCGGCGGGGCACTGCCGCACCGTCCCCTCGAGGCAGTCGAAGAACCACTCGAGATCCTTCGACGGATGCTGCCCGCCCATCTCCCGTGGCAGCCGGTACATGCCTTCGTACGCGGCGCCAAGGGCGCAGGACGCGCGCTGCCCCTTGAAGTAGTCCCCGTACGCCTGGTCCGGACGCCGTTCGGCGCCGGCTCGGATGAACGACGCCAACGCCTTCTCGCTCTGGTGGTTCTGCTCGGGCATCGCGGCCTCCCTGCTTGTCCACAGGGTAGCGCGAGCGGCGGCCTCCGGCGTCCCCGGCGCCGCGGAACGCTGTGATGAACGGCCCGGGCCAGAACGCCCGATGGCGGGACGCCAGGTGTCCGGATCCGGGCGCTGGACGGGTGGCGTGTCCCGATTGAAGAGGTGCTACCCGCGCCCCTGCTCAGCGGCGCTTCTGCGGGCCGCCCACGGGGCGGCCCGATCGTGCACCGTCAACGACCCTCCACCTAGAACGACTTGCCGAGCCGCTCCTGCAGCTTCTCGCGGTAGCCTCGGCTCAGCGTGAGCCGCGTGCCGTTCCGGAGCACGACGACGTACTCGCCGTTGAACCAGGGCTGCATCTCCTTGATGCGGTCGGTGTTGACGATGCGGGAGCGGTGGATGCGGACGAAGCGCCGGGGATCGAGCCGCGCCTCCATGCCGTTCATCGTCTCGCGGAAGAGATGCGAGGTCTCGCCGAGGTGCAGCCGGACGTAGTTGCCGGCGGCCTCGACCCAGTCGATTTCGTCGGTGCGCAGGAAGAACACGCGCCCCCCCGACTTGATCACGAGCCGGTCGAGGCGCTGCGGCTGGGGCTTGATGTCCTGCACGAGGGCGAGCAGCCGCCGTCCCAGGTCCCCGGCGCGGCGCCGTTCCAGGTGCTCGCGCGCGTGCTGCAGCGTCTGCTGGAAGCGGTCGCGGCCGAAGGGCTTCAGCAGGTAATCGATCGCGTGGACTTCAAATGCCTTGAGCGCGTAGTCGTCGTACGCGGTGACGAACACGACCGTCGGCATCTGCTCCGCGCCGATCTGCTGGATCACGTTGAAGCCGTCGCAGGCCGGCATCTGCACGTCGAGAAACACGAGGTCGGGGTGCTGCTGGCGGATGGCGCTCACGGCCTGCTGGCCGTCCGTGCACTCGCCAATCAGCTCGATGTCCTGCTCCTGCTGGAGCAGCCCCACGATACGCTCGCGCGCCACCGGCTCGTCGTCTACCACCATCGTGCGGATCTTGGTCACGCCACACCCTCCATGCCGTCCTCGTCCAGCAATTCGCCTGCCACTTCGTCGAGCGGGATGACGATCACCACCGAGAGCCCGCCGGCGGCGGGCTGGCGGAACTCGAAGCGATGGTCGGAGCCGTACAGGTGCTGCAGCCGCGAGCGCGTGTTGGCCAGCCCCACGCCCTGGTTGAAGTCCGACAGCGTCGCCGCCGAGAGCCCCACGCCGTCGTCGCGCACCTCGAGGACGAGCTGCCCGGCGTCGGGCTGCGCGGAGATCGACACGGTGCCCCCCGAGGGGCACGGCCCGAGTCCGTGCTTGATGGCGTTCTCGACGAGCGGCTGCAGAATCAGGTTCGGCACGAGCGCGTCGAGGACGCCCGGATGGACGTCGAACTGCACGATGAGACGATCGCGGAAGCGCGTCTGTTCAATCTCGAGGTAGCGCTCGAGGAACTCGAGCTCCTGCTTGAGCGAGACTTCCTGCACGCCGGCGGTCTCGAGGGAGGCACGCAGCAGCTCGCCGAGCCGCGCGATCATGCGGTCGGCGGCGTCGACGTCGCGGTGCATGAGCGCCGAGATCGTGTTGAGCGTGTTGAAGAGAAAGTGCGGCTGCAGCTGGTGCTGCAGGCTGTGGAGCCGTGCCTCGACGAGGCGGGTTTCGAGCTGGCTCTCGCGGAGCGCGCGCGCCTGCGATTCGTAGTGGAACCGGAGCGCGTGGCTCAGGCCGACGATGCACCAGTAGGTCATCATCTCCCAGTCGAAGTTCAGGAAGAACATCCGCTGGAATTCCTGGAGCCACGCCGGCCCGCCCTCGGCCCCGGCGTACCGCATGTCCGGGCCGAACGCGCCGAGGATCACCATCCGCCCCGTCACGACCATCACGGCGTGCAGGAAGATGCAGACCACGACGCCGCCGGCGTGCGCGGCAATCGACCGGACCCATTCCGCCCGCTCGATCGGAAAGCGTCGCGACAGCCACAGCACGGCGGGCACGAGGACGGCCCAGCCGTACCAGTAATTGAGGTTGAGGGCGAGCAGCAGCGGGAACGAGGACGGCCGCTCGGTGAAGGTCGAGACGAAGTAGTAGGCCTGGAATCCGGAGAAGAATCCGAGGAGCGTCGCGACGCCCCAGATCACACGCAGGCGGATGTGGCCCCACGGCGCTTGCATCCGGCCACTATCAGCGGCGCCGCGTGCCGGGTCAAGGCGTCCGGGGGGCGAACGGCGGCCGGCCCTGAAGGCCGGCCACTCGCCCCCGGATTCGTCCCAGTCCGTTGGGCGAAGGCCGGCCGGCAGCGGTCTGAATCTCACCGCACAGTTAGACGGTGGAGACGGCCCTTTTGGTCGCCCCACATGGCGCGGGCTCGCGCGGCCGTGATCGTGCGCAGGGGCGAGGCGGTCAGGCGTCCGGCGCCAGGACCAGGCAGCCGAGGGGCGGGACCGTGAGGCTCAGCGTGAACGGGTGCCCGTGCCGCGGTTCCTCGAGCGCGATCACGCGGCCGGCGTTGCCCATGTTGCTGCCCCCGTACGCCTCGGCATCGCTGTTCAACCGCTCGACGTACGCGCCCCCGCGCGGCACGCCCACGCGGTAGTCCGTGCGCGGGATCGGCGTGAAGTTCACGAGCACCACCGCCAGGCCCGACGTGCCGGGCGCGGCGGGCGCCGCCGCGGCGCCGGCGGCGGGGACGCCCATGCGCAGGAACGAGATCACGCTGTTCTCGTGGTCGTGGCAGTCGATCCAGGCGAAGCCCGCGCCGTCGGCGTCACGTTCCCAGAGTGCGCGCTCCTCCGCGTACACGCGATTCAGGTCGCGCACCCACCGCTGCAGCCCGGCGTGGAGCGGGTCGCCGAGCACGCCCCAGTCGAGCGGCCGGTCGTGATGCCATTCGCGCCACTGCCCGATCTCGCCGCCCATGAACAGCAGCTTCTTGCCCGGGTGCGCGAACATGTAGCCGTAGAGACCGCGCAGCGTCGCGTGCTTCTGCCACACGTCGCCCGGCATCTTGTCGAGCATCGACCGCTTGCCGTGCACGACTTCGTCATGCGAGAACGGCAGGATGAAGTGCTCGCTGAAGGCGTAGAGCATCGAGAAGGTGATGCGGTCGTGGTGCCACTTGCGATGCACGGGATCCTGCGCGCAGTAGTCCAGCATGTCGTGCATCCAGCCCATGTTCCACTTGTGCGTGAAGCCGAGGCCGCCGAGGTGGACGGGCCGGCTGACGCCCGGCCACGACGTGGACTCCTCCGCCACCATCATCGCGCCGGGGCACTCGGCGCCGACGACCGTGTTCAGCTGCTGGAGGAAGCGGATGGCGTCGAGGTTCTCGCGGCCGCCGTACTCGTTCGGCACCCACTCGCCTTCCTGCCGTGAGTAGTCGAGGTACAGCATCGACGCCACGGCATCCACGCGCAGGCCGTCGATGTGGAACTCGCGCAGCCAGTAGATCGCGTTCGACAGCAGGAACGCGCGCACTTCGTGGCGTCCGTAGTTGAAGACGAGGGTGCCCCACTCCTGGTGCTCGCCCTGCCGCGGGTCGGCATGCTCGTAGAGCGAGGTGCCGTCGAAGCGCGCGAGGCCGTGCTGATCCTTCGGGAAGTGCCCCGGCACCCAGTCGAGGATCACGCCGAGCCCGTGCTGGTGGCACACGTCGACGAAATGCTTGAAGTCCTCGGGCGGGCCGAAGCGGCTGGTTGGCGCGAAGAACCCCGTGACCTGGTAGCCCCACGATCCCGTGAACGGATGCTCCATCACCGGCAGCAGCTCGAGATGGGTGAAGCCGAGATCGCGCACGTACGGCACGAGCCGCTCCGCCATCTCGCGATACGTGAGCGTCCGCCCGTGCTCCTGCTGCCAGCTCCCGAGATGCACCTCATAGATGGACATCGGCCGCTGCTGCCACGCGCCCGCCGCGGGGCGCGCCGCCATCCACGGCTCGTCCTGCCACGCGTAGCCGGGGTCCTCCCACACGATCGACGCCGTGCGCGGCGGCGCCTCGAACCGGCGGCCGTAGGGATCCGCCTTGAGGACGATCGCGCCGTCGGCGCCGGCGACCTCGTACTTGTAGCGGTCCCCGGCCTCGAGCCCCGGCACGAAGACCTCCCACAGGCCGGACGGCTGCCGCAGCCGCATCACGTGCACGCGGCCATCCCAGCCGTTGAAGTCGCCGACGACGCTCACGCGCCGTGCGTTCGGCGCCCACACGGCGAACGACACGCCGCGCGCCCCCTCGTGAGACATCAGGCGCGCCCCCAGCCGGTCGTACGCGCGCACGTGCGTGCCCTCGCCGAGGAGGTGCAGGTCGAAGTCGGTCAGCACGGGGGCGTAGCGGTACGGATCGTCGACCTCCGTCTCCGTCCCGTCGGTCCACGTCGCCACCAGCCGGTAGTCGAGGGTGGCCCGGCGCGCGCCGGCGAGGAAGACCTCGAAGACGCCCTCCGGATCCACGCGCGTCATCGCGTGCCGGTCCGTCCCGGGCCACATCCGGACCTCGAGCGACGCCGCGAAGGGCCGGAACGCGCGGACGACGACGCCGTCGCGCCCGCCCACGCGGGCATCGTGCGGGCCGAGCACGGCGAACGGATCGAAGTGGAGCCCGCGCGCGAGCGCCGCCAACTCGGCGGGAGAGAGGGTGGAAGAGGAGTCCATGGCTGATTCTATCGTGCGGAGCCGTATGGTACAGTCGGATCGCTATTCGCTATTCGCTATTCGCTATTCGCTATTCGCTATTCGCCAATCGCCAATCGCTGTTCGCGGGCGTGCGGCTTCCCGGAGCGCTTCCATGTCTCAGCCACTCCTCGAGGCCCTCGGCCTCTCGGCGCAGAACCCCGGCGCCTGCACC
Organism: Vicinamibacterales bacterium; assembly: GCA_030680175.1. Lineage (GTDB taxonomy): Bacteria > Acidobacteriota > Vicinamibacteria > Vicinamibacterales > UBA2999 > JAUXWO01. Next base: position 12,822 of record JAUXWO010000038.1, read on the forward strand.
GGCCCCGACGGCTGGATCACCGAACCCGACGCGCACCAGCTGACCTCGTTCAACCCGGCGACCGGCGCCCCGATCGCCACCGTGGCGCTCGCCTCGCCCGCCGCGTACGACCGCGTCGTGGAGGCCGCGCGCACGGCGTTTCTCGCGTGGCGCGAGACGCCGGCGCCCAAGCGCGGCGAGGTCGTGCGCGATCTCGGCCAGGCGCTGCGCGACAAGAAGGAGGCGCTCGGCGACCTCGTGTCGCTCGAGATGGGCAAGATCCGCGCGGAGGGCCACGGCGAAGTGCAGGAGATGATCGACATCTGCGACTTCGCGACCGGGCTCTCGCGCCAGCTCTACGGCCTCACCATCGCGTCTGAGCGCCCTGGCCACCGGATGATGGAGCAGTGGCACCCGCTCGGACCGGTCGGCGTCATCTCGGCGTTCAACTTCCCCGTCGCGGTCTGGTCGTGGAACGCCGCGATTGCGGCGGTCTGCGGCGACACCGTCGTGTGGAAGCCGGCGGAACCGACGCCGCTCACCGCGATTGCCGTGCAGCACATCGCCAACCGCGTGATGGCTGACCACGGCCTGACCGGCATCTTCACCCTCGCCGTGGGCACGGGCCAGACCACGGGCGAAGCCATGCTGGCGGACGCGCGGCTGCCGCTCATCTCGTTCACCGGCTCGACGAAGGTGGGCCGCCGCGTCGCCGAGGCCGTCGCCGGCCGCTTCGGCAAGACCATCCTCGAACTCGGCGGCAACAACGCCATCATCGTCGCCGAGGATGCGAACCTCGACATGGCCACGCGCGCAATCCTGTTCGGGGCGGTCGGCACGGCGGGCCAGCGATGCACGTCGACGCGCCGCATCATCGCGCACCGGTCGATTCTGCCGGCGCTCGAGGAGCGCCTCGTCAAGGCCTACGCACAGGTGCGCATCGGCGATCCGCTCGACGCGTCCACGCTGATGGGCCCGCTCGTCTCGGCCGACGCGGTCGCGCGCATGGAGGCGGCGCTGGCGCAGGCGCGCGCCGAAGGCGGCGAGGTGCTCTGCGGCGGCGGGCGGCGGCCCGACCTCGGCCCGCACTTCGTCGAACCCGCGATCGTGCGGATGCCGGCGCAGACCTCGGTGGTCCGGCAGGAGACGTTCGCCCCGGTGCTCTATCTGCTCGCGTACGACCGGTTCGAGGACGCGATGGCGCTGCACAACGACGTGCCGCAGGGGCTGTCGAGCGCGGTCTTCACCGAGAGCGTGCGCCGCGCCGAGGCGTTCCTGTCGGCGCGCGGCTCCGACTGCGGCATTGCCAACGTGAACATCGGCACCTCGGGCGCCGAGATCGGCGGCGCCTTCGGCGGCGAGAAGGAAACGGGGGGCGGCCGCGAATCCGGCTCCGACGCGTGGAAGGGCTACATGCGCCGCCAGACGAACACCGTGAACTGGTCCGACGCGCTCCCGCTCGCGCAGGGCATCACGTTCGGAGACTGATGGAGGCTGACGCTGGTCAGCTCTCGGCTCTCGGCTCTCAGCGATCGGCTATCGGCGATCGGCGATCAGCTCTCGGCTCTCAGCTGGAAGCCGAAAGCTGATCGCCATCATCATTTCAACCAGGGGGAGATGTGATTCACGCCATTTTCAAGACCAACCAGGGCACGTTCAAGGTGCAGCTGTTCGATGACAAGGCGCCCAACACGGTGGCCAACTTCGTCGGGCTCGCCGAGGGCACGAAGGAGTGGACCGACCCGAAGACGCGGCAGGCGGTAACGCGGCCGTTCTACGACGGGTTGTCGTTCCACCGCGTCATCGAAGGCTTCATGATCCAGGGCGGCTGCCCGCTCGGGACGGGGACCGGCGGCCCGGGCTACCAGTTCAAGGACGAGTTCGGCCCCGGGCTGACGCACGACCGCGACGGGCTGCTCTCGATGGCCAACGCCGGCCCGAACACCAACGGCAGCCAGTTCTTCATCACGCTGGCCCCGACCGGGTGGCTTGACAACAAGCACGCGATCTTCGGCGCCGTCGTCGAGGGGATGGACGTCGTGCGTGCGATCGGCAGCACGAAGACCGGCTCGGGGGATCGCCCGGTGCAGCCGGTGATCGTCGAGACGGTCACGATCGAGCGGTCGTAGGCTCGGGCCCTGAGAGGGGTCTGGCACCGTGACGAGCGCCTGGATCTGCTCGCGCGTGAGGCGCACCTGACCGTTGCTGATGAAGGGGGACACGTCCACCGGGCGGTCCCCCAGCATCAGCGTCACCCCCGCCGTCGTGCCCACGGCGACATACACCGGCAACGCGCGGAACCGGATCGCCTCGCCCGGGGTGATCGACCGCTCCACCGTGCTGTTGTCCGGATAGCGCACGAACACCCAACTCACACGGCCAACCGCGACCGAACCCGCCCCACCCGCCGCGGCCGAGGCCACTGGCGCAGGAACCGGCGAAGGCGCGACCGCTTCGGGCACGGCCGGCGCCTGGACCGGGGGCGCGGGCGCGGACACCGCCTCCTCTGGCGGGTCGTCCACCTCCGGTGCCAGCGGGCCGAGGGGCTCTGGCGATGGCGGCGCCACTGGTGGTTCGGCGGTCACCGGGACCGCGTCCGGCGGCGAGGCCACCGCCCCGGCATACCAGGTACCGGCCGCCATCGCCGCGATCACGACGAGCAGCAGCACCGCGGCCAGCCCCCAGCCACGACGCGGTCCCTCCGCGCGCCGCTCGGGCTCGGGGGGGGCGGCCACCATCCCCTCGAAGCGGTCGGGCGTGATGCCGAGACACTCGCAGTACTTCCGCAACGCGCGCACGTAGTAGATCGGCGCGTGGAAGACGCGCGGCTCGGCCCGTTCGAGGGCCACGATCTGCCGCTTCGACAGCAGCAGGTCGTGCGCCACATCGTCGATCGCCAGCGCCCGCGCCTCGCGCTCGGTCGAGAGTTGGCGGCCGATCTCCGCGCACCGGCGCAGATCGAGGGCGCTCTCCTCCAGATCCGGATCCACGTGGGAGGACTCAGTCACTGCCGTGATTATAGGCCGCCCGGCGCGGCGTGCATCTCAATCACGACATGTCCCGAAGGCAGCCAGCCGGTGTCGGTCACCGCGAAGCCCGCGGCGCGGGCCAGATCCTCGAGGGCGGCCACGGTGCGGGGCATGGCGCCAGGCGCCGAGACGACCCGCTGCATCAGGCCATCGAGGGCGCGGTACATCGGCGGCATCCGCCCGTCCTCCACGGCCTCGATGATGAGCACGCGCGCGTCCCGCGCCCCGGCGGTCGCCTTGGCGATGACGCGCAGCAATCGCACCGCGTCCGCGTCGCCCCAGTTGTGCAGCACGTTCTTCACCAGGTAGCGGTCGGCGCCGGCCGGCACCGACGTGAAGAAGTCGCCGCCGGCGAACGTCAGCCGGCCCGCCAGGTCGGGCGCCGTCTGCGGCAGCGCCGCCTGCGCCCGCGCGCACACATCCGGCCGATCGACGACGATGCCGGACACGCCGTCGAGCGCGCGGAGCACGCCCTTCAGGAGCCCGCCGCGTCCGCCGCCGACATCCACGATGGTCCGCACGCCTCTGAAGTCGCGCGTGGTGGCCAGCACGCGGCTCGACGCACGCGTCAGATCCTCCATCGCGCGGTCGTACACCTCCGCCGCCTGTGCGTCGGCCTCGAGGTGTTCGTAGAGCGTCGCCCCGAGGGCCGGACGCGCGGCCGGTTCGCCGGTCGCCACGGTGTGCGCGAGGTGCTGGAAGATTCGCTGGTAGTCGCCCGAGGCGAGCTGGCAGAAGTACTTCACCGACTCCGGGTGGTCCTCTCGCAGGCGCGCGCCCTCCTCCGTCGTCCGGTATCGTCCGTCCTCGAGGATGAACAGGCCTGTCTCCACGAGCACGGCCAGCACGCCCGCCAGGGCCGGCGCTGTCGTGCCCGTGCGAGCGGCCAATTCATCGGCGCTCAAGGGCGCGTCCTTCACGTGGTCCGCCAGGCCGAGCGACGCCGCCACGCCCACCGTCGATGCCACCCATCCGCCGCACGCCAGATACGCTGCCTTCATTGCGCACATCCCATCGGTTCAAGGTTCAGAGTTCGAGGTTCACAGGTTGTCCAGCGATCGGGCCAGCGTGGAGACGCCCGGCGGCGTCAGCATCGTGATGTGCGAGCCGGGGACGGTGACGGTGCGGACGGGCCACGAGGTCCAGCGTTCCCAGCCAAGCGTGGGCGACTCGGGCCAGCCTTCGTGGGCGAGCGCGCGGTCCTGGTCTTCGGCACGGACGACGAGGAGGGGAATGGCGGCCGGCGCCGAGGGCCGATACTCGGCCGCGGCGCGCACGTTCGCACGATAGCGCGCGACGTACTCGTCGAAGAAGGCGCGGCTCGTCTCGGGCGGCAGCAGGCCCGCGGCGCGCATCCGACCGAACAGGTCGACAGGCCCCGCGGTGCCGATGGCCTCCGCCCCCGGCATCGATACGCCGTAGAGGCGCTCGATCCGGGTGGCGATGTGCCGCTCCCAGTCGTCGCGGGTCCACCCGTCGTGCGCGTCCACCGGCGTCGCGCCCGGCGCGGGCTGATCGAGAATCGCAACCCAGGCGACCGCCTCGCCCGCCTCGCGGAGACGGCACGCGGTCTCGAACGCCACGAGCGCGCCGAAGGAATGGCCCGCGAGCTGATACGGCGGCGCGATCGCCGCCTCGCACCGCAGCGCCTCCGCGTAGCGCGCCGCGAGCGCCGGCACGTCCGACCGTCCGGACTCGCCGTTCGGCGGCTGCGCGCCCCACACGGGCACCTCGACGCCGAGGGCCGCGATGAGGTGCTGGAAATACAACAGGCTCCCGCCGGCGCCAGGCAGGCACACGATCGGCACCGCGTCTCGGCCAGGCTGCAGCGAGACCAGCAGGCGCATGTCCCCACCGTCGAGCGCCTCGCGGACCGCCGCGGCAAGCCGGGTGAGGGTCCGATGGGTGAAGAACGTGGCGAGCGGCAGGCGGATCCCCCACGCCGTGTGCATCCGGCTGGCCAGCCGCACCGCCATCAGCGAGTGCCCGCCCGCCTCGAAGAAGTCCGTGTCCGGCCCGGGCGGCTCGCCAAGCACCTCGCGCCAGAGGCCCGCCAGGGTGAGCTCGATGACATCCCGCGCGAGTGGTGCGCCCTCACGCGGTGCGCGCGCGGGCGCGGCGCGCTCGAGCGCCGCGACATCGACCTTGCCGTTCGCCGTCAGCGGCAGCCGCTCGAGGACGTCGATCCGCGACGGCACCATGTAGTCCGGCAGATGATCGCCCAGCCACCGCGTCAGCGCCTCGGCGCCCGGCGACGGCACGACGTCCGGGTCGAGGGTGGCCCAGGCCCGGAGGCCATCGACCGCGCCGCCGGTGCGATGCGGCAGCACCACGGCCTGACGCACCGCACGATGGGCGGTGAGCGCGGCTTCGATCTGCCCGGGCTCCACGCGGTACCCGCGCACCTTCACCTGCCGGTCGACACGGCCCGCGACGAGCAGCATCCCGTCCGGGAGCCGGCGCGCGAGGTCCCCGGTGCGGTACGCCCGGCCGGTGTGCGCCGTCGTCACGAACCGCTCCGCCGTCCGCGCCTCGTCACCGGCGTAGCCTCGTGCGAGACACGGCCCACTCACCCAGATCTCGCCAGGCATCCCCGGCGGCACGGGCCGGCCCGCCTCATCCATCAGCCAGATATCGGTGTTGGCCACGGCGCGGCCGAGCGGCAGCGTCGGCGTCGCCGGCGGCCGGGCCGGGTCCACCTCGTACGTCAGCACCCCCACCGTGGTTTCGGTCGGGCCGTAATGGTTGAAGACGCGGCACGCACCACGCGCGGCCAGCCCGCACGCCCACGCGGTCGCGGTGGACTCACCGCCGAGGATCACCGCGCGGCGCGGCACTGCGTGCGGCTGTCCTTCCATCAGCGCCAGCAGGTGCGACGGCACGATCTTCAGGTAGTCGATGCCGGCGTCGTGCATGAAGCGCGCGAACCGCACGCCGTCCGTCACGATGTCCTCGCCGGGGATGTGGAGGGTGCCGCCGGTCGTGAGCGCGGGGAAGATCGCGGTGTGGCCCAGATCGGCGCCGAGCGCCGAGACGAACGCGTGGGACGCGCGCGGCTCGATGGCGAGATCCTCCACGATGCTCGACACGTAGTTGGCCAGGGCGCGATGCGGCACCTCCACGCCCTTCGGCGTGCCCGTCGAACCCGACGTGAAGATGACGTACGCCAGCGCGTCGAGGGGATCCACCGGCGCCGCCGTCGCCCCGCCCGCCTCGCGCGGGGTGACGAGGCCGGCGGGTCCGACCGTTGCGCGCGCGCCCGCCGTCTCGAGCATCGCGTCCACCGCGGCGCGCGGCGTGCGCGGATCGATCGGCACGTAGGCGGCGCCCGCCCGCCAGATCCCGAGCAGCCCGGCGATGAAGTCGCGCGACCGCGGCACGACCAGGCCCACCGCCCCGCCGGGGCCGCAGCCGCACGTCCTGAGCCGCGCCGCGATCGCGTCGGCGCGGTGCAGCAACTCGCGGTACGTGAGCGTGCCGTCGGGCCCGGCGACCGCGATCGCATCAGGGGTGCGCGCCGCCCACGCCGCAACCGCCTCGGGCACGGGCACGAGGCGTGCCTGGTCCCCCATGCGGCCGGCGATGGCGGGCGCGGCGGCCGCGGCCCCGAGGGGCAAGGCGTCCAGGGCCTGATCCGGATCCGCGGCGGCGGCCGTCAGCAGCACGATCAGCGACTCGGCGAGGCGCTCGATCGTCGACTGGTCGAAGAGGTCCACGTTGTAGCCGAACGCCGCGCGCAGCGCATCACCCTCCTCCACGACGGTCAGCGTCAGGTCGAACTTGCCGTCGGCCTGTGCCAGCGGCAGGTCGCGCAGTCCGCCGTCCCCGGCCGCCCGCCGGCTGAGGAAGTTGAAGGTGACGTCGAAGATCGGCGATCGGCTTGGATCGCGATCGACCTTGAGGCGCTCGACCATCAGGGGGAACGGCAGGTCCGCGTGCGCCAGGGCGCCCGCCGCGGCCGACTTCGTCGAGGCGAGCAACCCCTCGAACGTCGCCGCCTCGGGCACGCGGATGCGCACCGGCACCGGGGCGACGAAGTACCCGACCAGCGGCGCCCACTCGGGCTGCGATCGTCCCGCCGTCGGCGTGCCCACGACGAGATCCGCCTGGCGGGTCCATCGGTGCAGCAGCGCCGCGAACCCGGCGAGGAGCAGCGTGTGCAGCGTCACGGCCCGCTCGCGCGCGAGGGCGGTGAGCGCGCGCGCCAGTTCGGGCGGACACGACGCGGTGACCGAACGCCCACGATAGGTGGGCACGGCGGGCCGCGGACGATCGGCCGGCAGGTCGAGGACCGCGCGGGGCTCGGCCAGCGTCTCCGCCCAGTACGCCCAGAGCCGCGCCCCCTCGGCGCTCTCGATCACCGCACGCTGCCAGAACACGTAGTCGCGATACCGCGCCGGCAAGGCGGGAGGCGTCCACGTCTCGCCGCGCCCGATGGCCAGCGCCGCGGCCTCGATCTCGCGCCGCAGGATCTCGAACGACCACGCGTCCGTCGCGATGTGGTGCATCGTGACGAGCAGCACCGCGTCGGCGCCGGTCTCGAACCACTCGAAGCGGACGGGCGGCGCCCCCGCCAGATCGAATGGCCGTGCGTGCGCCGTCATCATCGCGCGCGTCACCTCGTCCGGCGGCCATCCGCGGGCATCGTGGGCCACCCACGCGGCGGAGTCGACGGCCCGCACATGCTGGGCCGGTTCGCCGTCGCGATCGATGATGCGGGTGCGCAGCGCGGGGTGACGGGCGACGAGGGCCTCGGCGGCCGCGCGCCAGACACGCGGGTCGACGTGCGCGGTGATCCGCAGCGGCAGCGACTGGTGGTACGCGGAGCTCTCCGGCGACAGCAGCCACAGGAACCACAGCGCGCGCTGGCCGTGCGACAGCGGGGCCAGGTCGTACGCGTCGGGCTGTTCGGTCAGCCGCGCATGGATCTCGTCACGATGCGCCTTCAGCCGCGCCAGGACCTCCGGCGTGGCGGCGTCCGCGGGCGCGCGGTAGCGCAGCCGCCCGTCCTCGAGATAGAACTCCCAGCCCTCGAGCGCGAGCTGCGTCACCCACGTGTCGGTCACAGCTCACCGTCCACGACCGCGGCGCGCAGCGTCGCGGGCGTCGGACCGGACGCCGCGTCACCTCCAGCGGCAACGACGCCGGCCAGCGACGCCACCGTGGCGCCGTCGACGATGCGGCCGACGGGCACGGCGACGCCGCACTCACGCTGAATCACCGCGGCGAGCTGCAGGGCCATCAGCGAGTCGAGGCCCGCGCGGCTCAAGGGCAGCTCCGCCGCGATCGGCCGGCCGGCGGGCAGGCGCAGGATGCCGCCGACCGCGCCGGTCAGGAACTGCGCCACCAGCGCGCGGCGGTCGCCGGCGTCCGCCTCGCGCAACCGATCCGCCAGCCGTGCCGTACCACGCGCGGCGGGCGACGCGGAGGCCGTCGTGGTCAGGCCCACGAGGCTCAGGACCACCACGCCGGCCTCGTCGACGGCCTGTGCGGTGGCGGCAAGCCCCTCGCCCTCCGCCGTCCACCGCGCGGTGACGGTCGCCGTCGCCGGCAGCGGTCCGGTCGCGATCGCCCGCGCACAGCCGGTGACCTCGAGGCGGCCCGTCCCGCCGCTGGAGGCGTAGGCGGCGGCGAGCACCTGCGCGACCGCCTCGATGCCCGGCAGTGCCCCGAGGCCCGGCCTCGTCGCCGGGCGCACGCGGGCGTCGGCGGCCGCCGCGCCGAGATGCAGCGTCTCGATCGAACGCGCCTCGACGGGATACGCGAGGCCGGCGTGTGCGGCACGCGCGTAGAAGTCCTCGCCGGTGATCGTCGCCGTCTCGTCCGACCCGGCCGTACGCCCGCCATCGAGGGTGTGCGCGCCGCCGATCAGGGACCAGGAGGCGCACACCCGCCAGCCGCCGTCGGGCTCGCGCGCGTGCAGCCGAGCCGTCCACCGCGACGCGCCCTCCTGCATGACGACGACCTGCGCCTCCGCGTCTCGCGCGAGCGGTGTGAGGATCGCCAGGTCCTCGACGGCCATCGGGGCCGGCGCCTGCACTTCCCCGCCGATGGCGAGGGCGAGGGCGATGAGGCTCGCGACGGGCACGGTGCCGGTACCGTCGGGCGCGCACGCCAGGAGCAGGCTGGCGGCGGACGTGTCGAGGGCGAAGCGCGCGTCGGCGGCATCCTCGGGGTCGCGGCGGCGGACGCCGGCAAGCGTCGCGGCCCCCCGCCCTGCGAGGTGCGGCGCCGCGGTGTCCGGTTCGATCCAGTACGCCTCGCGCTCGAACACCGTCGTCGGCAGCGCGATGCGCGGCGACGGGTTCGCGTCGTGCACGGCGGTCCAGTCGATCGAGAGGCCCTGCTCGTAGAGCGCCGCGAGTGACTCGCCCATCCGCTCGGCTTCCCCTGCCGGCGGCGCGAGCGACGGCAACCAGGTGAGGCCCGCGGCCGCGGGGGCGCGCGAGGCCAGCGCGATCAGCACGGGCTGCGGCCCGATCTCGAGCGCCGCGGTCACCCCCTGCTCCACCAGCGTCTCCACCGTGCGCGCGAACTGCACCGGCTCGAGCAGATGGTCCACCCAGTAGTCGGCTGTCGCGATCTCGTCGCCGGCCAGCCGGCCAGTGCGGTTCGAGACGATCGGGATCGACGGCGGCCGCAAGGTGAGCGCGGCGACCTCGGCGCGGAACCGATCGACGATCGGCGCCATCAGGGGCGAGTGGAAGGCATGCGAGACGGCGAGCGGCGTCACGCGCAGCCCCTCGCGCGCGAGGATCCGCGCCGCTTCGGCGATCGCCGCGCCCGGACCCGAGAGCACCACCTGATCGGGCGCGTTGATGGCGGCGACGACCACCTCGGGTGGCGCAAGCGCGCCCACGCGCGCCGGGTCGCCCTCCACCGCCAGCATGCCGCCCCCGGCGGGCAGCGACTGCATCAGGCTGGCGCGCGCCGCGATGAGGCGGAGGCCCTCCTCCAGACTGCACACGCCCGCCACCGTCGCGGCCACGACCTCGCCCACGCTGTGCCCCGCCACGATCTGCGGACGCACACCCCAGTGCTGCCAGAGGGCCGCGAGGGCGTACTCGACCGCGAAGAGCGCCGGCTGTGCCCATCCCGTCTGCGCCAGCCTCGCCGCGTCGTCGCCGAACACGACCTCGCGCAGCGACCCGTCGAGCTGCGCCGAGAGCTCACGGTCGCACGCGTCAAACGCCGCGCGGAAGACGGGTTCTCGCGCGTAGAGCGCGCGGCCCATGCCGGGCCGCTGTGCGCCCTGCCCCGTGAAGAGCCACGCCAGGCGCGGCGCAGAGGCGGAGGCGCGAGGCGTCTCGTCCGCCAGCGCGCGCAGCCGCGCCACGACATCGTCATCCGCATGCACGACGATCGCGCGCCGCACGCCGAGGTGCGCGCGCCCGGTCGCGAGCGTCCGCGCCACCGCGCCGAGGGCCTGGGGCGCGGCCTCGAGCGACGAGGCGAGCCGCCGCGCGCCGGCCGCCAGGGCGCTGGCGGTGTGCGCGGAGAGCGGCAGGACCTCGACGTCGCGTGCAGGGGCCATATCGGACGGGGCATCACCCTCGCCGAGGATCACGTGCGCGTTGGTGCCGCTGATGCCGAACGAGCTCACGCCGGCCAGCCGAGGCGCCGGCGTCTCCCAGGCCGTCGTCGCGGAGACGACGCGCAGACCGTCGCGCCACGCGGCACGCGGATTGGGGGTGGTGAAGTGCAGCGTGGGCGTCAACGTCGCGTGCTGCAGCTGCAGGACGACCTTGATGACGCCCGCGATCCCCGCGGCGGCTTCGAGATGGCCGATGGCCGTCTTCACCGACCCGAGCCGCACGGGATCGTCCGCCGGGCGGCCGCCGAACACGCGCCCGAGCGCGCCGATCTCGATGGGATCACCGAGCGCGGTGCCGGTGCCGTGCGCCTCGACGTAGGAGATCGCGCCCGGTGTGCACTGCGCGGCGTCCAGGGCCTGGCGGATCACGGCCTCCTGCGCGGGCCCGCTCGGGACCGTGAAGCCGCTCGTACGGCCGTCGTGGTTGATCGCGGACCCGTGCACGACGGCGAGCACGCGGTCGCCGGCCGCGCGGGCCTCGTCAAGGCGCTTGAGCACGACGAGTCCTGCGCCCTCGCCACGGACGTAGCCGTCGGCGCCGGCATCGAATGTCCGGCACCGGCCGGTCGGGGACAGGGCCAGGGCATGACTGAGGTAGACCGTGCTCTCGGGGCTGACGAGCAGGTGCACCCCGCCCGCGATCGCCACCGCGCAGTCACCGCGGTGCAGGCCCTCGCACGCGAGGTGCAGCGCCGCGAGCGACGACGAGCACGCCGTGTCGACGGCCAGGCAGGGCCCACGCAGTCCGAGGACGTACGAGAGCCGGCCCGCCGCCGTGCTGTGGGCATTGCCGGTGCCGAGGTACCCCCCCACGGCCAGCCGCCCGGCCGGTGTCAGCCGCGAAGCGTAGTCGGCGTGGCTGATCCCGACATACACCCCCGTCGCCGATCCGGCGAGCGACGACGGATCGATCGCCGCGTGCTCGAGGGCTTCCCACGCGACCTCGAGCAGCAGGCGCTGCTGCGGATCGAGCGCCTCGGCTTCGCGCGGCGAGATGCCGAAGAACGCGGCGTCGAAGCCCTTGATGTCGCGGAGGAACGCGCCGTGCGCCTGACGACGCCGCGCGTCGGGATCGCGCGAGGGGTCCATCGCCTGGGGCGACGGGCGATCGGGCGGCACGGCTGTCACCGCGTCGTGTCCGGCCGCGAGGGCCTCCCAGAACGCCTCGGGACCCGCCTCGCCGCCGGGGAACCGGCACCCGATGCCGACGATCGCAATCGGTCCGCGCGTCCGCGTCGCCGGTGCGGCGCGTCCGGGATCGACGGCGGCCGGCGCCGCCAGTGCCGCGGCCAGCCGCCGCACGGTGGGGTGATCGAACGGCAGCGTCTGCGCGACGGGCACGCCGAGCGTGCGCTCGAGCGCGGCCGCGAGCGTGACGCAGCCCATCGACCCGAGGCCGAGTTCGAAGAAGCCGCGCTCGTAGTCCGCCGGCTCGAGGCTCCCGCCAAGGATGGCCTCGACCTCCGCCGCCACGGCGCGCACCCCTGCATCGTCCTGGGGCGCGACGAATGCAGCCGGTACGCGCGCCGTGCGCGCCTCGAGCCGCGGCCGGGAGGGGCCGCGCAGCGCGTCCGCATCGAGGGCGTGGCCGCGGACGAACAGCTGCGCCAGTGCGGCGTGGATCTGCGTGAGCGCGGCGCGGCCTTCGATGTTGGTGGGGATCGTCGTGACGCCCGACCCACGCAGGGTGTCGCGCACGAACCCCGAGAGCCGGTCGGCGGGCCCCACCTCGACGAACGTGCGGACGCCCTCGTCGTACAGCCGCCGCACCAGCTCACGGAAGCGCACGGGACGATGCCACTGGAGGGCCAGCAGATCGCGGACGTCCTCCGGGTCGTCCGGGACCGGCGCGAGGCTCGCCGCACTCCACATCGGCATGACACCCGGCGTGATCGTGACGCCGTCGTACGCGCGCCGAATCTCGTCGTGCGGCAGCGGAAAGCGCGGCGTGTGCACGGCGCCGTCGAGGTCCGGCAGGCGGAACGCCACCTCGCGCCGCGCGCGCGCCGCGCGCTCGAGCTCGTCGAGCGCCCCGGCCTCGCCCCACACGACGATCTGCTGCGGGCAGTTGTCGAGGGCGAGGTGGAGGCGCGGCGGCGCCGCGTCGAGGAGCGGCTGGAGCAGCGGCCGTGACGCCGCGGTCAGGGCGAGCATCCCGGGGGCGAGGGCGCCGCCTTCGGTGCGACGCGCGGCGGCCATCGCGCCAATCTCATCGAGCACGCCGATGAGCCGCGTGAAGTCCGCCACGCGCGCCGAGGCCACGAGCGCGGCATGCTCGCCGAAGCTGTGACCGGCGATCACATCAGGCCGCCATCCGGCGGCGCCGAGCGCGTGCCAGACCGCCAGGTCGGCCAGCAGCACCGCTTCGAGCGACATCGTGGGGAGCGCGCTCGATGCCGCGCGCGGCTGGCCGGGCTGGTAGGTCCCGAGCGCGACGCCGAGCGCATCCAGCCACGCCTCGACGGCGGGCACCTCGCGCGCGAGGTCGCCGACGAGCGTCGTGCGGCGCACGCCGTATCCCGGAAACAGGGCGGCGGCCGGTGCGGGCGCACCCGCGGCGACGCCGTAGTATGCGGCGCCGGGGTGCACGAACGGCTGCCCCGACGCCAGGGCGCCGGCCACACGCGCGAGCCGGGCCTCCAGCTCGTCATCGGACCCGTAAATCACCGCGAGCCGATGGGACCCGTCCGGCGCGCCTGCTGGCAGCGCGCGCGCGTCACGGATCGCCGCGCGGACCTCGGCGACGATGCCGGTGAGGTCCGCAAGGGAGGGCGCCGCGTGCAGCAGAAGATGACTGGTCACAACACAACGACAGGGGGCGGGGCCACTGGCATGCTACCCCAGAGCGCACACGCGCCGGTCCACGTATACTAGTGGCGCGTCTCGACTGCGGAGGTCCTTCCAGCGCCTCTGCTCAGCCGCGATTCTGCGGGCGGCCCAACCGGCGGCCCGGTAGTGGACCGTCAACGACACGCCACGGCACACCGTGCGCGGCCACGCGGGCCGCGAGACCCATGACCGACGCGCCGCCCCCCACTTCGCTGCACCGCCCCCCCACGGCCGTCCCCGGCGACCTCGACGCCGTGCGCTGGATCGACCTGCCCTCGCACGCCGATGCCCGGGGCGTGCTCACGGCCGTCGAGGGCGGCCGCGACCTGCCGTTCGCGATCGCGCGCGTCTACTTCGTGCACGACATCGTGCAGGAGCGCGGCGGGCATGCCCACCGGGACACACACCAGGTCGTGGTGGCCGCGCACGGCCAGTTCACCATCACCCTGTCCGACGGGACGCGCGAGCGCGCGTTTGTCGTCAGCGACATCCGCCGGGGCCTCTACCTGGGTCCGATGCTGTTCATCCGGCTGCACGATTTTTCACCGGGCGCCGTGATGGCGTCGCTGGCGAGCACGCACTACGACACCGCGCGCTCGATTCGCTCGTGGCCCGACTACCTGGCGGCCATCGGACACCCGGGGCCGTGATGCACGCGCTCGACCGGATCGCCGACGCGTCGCTGCGTTCCGCCGTCCTGGCCGATGGGCCCGGCGCGTCGCTCAAGGCCGTGGAGGACTGGCTCGAGGCGCAGCGCGCCGCCCAGGCGATGACGGTGCGCCGGGTGCCGCTCGCCGCGATGGAGGGCTGGTCGCTCGGCGGCGACCCGCGCGCCCTGACGCACGAGTCCGGACGGTTCTTCTCGGTCGAAGGCGTGCACGTGGAGACGGACATCGGCCCGGTCCACGCCTGGGACCAGCCGATCATCCGCCAGCCCGAGATCGGCATCCTCGGCATCGTCACCCGCGTCGTGGGCGGCGTGCGGCGCTTCCTGATGCAGGCCAAGGTCGAGCCGGGCAACGTCAACGGGGTGCAGCTCTCGCCGACGGTGCAGGCCACGCGCAGCAACTACACCCGCGTCCACGGCGGCGAGCGTCCGCCGTACCTCGAGTACTTCCTCGACCCGGCGCGCGCGCGCGTGCTCGTCGATCAGCTGCAGGGCGAGCAGGGGTCGCGGTATCTGCGCAAGCAGAACCGCAACATGATCGTCGAGATCGACGACGACCTGCCGGCGGAGGGCCGCTTCTGCTGGATGACGCTCGCGCAGATCAAGCAGCTGCTGAAGCGCCCGAACCTCGTGAACATGGATACGCGGACGGTGCTGGCCTGCCTGCCGCTGCTCGGCCGGGGCCCGCTCGTCCCGGGCGAGACCGAGGACGACTCGCCGCCGCTGCTGATCGGCGACCTGCCGCTTGGCGCGTTCGCCCGCGAGCTGCTCGCCTCGGTGCTCGATCATCATCGCCCGGCCAGCCCGATGCACGAGCTGCTCCACTGGCTGACCGACCTGCGCGCGCGCCACACGATGACGGTGGCGCCGCGCCCGCTCGACGCGCTCGCGCAGTGGGTGGCCGACGAGATGTCGGTGCACCACGCCTCCGGCCGCTACTTCTCGGTGGTCGCGGTGGCCGTCGAATCCGGGGTGCGCGAGGTGCGGAGATGGCAGCAGCCGCTCATCGCGCACGCCGGCCACGGCCTGAACGGCTTCCTGCTGCAGCGCATCAACGGCGTCCTGCACTTCCTGGTGCGCGCCTCCGCCTATCCCGGCAACGTCTCGCTGTTCGAGCTGGGGTCGACGGTCTCGCGATCCGGCGCCGGCGAGTACTTCTCGCGGCCGGACGCGCCGCCGTTCCTCGACCTGTTCCGCGATCCCCCACCCGCGTGGGTGCGGTACGACGCCGTGCAGTCGGAAGAGGGCGGGCGTTTCTACCAGTACCAGAACCGCTACATGATCCTCGAGCTGCCGGAGGGCCTGCCGGTCGCCGGCTCCCCGATTCACCGGTGGATGACGCTCGGCCAGATCCAGGACCTGCTGGTGCACGGGTACTTCAACATCGAGGGCCGCAACCTGCTCGCGTGCCTGGATCTCTGCGACGGGGTCCCATCCTGACGGTGCTGGTCCTCGGCTACTCGTCACTCGCGCGCCGGCGCATCCTTCCGGCGCTCGCGCGCCTCGGCCACACCCACGTGGACATCGCGTCGCGCACCCGCACCCCCGGGTGGCCGGAGGGCGTCACGGGCCGGGGGTTCCGCGACTACCGCGAGGCCCTCGAGGGCAGCGAGGCCGGGCTCGTGTACGTCTCGACGCGGAACCACGAACATGCGCCGTGGGCGGCCGCCGCGCTCGACGCCGGCCGCGACGTGGTGATCGACAAGCCCGCGGCGCTGTCGCTCGCGGACGTCCGCGCGCTCGTCGACCGCGCCGGAACGCGGGGACGGCTGATTGCCGAAGCCACCACCTGGCCGTGGCACCCGCAGGTCGAGGCGCTCTGCGCGCGGATTGACGAGGCGGGGCCGGTCACGCGCGTCGTCGCGCACTTCAGCTTCCCGCCGCTGCCCGCCGACGACGTGCGGCACCGGGCGGCGTGGGGCGGCGGCGCGCTGTGGGATCTGGGACCGTATGCGGTGACGGCGGGGCGGCGGATCTTCGGCGCGGCGCCCGACGAGTGCCTGGTCCGCACCGCAACGCGGCCGGGCGACGAGGTCGAGACGGCCTTCAGCGTGCTGCTGGGCTATCCAGATGACCGCGTCCTCGTCGGGCACTTCGGATCGACGACGGCGTACGTGAACCGGCTGGAGGTGTACGGGCCGCGCCTGGCGCTGCGGCTCGAGCGCGCGTTCACGACGGCGCCGGATCACCCGTGCCGCCTCGTCGGAGAGCAGGCCGGCGCGCGGGTGGACGTCGAGGTGCCGGCGGCCGATGCGTTCGAGCGGTTCCTGGCCGACGTGGTGGCGGCGTCGGGCCACGGCCCGCACAAGGGGTTCGCCGACCTGATGCTAGGCGACGCCGAGGTGCTCGACCGGATCCGGCACGCCGCCGGTCACGGCGGGTAGCCGTGTTTCCACGCCGAGCGCGGTGAGTTCGTCCAGCAGGGCGCGGCACCGCTCGGCGGCCGCCTCGCCGTCGCCGAAGTCCTTCACGACGTGGCCCAGGCGCTCGAGGGCCTTCTCGATCTTCAGGTTGACGGAGAGCGGCGCGCCGGCCATGAACGGACGCGTGTAGGCCGACTGCCACACGTCGTTGACCGCGTGATCGTTCTTCCAGCGGACCTCGTGCAGCGTCTTCAGCCGCAGGCGCATCGCGGTGATCGAGTCCATGCCCGCATGGGTCCACGTCCATCCGTTGGTGACCTCGAGATCGTAAATCGGCGCATCCTGCCAGACGGGCATCGTCTCATCCGTGAAGAGAAAGAACTGGACGTTGAACAGGCCCCGGTACTCCTGCACGAGGAAGTCGTGCGTCTGCTGATAGTCGGCCGCCGTCTCGCCGGGGTACCCGACAAGAAACGAGCCGCGCACCTCGAGGCTCGATCCCTTCAGCGCCTCGAAGGCCCGCCGGTTCTGCTCGACGCTCACCTTCTTGTCCATGTTGGCCAGGGCGGTCGCGTTCATCGACTCGAACCCGATGAAGAGCCGCCGGCAGCGCGCCGCCTCGAGCTTGTCGACGATCTCGCGGGAGCCGAGCGCGTTGGCCCGCGAGTAGCCCTCCCAGGGCACGCCGAGGGCCGGCAGCGCGTCGAGCAACTGCCGGAACCGCGCTGGCGGAATCGTGAACGTCGAGTCGTAGGCCTTGATCAGCTCGGCGCCGTTCTGCTCCGCATACCCGGCCCAGTCACGCACGATCTTCCCGGCGGACTTGAAGCGCCACTTCGGCGAGGCGGCCGGGAACGAGCAGAACTTGCAGGTGAAGGGGCACCCCCGCATCGACTCGTACGGCACCATGGGCAGGGGGCCGCGAAAGCCGGGTGACGGGTGCGATTCGATGTCGATGTACTGCAGGGGCGGCGCCTGGACCGATCCGTCGGGGCCCCGCCACGCGAGGTTCGGCACGTCCGAGAGCGATCCGCGTCCGCGAAGGGCGCCGATGAACGCCGGAAGGGCGAACTCGGCATCACCGCGAATCACGAAGTCCACCTCCGGATGGCGCGCGAGGATGTCGGCGAACTTCAGGTTGCTGTACTGCCCGCCAAGCACGAGCGTCGCGGCCGGAAAGCGCGCGCGGATCCAGGCGATCACCAGGGCCAGCGTCGCCGCGTCCCAGATGAACGTGGTGGACAACCCGACCACGGCGTAGTCACCCGTGGGCTCGGCCTTGCCGGACCAGATGCCGTCGATCGCGAACCAGTCGTGGTCGATGTCCGCGCCTTCGAGGATGGACCGTACCGTGGCGGTCGGCAGGTGCGGGGCCACCCCGCGCGACGGCCGGAGCAGCAACCGTCCGTGCTCGGCAGGGAGGTGAAACGCGCGGATATCGACGGGCCGGCCGGCCAGACGCGCGTACGTATCCGACAACTCGCGCGGCACGTCGTCGGCGAACAGCGTGCCGTCGAACGCGCCCGTATGAATGACCGAGGGCCCCAGGCCGGAGATCAGCAGTAGTCGCATACGACAGGCGCCGAACGATGATACGCCACCTCGACCGTTGGCGCCGGGATTCACCCCGGGGGCCGCACCTCGAGCAGCCGGGCGTACAAGGCCAGCCACGCGTCGCGCTCGCGCGCGGGGCTCAGCGCCTCCGCCAGCGCGCGTCCCCCGGCCGACAGCCGCGCCGCCAGCCCGTCGTCGGTGATCACCCGGCAGAGGGCGCGCGTCATCGCCGCGGGATCGCCGTGCGGCACGAGCAGGCCCGACACGCCGTCCTCGATCACCTCCCGCATGCCCCCCACCGCCGTGGCGACGAGGGGGACGCCGAGGCTCGCGGCCTCGAGCAGGGCGTTCGGGAGGCCTTCGTACGCCGAGGACTGCACGTAGACGTGCATGCCGCGCAGGTGCGCATCGACCTCGGCATGCAGGAAGACGCCCGTGACCGTCGTCTCGGCGTCGAGCGCGAACTCGGTGACGAGCGTGCGTGACCACCACGCCTCTTCCTCGTCGCTGAAGAACCCCGCCAGGCGCAGCCCGCGGCGCGCGGACGCGGGCACACCCGCGTAGGCACGCACGAGCAGCGGGATGTCCTTCACCTTGCGGAACTCGCCCACGGTCCCGACGATGCCGCGGTTGCCGGCGGTGAGCTGCCACGCGTCCTGAGGCAGGCGCCGCGGCGCCACGCTGTTGCGGATCACCGACGCGCGTCCGTCGATCGGGACCTCCTCCGCGACGCGGTCCAGATACGCCTGGTTCACCGACGTGATCCACGACGCGTGCGTCAGGACCGGCAGCAGCACCGCGCGCGCCAGCGGATGCTCGAGGAGCGTCGCCACATCGCTGCCGCGAATGCTGGCGATCAACGGACGCGGACGCCCGCGGCGGGCCGCGAGCAGGCAGGGATACGCGGCGGTGAGGAAGAACCCGTGCCAGAGCGCGAATCCGTGCGCCGCATCGAGCGCCTGCATCGCCTGGCGCATCGCAAACTGCCCCGCGCCGCTCGTGGGGTCCTCGTGCGCCATGCGGTGCACCGTGATCCCGCCCTCGTCGCCGGACGCCACGCCGCCGGTGGCGCCGGCGCGGGTCACGGGCGCGACCACATGCACGTCGTAGCCGCCGTCGTGGAGCAGGCGCGCCAGCCTGGCACTGGCGACGGCGACGCCGCCCGGGTGCGGCGGGTACTCGCTGGTGCTGAGGCAGATGGGTGGACGCTCGCTCACGGCCGTCCTCAGTACCGCGCCAGCGTGGCGCCGTCGACCACCGCGAGCCAGGTGCCATCGGTGCGCGGCACGGCATCGAGGTGGTGCATCCCGACGGCGTGCCACCCCGCGCGGCTCGCGCGCAGGATCGGGCTCTCCGCGATCTCCGCTTCCTCGTACGTCGTGGGCGAGAGCGCGGTGATCGCGAACGCGCGCAGGCTGTGCCCGTAGGTGGGCCAGCCGTCCTGGGCAAAGCGCCACAGGCGGCCGTCGACGTGCAGCACCCGCCCGCCGGGCCTGGTGCGCCGCCGGTTGCCGGGCCAGAGCGGACTCGACGGATGCGGGGTCCAGCCGCGGTCCAGCGTGGCGCTCGACCACAGCCCCAGCTCGTCGAGGCCGCGCTGGGCGAACATCCACCAGCGGTCGTCATGCCGGACGATCGTGGCATCCGCGAAGGGGCCCTCGAGCAGCGTGGCCACCGGGCGCCAGCCGCGCGGGAAGTCCTCGGCGACGTACAGCCGCACCGCGCGATCCTGGCGCGACTCCGGCACCATGTAGATCGCCCCGTTGGCGGCGAACACGTGCGGGTACGACAGGTGAAACGGCTCGCGCAGCACGACGGCGTCGTACGTCCAGCTGCCCCCCTCATCGTCGCTGGTGGCATGCGCGATCTCCCCGCGATCGACGGCGCCGTTCCAGATCTCGAAGAACAGATGCCACTGCCCGTCCACGATCAAGAGGAACGGATCCGCCACGGCCTGGCCGTCGACATCGGTGGCATCACGCCCCGAGAGCACCGGCCGGTCGCCGGGGGGGGCGGCCAAGCGCGTCAGCGACGGGCCCGTGCGCACACCAATCGCCCACTGATTGCGCCACGACGGAGGGGAGGCGGGAGATGCAGGCACAGGGGCGTGGGTGGGGACGGCCGGTTGCCGGGTCCCGTGGGCTCCGGTAGTATACGAGCACTTCCTTCACCTCCGGGGACCCATCAGCCGCATGCCTCCCGTCTCCTCTGATTTCTGGGCGCTGACGACGGTCTTCGAACCCGTCCCGCGCACGACGACGCTGGGCCACCTGGCGCTCAGCGCCCGCGCGCTCCGCGCGCAGGGCGTGCCGCTCGCGATCGTCGAGCTCGCGTTCGGCGACGCGCCGTTCCGCGTGGCCGATGAGGCGGCGGATCTGGTGGTGCGCCGGCGATCGCGCACCACGCTCTGGCACAAGGAGCGCCTGCTCACCCTCGGGGTGGCCGCGCTGCCCGAGGCGTGCCGGGCCGTGGCGTGGATCGATGCCGACGTGATCTTCGAGGACGCGGGCTGGGCCGACGCCACGCGCGCGCAACTGAAGACGGTCGCGGTGGTGCAGCCGTTCGAGACGGCCTGCTGGCTCGGGCCTGGCGAGACCGCCGCCGCGGCCGGCGCCCCCACCCTCCCCGGCTTCGCCGCGACCATGGCCCGGACGGCGGATCGGCGCGCCGCGCTGACGCGGTTCGAGCGGCACGGCCACACGGGCTTTGCCTGGGCGGCCCGACGCGACTTCCTGACCGCCCACGGGCTGTACGACCGCGCGATCGTCGGCGGCGGCGATTTCATCGCCGCGCATGCGTTCGCGGCCGACCACGATTACCTGCGGGGCCGCCACCTCGCGCTCCGCCGGAGCCCGCCGGCCGAGCGCGCCGCGATCGCCGCCTGGGGGACGCCGGTGGCCGAGGCGACGGGGGGCCGGATCGGCTGGGTGCCCGGCCGCGTGCTGCACCTCCATCACGGCGACTGGCAGAGCCGCGGCTACGACGAGCGCCAGGCGATCCTGCACCGCGCGGAGTTCGACCCCATGGCGGATCTCACCCTCGACGAGGCGGGCTGCTGGCAGTGGGCCAGCGACAAGCCCGCGCTCCACGCGGAGGTCGCCGCGTACTTCGCCGCACGCGCGGCGGTCGACGCGCCCAGTGGGGCGATCGCGTGAGCGGCACGCCGCCCTCCTCCAGCTTCTGCGTGTTGCCGTGGATGCACCTGTTCGCCGACGAGGGCGGGCTGATGTATCCCTGCTGCCGGTCCGTCTCGACGAAGAAGATGAACGTCGACGCCCAGGGGCACCCGCTCCGGGTGTTCGATGCCGGCGGGCTCGACGCCGCCTGGAACTCGGCCTACATGCGGCAGATCCGGCTCGACATGATCGCGGGCGCGCGTCCGGTGCCGTGCGAGCGCTGCTACATGTACGACGACCTCGGCATGCGCAGCCATCGCCAGGACGTCAACGACGAGTACGCCGCGCGCATTCCGGAAATGCTCGCGTCCACGGATGACGAGGGCGCCGCGCCGCTGGACCTGCGGTCGGTGGACCTGCGGCTCGGCAACGTGTGCAACCTGCGGTGCCGGATGTGCTCGCCGCAATCGAGCAAGGCCCTGCTCGGCGAGTTTGCCGCCGCGGCCCGGCTGCCCGTCGCGCACAAGCTCTTCGACGACTACCGGAAGATGGAGTGGTTTGTCGGCGACCAGTTCTGGGAGATCTTCGAGCGCCACACCCCGGCGGTGGAGCGCCTGCATTTCGCCGGCGGCGAGCCGCTCATCATCCCGGAGATGTTCGACTTCCTGGCGCGGCTCATCACGCTCGGCCGCGCCGGGGGCATCAGCCTCAGCTACAACACGAACCTGTCGGTGCTGCCGCCGCGGGTGTACGAGCTCTGGCCCCATTTCGCGCAGGTGCGCGTCACCGTCAGCCTCGACGGCGCGGGCGCGGTGAACGAGTTCATCCGCTTCCCCTCCGACTGGACGGCGATCGACCGCCACCTCCGGACGCTCGCCGCCGACGCCGGCCGGCTGAACCTCGGCGGCGGCATCGCGTTCAACACGACCGTGCAGATCTTCAACGTGCTCCGGGTCGGGGAGCTGCTCGAGTACCTCGTCGACGCGGCGCCCACGGCGGAAGCGCCGAACCTGAGCGTCCTCAGCTACCCGCGCCATTTCAGCATCCAGGCGCTCCCGGCCTCGCTCAAGGACGAGGCCACGCGCCGGCTGCGCGAGACGATGGCCCGGCTCGACACGCGGTGGCCCGCGCACTGGCGCGAGACGGGCCTCGAGGGCCTCGTGTCGGCCGTGGACGGCATCATCAGCCACATGCACGAGCAGGATCGGACGG
This sequence comes from Vicinamibacterales bacterium, assembly GCA_030680175.1. GTDB lineage: Bacteria > Acidobacteriota > Vicinamibacteria > Vicinamibacterales > UBA2999 > JAUXWO01. The sequence continues at coordinate 35,165 of JAUXWO010000038.1, forward strand.
CCTACCTGCCGGAGTTCCGCCGCTGGACCGCGATCCAGGATCAGCATCGCGGGCAGGACACGCGCGCCTGCCTGCCGGAGCTCGCGTCGCTGTTCGACGTACCCGCCACGGGGGTGCCCGCGTGAGCGCCTCGGGACCGCCGCGCGCGCTGCCCTCGCCCACCTTCTGCATCATTCCGTGGGTGCACGCCTTCGGCGATGAACGCGGGCGGCTGCGGCCGTGCTGCATGACGCTCGGCGACACCGAGCGCGTGCTCGAGAACACGGATCCGGCCGGCCGGCCGCTCACCGTGTACGACCCGGGCAGCCTCGAGGCCGGCTGGAACACGCCCTTCATGCGGACGCTGCGGCGCGACATGCTCGAGGGCCGCCGGCCGCCCGTCTGCCGGCGGTGCTTCGAGGAAGAGGACCTGCACATCCGGAGCTACCGGCAGGACTCGAACGAGACGTTCGAGGCGCACATCGATCGGGCGGTCGCCGCGACGGCCCCCGACGGATCGGCGCCGATCGACCTCGTGTGCAGCGCGGACTTCCGGCTCGGCAACGCCTGCAACCTGAAGTGCCGCATGTGCTCGCCGATCTCCACGAAGCTCCTGATCCCCGAGTGGCAGCAGCTGTTCGATGTCCCGGACGGCCATCCGGAGCTCGAGGCGCTCCGCGCCGTCGACTGGTTCGACGGCGACGCGTTCTGGGCGAACTGCCAGGCGCGGCTCCCCACCCTCGAGCGGCTCCACTTCGCCGGCGGCGAGCCGATGATCATCACGCGCATGCTCGACTTCCTCCAGCAGGCGATCGACGAGGGGCACGCACATCACATCCAATTGAGCTACGTCACCAACCTCACGACGCTGCCCGAGCGCGTGACCGCGCTCTGGCCGGCGTTCAAGGGCGTCACGCTGACGGCGAGCCTCGACGGGCATGCGCCGGTGAACTCGTTCATCCGCTATCCCTCGAAGTGGGATCGGATCGACGCGCACCTGGCGCGGCTGCAGCGCGACCCTGCGGCGTTCAACTGCACGAAGGTCACCGTGAACACGACCGTGCAGGCGTACAACGTGCTCTCGCTCACCGAACTCTTCGAGTACCTCTTCACGCGCCACGCCCCGCACGTCGTCGTCTACCCGAGGCTGACGCTGTTGACGTGGCCGTCGTGCTTCAGCGTCCAGGTGCTGCCGCCCGCACTCAAGGCGCTGGCCGCCGCACGGCTGCGGACGTTCGTCGCGCGCTGGGAGGGGCGGTGGCCCGACACGTCGGGCGAGCTGGATCGGTTCCGGCAGGCCATCGACGGCGTCATCGCGCACATGGAGGCCGCGGATCGCACGGCGGAGCTCGCCGAGTTCGCGCGGCGCACGGCCGTGTACGACCGGTCGCGCGGGCAGCAGGCGCGCGTGACGCTCCCCGACCTCGCCCCGGCGCTCGACCTCGCGGCCAGCGCCACGGTCGACTGATGGCCGGCGGCGACGTCCGGCTCCTGACGCTCGCGGCCGCCGATCGCGCGGCGCTCGTCGACGCCGCCCGCACGCTGGCCGCCCTGCCGCCCGACGATCTCGATCGCGCGA
>JAUXWO010000041.1 GCA_030680175.1 Vicinamibacterales bacterium
CCCTGGCACCCCCCCCGGGGACAGACATTTACCCAGGGTCCGAAAATAGCGATTTTTAAGAAACTTTACATAAACATATTAACTTTTATAAAAAAAAATTACTAAACTATACATAATTTATAAAAAATAATTATAAAACTATAACAAACTATAAAAAATAGTCAAAAATAGCCAAAAATCGACCCCTCCCAAAACCCCCCAAAAACCCCTAAAAATGACCCCTCCCCAAAAAACCTCATTTTTCAGCTTTTTTTCATACTCTTATCATAAAAAATAAAAAAATTTATAAACTTTTATCAAAAAAATTATTATCTTATACATTATAACTCCATTATACACCCTTTCCCCTATTTTAGCATGGGGGTAAAGAGCGGAGGAATCACAACCCCGACCCCGACTGGGGGGGTCAAATTTGGGGTCCGAGGGGGGTACCCGGGGAGAGCCTCAAAAAAACCCTAAAATTTTCAAAAAAAAAGCCTCCTTAAGTACTGTGTAATTCAGTGGGGAAAAACGGCTTTTTGCCACCATCGAAAAGACATGGGGTTTTTGACCGCTTTTGAAAAGTGGGTCCAAAAAATGTGGCCACCAAATTCCGACACGATTTTTTTTCATTTTTTAAAATATTAAAAAAATTTAATTTTGGGCCCGGAGGGGTCATTTTTGGCCATTTTTGTGGTCCCTTTTTGGGGTCCAAAATTGACCAAAAAGTGCTTATTTTGCATCATGTCTCAATAAAAATTTATTTTTCTGTAAAAAAATTATAAAAACTTATAAAATTTATAAATTTTTATAAAAAAAATTCAAAAACTTGTCAAAAACACGTAAATTTCGAGCAGGGCCAAAAAGGGCCAAAAACGACCATTTCTAAGGGGGTCCAAAAAGGCCTAAAAATCGATATTTTTTACATATTTTATATAAACATAACAATAAATTATAAAAAAAATAAATTTTTATATAAAAAAATATAAATTTCATTCAAACGTTGACAAAAATCATCAAAGATCGGTGTAAGCCCCCGGCAAGGAAATCGGCCCGAGGCCCCAAATTGGTCAAAATGCGACAGCAGAGGGAGCGCCGGGGTGGGCCCCCGCAGAAAGGGGGCTGCTTGGAGAGCAGAAATCAGAAACCGCAAGCCACTATGTGGCTCAAGGGGTCCCCGGACACCTTACAAACCTAGCAACGCCAATGGCAATCGCATGTGACCAGCTCAAGGAGGAGCGATAAAAGAGGCGAGCTTGCGAGACCTGCTTTTTGAGTCGAGGCGACGCGACAGCTAAATGTAAGCATCAACCAAGTTGCAAATAAACCGCAAACAAGATCCAGTCACAGGAACCGCAGTAATATTTAAGCAAACAGTTTCGCCCGATCCGTGGCGACTCTTACAGACCCGCTCAAGTCGAGGCACGAGAAAAGGGGCGAGCTCGCGACGCCTGCTTTTTGAAGTGATGCCGACGCGACAGTACCTCAAAAAAGCAAACGATGCTCTATGTATATAAAACAAAGTTAAAAGACACATTATTAAAAAAGAAAAAAAGAATAAAGGTAAACTAATTATCAATAAATTTAAATGTAAAGAAACTATGTAATCGTAATAACATGAATTAAACATGCATGTAAAAGATTAATATAAATTAGATTTATTAAAAGAACATTAAAATAAAATAAAGGTAATTTAAAAAATAAAAAAATATAAAGAAAGTTTATAAAGTAAGGTTTAAATAACTAAAACATTACGAATTATCCATTAAACAACTAAACTCATAAATTTTACATTAAAACAAGCAATAAGTAACAAACAGGTTTTAAAGTATTAACAAAATTTATTATTTACTATTATTTAAATTTAAGTATCAATAAAATATAAAGAAAACTAAATATTTTTTATATTAATTAAAAAATTAAAGTATGTCGTAAAGAATTTGGCAACAAATTATTTTAATAGTTTAAACAATTATATTTCATTTATTAAGTTTCCTTTATAATATACTTTTAGTTTTAATGGATAAATAAATACATAGTTAGATGAAACAATATAAATAATATCAAATAGATTATTTATATTATGAAAATATAAAAGGTGAAAAATGTATGATAAAATAAAAAATATAAAAGAATTACTATTTTTCATAAAAATTTATTAGTATTTTAACTTCATAAAAATAGTACACAATATTTTATATTAAAATAATATCAATTTATTTTATTACAGCAATTTAATACTACTTTTTGTTTTATTTATATTTAAATAGGATAAAAATTA
>JAUXWO010000048.1 GCA_030680175.1 Vicinamibacterales bacterium
GGGGGGGGGGTGGTGGGTCGTGGGTAGGGGGTTGTGGGGAGTGGGGAGTGGGTCGTGGGTAGTGGGGGGTGGGGAGTGGTTCGTGGTCGTAGGTGATCGGGGGGAGAGGGGGCCTCCTGGCGGCTCCTCACGCCCACAACCCACCACCCACGACCCACGACCCACGACCCACGACCCACTCCCACCCACTCACTACCACCCACTACCCACTACCCACTCCCCACTCCCCACTACCCACTCCCCCCCACGACCCACAACGCCTCGTCTCCCCGTGCGTTAGACTGACGGCCATGCCCGTGCTGCTCAATCGCCGTGAGGTACACCAGGGACGGGTGTTTCGCGTCGAGGTCGACCGCGTGACGCTCCCATCCGGGCACACGCTCGACATGGAGATCGTGCGGCACCCCGGATCCGTGGTGCTGATCCCCGTGCCGGCGCCGGGGCAGGTCGTCCTGATCCGTCAGTACCGCTACGTGATCGATCGCTGGATCTGGGAGCTGCCCGCGGGAACGCTGAAGCCCGGGGAGCATCCGGACGAGGCCGCGGCGCGTGAGTGCGAGGAGGAGATCGGGCTCGCGCCCGGGCGGGTGGAGCGCGTCGGCGGGTACTACCCCACGCCCGGCTTCTGCGACGAGGAGATGGCCTACTACCGGTGCCTCGATCTCGGCCCGCCCGCACCGGATTCCACGGCGCGGCCCGACGAGGATGAAGTGATCGAGCCGCGGACGTTCGCGATCGCCGAGGCGAGGGCGATGGTGGCGTCGGGCGAGATTGTCGACCTGAAGACGGCGTTCGGACTGACCCTGGTCCCCTGACGGACGCGGCGCCTCCCTACAACCGCGACGCCTCTTCGACGGTGGCGAAGTGGATGTCGACCGTATCCTCGAGACGGCGCGCATAGCCGCCCGCCAGCAGCACGACGACGGGCACGCCGGCCTGCCGCGCCGCCTGCAGCACCATGCGGTCGCGCAGCCGCAGCCCCCGCTTCGTCAGGGCGAGCCCGCCGAGCTGGTCGTCCTCGTAGGGATCGGCGCCCGCGAGGTAGAAGGCGACCTCGGGCAGGTGCTCGAACACCTGCTTCAGGGCCCCGTCCAGCCGCTCGAGGTACCCCTCGTCCCTGGTGCCATCGGGCAGGCCGATGTCGAGCGACCCGGCCGGCTTGTGCACCGGGTAGTTGTACTGCTGGTGCATCGAGAAGGTGAAGACGTGCGGGTCGCCGGCGAAGATCGCCGCGGTGCCATTGCCCTGGTGCACGTCGAGGTCGATGACGGCGGCGCTCGACACCGCATGGTCGCGGACGAGCACGCGGATCGCGACGGCGACATCGTTGAAGAAGCAGAAGCCCTCGCCGTGATCGGCAAAGGCGTGATGCAAGCCGCCGCCGAGGTGGCAGACGGCCCGCGCCGCGGCCCGGTTCACCGGGTCGCGCGCGAGCGCGAGGCGCGCCGCCTCGATGGTGCCGCCCGTCATCAGGCGGAAGCCGTCCACGACCTCGGGCGACCACGGGACCTCGAGCTGCGCCAGCTCCTCGGTCCGGAACACGCCCTCGCGCAGCTTCTGCAGGTACGCCTCGGTGTGCACCAGCGCGAGGTCGTCCCACGAGGCCAGCGCCGGCTCGACGAGCGTGCCGGGTTCGGCGAGGCCCGCCGACACGACACGCGCGTGGAGTTGCACGTACTTCGCGGTCGGGAAGACGTGCGTGCCGATGTCGATGTGGTAACGGGGTGAGTAAACGATACGCATGGCGTGCGGCCGGCCCGTCTCCGGGCCGGCCTCCCGGTGATCCTACTGCACGGCGGCGTGGGCGCGCCGTGACGCCTTCCGCCCTGGCCGCGGCACGGGCAGCAGCGCCAGGAGCAGCACCTCGTCGATGGTGCTGACGAGGTGGATGGTGAGGTGGCGGCGCAGCTCCTCGCCCAGATCCTCGTTGACGTTCTTCTCGTTCTGCCGCGGCAGGATCACCTCGCGCACGCCGGCACGCCTGGCCGCGAGCACCTTCTCCTTGATCCCGCCGACGGGCAGCACCCGGCCCGACAGCGTGATCTCGCCCGTCATCGCGATGTCACCCCGCACCGGCCGGTGCGACAACGCCGACACGAGCGCCGTCGCCATCGTCACGCCCGCGGACGGGCCGTCCTTCGGGATCGCGCCGGACGGCACGTGCAGGTGGATCTCCGAGCTCTTGAAGAACTCGGGGTCCACGTTCCACTCGGTGGCATGCGCGCGGACCCACGACAGCGCCGCGCGGCCCGACTCCTTCATGACGTCGCCGAGCTGGCCGGTGAGCGTGAGCGACCCGGTGCCGGCCATGCGCGAGGCCTCGATGAACAGGACCTCCCCGCCGACGGGCGTCCACGCGAGGCCGATCGCCACGCCGGGCTCGCGCGTGCGTTCGGTCATCTCCTCGTCGAGGAAGCGGGGCGCGCCGAGCAGCGCGTGCACGACGTCGGGCGTGACGCGCACCTTCGCGCCCTGCCCCTCGGCACGGCGCCGCGCGGCCTTGCGGCAGATGGCGCCCACCTCGCGCTCGAGGTTGCGGACGCCGGCTTCGCGCGTGTAGCCGCGGATGAGCGTGCGCAGCCCGGCGTCGGGGAACGCGATCTGCTTCGGCGTCAGGCCGTGGTTCTGGATCTGCTTGCCGACGAGGTGCTCGCGCGCGATCGCCAGCTTCTCCTCCTCGGTGTAGCCCGGGAGCTCGAGCACCTCCATGCGATCGCGCAGCGCCGGCGGCACCGGGTCCAGCACGTTCGCGGTCGTAATGAAGAGCACTTCCGACAGATCGAACGGGACGTCGAGGTAGTGATCCCGGAACGTGCTGTTCTGCTCCGGGTCGAGCACCTCGAGGAGCGCCGACGCCGGGTCGCCGCGGAAGTCGGCGCCGAGCTTGTCGATCTCGTCGAGGATGAACACCGGGTTCTTCGACTCGGCCCGGCGCAGCCCCTGGATGATCTGCCCCGGCAGCGCGCCGATGTACGTCCGGCGGTGGCCGCGGATTTCGGCCTCGTCACGCATGCCGCCGAGCGACACGCGCACGAACTTGCGGCCGAGCGACTGCGCGATCGACCGCGCCAGCGAGGTCTTGCCGACGCCGGGCGGGCCGACGAAGCACAGGATCGGCCCCTTCATCTGCGGGTTCAGCTTGCGCACCGCCAGGTACTCGAGGATGCGGTCCTTGGCCTTCTCCAGGCCGGAGTGCTCGGCGTCGAGCACGCCCTTGGTGCGCGGCAGGTCGATGACCTCCTCGGTGCGCTTCACCCACGGCAGCGCCACGAGCCAGTCGAGGTACGTCCGCGACACGGTGTACTCGGCGGCCGCCGGCGGCATCTTCGACAGGCGCTCCAGTTCGCGGCGCGCCTCCTTGAGGACGGCCTCCGGCATGCCGGCGGCGTCGATCTTCTCGCGGAGTTCCTCGGTGTCCTTGCTCTGATCGTCGCCCTCGCCCAGCTCGCGCTGAATGGCCTTCAGCTGCTCGCGCAGGAAGTAGTCGCGCTGGTTCTTGCCGACCTCCGACTGCACCTGCGACTGGATCTTCGAGCCGAGCTCGAGGACCTCGAGCTCCTTGATCAGGATGCGATTCAGCAGGTCCAGCCGCGCGCGGACGTCGAGCGTCGCGAGCACCTCCTGCTTGATCGTGGTCGTGATGGTGCCGAGGCTCGACGCGATGAAATCGGCGAGGCGCGCGGGCTCGGCGATGTTGATCGCGAGCGTCTGCAGATCGTCCGACATCAGCGGCGACAGCGAGACGATCTGCTGGAAGTTCGCCTTGATGTTGCGCTGCAGCGCATCGATCTCGAGCCGGTTGGCCACGCCGAGCTTCTCGACCGCCTCGGTGACCCGCGCGCGGAGGAAGGGCTCGGTCTCGACGACCTTCTTCAGCCGGACACGCGCCAGCCCCTGGACGATGATGCGCAGGCTGCCGTCGGGCAGCTTGAACATCTTGTGGATGTGCGAGGCCACGCCAATCGGGTAGAGGTCCCGCTGCTGGGGGTCCTCCTCGCTCGCATCCCGCTGCGTGAACACGCCGATGAGCCGCCCCGACCCGACGGCGTCGTCGATCAGGCGGACAGAGCTTTCCCGTGCCACGGCGAGCGGCATGAACGAATTCGGGAAGAGCACCGTGTCCCGCAGCGGCAGGATCGGCAGCTCGTCAGGCAACTGCAGCGGCTGGTCGTCAGAGGGCGGCTCCGCCCCCTCGACCCGATCGATGCGATCGCTCATGGCGATCCCTCCGGGAAACAATGACGCGTGGCTGGAACGATGACGCCCTGACGAGTGGCAGGGCCGGTGGGGAGCGGCAGGCTCCACCACCGGCGGAGCCTGCTCGTCGAAGGCGCCGGGTTATCCCCGCATGTCGAAGAAGAGGCTCGACCCGCGACGCTGCGCGAGCGTGCGCTCGCGAAGCGCGGCGTTCTCGCGCGCCTCTTCGCAGTCCTTGCAGCGCACCGCGAACGGCAGTGCGCGCAGGCGCTGCTCCGAGATCTCGTCGCCGCACTCGAAGCAGTGGCCGTAGCGCCCCTCGTCAAGGCGCGCAAGCGCCTCGTTGATCTTGTTGAGCGTCTCCGCCTTCATCTGGATGAGGGCGAATTCGATGTCTTCCTGAATGTCGGCTTCCGACGTCTCGCCGGGATCCAGGACCTCGTGCGGCTTCTCCGATCCTTCAGCGCGCACGTCGCGGATCTTACCCTGAACTTCGCGGACCAGTTCGCGGCGACGGTCGTCGAGCATCTGCCGGAGCTCCTCGTACCGATCCCCGACGGGCTCCACCGTCACCGATGCCTTCCGCTTTGTGACCTTTGCCATGACTCCCGCTCCTTCCGCCCCAGTCCGCTCGCGTGGGACTCCGATGATTGCCCGTTCCCAATTGCAAGAAGCGGGCCGTAAATAATCCGGCACCAAACCGAGATGCCGGGAACGTGGACAAGATGAAACGTCGGGTGGTCGGGGGGGTATATCGGGGGGGCAATGGCGCGGATTCACTCGCAGATCCGCGTCAGCCCGTCCCCAGGCCACTCGATCGTATATTACTCATACGTAACGACTTATACCGACATGTCCGGCCGCTGTTCCGAGGGCTCCGAACACCGTTCACCTGCATTAGACGCCGAACCCGCCGTTTGGGTTCTGAGGACACACTGTCCTCGACCCCGGACGGACGGACAGCCCGAGAGGATAGCACGAGGCTCAGACTGAGGCAATTTTTACACAGGGGACGCCACCCTGCCCCACCGATCAGGGCATGATGATGGTCGGCCGGTCGTCGCCTGACGGGCTGGCGCCACCCGGGCTGCCCTTGGGGACCACCCGCGCCACGAGATCCAGGTACGCCCGCCCGGTCGCGTCCGGCGACGCCGCGCGCGCCCCGTGCTCGATGGCCCGCAGCACCTCGGCCGCCTCGCGGTCGAAGCTGGCGCCGGCCCCCTTCGCAATCTCCACCAGAAACGCCTTCAGCTCGGCCGCCAGCCCGGCGGCGGTCGTCGAAGCGGCCGCGTGCTCGTAGATCACCCCGCGGCTCGCCGTCTCATACGTGGAGGCCAGCGCGGCGGCCGCGTCGGCGACATCCGCGTCCACCAGGCGCGCCAGCCCGGGCGGCGTGTACCGTCCGACGAAGGTCAACAGCAGGAAGCCCAGCCGGTACTGCCGCTCGGTGAGCCGGCCGAGCGTCCCGGCCAGCGCCCGCACATCCGCCTCCTGCTGCCGCTTGACCGGCGCCGCCGGGTTCTTCTGCGCACTGGCCAGGTAGACGCAGTCCGAAGGGCAGTCGATCTCGACGAGCCGCTTGGTGGCGCAGCACACCGCGCAGATCTCGCCGCCACGGGCCGGGCAGGCGCGGCGCGCCTTGCGTTGCTGACAAAGGGGGCACGTCATGGCCTGACAGCTTAGCCTCATCCGGGGCCGGACGAACCGGAACGCCACCGGGACGCGGCGGGTCGCGTGCCGACGGTTGCCCTGAGCGCCGAAGACGTGCTAGGCTATTGGTTTCCGGTTGGAACGGTTAACCTGTTCAGAGAGTAAGAGTTATGGCGAAGCGTTGTGAAGTCTGTGACAAGGGACCCGTCGTCGGGCGCACGATCTCGCACGCCCACAACGTGCGGCCCCGCCGGTTCGAGCCGAACCTGCAGTCGGTGCGCGCGGTCGTGAACGGCGGCGTCCGCCGCATGCGCGTCTGCACGCGCTGCATCCGCTCGCAGAAGATCGTCAAGGCCGCCTAGCGCGCCCATGCGCCACGCCGTTACCGCGCCGACCGCTGCCGCCGCCATTGGACCGTACTCGCCCGCGCTCCGCGCGGGCGGCCTGCTGTTCGTGTCGGGACAGATCCCCCTCGACGGGGCGACCGGGCAGCTGGTCGAGGGCGACATCACGGCCGAGACCGCGCGCGTCCTCGACAACATCGGCGATCTGCTGCGGGCGGGCGGCGCGTCGTTCGCCGACGTGGCGCGCACGACGATCTTCCTCACGAACCTCGACGACTTCGCGGCGGTCAACGCGGTCTATGCGACCTACTTCGCCGAGCCGTACCCGGCGCGCGCGACGGTCCAGGTCTCGCGCCTCCCCAAGGGCGTCCGCGTCGAGATCGACGCCATCGCCGTCCTCCCCTAGCGCGGCGCCGCCGCGCGCTCGACGTCGATCACCCCGTCCACCTTCCGCAGCGACTTGATCACCTTCTCGAGGTGCTTCAGGTCCGCGATCTCCACGGTCATGTTGATGCGCGCGTGGTGGTGGTCCGTGCCGGCGTCGGCCTCGAGCGTGAGGATATTGGTGTTGATGTCGGCGATGCGCGCGCTGAGCTCCGCCAGCATCCCCTTCCGATCCTCGACGTGCATCGTCAGGCGCACGGTGTAGGACGCACTGTCGGTGCCGGTATCCCACTCGACCTCGATGCGCCGCTCCGGGTCGTACATCAGGTTGACGACGTTCGGGCACTGGGCGGCGTGGACGGAGACGCCCTTGCCGCGCGTGATGTAGCCGATGATGCGCTCGCCGCGAATCGGGTTGCAGCACCGCGCGCGGAACACCATCAGCTCGTCGGCGCCGCGCACCTTGATGCGGTCGGTGCCGCTGTCCGGCGACAGCGCGCGCTTGACGGCCGACACGACGGGATGGTCGGGGGCCTTCTCCTTGAGCTGCTCCGCCGGTACGAGCTTGTCGAGCACCTGCCGCGCCGACACCTTGCCGTAGCCCACCTGGGCGAGCAGGTCGTCGGCCTTCTGCACGGCGAACTCCGAGGCGGCGCGCCCGAGCGCCTCTCCATCGAGCAGCGCCTTCAGCGGCAGGTCGAACCGCTTGGCCTCCTTCTCGAACAGCTTGCGTCCGAGCTCCACGGCGCGGCCCTTCTCCTCTTCCTGGATCAGGTGCTTGATCTTGTTGCGCGCGCGCGCGGTCACGACGTGCGCGAGCCAGTCGCGGCTCGGCTTGTGGCCGGCCGTCGTCAGGATCTCGATGATGTCGCCGTTCTTGAGGCGGGTGCGCAGGGGCACCATCCGGCCGTTGACGCGCGCGCCGACGCACTGGTGGCCGACGTCGGTGTGGACCGAGTACGCGAAGTCGATGGGCGTGGCGCCCTTCGGCAGGACCTTGACCTGGCCGGCCGGCGTGAAGGTGTAGACCTCCTCGGGGTAGAGATCGATCTTCAGGTTGGCCAGGAACTCCTGCGGGTCGCGGACTTCCTGCTGCCACTCGAGCAGCTGGCGCAGCCACTGGAAGTACTGTTCGTCGCGGCCGGCGCCGACGCGGCCCTCCTTGTACTTCCAGTGCGCGGCAATGCCCTCCTCGGCGCGGAGGTGCATCTCCTCGGTGCGGATCTGCACCTCGAAGGGGAACCCGTGCTCGCTGATCACCGACGTGTGAAGCGACTGGTACCCGTTCGGCCGCGGCATCGCGATGAAGTCCTTGATGCGGCCCGGCACCGGCGACCATGTCTGGTGGATGATGCCGAGCGTCGCATAGCAGTCCTTGACCGACGGCGTGATGATGCGCAGGGCGACGAGGTCGTAGACCTGGTCGAGGTCGATCTTCTGGCGGCGCAGCTTCAGCCAGATGCTGTAGAGGCGCTTGATGCGGCCGTCGAGCGCGAGCACCGGCACCTGCGCGTCGTCGAGCTTGCCGCGGAGGGTCGCCTTGAGCTCCTCGATCACGCCCTCGGTGGTGCGGCGCCGCGCCTCGACCTTGGCGCGCAGGCTGTCGTAGGCCGACGGCTCGAGGTGCTTGAACGACAGCTCCTCGAGCTCGTTCTTGATCTTGCTCATGCCCAGCCGGTTGGCGATGGGCGCATAGATGTCGAGCGTCTCCTGGGCCGTGCGCAGGCGGCTCGCTTCGGACACGTGCTGCAACGTGCGCATGTTGTGGAGGCGGTCGGCGAGCTTGACGAGAATCACCCGGATGTCGTCGACCATCGCGAGCAGCATCTTGCGGAAGTTCTCCGCCTGCCGCTCCTCGCTGGACGAGAACGGGATGACGCTGATCTTGGTCACGCCCTCGACGACATGGGCCACGTCGGGGCCGAAGAGCTCCTGGATGCGCTCGACGGTGGTCAGGGTGTCTTCGACGACGTCGTGGAGCAGGCCCGCGGCCACGCAGACCACGTCGAGGCGAAGATCGGCGAGGATGTCCGCAACCTCAAGTGGATGAACAAGATACGGCTCGCCAGAATGGCGCACCTGTCCCTTGTGCTCCAGCGCGGAGAAGACGTAGGCGCGGCGCAGCAGCTCGAGATCGCCGTCCGGGCTGTACGCCCGCACTTTGTCGAGCAGATCCTCGAAGCGAATCATGGCCAAATGTCGGCGGCCGGTGTCTAAGGTAGGAGAAACAGCACCGCTCCGCTTCATCATAGGGTCGGGGTTGCGGGGGGTCAAGGAAGGGGCTATACTCTCGCCTCTAGCGGCTCATTCCAGGTCGATTCCGAGCGGTCCGCCCTGCCGGCTCGGCCATATCAACTCATAGCGGACGCTCAGGAAGGCACGTGAGGGGGAAATGATGAGGATCCGGTCTTCGGTGGCGCACCTGGCACTCATCGCCGGGCTCGGAATCGCACTCGCCGGGTGCGGCAAGATCAATGAAGTCCGGGCCATGAAGGCCTTCAAGGACGGGAACAAGGCCTACGCGACCAGCAACTGGAACGGGGCCGTTGACCGGTACGAAGAGGCGATCCGGCTGGATCCGAACAACTCGCAGATCCACTTCTACCTTGGCAACGCCTACGACAACCTCTACCGCCCGGCCCGCGCCGGCGACGCGAGCAACGACGCCTTCCTCGAGAAGGCCATCGAGCACTACAAGCTCGCCGCCGACCAGCTGGGCGACAACCCCAGCCTGCAGCGCCTGTCGCTCGAGTACCTGGTCGCGGCCTACGGCCCGAACAAGCTGAACGACCCGACGCTCGCCGAACCGGTCGTCATCAAGATGATCGAGATCGAGCCGAACGAGCCGAGCAACTACTTCGCGCTCGCCAAGATCTACGAGGACTCGGGCGAGTACGAGCTGGCGGAAGAGACGTTCACCCGCGCCCGCGACGCCCGGCCGAACGACCCCACCGTCTACATGCAGCTGGCCGGCTACTACAACCGCCAGGGCGAGTTCGATCGCACCATCGAGGCGCTCGGCCAGCGCGTCGCCATCGAGCCGAACAACCCCGAGGCGCACTACACGGTGGCCACCTACTACTGGGACAAGGCCTTCCGCGACTTCCGCCTGCAGGACGCCGAGAAGATGGACCTCGTGCTGAGGGGCATCGAGTCGGTCGACAAGGCCATCGCGATCCGTGACGACTACATGGAGGCCATCGCCTACAAGAACCTCCTGCTCCGCCTCCAGGCCAACCTCGAGCGGAACCCGGCGCGCCAGCAGGCCCTCCTGAAGGAAGCCGACACCCTCCGCGACCGCGCGACGGAACTGCGCAAGCAGAAGGCCGCCGGCGAAGGCAACTAGCCCGCGCGCCAGAACGAAGCGACACGCAGAACGGGCCTGTTCCTTTCAGAGGAGCAGGCCCGTTCTGCATGTACGCCGCCGACGCCCATGGCGGCAATGGTCGTGTAACTTCATCCCCAACAACAGTTTGGCTGAAAGCCCGAGAATGGATCGGGCGATCCGTACCGTTGGAGTCCGGCCGTGTTGTGCCGGGCACCCCCGCGAATTCCCGCCTGACTCTGCAGAACGGCGTCCGGTACGCATCCTGCGAAGGGAGACTGCCGTCGCCTGGATCCCTCGTCGGTGGTTTACCCAGGCGTAACATGCCGGTGGTAGTGTCGAACGTATTCTTTCGGATTTTTTGGTAGTCATTCGTCGTTGTCAGACGTGGACTGAAGTCGATCTTCCCGTTCGTAGCGGTTCGTTCCAATGACAGGTGGAGAGAAGTAGTGATGAAACAGGTCTTAGCGAGCGTGCGCCGTGCGTTCATGGCGGTGGCTCTCGTGACGCTGGCGGTTTCGCCGGCGTTTGCGCAGGGCGTCACCACAGGGTCCCTCACCGGCATCGTGACCGACGGGGCACAGCCCGTGGCCGGCGCCAACGTCATCGCCATCCACGTGCCTTCCGGCACGGTGTACGAGGCCTCGACGCGTCCTGACGGCCGCTTCTTCATGCCCGGCATGCGCGTGGGCGGCCCCTACTCGGTGACGGTCGCGTACGTGGGCGTGGGGAACGCCTTCGAGCCGCTGACGCAGGACAACATCTCGGTGAACCTCGGCGGCGCGACGGATCTGGCCTTCGCCGTGAGCGCGATCGCCGTCGTCGAGACCGTCGTCGTCACCGGGCAGTCGGATCCCGTGTTCGCGTCGAGCCGCACCGGTGCGGCCACGGCCGTGGTGCGCGAAGAGATCGCGGCCCTGCCGAGCGTGAGCCGCCGCCTCGGTGACATCACGCGCCTCTCGCCGCAGTCGAGCGGCCTGTCGTTCGCCGGCCAGGACAGCCGCCTGAACAACATCACGGTGGACGGCTCCTACTTCAACAACTCGTTCGGCCTCGGCAATACCCCCGGCGACCGGACCGGCGTGGCGCCCATCTCGCTCGACGCCGTCGAGCAGGTGCAGGTCAGCGTGGCACCGTTCGACGTGCGCCAGGGCAACTTCGTCGGCGCGGGCATCAACACCGTCACGCGCAGCGGGACCAACCAGTTCCGCGGCTCGATCTTCCATCAGCTCCGTGACGACAGCCTGGTGGGCACCGACGCCGCCGGCGCGGCGTTCAACCCCGGCACGTTCGAATTCCGCAACACGGGCGGCTGGCTCGGCGGGCCGATCCTGAAGAACAAGCTGTTCTTCTTCATGAACTACGAGAACGAGGCGCTCACCGAGCCCGGCACCACCTTCAGCGCCAACGCGGGCGGCCAGGCGGTCGGCGGCGGCGTGACGCGCGTGCTCGCCTCGGACCTCACCTCGCTCTCGAGCTTCCTGCAGAACCGGTTCAGCTACGAGACGGGCCCCTTCCAGGGCTACGACCACGAGACGCCCGGCGTGCGCTTCCTCGGCAAGCTCGACTACAACCTGAACAACAACAACAAGTTGAGCTTCCGCTACGTGCACCTCGACAGCAGCACGGACGTGCTCCTGTCGAACTCGTCGTCGCTCGGCTTCGGCACGCGCCGCAGCAACACGACGGGGCTCAACTTCCAGAACTCCAATTACCAGATCCTCGAGAACATCCGCTCCGGCGTGGCCGAGATGAACTCCGTCATCGGCACCCGGATGGCCAACCAGCTGATCGTCGGCTACACGTCGCAGGACGAGAGCCGCGACACGCGCGGGTCCTTCTTCCCGATGGTGGACGTGCTCGAGGCCGGCACCGTCTACACGACGTTCGGCTTCGAGCCCTTCACCCCGAACAACGAGCTGCGGTACAAGACGTTCCAGCTGCAGAACAACCTGACCCGCTTCGGCGAGAAGCACTCCTTCACCGCCGGCTTCAGCGTCGAGCGCTACGAGTCCGAGAACGTCTTCTTCCCCGGCTCGCAGAGCGCCTACGTCTACAACTCGCTGGCCGACTTCTACACCGACGCCAGCGACTACCTCGCCAACCCGAACCGGACGACGTCGCCCGTCACGCTGCGCCGCTTCCAGGTCCGGTGGTCGAACATCCCCGGCCAGGAGAAGCCCATCCAGCCGCTCGAGGTCCTCTACATGGGCGCCTATCTCCAGGACGAGTGGAAGCCGACCGGCAACGTGACGGTCACGGCGGGCGTCCGCTTCGACGTGCCGAGCTTCGGCGACACCGGCTTCACCAACACCGCCGCGGATGCCCTGACCTTCCGCGACGAGACCGGCAGCCCCGTCCAGTACCAGACCGGGAAGCTGCCTGACGCGAACCTCCTCTGGTCGCCCCGCGTGGGCTTCAACTGGAACGCCAGCGGCGACCGCCGCACGCAGGTGCGCGGCGGCACGGGCGTCTTCACGGGCCGTCCGGCCTATGTCTGGATCTCGAACCAGATCGGCAACACGGGCGTGCTGACCGGCTTCGAGTCCATCGACAACACCACGGCCCGGCCGTTCAATCCGAACCCGAATCACTACAAGCCGGCCAACGTCACCGGCGCGCCGGCGTCGAGCTACGAGCTGGCCCTGACGAACCCGGACTTCAAGTTCCCGCAGATCTGGCGCACCAACTTCGCCATCGACCAGCGCCTGCCCTGGGGCTGGTCCGGCACGGCCGAGTTCCTCTACAACCGCGACGTGAACGGCGTCTACTACATCAACGCCAACCTCGCCCCGGCCAACACCGCGTTCGCGGGTCCCGACAACCGCCCGCGCTGGACCACGGGCAACCGCATCCACAGCAACATCTCGAACGCCGTCGTCCTGAAGAACCAGAACGAGGGCACATCGTGGAACCTGTCGGGCTCGCTGCAGAAGACGATGGCGGGGCTCTTCATCCGGACCGCGTACAGCTACGGCGAGTCGAAGAACACGGTGGACCCGGGGTCCATCGCCTTCGGCTCCTGGAACAACAACCAGCACGCCGGTGACCCGAACAACCCGGGCCTGGGCCACTCGTTCGGCTCGCCCGGCCACCGGTTCTTCCTGGCCACCTCCTACTCGCGTGAGTGGTTCCGCTTCGGCGCCACATCGTTCTCGATGTTCCTCGAGAGCCGCACGGGCGGAAATGCGAGCTACACGTTCTCGGGCGACCTGAACGGGGACGGCGGCACCAGCAACGACCTGATCTACATCGCGCGCGATACGTCCGAGATGAACTTCCAGACGTTCACGCAGGGTGGCCGCACGTTCACGGCGGCCGAGCAGGCCGCGGCGTGGAACGCCTACATCGCCCAGGACAGCTACCTGAGCAAGAACCGCGGCCAGTACGCCGAACGGGGCGCGGTGTTCCTCCCGATGGTCACGCGGATCGACCTGAGCGTGTCGCAGGACCTCTTCGCGAACATCGCGGGCCGGCGCAACTCGCTGCAGCTCCGGCTTGATGTTCTGAACTTCGGCAACCTGCTCAACAGCGAATGGGGCGTCGCGCAGCGGCTCGTCAATGCCCAGCCGCTGATCGTCCCGACCACCGCGCAGGGCGGCGCCGCCGACGCGCAGGGCCGGGCGCAGTACCGCCTCCGCGTCGTCAACAACGAGCTGATGACCAAGTCGCTCGAGAAGACCGCCTTCCTGACCGACGTCTACCGGATGATGATCAGCCTCCGCTACACGTTCTAAGAGGCGCGCGAGATCGGACACGGCCCGGCGCAGCGTGATGCTGCGCCGGGCCGTGTCCTTGTACGGGAGGCGATCGGCGATCGGCGATCGGCTTTCGGCGATCGGCTCTCGGCGATCGGCTTTCGGCGATCGGCTCTCGGCGATCGGCTTTCGGCGATCGGCTTTCGGCTGTTGTCAGCGATCAGCTCTCGGCTACTGGCTCGGTGATGCGGTGTTGGTGGCTGCTGAGGTCCCGAGATCCCCACATCAACAGATCCCAGGTCAACAGATCCCAGATCAGCAGATCCCAGATCAACAGATCCCAGATCAACAGATACATCTGGAGATCGCGCATCCCCACATCAGATCACCACATCACCACATCACGAGATCACCAGATTCCCTGCCTGCCACCACTTCCTTGATCAGCTTCGCCGCGACGCGCGCCGTGAGATCCCTGACGTCGAGCGCCGGGTTGTACTCGACGACGTCCGCGCCCACGACGTCGCCGCCGATGCGGTGGATCAGGCTCACGACCTCGCGAACGGACAGGCCGCCCGGCTCCGGGTGGGAGATCCCGGGCGCAAACGCCGGGTCCAGCACGTCCAGGTCCAGCGACACGTACACGGGCCCTGTCAGCGCCTCGAGGGGCGCCTCGGCCCAGCGGTCCATCCCGTACTGCTCGACGCCGTAGCGGCGCGCCTGGGCCTGCTGGTGGGCGTTGAGGGTCCGGACGCCAATCTGGATCAGCCGGGCCGCGAGGCCCTCCTCCATGGCACGGGCGAACGGGCACGCGTGGGAGTAGCGGTCGCCCTCGAACTCGTCGTAGAGGTCGCCGTGCGCGTCGAGGTGCACGACCGTGAGCCCCGCGTGCCGGCCCGCGAACGCCCGCAGGATGGGGTACGTCACCGAATGGTCGCCCCCGAGTGAGAGCGGCCGCCAGCCGCGCGCCAGGACGCCGCGGACGGCCTGCTCGATGGCCGCTCGTGCGGCGGCCGGCTCGGCCGGCACCTCCGCGTCACCGGCGTCCTCGAGGCCGCGCAGGGCGTCGGCACCGCGCTCGCTCCAGCCGTTCGACGACGGGGATTGCAGGGCCTGTCGAATCAGGGGTGGGGCGCCGGCGGCCCCGCGGAGGAAGGACGAGGAGGCGTCGTAGGGCAGGCCGAGCAGGGCGAAGGGGGCGGGCATGCCCCGAGGGTACAAGAAAAGGGGCCGCGGCGAACCGCGGCCCCTGTCGAATCGAACGTGGAGGGCGGACCTAGTTGGAGCCGACGCCCGCGGCGCGGCGCATCCCTTCGGTCACGATCCCGACCTTCTCGACCCCGGCGCCCTTGGCCGCGTCGATGACCTCGACGATGTCGCCGTAGGTGAGCGTGCCCGCTCCGGCGATGAACATCGTCTTGTCCTTGCGCTCCTCGAAGATGGTGCGCAGGCGTTCCTCGAGTTCCTGCAGGGTCACGTCCGTCTTGTTGACGGACATGCGCCGGTCGGCCGTGTACTCGAGCACGATCTGCGACACATCGACGACGACCTGGTCGGCGCTGCGGGTCTCGGCCGGCAGGTTGACGTCGATGCCCTTCTGCGAGAGGGGCAGGGCGGCCATGAAGATGACGAGCAGCACGAGCAGCACGTCGATCATCGGCGTGATGTTCATGTCGGCGCTCGCCGACAGGGCCTTGCCCTTGACGACGTCGTCGGCGCCAAAGTGCTTGTGTGCGTGGGCCATCAGTTGCCTCCCAACCCGCCCGCCTGGGCCTTGCGCTCGGTGATGAGCCCCATGTCCTCGATGCCGGCCAGGCGGAGCTGGTCCATGCAGTCCATGACGGCGCTGTACTGCGCGTCCTCATCGGCCTTGATGAGGATGACCCGGTCGGACTTGCCTTCGAGGACGTCCTCCACGCGGACGCGGAGTTCCTCGGCCGCGACGGGCACGCCGTTGACCCAGAACCGGCCGTCCGCCGTGATGGCCACGACGGTCTGGTCCTGCGTTTCCGGTTTGTCGGCGCTGTTGGCCGCGGTGGGCAGCCGCACGTCGACGCCCTTCTGCAGCAGCGGTGCGACGATCATCATGATGATCAGCAGCACGAGCATCACGTCCGCAAGGGGCGTGACGTTGATGTCTGCCTTGACGCCGCCTTTGGCGCCGCCGATATCCATCGCCATGGTGCTCTCTCCCGGCTAGAAAAACCTGCGCCCCGATCGGGGGGCGCGGCGCGTGCGGCGGCCCACGCCGGGCCGCCGCTGTACGCCAGACCTGCGTTACGCCGTCTTCTTGATGAAGTAGTCGACGAGCTCCGACGAGGAGTTGTCCATCTCCACCGTGAAGTACTCGAGGCGGCCGGTGAGGTAGTTGTAGAACCACACCGCCGGGATGGCGACGAAGAGGCCGAGCGCGGTCTCGACGAGCGCTTCCGCGATACCGGCCGAGATGGCGCCGATGCCGCCCGAGCCCGTCGCCGCGATGCCGACGAACGCGTTGATGACGCCGACGGTCGTGCCGAGCAGACCGACGAACGGGGCCGTGGCGCCGATGGTCGCGAGGCTCGAGACGCCCTTCTTCAGGTCGTTGTTGGTGAGCGCCGTGGCGCGCTGAATCGAGCGGCGCACCGTGTCGAGCAGGTCCTCACGCGAGAGGCCCGACCCGCTCTCCTGCTGGAACTGGTATTCCTGCAGTCCCGCCAGCACGACCTTCGCGAGATGGCTGTAGCGGTACTCCTTGGCCGACGACAGGGCGATGGCCTCCTTGAGGCGGCCCTCCTTGAGGTGCTTGGCCACGAGCGGCGCGTACATCTTCGACTGCTTCTTCGCCTGGTTGTAGGTGTAGATGCGCTCGATCGCGACCCCTACCGACCAGAAGGACATGATGAACAGCACCACCGCGACCGCCATGGCCGCCGGGCCCATCTGTTCGAACAGTTCAATGAGATCGAGACCACCTTCCATCGTTTCCCCTCCAAGAGAAAGACGCGTCGTTGCCGAGAATGACGGCCCTACCGTCGGACCTACGGGCCAGTCGCTTGTGACTTGTCGAATCGTGCGTTGAAACCTGCGGTCCGACTTACTGCAGTGTGAACTGCACCGTCACCGTCATGATGACCGGCACCGGCACGCCGTTCAGCAGCGTCGGCGTGAACTGCCACTGGCGCACCGCATCGAGCGCCGCCTGGTCGAGCAGCGGAATCGAGCGGAGCACCCGCGCATCACGCACGGCGCCGTCGGGGCCAATCGTGGCCTCGATGATGACGATGCCCTGGACACGCGCCGACTGCGCGATTGGCGGATACGTCGGCCGCACGTCCCGGACCTTCGTCGGAGGCTTGATGTTGCCACCGACGCGCACCGGCTCGGCCGGCGGCGGCGGCGGCGGCGGGGCCTCGGGGATGCCGCCGGTGATCCCACCAACGACGCCGCCCGGGATGCCGCCCTCGACTCCGCCCGCCACGCCCTCGAAGCCGGCCTCGATGCCCGTTTCCGGAGCAATCTCGGACGGCGCCTCCACGGGCGCCGCGGTCGGATTCACATCCACCTGCGGCTTCGGCGCGGCCGCCTGTGGCGGCGGCGGCGGCGGCGGCGGTGGCGGTGGCGGTGGCGGCGCCGCCACGAACGCGCCCATCATCGACGGGGGCGTCGGGAGCACGTCGGCCGCCATGAGCGGAATGATCACCATGGCCCCGACGAGCACGGCCTCGAGCAGCATGGTGAGCGGTACCGTGTACCAGGCCTTGCTGCCCATCTTGATGGACGGATCGACGATGTCGCCGAACATGTCGCGCGGCACGAGTTACCCTCCTGACCCCCCGCAATAGCACAGCGGTAAGGCCGCCGATTATAGCGAGCGCGAAATTGGAGTGTCAACGAACGGCGGATTCGACTTCGAAGCCGTCCGTTATTCCCTTAGACACCGGTTTGGGGAAAGTGGCACCACCGGGCGGTGACCAACGTTCCGGCCCGGTCCGGCGCTGAAAACTAGGGCATTCTAGCGGTGACTGGACCCGGCGTCAACGATTGGATCGCCCAAGTTCCATCAAATTTTCGGATGTACACAAACTGTTACATGGAACGCGCGCCCGGGCACGCGTCGCTGCGGGCGATGCGAACACACGGGCGCCCGCCGGGGGCGCCCGTGTGCCGGCGTTACTGCATCCAGGAGATGATGAGCGGCGCGAAGATCACGGCCGTAATCGTCATCAGCTTGATGAGGATGTTCAGGCTCGGCCCGGACGTGTCCTTGAACGGGTCGCCGACCGTGTCGCCGATCACCGCGGCCTTGTGCGCCTCGGATCCCTTGCCGCCGAGATGGCCTTCCTCGATGTACTTCTTCGCGTTGTCCCACGCGCCGCCCGAGTTCGCCATCATCAGCGCGAGCACGACGCCCGTGACGAGCGCGCCGGCCAGCAGGCCGCCGAGGCCCGACACGCCGAGCACGTAGCCGGTCAGCACCGGCGCGGTCACGGCGATCAGGCCGGGCGCGATCATCTCCTGGATCGCCGCCTTGGTCGAGATCGCCACGCAGCGCGCCGAGTCCGGCTCCGCCGTCCCCTCCATCAGCCCGGGGATCGACTTGAACTGCCGGCGCACCTCTTCGATCATCTTGTTCGCCGACCGCCCGACCGCGTTCATCGTGAGCGCCGAGAAGATGAACGGCAGGGCGCCGCCGACGAGCATCCCGATCAGCACGTTCGGGTTGTCGAGTTCGAGCGACAGCCGCCGCGGATCGAACACCGACGGGCCGCCGGCGGCGTCCACCGCCGACTGCACGTGCGCGCGGAACGTCGAGAAGAGCGCCAGCGCCGTGAGCGCGGCCGACCCGATCGCGAAGCCCTTGCCGATCGCCGCCGTGGTGTTGCCCACCGCGTCCAGCGTGTCGGTGCGCTTGCGCACCTCCGGCGGGCAGTGGCTCATCTCGGCGATGCCGCCGGCGTTGTCGGCCACCGGGCCGTACGCGTCGACGCCGAGCGAGATGCCGAGCGTCGACAGCATCCCCACGGCGCTGATCGCGATGCCGTAGAGGCCCGCCCACTCGTAGCTGAGATAGATGGCCACACAGATCACGAGCACGGGGAGCCCCGTGGACATCATGCCGACGCCGAGCCCGGCAATGAGGTTCGTGGCAGGCCCGGTCAGCGACTGCTTCGCGATCTCCTGCACCGGCCCGCCGTCCTTGCCCGTGTAGTACTCGGTGAGCTTGCCGATCGCCACGCCGGCGATCAGGCCGGCGATCACCGCGTAGTAGACCGGCATCGGGATGCCGAGCCACTGCACGAGGCCGAAGGCCGCCACCAGCACGAGCACCGAGGCCACCGCCAGCCCGCGGAACAGCGCCGCATGCACCTTGCTCTCGTCGTCGGTGCTCACCGCGAAGGTGCCGATGACCGAGGCCAGGATGCCGACGCCCGCGAGGATGATCGGGAAGAGCACCAGGGTGCTCTGGAGCGCGGCGAAGTCCGGTTCGGCCACGCCCCACATCCGGGTGGCCGCCGCGGCCGTGAGCGCCCACGCGAGCGCGACCGACGAGATCATGCTGCCGACGTACGACTCGAACAGGTCGGCGCCCATGCCCGCGACGTCGCCCACGTTGTCGCCGACCGAGTCGGCGATCGTCGCGGGGTTGCGCGGGTCGTCCTCCGGGATGCCGGCCTCGACCTTGCCCGACAGGTCCCCCGCGACGTCCGCGGCCTTGGTGAAGATGCCGCCGCCCACGCGCGCGAAGAGCGCGATCGACGAGGCGCCGAGCGAGAACCCGAAGAGCTGCTCGGTCGCGGCCCGGCCGTCGCCGTCGATGCCGCCGAACGCCATGTAGAGCGCCGTCACGCCCAGCGTGCCGAGCGCCACGACCGTCAGGCCCATGACCGCGCCGCTCGAGAACGCCACGCGCAGCGCCGGGGCCAGGCCCGTGTGCGCCGCCTGCGTCGTCCGCACCGCGGCCGTCGTCGCCGTGTGCATCCCGATCCAGCCGGCCAGCGCCGAGAGCGCGGCGCCGACGACGAAGCTGAGCGCCGTCTGCGGCCCGTGCGCCGGCAGGAACGTGGCCAGCAGGATCACCATGATCAGGACGAAGCCCGCGAGCACGGAGTACTCGACCCGCAGGAACGCCATGGCGCCCTGCCGGATGAGCGCCGAGATGCGGCGCATGTTCTCGGAGCCCGCGTCCTGTTTCCCGATCCAGCGAATCAGGATGAACGCGAATACCGCCGCAATCAGCGGCGCCCCGAACCCCAAGCCCAGAAAGAGTTGCCGTTCCATCGCACTCCTTATACCCGAAAGTCCCCGACACGGTCGCCGCTGCCGGCCTGACCGCCCACCCGCCCCGGCAGCGCCATGCCGCCGGTCAGAAAAATCCGGATGCCCTCCTCGACGGAGATATCCGGATAGAACGCCTGTGCCCGCGGCACGACCAGCACGTCGCCCAGATAGAGATGGTTGGTCGGCACGTACACCGCCACCATCGCCTCGAGGCCCTGGCCCCGATCCAGCATGAACTCGCGCGTCTGGAAGCCCAGCACCAACCCGCGCCGGGCATCCTCGATGGCGACGACGCGCTTGAAGCCCGCCTCGTTATCGGGGGAGAACGCCACGATGAGCTGCTTCACCGGCGCGTAGATCGTACGGAACACGGGCACCCGCAGCAGGTACGATTCCGTCCGCTGCAGCACCCGCTTGCCGATGACGTTGGTGGCAATCGCGCCGGCCATCAACACCAGGCTGGCCGTGATCGCCACACCCAGCCCCGGCACACTCTGGCCGAACACCCGCAGCGCCAGGGGCGTGGCGAACCCGTCGATCACCTGAAAGATCCACACCAGCGCCGCCACGCTGACGATCAGCGGCACGGTGACGAAGAACCCGGCGATGAAGCTCCGGCGCAGCCACGGCATCACGGCGTGCTCCCCACAGGGCGGCGCTGCCGGCGGCGGCCGCGCGCGATCAGGCCTT
>JAUXWO010000053.1 GCA_030680175.1 Vicinamibacterales bacterium
CGACTCCCAGCGCGGCAGGTCCGCCGGCGTGAGCGGCTGCATGGTGGCAAGCAGCATCAGGTCGGGGACGTCACGGGAGAGCATCAGCGCGTAGGTGTTCGGGAACTCGGCGCGCAGCGCGGCGAGGACCGAGCGCAGCGCCGGCGGGTCCATCGCGTAGAGGGGGAACCAGGCGACGAGCCGCCCGTCCGGAGTCAGCGCGCGCCGCGCGGCCGCGAAGTACTCGCGCGTGAACAGGTTCGCGACGCCGGTGAGCCAGGGGTTGGACGGCTCGGAGATGATCACGTCGTACTTTGTCTTCGTCGTCTCCACGTAGTGCCGGCCATCCTCGATGATCACGTTCACGCGCGGGTTCTCGAGGGGCTTCGAGTTCACGTGCTCGAAAAAGTGCGACGCCTCAATCATCGCGGGCTCGAGTTCGACCGCGTCGACCCGCTCGACCGACGAGTGCCGGGCCGCGGAGCCCACCGTCACGCCCGACGCCCAGCCGATCACCAGCACGTTGCGCGGCGGCTTGCCGAACAGCATCGGCGCCTGGGCGAGCAGGACCTGCGTCGCCATGTCGCCGCCGGTCGACGCGTCGCTTTTGCCGTTCAGGTGGAGCGCGCGCTGGGCGCGCAGCTGGTGCACCGACACTGTCGCGGAGAGCCCGTCGCGGTAGTAGAGCATCTCCTCGGACGGAACGCCTTCGAGCAAGCTCGGGTCCGGCGACTCGTCGAAGATGCGGGTCGCGACGTAGCCGCCGAGCGCGAGCGTCGAGACGTCGAGCGGCGGCGGGTGAATGACGATGGCGAGTGCCAGCGCGGCGGGGGCGGCGGCGAAGGCGAGCCGCAGACGCGGGCGCTCGCTGCCGCGCCAGAGGAGCAGCGCCGCGCCGGCCGCCAGGTTCACGGCGATCGCGAGCGCAGCGGTGCCGCGCAGGCCGAGCCAGGGCAGGAGCACGAAGCCGGCGAGGAACGCGCCCGCGGCCGAGCCCACGGTGTTCACGAAGTACACGTCGCCCACCGCGGGCGCCGCGCCTTCCACGTCGGTCTGCGCGCGCACGAGAAGCGGGAACAGCGCGCCGAGCACGAACGCCGGCGGAAACATCACCGCGATCGCGACGGCGATCTGCGAGAGCACGAGCAGGAGCGACGACCCGCCGAAGCTGCGCACCAGCGCCATGAATGCGGTGGGCAGAAGTGGCAGGAGCGAGAGGGAGCCGAGCGACAGCACGCCGAGCACGGCGATTCCGGCCGCGTAGGCGACCAGCGGCCGGCGCACCCGGTCGGCCATGCGCTGGGCGGCGAGCGAGCCCAGGGCGATGCCGAGCAGGAACGACGCGAGCATGCACGCGAAGGCGTAGATCGACGAGCCCATCACCATGGACAGCCCGCGCGTCCAGGC
>JAUXWO010000060.1 GCA_030680175.1 Vicinamibacterales bacterium
GACGTATACTTCGGACCGATCAAGCTCGGGCGCATGGATGAGCGGATCCTCCGCATTGAGGATCACAAGGGGCGCACCGTCCGCAAACAAGTGTCACCCATGTCCCCGGACTGATCTGTTACCTATCTTGCCGGCCGTTCATCACGTCGCTCGGAGCGCACTCGAACGCTACGTCGAGGCCCAAGTCCTCGAGCACAATGAAGTGCCATGGGCACTTGTTGATCGCAAACGCAGCAGCATCGTCAAGAACCATTGCCAAGCCGCGAAGCTGACCTGCATGCTCCTCGAACAAGCAATCTGCCCAAGCGCGAGTCGGCACGACGAGGGTGACTTCCGACGGCTCGAGGGGCAGGGCGTCCCCATGGAAGCGCCACTCACGCTCCCACGAGAAGTCTTGCTCCGCATTTGGATCGTAGGCCTTGTGGCGGAAGCGATGGCTTGGTGAGAGATCCTCGTAATCGGAGTCTGGCTGATAGATCACCGGCCGTCCCCCCTTCTCAAAGAGAATCTTCTTGTCGAGCATGACGCCAAACGGCGCGTACGACCGGCCCCCTGGGTGAGCAAGCATATGCGCTAGCTTCGAGATGGGCGCCTCGCTGAAGCACACGCACCTGTACCCACCTGTGATGAAGCCAGTCCCACCGCGAAGCGTCTTGCTCCTCACGATGCTCATGAAGTTGGTAGCGGCGTCGCGATCGGAAGATCCCTTGGTCAGATGCACGAGTCGGGTACTGAGGTCATCTCGGATCACGGGTCTGTCTCTATCGGCCTAACGACCTGCCGCTCAGCCGCGAGCGGCGGGCACGGTTTCGCGAAGCAGTCTAAGCCATCCGCCGCTCGTCGGCTGCAGCGGCCGGTTAGCCAGCCGCTGCCTACTCCTGATCGGCGTCCCCGCCCTCCCACCGCTGGAAGTACTGTGTCGAATTCGGCCACCGGCCTCGCTGAAGATTCAGTCGTGGCTCTGCGATGGCTACAGCCACTGCTTCAAGCATGTTCAGAGCTGCTTCAACTGTCTGGTGCACAGCAGCCGTGTCCACCGAGAGTACATGCTGTTGCGTTACCCACTGCGTGCCGAACCACGAGAATCGGTCCCAGCGCTCCGAAAGGTGGTCGGATCGATGAGCCTTGAGCCTGCGAAACAGACGATCAGTACCAGCGCCGGTCTGCCCAACGTAGACCAGCTCGTATTCTGCATACAGGGCATAGATCCCGCGTTGCTCTCGAAAGTCAACGGGCCTCGCGAGACGACCGCGGCTGGCCGCTCCCATGAGCGTTCCCGGGTTGTTCTGACGGCCCCAAAACACTCGATCAACTCGCCAATGAACGCCGTAGCTCCGAATCATCCTCGCTCCACGTCACGTTGTCTGGCTAACGACCGCGCTTCAGCCGCGGCGGCCGCTCGCGCGGATTGTGCCACAGAAGCCCGTCGCCGCCGGCTGCAAGCGCTGGTTAGGCTGCGGCTCTCCGCCCCAAGGCGGACGGTACAACCAGGTCCAGCACCAACAACGCAGCGGCCACTGCGAGAGCCAAGTCCGCTCTGATGCCAAGGGCAAAGGCCGCCGAACTCCCGACCAAGGCCCACAGAACGGGCACCACGGCCGCGACGCGAGGTACCCCAACGGCGGCGACGAGAAAGCCGACCGTGATGAGGGTGGTGGGGCACGGCACGGCAAAGAGGGGCAGCCGCGGGTACTCCAGCCCCAGGGCGAGGCCGATGAACGGATAGATCAGACCGTAGAGAACGAGTGCTCCACCGACCGCGCCTCGCGCGCCGGTAGGCGCAGCGGCACGTGCATGCGCCCCGACAGCGAGCCACACGAACAGAAGTGCCTGCAGTATGAACAGTGCCGCGAATATCGTGGCGGCCGAATTGATGCGGCGGAAGAACAGCCAATGGTACGCGATGCCTGACCATGCCCAATGCACCGCCAGCAGCACGAAGAGCAAGCGTTGGCTGACACCCGCACCACGGAGCCACACCCAGACCACAATGGCCGTGGCCACCCAGAGCAATAGGACAGCTGGCCACACCTGTGAGTTGTACGCGCCAAATACGTCGAGAAACACGTCGTGGGAAAAAGGCAACTGCACGGTTCCTCCTCCCGGATGGTCTCGCAGCCTAACTAGTAATTAGATTGCAGGCCCCCGGGACCCCTCCGGGCCGATCCTTGCGAAGCTTCGCAAGACTTGGTCACGGTTCGGGGTTCGAGCGGATGGCCTAAGTCCCTTTCGGCGCATCCTACTGCAAGCGGCAGGGCACAGCCAGAGGGGGGCCGGCGGCGCGATAGGCTGACCGAGGGTTGGTCACGGTTCGGCGGGCGGCAACCAGGGGGTGGGTGCAGTTTCCGCAACGCGGGCATTCGTGCGGGTGCGCAGAAAGCGCAATGGCCAGTGGGGGAACGCCGCCCTGCAACAGGTTCGGACGGCACGGCTCTCGCAAGTGAGCCGCGCATGGATGCACCACCCACGCCACCCACGCCGCCCACGCCACCCACCCGACGGCGCCTCCTCGACCAGGTGCGCGAGGCGTGCCGCGTCCGCCACTTCAGTCGCCGCACCGAAGAGGCCTACGCCGGCTGGATCCGGCGCTTCATCGCGTGGGGTGGCATGCGCCATCCCGCCACCCTCAACGAAACCGACGTCGCCGCCTTCCTCTCGTCGCTCGCCATCGACAGGCACGTCAGCGCCTCGACGCAGAACCAGGCCCTCAACGCGCTCCTCTTCCTCTACAAGACCGTCCTCGATCGACCGCTCCCACCCTTCCCCGGCGTCGTGCGCGCCCGCACGCCGGCGCGCCTTCCCGTCGTGCTCACCCGCGACGAAGTCCGCCGCGTGCTCTCGGCCCTCACCGGCACCCCGTACCTCGTGGCCGCACTCCTCTACGGCGCCGGCCTCCGCCTCAACGAGTGCCTCGACCTCCGCGTGAAGGATCTCGACATCGGCCGGCGCGAACTCACCATCCGGCGCGGCAAGGGCGCGAAGGATCGCCGGACGATGCTTCCCTCACGTCTCGTCGCGCCGCTCGAGGCCCACCTCGCGGCCGTGCGGCGCCAGCACGACGCCGACCTCTCCCGCGGCCTCGGCCGCGTCGTCCTGCCCGACGCGCTGCGCCGGAAGTACCCGAACGCGGAGCGCGCGTGGACCTGGCAGTTCGTGTTCCCGGCCGCACGCATCTGTCACGACCCGCAGTACGGACCGCCGACGCGCTTCCACCTGCACGAGTCGGCCATCCAGCGCGCCGTCACCGAGGCCGTGCGCCGCGCGGGACTCACGAAGCGCGCCGGCTGCCACACGCTCCGCCACTCGTTCGCCACGCATCTGCTCGAGGACGGCTACGACATCAGGACGGTGCAGGAACTGCTCGGCCACGCCGACGTCAGCACGACGATGATCTACACGCACGTGCTGAACCGCGGAGGGCGTGGCGTGCGGAGTCCGGCCGACTCGCTCTGACGACGAACGCCCCGGTGCCCGCATCCCCGAATAGGCCCGGCGTCCCCGCTGTTGCGAGCACGTGAGGTGTCCACCGTTCGTGTGACACACGGTCGGTCCGTCAGGAATCCGTGTCACCCGCGGTGGCCCACCTCCCCGCTTGACGTCCCGCGCCGACGATGGCATCGTCGTCGTCGATCGAAGGGCGCATCGGGCCGGCGGCGCGATACGAGGCCGTGCGCCCAGGCGGGAGGACCATGACGGTGCAGCACAGGGAGGGTGCGATGACGCTACGAACGTAGGAGGTCCCATCGATGATGTACGTCAAGGTTCACGGCGGCACCGTGCAGCACGGTGACCCGCCCCTCTGCCACACCTGCCGCCACGCCACCGTCGTCAAGGGCGTGAGCGCGCGCCACGAGATCATCGAGTGCCGCCGGCTCTCGACGCCGCACGACCACGTGCGGTTCCCCGTCACGTCGTGCACGGGCTACTCCGACCGGCGCCAGCCCTCGCTCGATGACATGGAAGACATCGCGTGGGTCCTGCGTACCGACGTGAAGCGCCACCAGATCGGATTCGTGCGCGCGGCCGACCTGCCGATCAGCGAACGCCTGCGCCTCGCGCGCGACTGGTAGCCGGTTCCTGACGGATCGCCTGCGCTGACTGGCGGCGGGACGCGAGGCCCGCGCGGCTCAGCGATGCTGGTCAACCAGGACGGGGTTGCCGTCCGGGTCATTGACGGCGAAGCTCGCGGGCCCGGTGGTCGTCTCGTCAGCCTCCTGCACGAACGCGATGCCCTGCGCCTTGAGCTGCCGCTGCAACTCCCGCACGTCGGTGAACGAGGCGAGCGGCTGGGCGTTGGCGTCCCAGCCCGGATTGAACGTGAGGATGTTGCGGTCGAACATCCCCTGGAAGAGGCCGATGAGGTGATCGCCGTTCTTCATGATCGCCCAGTGCGTGCCATCACCACCGAACAGCGTGAAACCGAACGTCTCGTAGAACTGCTTCGACGCCTGCAGGTCCTTTACCGCCAGGCTGACCGAGAACGCGCCAAGATCCATGCAGCTGCCTCTCATGTCTGCGCCTGGCATGATGCGCGGCGACCGGGCCCGGACACGCGCGTCCTGACGCACATCCGGAACCCGGCGCCGTGGGCCGCCTACTCCGCCGTCGTCGGGTCGATCATCGTCGCCACCTGCGACACGCGATTGGCGGGAAAACCGCCCTGCCTCGCGTGCTCGCGCACGAGGTCCTCGTTCGGCGCGATATAGACGCAATAGATCTTGTCGCCGGTCACGTAGCTGTGCAGCCACTGCACCTGCGGCCCGAGCGTGCTCAACACGCCGCAGGACGTCTGCGAGATCCCCTGCAGTTGCTCCGCCGTGAAGTTGCCGGCACCGGGAATCTCGCGCTCGATCACATACTTCGGCATCTGTCGTCTCCCGCCCTGACCTGGGCACCGAACGAATTACGCCGCGTCTCGCGGGACCTCCCCGCGACTGCGCCCCGGGGACTTTCACCCCTGGACACGCGGGCGGCAGGATCGACGCTCCCGACCGCCAGCCAGCGGATTGTGCCACATCGTGGGCGTGCCCCGGCATCGTGTGCGGCGCACCCCCTCAGTCCTCGTCGTACGCCCCGAGCGGGGTCTCCTCGAAGGTCAACGCCTCGCATGCGCGATCGATGGCGTCGTGCTCCGCCGCATGGCGCTCACGGAACGCGCGATACGCGCCCTCGCTCTCCCAGCGATCGATGGTGACGTAGCGTCCCGGCACGGCGCGGTCCTTCAGGAGGCGCGTGTCGAGGTACCCAGGCGCCTGCCGGAAGAGCGCCACCCACGTCCCGTCGGGACCGTAGTGCCGCTCGAACTCGGCCTCGGCGCCGGGGCGCACGTGGAAGGCCCAGATGTAGAGGTAGGAGGACATGGGAGGCTCTCGGCTATCGTCTATCGGCTATCGGCTATCGGCTATCAGGCTTCGCGACGTCCAGTGACCAGCGTTGGGACGAGCGCGCGTGAATGGCGATATTCGTCCTTCGTGGCCTTCGCGTCCTTCGTGTTTGTACGTCTCCTCGTCGCGATCGCGCATAGAATCACCCCTTCTGAAGGAGGTTCCATGTCGCGCCGATCCCTGACCCGTCTTGCCGGCCTCGCCGCCCTCGCCGCCACCCTCGCCCTCACCCCGGCCCTCGGCGCGCAGCAGGGGGGCCAGGATGCCGCGGCCGAGAAGCCCGCCGAGGGCCTCGTGCTGAAGACCGCCGAGACCATCGACTTCGAGACCGACGAGGTGACGTGGATGTCGCTCGACGTCTCGCCCGACGGGCAGACGATCGTGTTCGAACTGCTCGGGGACATCTATACCATGCCGATCGGCGGCGGGCAGGCCACGCGCATCATCGGCGGCCTGAGCTTCGACAGCCAGCCGGCGTTCTCCCCCGACGGCCGGACGATCGCCTTCCTGAGCGACCGCTCGGGCGTCGAGAACCTCTGGATCGCCGACGCCGACGGGAGCAACCCGCGCGCCGTCAGCAAGGACACCAAGACGAACGACCGGCCGCAGCTCATGGTGTCGCCGGCGTGGACGCCCGACGGGCAGTACCTGGTCGTCTCGCGCTCGCGTCCGCCGGAGCCCGGCACGTTCAGCCTGCGGATGTACCACCGGGACGGCGGCGGCGGCGTGTTCATCGGCCCGCCCCCGCCCTCACCGCCCGCACCCGGTGGCGACGGCCCGCCGCCGGCGCCGCCCACCAACAAGATGGGCGCGGTCGTCTCGCCCGACGGACGCTATATCTACTACGCGCAGCGCACGGGCACCTTCACCTACAACGCCCGCTTCCCGCTCTGGCAGATCTACCGCCACGACCGCGAGACCGGCGACGTCATGCAGATCACCAACGCGCAGGGCAGCGCCATGCGCCCGGTGCTCTCGCCCGACGGCACCTCGCTCGTCTACGCGACCCGCGTCCAGACACGCACGGCGCTCCGCCTCCGCAACCTCGAGACCGGCGAGGAACGCTGGCTCGCCTCGGAGGTGACGCGCGACGATCAGGAATCGCGCGCCAGCCGCGACACGATGCCGCGCTACACCTTCATGCCCGACGGGCGCTCGCTGCTCGTGCCGGTGCTCGGCAAGCTGCACCGCATCGACGTCGCGACCGGCGCCGCCACGCCCATCCCGTTCACGGCGCGCGTGCAGGCCGAGGTCGCCTCGCGCGCCTACACGCCCGTGCGCATCGAGGACGGCCCGACCGTCCGCGCCCGCCTGATCCGCTGGCCCCGCGTCTCGCCCGACGGCTCGACGCTCGTCTTCAGCGCGCTGAACCGCCTCTACGTGCAGAGCCTGCCGAACGGCACGCCGCGCCTGCTGACGAACCAACCGGCTCCGCGCACCCTGGGCACCCAGAGCACCCAGGGCACCCCGGGCACCTTGGGCACCCCGGGCACCCCGAGCACCCCGGGCACCCCGGGCACCCCGGGCACCTTGGGCACCCCGGGCACCCCGGGCACCTTGGGCACCTTGGGCACCCTTGAGGGTGAATTCATGCCCGCGTGGTCGCCCGATGGCCGCCACGTCATCTACACGACGTGGACGACGGGCGGCGGGCACATCAAGCGGGTGGCGGCCACCGGCGGCGCGGCGGAGACGCTGACGGCGCACGCGGGCTACTACCTCGACCCCGTCTACACGCCCGACGGCGCGCGCATCGCGTTCCTTGCGGGCACGGCCGCCGATCAGCTCTACTCGATCCTGCTCGACACGCCGCCGCCCGACCACGACGAGACGCACGGCGACCTGCAGGCGCCCGGCGAGATCACCGGCATCAGCGCCCCCAACACGATCGAGATCCGCTGGATGCCCGCCGCCGGCGGCGCGCAGACCGTCGTCGCCTCCGCCCAGGGCGGGCGCGGCCCGCACTTCGCGCGCAACGACGCGTCGCGCGTCTACCTGACGACCAACCGCGGGCTCCAGTCGATCACGCTCGACGGGTACGACCGGCGCACGCACCTCCGGATCACGGGCGTGGGCCCCGGCAACAACCCGCCGACGGCGAGCGACATCATGCTGTCGCCCGACGGCACGCGCGCCTTCGTCAACCTGCAGAACAAGCACTTCCTCGTCACCGTGCCGCGCGCCGGGCGCGAGACGGTGGAGATCCGGGTCAGCGGCACGGCCGAGAACGCGTCCGTGCCCGTCACGCGCCTGTCGCGCGACGGCGGCGACTTCGTCGGCTGGACGGCCGACGGCACCACGATGACCTGGGCCTGGGGCTCGCGCTTCTTCCGCCAGGCCCTGGACGCCACCGAGCCGCAATCGCTCGACATCGTCGTCGAGGTCCCGCGGGCGCGGCCGAGCGGTTCCGTGCTCCTGACGGGCGCGCGCGTCATCACGATGCGCGGGACCGAGGTGATCGATCGCGGCGACGTGCTGGTCACCGACAACCGCATCGCGGCCGTCGGCCGCCGCGGCTCCCTGCGCCGTCCTGCCGGCGTGAGGGTGATTGACGTCTCGGGCAAGACGATCATCCCGGGCCTCGTCGATGCGCACGCGCACATGTGGGCGCCGCGCGGCCTGCACCAGACCGAGATCTGGCAGTACTACGCGAATCTCGCCTACGGCGTCACGACCACCCGCGACCCGCAGACGTCCACGCCAGACGTGTTCGCCTACGCCGACATGGTGGAGGCGGGCTACATGCCCGGCCCGCGCGTGTTCGCCACGGGCCCTGGCTTCTTCGGCAACTCGGGCTTCGAGGACCGCGACGCGGTGTTCGCCTTCATGAAGCGCTACAAGGAGGCGTACCGCACGAACACCATCAAGCAGTACGTCGCCGGCGACCGCATCATCCGCCAGTGGATCATCGAGGCCAGCCACGAGTACGGCATCACGCCGACGATCGAGGGCTCGCTCGACCTGAAGCTGAACCTCACGCAGATCATGGACGGGTACACCGGCCAGGAGCACAGCTTCCCGATCATGCCGCTCCACAAGGACGTGATCGAGTTCGTGGCCCGGACGAAGACCTACTACACGCCGACCATCCTCGTGGCCTACGGCGCGCCGTGGAGCGAGAACTACTTCTTCCAGAACACCGACGTCGCGCGGGACGCCAAGCTGCGCAAGTGGGTGCCGTGGGAGCTGCTCGACGGCATGGTGCGCCGCCGCCCGCAGTGGTTCCTCCCCGAGGAGTACGGCCACGAGAAGATCGGCAAGCAGGTGGCCGACATCATCCGCGCCGGCGGCCGCGCCGGCCTCGGCAGCCACGGCCAGCTCCAGGGCCTTGGCGCGCACTGGGAAACATGGGCGCTCGGGTCGGGCGGCCTCACGCCGCACGAAACGCTCCGCGTGGTGACGATGGACAGCGCGGAGGCGATTGCGATGCACCAGGACGTGGGGTCGATCGAGGTGGGCAAGTTCGCGGACCTCGTGGTGCTCGACAGCAACCCGCTCACCGACATCCGGAACACGAACTCCGTGCGGTACGTGATGAAGAACGGCGAGCTGTACGAAGCCGACGCGCTGACGATGATCTGGCCCGAGCAGCGCCCGCTGCCGCGGCCGTTCTGGTGGGGGACGGAGCCGCCGGCCCCGCAGCCCTAGCCGGGGGACTACGTACAAAACACGAAGACCACGAAGGCCACGAAGACGTCTCTTTTCTCTCTACGTCTCGATTCGACATCGAGCCGGAAAGAGAATGAGGGTGGCTTCTTCGTGGCCTTCGTGGTCTTCGTGTTTGTACGTAGCTACCGCTTGAGGATCGCGGCGAAGAAGTCGAGGGCTCTTGGGTCTTTGGACTGGCCGAGCCAGAACATCGCCTGCTTGCGCACCGACGGGTTCGAGTGCGTCCGTGCGACGTCCATCAGGCGCGGGACGCCCTCGTCGGGCGGCAACTGGCTGAGGGCGAAGACCGCGCGCCGCTTCACGTCAGTGTCCGGATCCTTCTCGAGCGCCTCGGTGATGGCCCCGATCGCGGCGGACGAGGCGCGCTGGCCGAGCCAGAAGAGGGCCTGCCCGCGCAGGTGGGGCGTGGCGCCGGTTCGCGCGAGCGTGATGAGCCGGTCCACGGCGGCAGGCTCCGCCTGCATGGCCATGGCCGCCAAGGCACCGTCCGCCACCCGGCGCGACGTGTGCGCGGAGGCCAGCGCGTCGAGCAGCGCCACGCTGCCTGCCCCGGACGCGCCGTCGAGCCAGTGCACGACGGCCCCGGCGGCATCGATGGCGCAGTCATCCGAGAACAGGCGGATCCGCTCGATCTGCCCTTTGGAGACCCTGAGCAGCACCGTGAGGGCTGCGCTGTCATCAAGGCGCGCCGCGGCGTGTCGCTGCCCGTCGACGAACATGCCCTGCCCGCCATCGGGTTCGAGCCGGCACCCCATGCAGCAGCCGCCCCTGGTGCCGCAACATACCTGCGCATCGGCGTTCGCCGCAGGCACGGCGTAGCCGATCCACGCGGGTGCGGTGATCTGCGCCGCCACGTTCATGACCTGACCCCGCAGGTCGGCCTGTGCGGCGTGCCTCTCCACCTGTGCATTGGCCAACTGCCCCGGCTGCGCCCAGGCCGCCGCCGAGAAGGCCAGCGCCGAGACGAGGATGGCCATCGCTATTGTTGGTCTACTCATCGCTCCCCCGGACCCGTCCGGACCCGTCCGGACCTGCCCTCATTTCCCCAGCATCTCCATCAGGTAGTCGAGCGCCACCTTCGACTTCATCAACGAGAGCTGCTGCACCATCGCCTTCTTCATCGCCGGATCCGTTTCCCTGCGCGCCAGCGCGACGAGGGACTCAGCGTTGTTCTGGATGAAGAGCGCCTGGATGACGGCGCGCTTGATCCCCTGGTCCGTCTCGCGCGCATAGATCTCGAGGAGGGCCGTGCCGGTCTTCTCGGCGCTCATGATGCCGAGCTGCCGCACGGCGTTGCGCCGCAGGTCGACGTCCGCCTCGGCGCGCGCGAGCTCGAGCAGCCGCGTCGCATCGCCGCCGATGAACATCGCCTGCTGGATGCGGCGCTTCACGTCGGCCGAGGTCTCCTTCTGATAGAGCTGCCAGAGTTCGTCGTGCGCGCCCATCACGCCCAGCTGCTGCACGCCCTCGGCGCGGAGCGCCGGATCGGCCTCGCCCGTCGCCGCGGCCAGGACGCGCGCCCGGTCGCCGGCGATCATGTAGGCGCGCAGGATGCGGCGCTTCACGTCGACATCATTCGACGCGGCGTAGATCTCGGCGAGCAGGGCGCGGTTCTCGCCGCTGCCGTGGACGCCGAGGTAGTCGATGGCGCGGCGCTGGAGATCGGGGTTCGAGGCGCCGCGTGCCACCTCGGTGAGGGCCGTGCGCGCCTCGGGGGAACGGCTCTGCGCGAGGACGAACAGCGCGCGCTCCTTCAGCTTGATCGACTGGGGTCCCTGCAGGAACTGGCGCAGCATCGGCACGGCCTGCGCCGGGTCCTGGTGCTGCAGCGCCTGGATGGCCAGCAGCTTCAGCTCCTCGTCGGCCTGCTGTTCGGGCCGCACGGGCTGCCCGGCATTCTGGCGCACCTGGATCTCGAGCGCCTTCGCGTCCCCCAGCCAGCGGCTGTTCGGATAGCCCTTCACGAGCTCGGCGACGGCGGCCAGCGCCTCGGCCTGCCGCCCCTGCCGGTCGAGCGCGTACGCCTGCCAGTAGAGCGCGGCGTCGGCACGCGCGCCTTGTGCGGCCACGATGGCGCGGAAGGCCTCCGCCGCCTCGGAGAAGCGCGCGTCCTCGAGCGCGCGCTGCGCACGCTCGTAGTCGCGCTGTGCGCGGTCCGCGGCGCCCTGCGCCCGGTCGGCCTCACGCGCCTGGCGCGCGGCCTCGCGCTCCGCCGGCGCCTCGGCGCGCGCCACCTGCTCCTCTGCGCGGTCGATCGCGTCCGCCAGCTGCGCGGCCCCGGCCGGCGCCGCCAGCACGATGGCCGCCAGCACGGATCCTGCGATGTGCGTCACCCACGTCATGATTCACTCCTCTGCCGATCTGTCACGGTCTGCTGCTCGCGCGCGCGCATCTCCGAGGTGAGCACGCGCACGCGGAACAGGATGCCGCGCCGCTCCACGCGTTCGCGCAGCGCGGTCAGTTCCACTTCCGCCACGCCGGGGGGCGCGTTGGCGATCTCCACGAGGACCCGCTCGAGTTCCTCGAGCACCTCGGCCATCGTCCCGTCGCCGGCCTGCGCGGCGCTCTGGCGGTAGAGGCGGTTGGCCGCCACGAGATCCGCCACGCCGTCCTGCCCGCCGGCAAACACTACGTCCTCACCCTCTCCGGCATTCATCAGTTCCACGAGCACCATCTGCGATCGCTCGAGGTGCTCGCCCACCGCCACCAGCAGCACCCGCTCGGTGCCAGCATCCGCCTCGACGCCGTCTGCGCCCGGTGTCATCGTCCGATCCCGCGCGAGCCAGCCGCCGAGGAACGCCACGGCCAGCGTCGCCGCCAGCGCGCCGGCCGCCACCCACGACACCGGGCCGCCCGCGATACCGCGGCGCCACCACGGCCTCCGCGTGAGGTGCGGCTGGAGGCGCGCCCAGACCTCGCGTTCGAACGCGGGTCCCGGCTCCTCGACCGGCGCCTCGTCCACGAGCACCAGCGCCGCGCGCAGCGAGGCGTACTCCTCGGTGCACGCATCGCAGGCGGCCAGGTGATCGCCGACGCGGCGCCGCTCGCCGGCCGGCGTCTCGCCGTAGTAGTGCAGCACGAGGTCGTCGTGATTCAGGTGCATCAGCCTTGCGCCGCCCGCGCGGCGCCCCCCCGTGTCCGTGTCTCCATCAGCGGCTCGAGCGCCACCCGCATCTTCCGCACGGCTCGGAAGATGCTGTGCTTGGTGGCCTCCGACTTCAGGCCGAGCGACTCGCCGATCTCGCGAATCGACAGCCCCTCGACGTGCCGCAGCGTGAACGCCGCCCGCTCGAGCGCCGTCAGGGCCCCGAGCGCCTCGGCCACCTTCGCGCCGATCTGCCGGCCCTCGACCACCCGGTCGGGGGGCGGCAGGCCGGCGACCATCGGGGTCCTGCCCGCCGTTTCGAGGTCGGCCGGGTCCGTGCCCAGCTCCCGATGGCGGCGTGCGCGAATCAGATCGATGGCGCAGTTCACCGCGATGCGATGCAGCCAGGTGCGCACGTCCGCACGCCCTTCGAACTGGCGCCACTGGCGGTGCGCCTTCAGAAAGGTGTCCTGGACGACGTCCTCGGCGTCCATGGCCTGTCCGGTGAGCCGGAAGGCGACGTGGTAGAGGTACCGGCTGTGACGCTCGACGAGCGCCCGGAACCCCTCCTCGCCGCCCGAGGCCACGCGGGCCACGGTCTCGCGGTCGCTTTCGTGCATCTGGGGGATTAGACGGAGGGACGATGAAACGGTTGGGGCGAGCTGGGACGTACAACCACGAAGGACACGAAGGGGCACGAGAGGACCATTCTCAAGGACCCAGATGGGAACCAGGATCCTGGAATGGCCTTTCTTCGTGTCCTTCGTGTCCTTCGTGTTTGTACGTCGGCGTCCCGGCTAGAGGTCTGGAAGCTGACCGTCCAGGAAGGTTGGCAGTCCCGCGGCCCCGAACTGCAGGCCGACGTAGAACGGGCCGAACTCGGCGAACTTCGCGCTGGCCTCGTCGAACCGCATCTCGTAGATCAGCTGCTTGAATACCACCGGGTCGTCGGCGAAGAGGTCCACGCCCCACTCCCAGTCGTCGAACCCGATCGAACCCGAGATGATCTGCGTGACCTTGCCGGCGTAGTGACGCCCGATCTTGCCGTGCTCGAGCATCATCTCGGCGCGGCGCTCGAAGGGCTCGCTGTACCAGTTGTGCCCCTCGCCGCGCCGCTTGTTCATCGGATAGAAGCACACGTGGCGGCGCTTCGGCACCTCGAGAAACAGCCGGCCCATCACCCGCTGGCGCTGCCGGCCCATCTCCTCGTCGAACGCAGCGTTGTACTCGTCGCTGCCGACCTTGAGCCCCTGCTCCCCGATCTGCCGGTGGATCTTCGCCGTCATCTCGTACATGCCGAGCTCGACGATCGAGACGTACGACGTGGTGGGCGTGAGGAAGTTGTGCAGGTGTGACTGCGCGAGCGCGTGCTCGGCGCGCGCCAGGTCGTCGAAGGTGCGCCGGAAGACGATGACCATCAGGTCGGCCTTGTGGCCGAGCATCTGCACGTAGGCGGTCGCCCCGTGCTCCGCAGCCGGCGTCGTCTGCGCCAGCGCGGCGGCCGCCTCCTGCCCCATCTGATGACGGTCGCCCGGGAAGATGCCCTTCAGGCGCTCCCAGTCGACGCGGTACATCAGGTGCAGAACGCTCCAGCCTTCGAGGGTCTCAGGAACAAACGGGTTATGCATGGCACTCATATAGTGACATAGGGGGCCGGGGGGGCCGGGGTGCTCAAGGTGCTCAGGGTGCTCAAGGTGCTCAAGGTGCCCAGGGTGCTCAGGGTGCTCCTGGTGCTCTAGGTGCCCAGGGTGCCCGAGGTGCCCGGGGTGCCCGGGGTGCCCAGGTGCTCAGGGTGCTCAAGGTGCCCGAGGTGCCCAGGGTGCCCGAGGTGCCCAGGGTGCCCGAGGTGCCCAGGGTGCCCGAGCCGGGTGCCGGGGTGCCTAGAGTGCGGGTGGCGTCTTCAGGTGGGTGTCGAGGCGGGAGGCGAGTTCGCGGGCGCGGCGGCGGGTCAGGCAGCCTCGCACCGACGAGGGCGTCACGCCGAACGTGCGGCGGAACGTCTCCGTGAAGTGGCTGTGACTCGAATAGCCAAGCTCCATCGCCAGCTCCAGCAGGTCCACGCGCGGCTCGGCCAGGCGCTCGAGCGACGAGCGGAGCCGCAGCTGCTGCCGATACCCGTGCAGCGTCGCCCCGGTCTCCGCGCGGAAGAGACGCGCCAGGTGGAACACGGAACACCCCGCCAGCCGCGCCAGGTCGGCCAGCGACAGATCATCGCAGAAGCGCTCGGCCAGCACCGCGCGCACACGCTCCACGGGCGCCGCCGGACGCCGGCCGTACGGGCGGCGCGGCGCCTGCGCCGCACCCGGCACGACGCGAGCCAGCACGGCGAGCACGGCCTCCTCGACG
Organism: Vicinamibacterales bacterium; assembly: GCA_030680175.1. GTDB lineage: Bacteria > Acidobacteriota > Vicinamibacteria > Vicinamibacterales > UBA2999 > JAUXWO01. The sequence continues at coordinate 14,485 of JAUXWO010000060.1, forward strand.
AAGAGCGCATCGGCGGGCGCGTCGCGGCTCACGTGCTCGACGATGGCGCGCTGGAGGAGGTAGGTGTGGGGATCGCTCAACCCGTGCGGCGAGGGGAAGGGGCGCGCGCCGCGGTCATCCACGGACGGATCCACCTCGCGCAACGCATCCGCCACCGCCGACGGCGCCACCGCAAACCAGTCGGTATGGTCGCCCGCCGGGTGAAACGCGCGGCGAACGTAGCGCTCGCCCTCGTTGTAGAAGGTGACGACGGTCGGATCCGCAAGGAACGCCGGGCCGCCGTCGTGTTGAATCCACACGGCCGTCCGAGGAAAGCAGACCAGGTAGCCGCCGGCCGGCCCGGAGTCGGCGAAGAAGGGATGCCCCACCGGGCAGCGCCACCGCCCCACCGTGACAGTCGGGGACGCAAAGAGCGGCACGTCGACGGCGGCGCGTGCCGCACTCAGGTCGTTCAGCATCGTCAGGACGGCTTCCGCCGCGTGTAGATCAGATCGTAGTTGACGCTCCACGTGCCGTCGGCGTTCAACCGCTCGCTGAACTGCCGCACGCGGTCGGCGGACTCGTGGAAGAACGTCAGCCGTACGCGCATGCGCAGGTGCGCGCTCGTGCCGGCCGGCGTCGTGCCGTGGAAGACCATCCGGTCGCCCTCACGCCCGCCCCAGTAGTCGTGGGCCGCGCCGCTGCTGTCCACCCACGTCTGGTGCCACTGGCCGCGCGTCCGGTCGTACAGGTTCACGCTCATCCCGGTGAGCCGGGGGCTGGTGTACTGCTCGACGAGCACGCAGTCGCCGTGCGCCCTCGTAATGACGTTGGTGGCGGGTTTCTGGCCGGGCGCCGGCGCGGCGCCGTTGGGCATCACGTCCCACGTGCCCAGCCAGAAGTCGAACTGCCGATGCACCGCGGCCGAGCAGTCGGGCGGCGGGGCAGCCTGCGGCGCGGGCGGCGCGGCCTGCAGCGACCAGAGGAACATGGCCAGGATCATCATCCGTCCACTACAGCCCGGCCGGCTCGCGGGCGGCTACCAGATTCTTGCCCCCCCCGCGACCCGCTCCCGTAAGCGCGGATCGCGGTATGCTCTCTGGAATCATTCCATGCGCTATCCATCTCTTTTGGTTCTGGCAATGCTCGTCATGAACGGACAGGCACAGGAGCCGGTGGTCCCGAGGGGGCTGACCGCCATCGACGGGCTGAAGGTCGGCCACGTGACGCTCGAGGGCCGGCCCACCGGGTGCACCGTGGTGCTGGCCGAGCGCGGCGTCACGGCCGGGGTCGACGTGCGCGGCTCGGCGCCGGGCACGCGCGAAACGGACCTGCTCGCCCCCACGAACCTCGTCTCCGAGGTGCACGCCATCGTCCTGTCGGGCGGGAGCGCCTTCGGCCTCGACACGGCCACGGGGGTGATGCGCTATCTCGACGAGCGCGGGATCGGCTTCGAGACGCGCGGGGGGCGTGTGCCCATCGTGCCGGCGGCGATCCTGTACGACCTCGGCGTCGGCGATGGCCGGATCCGCCCCGACGCCGACTGCGGCTACCGTGCGGCGGTGGCGGCCACGAACGGCCCCATCGCGGAAGGCAGCGTCGGCGCGGGCGCCGGCGCGACGGTGGGCAAGTTCGGCGGCCAGAACCGTGCGATGAAGGGCGGACTCGGCACGGCCGCCATCACGCTGCCGTCGGGGCTCACCGTGGCGGCGCTCGTCGCCGTCAACGCCTCGGGCGACATCATCGATCCCGCCACCGGCCGCGTCGTCGCGGGCGTGCGGACACCGGACGGCCGCGGCCTGATGGACGCGCGCATCCTGCTGCGTTCCGGCGCGCTCGACCGGCCGCGCATCGCCGAGAACACGACCCTCGGCGTCGTCGCCACCAATGCGGTGCTGACCAAGACACAGGCCACCAAGGTGGCGCAGATGGCCCACGACGGCTACGCCCGCGCGATCGTGCCGGCGCACACGATGGGCGATGGCGACGTGATCTTCGCGCTGGCCACGGGCGCGCACGCCGGCGAGGCCGACGTCACGCTCATCGGCGCGCTCGCGGCGGAGGTGATGGCCGAGGCCATCCTGCGCGGCGTGCGCCAGGCGACCGGCGTGCCGAACTACCCGTCGGTTCGCGACCTCGATCCGCGGTGAACCTCCACCTCGCGCTGCTGGTCGGCTACGCCGCCGCGCTCACCGCGCTCGGCGTCTGGATCGGGCGCCGCGTGCGCCTGCCCGGCGACTTCTTCGTGGCGGGCCGCCGCCTGACGTGGCCGCTGCTGCTCGCCACGGTGCTCTCCTCGAACATCGGCGCCGGCGCGCTCGTCACCGCCACGGGCCTCGCGTATCAACAGGGCGTGAGCGCGTGGTGGTGGAACGGCGGCGCCGGGCTGGCCTCGCTCGTGCTGGCGTTCGTCATCGGCCCGCGCCTCTGGCGCCTCGCCGCCTCGCGCGACTACTTCACCATCGGCGACTTCCTCGAGGATCGCTACGGCCGCGCCGTACGTGCCATCGTGACGTCGCTCGTGTGGGTGGGGACGCTCTCCATCCTCGCCGCGCAGCTCATCGCCGGTGCGCGCGTGCTGGGCATCGTCGCCGGCACGTCGCACGCGACGGGCGTGCTGATCGGCGGCATCGCGATGACCGCGTACTTCACGGCGGGCGGCCTGCTGAGTTCGGCCTGGGTCAACGCGGTGCAGCTGGTGGTGCTGGTCGGGGGGCTGTCGGTCGCCGTACCGATGCTGGTGGACGCCGTCGGGCTCGACGCGATGGCCGCGGCGCCGGGCGCGGGCGCGGGCTACTGGGACGTCTGGTATTCGGCCGGGGCGATGTCGGGCTGGACGCTGCTGCTGCTGCTCGGTCCGAACTTCATCATCTCGCCCGGGCTCGTGCAGAAGACGTTCGGCGCCGTCAATCCACGCGCCATCCGCCTCGGGGTGGGCCTCAACGGGGTCATCCTGATGATCTTCGCGTCGGTGCCGGTCGCCATCGGCATCGCCGCGCGCGCCTCGCACCCGGGCCTGGTGCCCGACGATGTGCTGCCGACGGTGCTGCTGCACGACCTGCCGTTGTGGCTGAGCGCGCTGGCGCTGGCGGCGGTGTTCTCGGCGGAGGTCAGCACGTGCGACGCGATCCTGTTCATGCTGTCCACGTCGCTCTCCAAGGATCTCTACAAGCGCTTCCTCCGGCCCGACGCCCCGCCCGCCCGCGTGCTGCTCGTCGCGCGCCTGGCGGCGGTCGCCGGCGGGATCGGCGGCATGCTGCTCGCGCTGCAGCTCCCGACGATCCTCTCGGCGCTCGCGATCTTCTTCTCGCTCGTGGGGGCGACGCTGTTCGTCCCGGTCATCGGCGGGCTCTTCGTCAAGCGCGCGGGCACGCCCGAGGCCATGGCCGCCATCGCCTGCGGGATGATCGGCCTGCTGTCGGTGCAGTTCGGCACGGACCGCACGGGATGGTGGAATCCGAACCTCTGGGGCCTGATGGCGAGTGCGACGGGGTTCGCCGTCGTGTGGATCACGCGCCGGCTCGGGCCGGCCCGCCCGGCGGAGTGGGTGGGCTGAGGCCGGCGGTCATGCGCGCCACGCGCGCTCGACCACCGCGAGGAACTCGGCCAGCACCATCGCGGTCGCGCCCCACACCTGCTCCCCCTCGACCTCGAAGAACGGCACATCCACCTCGATGGTCTGGCCGTCCTCCTCGCGCGTCCGCCGCCGGCGGCGGATGCACGCCGGATCGGTGAGCGTCGCCACCGGCACCTCCAGCAGGCGCGCCACCTCGAATTCCGCGCGGCGAAATGGCGGGCGCTCGTCCGCCACCCCCACGACCGGGTGGAGCAGGAAGCGGCTCACCGGGATGTGCAGCGGCGTCAGACGTCCCACGAGACGCACGGACGCAGGGGTGACGCCGACCTCCTCGGATGCCTCGCGCAGCGCGGCGGTCTCGATCGACTCCCCGGCGTCCACGCCGCCGCCGGGCAGCGCCACCTGGCCGGTGTGCGTGCGCAGCGCCGCCGCGCGCACCGTGAGCAGGACGTGCGGCGCCCCGCCGTGCGGGTAGACGAGGATCAGGGCCGCGCCATCACGGAGGCCCGCGGGCAGCTGGTGCGGGTCCCAGCCGACGCGGGGCTGCGGCGCCATCCGCAGCTGCGCCTCGAGTCCGGGCAGGGGCGCGGCGAGCGCGTTGCGCAGCCGTCGTTCCAAATCGGTCACGATCCCGTCATGGTACCTCTTGACACTGCCGCCGGGAGCAGCCAGTATCGCCCGCGGAGGCGCCGCATGCGCGTGAGACTGTTCGGATTGATTTGTGGAACGCTGCTGGCCGCTGCCTGCAGCAGCCAGCCCGCCGTGGAACCGGCGACCCTCGTCCTCAGGGGCGGCACGATCGTCACCGTGGACGACGCCAGGCCGGAGGCGCAGGCGATGGCCATCCGGGGCGACCGCATCGTCGCGCTCGGCACCAACGAGGAGATCGCGGCCTACGTGGGCCCGGCGACCGAAGTGATCGAGCTCGAGGGCCGCATGGCCATGCCGGGCTTCATCGAGGGCCACGGCCACTTCACGGGCCTCGGCCAGTCGATGATGAACCTCGACCTGATGGACGTCGAGAGCTGGGACGAGATCGTCCAGATGGTCGGCGAGGCGGCGAAGACCGCCAAGCCGGGCGACTGGATCACCGGCCGCGGCTGGCACCAGGAGAAGTGGGCGAGCGTGCCCGACCCGAACGTCGAGGGCTTCCCGATCCACACCGCCCTCAGCGCGGCGTCCCCCGACAACCCGGTGCTGCTGACGCACGCGAGCGGCCACGCCAGCTACGTGAACGCCAAGGCCATGGAGGTCTCGGGCATCACGGCACGCACGCCCAACCCGGATGGCGGCACGATCCTGAAGGACGCGGCAGGCCGGCCCGTCGGCGTGCTCATCGAAACCGCGTCGGGCCTCGCCTCGCGGACGATGGCCGCCTGGCGCGCCCAGAAGTCCGATGAGGAGCGGGCGGCTGATGCGCGGCGCGCCATCGACCTCGCCGTCGAGACGTCGCTCGCCCACGGCGTCACGAGCTTCCAGGACGCCGGCTCCAACTTCGAGACGGTGGCGCTCTTCAAGGAAGCCGTGAACGAAGGCCGCATGGGCATCCGCCTGTGGGTGATGGTGCGCGACAGCAACGAGAACCTCCGCGCCCAGATGCCCGCCGCGCGCGTCGTCGGCATGGGCGACCACCATCTGACGGTGGCGGCGATCAAGAAGACCATCGACGGCGCGCTCGGGTCACGCGGCGCGTGGCTGCTCGAGCCCTACTCGGACCTGCCCACCAGCACCGGCCTCAACACTTTGCCGGTCTCGGAGGTCGAAGAGGTCGCGCGGATCGCGATCGAGAACGACGTGCAGCTCGGCGTGCACGCCATCGGCGACCGCGCCAACCGCGAGGTGCTGGACATCTACGAGGCCGCCTTCAAGGCGCATCCCGATCGCACCGACCTGCGGTGGCGCATCGAGCACGCGCAGCACCTCCATCCCGACGACATCCCGCGCTTCGGCCAGCTGGGCGTGATCGCGTCGATGCAGGGCGTGCACTGCACGTCGGACGCGCCCTACGTCCCGGCGCGCCTCGGCGATCAGCGCTCGGAGGAAGGCGCGTACGTCTGGCAGAAGCTCATGGCCACCGGCGCCGTGATCAGCAACGGCACCGACACGCCGGTCGAGCGCATCAGCCCGATCGCCAGCTACTACGCCACCGTGAGCCGCAAGCTGCCGGATGGCTCCGTCTTCTACCCCGACCAGCGCATGAGCCGGCTCGAGGCGCTGCGTTCCTACACGCTCAACGCCGCCTACGCGGCCAAGGAAGAGGCCCTGAAGGGATCGCTCGCGCCCGGCAAACTCGCCGACGTCGTCGTGCTCTCGCAGAACCTGATGACGGTGGCCGAGGACGAGATTCCGAACACCACGGTGCTCTGGACGATCGTCGGCGGCCAGGTGAAGTACCGCGCCGGAAGCTAGCGACTACTCCCCAGGACGCCGCGTCAGCGGCACGAACCGGACGGGCAGGCGCTCCCCTTCGCGGAGCTGCCCGTCCGGTAGCTTCGTCAGGATCCGCAGTTCCTGATCGACCACGCCCACCGGAATCACCATCCGCCCGCCCACCGCCAGCTGATCGACGAGCGGCTGCGGCACATGGTCGGGGGCGGCGGTCACCATCACGGCATCAAACGGCGCGTGCTCGGGCCACCCGGCGTAGCCGTCGCCATCCCGGACGTGGACATTGGCGTAGCCGAGCTCCTCGAGGAGGGCGGCCGCCTGCGCGGCCAGCGGCGAGACGATCTCGATCGTGTAGACCTCGGCGGCGATCTCGCCGAGCACCGCCGCCTGGTAGCCGGACCCCGTCCCGATCTCCAGCACCTTCGCGCCGGGGCCGATGCCCAGCGCCTCGGTCATGAAGGCGACGATGTAGGGCTGGGAGATGGTCTGGCTGAACCCGATGGGCAGGGGGAAGTCGCCGTAGGCCTCGTCGCGGCGATCGTCGGGCACGAACTGGTGGCGCGGCACGGCCGCCATCGCGGCCAGCACGCGCGGGTCGCGCACGCCCCGCGCGCGGATCTGCGTCTCGACCATCCGCGCCCGTCTCGCGGCGTGGACATCGTCGGTCTGCGCGGCGTCCGGCCCCGCCTCCCATCCCGCGGCGCAGGCCGCCCCCCAGAGCAGGACCGCGAGGCCCGCGGCGATCGGCAGTGTGGTGGTCATGACACTCATCGCGCTCACCCCCGTCCTGTCGATTATCCCCCGCCCGTCACAGGGCCGCCGCGAAACCCGGGAGCCGCTCTGGTCGTAACCTCTGCTGACGGATTACGATCGGCACGGCATGTCTGGATCTGGCGAGCACTACCTGTGGGACGACTTCCGGCTCGACGCCGCCGGCTTCCGGCTGGAACGGGCGGGTGCGCCCGTCCCGCTCGAGCCCAAGGCCCTCGACGTGCTCCTGCTGCTCGTCCGCCGCGCCGGACAGCTCGTGACCAAGCAGGAGATCTTCCACGCCGTGTGGCCGGATGTCGCCGTCACCGACCATGCCCTCACGCGTATCGTCGCGCAGTTGCGGCGTGCGCTTGGCGACGAGGCCCGCGAGAGCCGGTTCATCGAGACGGTGCCCACGCGCGGGTATCGCTGGATTCGCCCGATCGCGGCGGCCGTGGCGG